>PBVO01000028.1 GCA_002729015.1 Candidatus Poribacteria bacterium
AGGGCTCATGGACCCGGGTGCTCTATTGGAAGCTAGGCAGTCAGGAAGTGAGTCAGTAATACCTGCGATCGCAAGATATGCGGGGCTGCCACTGATCTTAGGTCTTTTATTGGTATCTACTATGATGGCGATCATTGTTTCCACTGCGGATTCTTTCTTATTGATCCCAGCTACCAATCTGACCAGAGATGTATATTCTCGTTATATCAATACAACAGCAACTGAAAAACAGATCCTACTTATCAGCCGCGGTCTGGTATTGATCCTTGGACTGATCGCTTTTCTACTAGTGAGCCAGTTCAAAACAGTTTTGAATGCTGCATTCACAGCATATAATATCTATGGAACGTCCATCACACCTGCACTGCTTGCAGCTTTTCTATGGAAGCGGGCTACAAAAGAGGGGGCAGTTGCATCCATTATAACCGGGGCCTCCGTTACCATTATATGGTCCTATTTCTTACCTTCTTGGTCTGGATTCACTGCGATGCATCCATTCTTACAAGAGTTGACCTATCCCGCAGCTGGTTTTTCTATCATAGCACTAGTAGCAGGGAGCCTGCTCACATCCCCACCCCCACAAGAATCGATAGATCATTTTTTTAATGATGAAGAATGATAATAAATGAATAGAAGGTCTGCAAGTTTCTTTAAAGTCTGCCTTTTAAGATTCATCAAATAGCATACGTATTTTCTATCGTGATGGTGGTCACGCAGCTCAATAAGATTGCTACGAATTTAAAAAATAATATACTAAATTAATTTCTACTGCATGCCAGCATTATAGTTTAATTCATAATTCAAGGAGATTATTATGAGATATCGTTATTTTATTCTATTACTTAGTTTTTGCTATTCTATTGTTTTAGCCGATACCCGTATGGCCACCGTCTCTGGGAATGTATACCTAAGTGATCAGACTAGTGATCATAGTGGTGTAAAGATCTTATTTCAGTCAGAATCCAGCTCTGCAACAACAGATAGTGTCTATTCAAATGCCGATGGTTCTTATAATGCAGGTCTGACTGATGGCGTATATACGGTTCATTTTTCAAAGACAGGATACATACCTTATACCTGGCCTGGTAGTTTTTCATGGGGTGGAGATAGTTATACAATCGATGATGTGACCCTTCAGGCTGGTTCCTTAATAGAAGTGGCTGGTAGGACAAATGGTATCTGGTACAGTAATTACCAATACAGGGTCATCGGTGATATCCAGATAGAGGAAGGAGATTCTCTTGTCATAGAACCGGGAACCAGTGTCCTATTTATGGGCGATTATAAAATGGAAGTTCAAGGATCACTAATTGCAGTTGGTACTGAACAAGATTCTATTTATATCACATCGGGAAGGGCGGTCAAAGAAAGTAATGATTGGGATGGTATCATTTTTGATTATGCTTATGACCATGATCTTAATCGAAGAGCTATTTTTCAATACTGTAACATTGGTTATGGTGGCGGATCGAACGAGCATCGCATGTTAAGCTTCTATAACGAAATTGAGGATTATGAAAATGGCAATGTCAAGGTACTCAACTCTTATTTACATCATGCCAATAATGGAATCTTCTATTCAAGGTATTGGACGGTTGATTTCTCTGATAATCATGTCGATGAATATGGTGATAACGATGCTGTAGCTGTTTACCATGCACCGAATGCTATTATATCAAATAACCAAATAATTAATAATAGAACAGACTATAGTTATGAATATTGCATTTTTAGTGTTGTTGGTGTAGATCATTATGATGAAGCATATCATTTTAAAAGTAGATATGATATATATGGGAATTATGCTAAAGGTAGGATGTATAGCCTTTACCTAAGTAATCAACAGGATTATGAGATCGATACTGTGCTGGTATATGATAATACTTTTGAGATTACTGGTTGGAGTACTGCTGCATATCTTATAGCATTTGATGATAATGTAAATATTTTTCGCAATAATAAAGTAACCCATGGTGGTGGTTATATTGATGGATATGGTATCAAATCTTATGGCAACAATATAATTAGGAATAATTTAATAAAAGGATTCAGTGAGGCTTTTTTACCAGGTCAGACTTCATCAAATACTGTATTCCAGCAAAACATAGTTATGGAAAATCGATATGCTATAAATAATAGTGAGTCATTTATAAACATGGACTATAGTTATAATATTTTATATGATAATGAAAGGGTTTACCAATATCCTGATAATGCCGACAATGGCCCTCCTGGGTTGGGAGAGATCTTGACCATCAATGCTAATGGAGATTCAACCGACACCTATATGAATCTTTTTCAAAATCCCCTTTTTACTCCTACCGCTGATTCTACCGTCCAATGGTCATACAGCTATTCTGATTCTATTCTTTATTTATCTTATAATAAACCGGAATCATGGGGTGAGTTGAGTCAGATGTCAGCACATTTAGGATTAATTTATGATGACGCATATTATTGGTATCAAAATTACTATATGGAACCTGAGATCATAGATGCAACAGGTTCAAGGTTCTCTCAATCTACTTATGTTGTTCCAGGTATTGAAGTAGACGCTTCTGAATCTGGTTTGGATACAGTTGAGCCTGACCATCTAATGGGAATACAGGATCCAGATAATGACCCCAAGTATAGAATAAAGAATGGTCTTGAAAAGATAACGTCTGGTAGTGATATAGCTAACTTTACTAACCAGCAATATGTAAAGATATCTCCTGCAAATAGAAGGGCGGCGTTGCTTAATAACAATATTGGTTTTAGTAACCCTCTTAATTCAAGAACTGCTGATGTTACAATAAGTGTAACAGTAGACAGCTGGCCAGGAGAAGCCTCTTGGAATGTTTACGATTATCAGACCGAAAGCTATTATTATGAAGATAATCAAACCTTCAGTGATAACTATGAGAACCAGCAGGTGATGCTTGAATTAGAGGTTGGAAGTTATAGTGTGGACTGCTGGGACACATATGGTGATGGAGGTATTTCAGGCGTTGTTACTGGATCGGATGGGAATACACTTGTAAGCTGGAGCGTTAGTGATTATAGCAGCTTTGGTGAGTTCCAATTCGTTCAAGAATTTGGAGAAGATGTGGTTTGGGGCTGTACCGATCCTGATGCGATCAACTATGATCCAGACGCTACTGGCTATGATGGCAGTTGCTACTACTATGGTGATTCTTGTACTATAGCCTTGGAACCGGTCATAGGCATTAATGAAGGCAGTGGGTATGCACAATGGTTTGAGTATACAGCGGTGAGTAATGAGTCAATTTTTATTTCTTCTGATCTACAGGGTAACGATCAGGATACTTATTTACTTGTTTATGAGGAATGTGATTCTGATGATCCGATTATTCAAAATGATGATGGTGTTGGAAATTTACACTATTGGGGTGGGTCCGAAGTGTCTTTCTCATGTACTGCGGGTCAAACCTATTACATTCTCTGGGAAGATTATTATACTGATGGCCCATTCAGTTGGCAGTTACGTGAGGGCACCGTAAGTACAACTAGTTGGTCTGTCTCATTGAATATTTATGATCTCTATGATAGTTATGGATATGTTTTTAATCAATTGAGATTTGAAGGGTATAGTGCTCAAGGCTGGCATTACAGTGAAGTTTACGCAAATCAAGATTTTATTGGTTTACCAGAATTTCTTCAATACGAATCCTACACTGAGGAAATAGGTTCAGATTCTCCTTGCCTAGATGCTGGAAACCCTGATCCTTTATTGTACGATCCTGATGGAACTATTGCTGATATAGGACTTAGCTATTATCATCAGGGTGACCTTGGCGATATACCTGCTCCTTCTGCAGGATTCACTGTATCCTCTACTAGTGGTGCTTACCCACTATTTGTAGAGTTCACTAGCACGAGTACCGGGGCTATAACCGGATACAGTTGGAACTTTGGTGATGGNAANACCTCTACCTCCACNAGNCCGGTTCACCTTTATAATGCTGAAGGTGTTTATTCAGTAAGTCTCACCGTGACCGGGCCAGGCGGAGAAGATACACAAATTGAGAGTGATTATATTACGGTGACATCACCCTCTCTACCACCCATTGCTTCCTTTNTAGGAGAGCCAACCTCGGGGCTCACACCTCTTACNGTAAGTTTTTCATCTACTGTTTTAAATGGTGCTANCTCTGTTGCATGGGACTTTGGAGATGGTAATACCAGCACGGAACTTGATCCGGTTCATACTTATACAGAGGCTGGATCATATACTGTCACATTTAGTGCNTCCAATACCTATGGAACTGATATTGCGGTCCAGAACTCATACATCACTGTATTACCGCCAGAAGCGGTAGTTGCTGATTTTTCTGGTGTCCCTTTGGTAGGNGTTGCGCCGCANGAGGTGGCTTTTGTAAATGAAACCATTGGAAGTTTGGACTCGGTCCGTTGGAATTTTACCGATGGAGGTAGTTCAGATCAGTTGAGCCCGCTCCATACTTTTGAGACCCCTGGTCTCTATGGTGTCACCCTAATGGCATATGGACCCGTTAACAGTGATACCACAACGCGCTTGGATTACATTGATGTGTATGATGAGCGTCCCATCATTACTTCAATAGAGGATATTCCTGATGATCAGGGTGGCCAGGTCCTTTTACGCTGGGCACCAAGTGGTTGGGATGGCCCTGTTGGTACAACAATCACCCAATATAGCCTGTGGGAAGAGTATAATGATGAGTGGATCAACATTAATACATCCATGGCAAGCCAAAGTGATTCTTATGTATTTCTTGCTAGCACATTTGGTGACTCAACAAGTGATGGTATCAATTGGTCAAGGTTCAAGATCTACGCGCACACGGTTGATCCATCAGTATACTATGTGAGCCCTGTTGATAGTGGGTATTCAGTTGATAACGTACCCCCTCAAGCACCTAGTGACCTACTCGCAAGTATTGTTAATGATGGTGTTGAGCTTGAGTGGTCTGAAGTTACAGAATCAAATTTCATGTACTATAATGTCTACCGAAATGGTGAGATAATAGCGCAAGTCTCAGAAGACAACTTCACGGATACCAGCGCGGGTCAGGTACCTGCTTATTACAGAATAACAGCTGTAGATGAGGCAGGAAATGAAAGTAATCCTACCCCTGAGTCTATGGTTAATGCAACAGATCTTAACTGGTTCATAAATTTTAGAGGGACCTTAATGGGAAGTCAAAATGACCTCTATAACTTCTTAGGAACAGCAGATAGTGCCTCATCTGACTTTGATGAGTCTTTTGATATCTTTGAACCTCCGACGCCGCCAGGCAGTTATCTGACGATGTACTTCCCGCATCCAGATTGGGAGCTTGAGCTTGGCTCTGATCTCACTCAGGATATAAGGGGTAATATTGACCTGAGTGATACTATGCATGTCTGGAATATCGATATCACATCAAATGTTAGTGACTCGGCAGTATTTGTTTTTGATATGGTTGATGTACCAGAAGTGCCCATAATGATCGAACATCTTCAATCTGGAGATAGGGCATATCTTGCGGATAGTTCTTGGTTTGGATTCAATATTATTGCAGATAGTATTTACAGTTTTCGCATCAGTATTGGTGATACAACATCTCCGACCCTTGCTCTCGATCNNAATACTAGTGGGCCACAGATACTATTGAGTGATTCGACTCACCTATTCTCATGGGCTCTTGGCGATGGAAATGGAATCGACTCAGTTCATACATATTTCTCATTAGATAATGGAGAAACATATCACNTGGTCAGTGATTGGTCCGGATATAATGAGTCACTTTCATGGGTCGTTCCAGATACAACAGTTNTTTATAATGCTATGTTTGGGGTTGAAGTGAGGGACTACGCAGGCAACTCAGTATTTGAGGCTAGTGATCATGCCTTTGCTTTTGCCGGTGATAGTCTTTCGATNTTCTTGAATTCAGGATGGAATCTATGGGGTGCTCCTCTAGTACCATATGAAGGTCATATGGATGATAATGTAGATGATGATGTNGAAGNATACTGGTTCACATATGGGTTTGAAGATAATGGATACACTCTTGATAGCAGTCTTGTTCTAGGCAATGGGTATTGGCTTGGTATCATGGAAGATATTCATCTGGATGTGTTAGGTACACCTATGACCAGTTCACAAAGTCGCTCTCTGTCTTCANGATGGAATTTGGTCAGTAATCNTCTTATACTGGATATTGATGTTGATAGTCTGTTATTTGAACAAGATGACAGCGAATTAAGTTATTCAGATGCCGTTGCTGCGGGATGGGTGAATGCGTTATATACTTATGACAGCCTTGGATATACCTTGGCGGAAGAGCTTGTACCGTGGCATGGATATTGGTTGTCAGCTGTAGACAGTGGTGTTTCTATCCATTATCCTATCCACGTTCCTTCAGACTCCAATGGTTCATCAAGGCAAGATCGAGACGAGTTATCATGGTACATTCCATTTATAAGTACAGTAGATGGTGCCATAGATCGTACAACACGATTAGGAGTGATGGAAGATGCCACACTTGGTTTTGATGCGTCTTACGATATCGCAAAAGCACCAAATCCTCCTGGAAATGATTATGTTACTCTCTCTTCAATGCGTCCAGATTGGGNACATGAACTTGGAGATCGTTTTGCTTATGATTTTCAAGGACCTATTGATCAAGACTCATGGATACAATGGGATCTTCTTATAGATTCAAATCAAGATTCTGTTCATATAGAATGGGAATTGATCGATATCCCTGATGAATACGAGATAGGTTATAATTTTGGTGATGGTCTATTCTTTCAAGATCTAAGAGAGGTGAATCAGTTAAATGTCTCAGGCTCCAGTCAGATCATAATTCGAGTGGGTGCGATGGTCTTAGGCAATGATAATGGTATAACCATACCATCTGTTTTTGCATTGCACCAGAACTATCCAAACCCATTTAATCCAGTGACCACGATCAACTATGATATACCTAAAGAGACTGATGTTACAATAAAGGTACATGATATAGTGGGTCGTGAGATATCAGTATTAGTAAAAGGAAAACAGATGCCAGGCTATCATACTGTTAACTGGAATGGAAAAAATGCAAATGGTTCACCGGTTAGTGCTGGTATGTATTTCTATACTATAAAAACCGATGAGTTCCATAGTATGAAGAAGATGATCTTTCTAAAATAATTTAGATATTACACCATTTGATCAGACCCGTTTATTCTCTTACGGGTCTGATCTTGGTTTGTATATAAGATCTGGGTCTACCTCTCTACGATAATATTCAAATGTTTTTCCTGTTCCCTGCCAGTTCTCGATCGTATCTATGATCCTTATCTGGCCAATAAATCTTGAGGCGATGCCTTGTCTCACGTGTCCCGTGACAAAAAGGATATGTTGCTGTTTTTTTACCCAGTTCAAATAGACCCGTTTTAACATTTTAGCATAGCCATTTCCCTTGTACTGTTTCTGAACGACAAAGGCGTAGGTGTATATCGTGTTATGTTTACCAAAGTTGATATCTAGACGTGCCCATGGCTCTTTATCTAACATATCAAGAGGAACCCCGATCATATAGCCAATGATCTCTCCCTGGTGTCTGGCAATGAATGGCAGGCAACCATCTCTATTAAAATACGTTTGGATCGTATTGGGTGTCAGTTTCGCAGCAGGCCCATATTCTTCAACCAGTGATTCAGANATCTGNATNAGGGTCTGATAGTCATCGGACCCCGCATATTCAATGAACTCTATTTGAAACGGACCACTGGAAGCGATCACTTGGGTCTTTGATGTAGGTTCTTGCTGAAAAAGCTCTGGTTCCATAGGCCAAGTTTAGGGTTGTCATCAATAAAATGATATCTGTGAAAATTGTATGAATTGGAATTGTGGACTGCTTTATGAACTTGGTAAATTCGCGGTCTATGTCATCATTCAATTCTCGTCTTAAAGCGCTTACAGATGAGCGCAGGTCTTGGCTCTGTGTTGGTCTGGATATGAATCCAGAAGCATTAGGTGG
>PBVO01000022.1 GCA_002729015.1 Candidatus Poribacteria bacterium
GCCGCAGAAGTAGGGATGGATATGACAGAGGCGACTTATGCTCTTAAAGTAGACCCAACTGGGGCTGTTTTGAGGGAGATGGTTGATTTAATAAACCGTGTTGCTGACCAACTAACAGAGAATGAGCTTAATTTAATTACGCTACATACCTGTTTCGGGGCAGACAATTTTACTAACCATAATTATTCTAATTATCAGGATGTTTATCCAGCGCTACTGCAGTCAAAGATTCGCAATTTTCACTTACCCCTGGCCAGTTTAGGAGAGGGAAATTTTGAGAATGTTTTAGAGTGCATAAGGGAATACATCGACGGAAAATTCGTTTATTTGGGATTTGTTTCCCATCTAGCAAAAGATATTGAGACGCCCAAAAGAATAGCTGAGAGGATAATTTTGGCTAGTGATATTCTTGGCGTGACCCCAGGAGTATCAGAGTGCTGCGGTTATTCACCATTTTGTAATGATTTAACCACGACACGAGAATGGGCTTTTGATAAAATACGGGCAAGGGCTGAAGGCGCAAAATTAGCTGAACAGCAGTTAAACGCTTGAGGGTTTATACTAAAATGTTTGTTAGCTAATGTACCATTTCCTATAATTAGTACTCTAAATAGTTTCATAGGCGATTACATTTTGGGGCAAATATGGAGAAAAAACATTTTATGTGCACTCATACCTGGGGGAGTGATGCTGTTCGTGATCAGGTCGCTGAGCAAAGCAAAGAAATGACTGATGCAGACTTTTTTGCACTATTTAAAACAGAGAAGGCAGAGGTGCTTCAACACTGGATGGGAAAGGATGATTTCTTTTTTTGTCACTGGTATGCTGAGAGTGAGGATGCAATTTATGAGGCGTTAGAGGCAGCACAGTTCAATAATTTAATTGTTACTATGCCGAACGAGATGCCGCGGTACGTGTCGTCAGAAAAAATAACTGGTGAAGTTATGGCGGACCCTTTTGAGTAAAACAAATTTAATAAGAGTTAAAAAATAAGAGGGCTTATTTAGAATATTTTCGGCCCGTTTCGGCGGCAAAGGCTTCAATTAATTTTTTTGTAACTGGTCCAGGTATTGGTTTTTTAGGTTTAAAGCTATCGACCTCACAAACCGGCATAGCACATATTGCACTTGATGTTATAAAAAATTCTTCCGCCTGAGCAACGTCATACATAGTAAAGTCTCTCTCAATTAATGGAATTGAGAGCCGTTCACAAATTTCAAACACGACTTTACGGGTTACACCTTCTAGTATGTTTCTATCGGGAGGTGTCCAAATGGAGCCATTGCGGACGATAAAAAAATTAGAAGACGAATTTTCTGCCACGTTGCCATTCAGATCTAACATTAGTGGCAGAGCCTCATGGCTAGCTACATCTAACTCGGCTAAAATCTGGTTTATTTTACTGGTTACCTTTGCCCGAGGTTCAATGCATTCTGGTGGATTTCGGCGCACCGAAGAGACGGATAGCTTAATACCGGTAGATTGATCTTTGGCTATTGTCTCAGTGTCAATATATTTAAAAAAGATCATAACGGTAGCAGGTCCAGCATCACTTGTTTTCATTGAGGGGCCATCTGGGCCGCGCGTAACCCAGTGTCCAACTCGGTACATACTATCGGTATCTAACCTATCCTTGTTTTCAGAGAGCAGCCGCTCGGTTTCCATAATCATATCAGAAGGAGAGAGCGAAGGGTTAATTCTGACATAGGATAATGAACGGTAGAGACGATCTATATGGTCTTCGAGTCTATAAAGTTTATTACCAAAGCATGGTGTAATTTCATAAACACCATCTCCCCATAAGAAGCCTCGATCAAAGGGTGAAATCTGGGTGTCTTGTAGCTCCAAAATTTTTCCGTTCAAATAGATCAAGGGTTCGTTAGGCACTTGCGATATCCTCATGGTTGCACTTGAGTTAAGCGGAATATAGTTCTTAGCTCAACTTATTTTCACTTTTTGCCTCTTATAATTTTGTGGTCTGATATTAGTTATGAATAGATTATTGAATACTAGTGAGATTGCATTTACTATGATTATTAAAGGAAGACAGTATTTTGAGTGTCTCCAGATAAAAAATGATAATAAGAACAGGGAAAAAAATGGGTAAGAAAAATACTTCGCAAATCACTATTGGCCAATATAATATAACGCGAGTGGAAGAAATCCTTCCTATGATACCATTAGAAATATTGTTACCTCGCTTAGACCTTGAGATCGCAAAAAAACAGTTTTCTTGGATGGTTCCAAATTACTTCGATCCTAATACTGGCCTCTCACCTTTGAGTATACATTCTTGGTTATTAAAGACACCACATCACAATATTCTTATTGATGCATGTGCAGGTAATCACAAAACGAGGACCAGGGAGGAGCAGGCCGATTTTGCCAATTTAGAAACTAATTATTTAGAAAATTTGAGCTCAGCAGGTATAACACCCTCTGAAATAGATTTTGTTCTGTGCACACACCTTCATGTTGATCATGTTGGCTGGAATACTAAACTTGAGAATGGTAAGTGGGTTCCAACTTTTCCAAACGCGAAGTATTTATTTTCAGAAATTGACTATAACTACTGGAATACTGCAAACCGCGCTGGGGCTGACCCACACCCCAATGATGGACCCTTTGACGACAGTGTGCTGCCGATAATAGAGGCTGGGCAGGGGTTGTTAGTTAAAGATATACATGAGATTGAGCAAAACATTGTTGTTAAGCCTAATCCCGGTCATAGTCCTGGGCACGTGACACTGCATATTGGTGATGGAGATAATCAGGGTGTGTTTTCTGGTGATATTATGCATCATCCACTTCAGGTATATCAACCAGACTGGTCTAGTTGTTTCTGTGAACTTCCAGAAATGGCAAGACAAACTAGAATTAAGCTTTTGGAGCAATGTGCAGATGAGCCCATAATTGTTATGCCAGCTCATTTCGCAAGTCCACATGGAGGAAGAATTCTGAATACNAGTGATGGTTTTGCTCTAGAATGGATAGAAAATTGAGGGAGTAATAGATTCTACTAGGCAATGATACTGCTGGTGTAGTTATCAACTTAAGTAGGAAGAATAATCAAGGTAATCGGATGTGAGAATATGACTAGAGTCCAGTTGACTAACCCCGGGGAAGTGCCAGATTTATTTCGGCAGCAATTTAAGTTATGCGACGTCAAAGCTGGAGAGACTATTGTTGTATTGAGTGATATGGGAACCAGAAAGGAGTATGTTGAGGCTGCATTTGCAGCAGCAGATACATTCAANGCTAACATTTATGAGATGAAGGTTAATGCGATACCGAGTTGGACCTCTGTAGGAGTCGAGACAGTGGGTGCATGTAAGGGCGGCGTNGAGGCACTAAAAGCGGCAGATCTTATCTTAGCAATGCATGTTCCCTTGTTTACCAAATGGATGCATGAAGTTCGAGAAACTGGAACCCGGGTACAAATGATTGTTGACCATCCAGATGATCTCAAAAGNCAGATGTCCACACCTGAAGTAAAGAGAGCAACTAAAGCGNTAACTGAATTTCTTGGAAAGTCTAAAACTATGCATGTGACAAATGCNGCAGGAACANATTTTTATGCGGAAATCGGAGACTACCCTTCTCTTTGCCAATATGGTTTTGCAGACGAGCCNGGGCATTTTGATCATTGGGGTGCTGGGCATTGTTATACCTTTCCAAATGAGGGTAAGGCAAATGGAACAGTAGTGGCTCAACCTGGTGACATCGTTGTACTTCCATATAATCGTTATATTGTTGATCAAGTGCATATGACTATAGAGGATGGCTACATTACTAGTATAGACGGTGGACTTGACGCCCGTTTAATGAACCACTGGTTAAATAGTAACAAACGATCTTCTGATGATAGAGATGGACATGCAATCTCGCATATTGGTTTTGGTACAAATCCATACTGTAGATGGGACTGTATTGCTTTAAATGGTGATGACGTTGACCGAAGTAATGGGGCGGTGAGGGGGTTTGCTGGTAATTTTCTTTTTTCTACAGGCCCAAATACTCAAGGTGGAGGTACCCGTGTAACAAAGGGACACTATGATTTGCCGATGAAGGATTGTACGGTTCATTTAGATAATACCATGATAATTGAAAATGGGAGTTATGTGGTACCTGAAATGATTGCAAAGGTGGAGCCACGAGCACAACAGTAAAAGATAGTATTTTACCAATATTTCTTTGTTTTCCTAGGGGGTTAATATGGAAGCAGATATTCGTTCGCTTGAAGTAAATCCAGCAAAGCTTGCTAAATTATTTAAAAAGCAATTTGATCTGTGCAACGTGAAGCCGGAAGAGACCGTGGCCATAGTATCAGATTTAGGCACTAGAAGAGAATATATTCAGGCGGCCTTTGCTGCCGCGGATGAAATAGGAGCCGACATATATGAGATGTGTGTCAATTTAGTTCCGGGTTGGACAAAAGTAGGGGTTCCCACAATAGGAAAATGTAAGGGCACATTAGAAGCACTGATGGCTTCTGATATGATTTTGATTTTTCATGTGCCGCTTTTTTCCTCATGGTTGAGAACTGTCATGGATAATAAGATCAGGGTGCAGATGGTAATTGATGCGCCTGACGATCTTGAACAGCTACAGTCACCGACTGGGCTGAAAGAAGCCGCAATTTACGCCCACAAACTTTACGAAAAAACAAAAAAAGTTCGTGTGACAAGTAAGGCGGGTACAGATCTTCACTTCGATATTGGAGAGTATCCGGTGATGAGCCAATACGGAATGGCCGATGAACCTGGACGGTTTGACCAGTGGGGTGTGGGCCACATTCACACCTTCCCAAATGAGGGCAGCTCGCATGGAACCGTAGTTATTCAGCCTGGAGATATCATCATTTTGCCTTACTGCAGGTATGTTATTGATGAGATAAAGCTTACAATTGAGGACGGCCATATTACTAGTATCGAAGGTGGTTTAGACGCTACCCTCATGAGAGAATGGTTAGAGGAGGGGGTTGAATTTGACGGAGACCGAGACCCATTTGCTTTGTCACACCTTGGATGGGGCTTGAACCCTCAAGCTCGGTGGGACTCAATAGCGCTTTACGGGGATGGTCCTGAGAGAAGTAGAGCGGCTTCAAGGTGTTTTCCAGGAAATTTTTTGTTTTCTACTGGACCAAATACACAAGGTGGAGGCAATAGAACAACGCGAGGGCACTATGATGTTCCTATGAGAAGTTGCTCTATAGAACTAGATGGAAAATTAATTATTGAAGATGGTAAAGTCGTTGATCCAAAAATGATCGTGGCTAAAGAACAAAGGTGAAATATTTATTGGTAATTAAGTAGTGGAGAATATATGCGTTTAGAGGGTTCTTTCGAAGTTGATCAACCCGCAGATTTTGTTTGGGCAAAAATCAAGGATCCAAACTTAATGGCTGGGTGTATTCCAGGTTGCCAAAATGTTGAACAATTGGACGAAAAAAATTTTAGAGCCGACGTATTGGTCACTATCGGAATAATAAGGGCCAGTTTTAATCTTAATGTTGAAGTCACAAAAGAGATAGAGAATTCAGAGCTACACTCTCGCACCACAGGTCAGGAGGGAACTCAAGCGAGCATAATTTCCTCTGAAAATATTTTAAGCTTGAGGGCTATTTCGGAACAAAAAACAAAGTTGGAATTTTCGTCTGAGGTTACAATATCGGGTAGGCTCGGTAAATATGGACTAGGTATAATTAAAAAATCGGCTTTAAAAATGGCAGATGAATTTGCTGCTAATTTTGGTAGAGCTATAGAAACTGGTTATGCTGAGGCAAGTACCAAACCTATTATCTTACCTAAAACATCAATATGGCGTAAAATAATAGAATTTTTAGGCATGTTTAGAGTAATGCCTTTCGGCCAATCAAATATTGTAAAAAAAGACCCACAAAATTTTAATCATACTGATATATTGTTAAATCCTTCTTCTGTTAGTGATGCAATTGAAATGTTAGTCGCAAATCCAGCCAGGGTCCCTATTGCCGGGGGGGCAACCCTGGTTGCAATGTTAAACGCAAATCTAATTGATCCAGTAGGTTTAGTGAACCTGAAGGATTTAGCTGAGCTCTCTGGAATAAGTAGAAACTCTAGCGGAGAAATTAAGATTGGTGCATTATCCCGTCATGCAGAAACAGCCCAGTCGGATCTACTAATTGGTGGGCTGTCTGGGCTAAAAGACGCTGCCCAAAAAATTGCAAATCCGACAGTTCGTAACATGGGTACTATGGGGGGGGCCGTGGCTTTTGCAGATCCAGCTGCAGATTATATACCTGCTTTGTTTGCCGCAGATGCTGAGATAGAAATAACAGCGAGTGGGGGGGTGAGTCGTCTTCCAATAACAGACTTTTTTGTTGACTGGTATAAGACTGTACTCAAACCTGGGGAAATTATTAGCGCTTTATATTTACCAAAGCCCAGCAAACTAGCTATCGGTCATCATGAAAAATTTGCGAGGGTTGAAGGTGACTATGCTACAGCTTCAGTAAATATTATTTTAACTATGAACGGTAAGACATGTAACAGCATAAAACTTGCAGTAGGCGCTTGTGGGCCAATGCCAGTAAGACTTGTAGATGTGGAAAAACGACTTGAGGGTTCGGATCTTTCCGAAACTTTATTATTGAAAGCGGGAAAAGAATTAGCAGATGCTTGTGACCCCACTGATGATGTGCGTGGAACCGCAGATTATAGGCGCAAGTTGGTTCCACAACTTGTAATCTGTGCTGTGCAGAACGCACAGAAAAAACTTTTGGAGGCTAGACCTACATGAGTTCTAAAAAATTAATTGAGCTAAAAATCAATGGCGAAAACTATGATGCGACAGTTTCAGGTTCCGAAACATTACTAACCCTACTGCGTGATCAGCTAGATCTAACAGGAACAAAGCGTGGCTGTAATCAGGGTGTTTGTGGAGCTTGCACAGTAATCAAAGATGGCGTACCTGTGAGGAGTTGTTTAACCGTTGCAGGTTTTTGCAACTCTTCTGAAGTCACTACAGTTGAGGGTTTAGCTATCGACCGAAATCTCTCAAATTTACAGAATGCATTTTCTGAAAATGGGGCCGTCCAATGTGGGTTTTGTATTAGTGGTATGTTAATTACAATCAAAGCTCTTCTCGATAAGGTTCCTAACCCCACAATTGATGAAGTCAGGGAGGCAATCTCGGGCAATCTTTGTCGTTGTTCTGGTTATAAAAAGATTATTGATGCAACACTGGAAGCTTCACGATCTTTAAATTCAGAGGAATTAGCATAATGAATAGGATCACACCGGAGATTGCTGGAGGCGTAGGTGCCTCACCAAATAAAGTTGAAGCGGCAGAGAAAGTATTAGGTAAGGCCAGTTATATAGCGGACCTAAAGCGACCAAATATGCTCTTTGGAGCAATATTACAAAGTCCTTTTCCTCATGCTGAAATTGTATCATATAATATTGAGAGTGCGATGGCTCTCAATGGGGTCAAGGCGATAATTACAGGTGATAATTTTGATAGGGCATACATGGGCCCGTTTATAAAGGACGAGGGGGCCTTAGCCAAAGATAAGGTCAGATACCTCGGAGAGCCAGTTGCTGCTGTTGCAGCTACAACCCCTGAAATAGCACGAAATGCAGTAGGTCTCATTAATGTAAAATATAAGGAATTACCAGCTGTTCTTAATATGCACGATGCAATTGCTGATGATGCGCCAATTATTCACGAAAACCTGAATGATTATATTAAAATATTTGATGCTATATCATATGGTAACGTCATGTCTGAGACCAAGATGTCTGAGGGAGATGTAGAGTCTGCTTGGGATGACTGTGATTTGATTGTCGAAAATATTTATGAAACCCAGGCACAAAATCACCTACCTATTGAAACCTGTGGTGCTCTAGCTGATATTGATGGAAATGGACGTGTTGAACTTTGGTCAGCTAACCAGTCGGTTTTTCGTGTTCAAGCAAATGTTTGTGAAACACTTGGCTTGCCTATGTCAAAATTAAGGTGCCTTACTCCCAAAGTTGGAGCGGGTTTTGGAAATAAGATGGAGGCTCATGTCCAGCCAATTGTCGTAAAATTGGCTTTAGAGACGGGCCTACCTGTGAAACTAATTTTGAGTCGCGAAGAGGACTTTGAAATTGTGCGCGCACGTCATCCCTCATTTATCAGGTGTAAAACAGGAGTTAAAAATGATGGAACCTTTATAGCTAGGGACGTAAATATTTTAATGGACGGGGGTGCTTATGCTGATGATAGCCCAGGGGTTCTAGGATATAGTTTAATGTGTGCAAGGGGCCCTTATAATATCCCGAATACTAGGGCCGAGGGCAGAGTAGTTTATACAAACCGTTTACGATTTGCAGCTTTTCGTGGTTTTGGTAATCCACAAATAAATTTTGCTACAGAAAGTCAAATTGATGAAATTGCTGACAAATTGGAAATGGATCCCGTTGAAATCCGTCTTAAAAATACCATGAAAAGTGGCGATAGGTGGTTTGGTGGACAAGTTGTGGAGTCAAACGGTTTAGACGAGTGTATAAGTAAGGTCAAAGAAATGTCAAATTTGGGTAATCGCAAGACTGATGACCCGACATCGTCTGGTTCAAAATATCGCGGATTTGGAATAGCTATCGGCGGCCATATTAGTGGGCTTTTAGGAACTGGAGCTATAGTGAGGTTGCTGGAGGATGGCACCGTTTCTCTTAATACGGGGGCCACTGATATAGGTCAGGGGTCTGATACGGTTTTGTCCCAGATCTGTGCTGAGTCTCTTCAGGTACCTATAGAGAATGTTGCGTTGTCCAGCCCTGACACTGATGGATCGCCGTTCAACTGGGGAACCACAGCTAGTCGGGTTACTTATACTACTGGGCGAGCAGTTGTAGGTGCCTCGAAGGAGGCTGAAAAACAGATTAAGCAGGCTGTATCAGAAATGTTAGAATGCTCTGCTGAAGATATTGAGTTACTGCCTGGTGGAAGAGCTGGAATAAAGGGAGTTCCAGGCCGAGATGTATCATTTTTTGAAGTTTCCAAGTACACTCACTGGGGCGTTGGTGGTCCAATTATTGGTTCAAATTCTCTAGTCTATGATAATCCTAGTGTAGATCCCAAACGTGCTGTTGTGTCAGGGGTCCCATTTTCTCAAATTGGTGTTTATGCATTTAATGCTACACTTGTAGAAATTGAAGTTGATAAGAGAACCGGTCAAACCAAAGTAGTTCAGGCTTGGACAGCAACAGATGTGGGAAAGGCTATAAATCCTCAACTTGTTGAGGGGCAAATCGAAGGAGGTTTTGTTCAGGGATTAGGCCTCGCTCTTGTTGAGGAAATGGTATGGGATGGCGGGCGTCTAGCTAACCCTAATCTTATGGATTACAAAATACCTGGATCTCTAGATGTGCCATATGAGATAAATCCTATAATTGTTGAACATCCAGAGCCCGATGGTCCTTACGGAGCAAAGGGTGTTGGTGAAATACCCCTTGTTACAGTCCCGGCAGCTATTTCTAACGCAATACAAAATGCATCTGGTGCGCGCATCAGGACATTACCTATGACCTCTGAGAAAGTTTTTAATTCTATTACAGAGAGGGGGTCTTAAAATGAAACCTGAAGATTATCCTGAGCAAGATGAGGTGAGTGAATTTGCACGGGCGTATGTAAATAAAATTACCAAACTTGGTTCTTGTATTTCTGGCGAAGATGTCTTGTACGGTAGCAACCCATACCAAAGTATTGGAATACACTGCCCCGAAAATCCATCGGGCTCCGTATTTATGTTTATCCATGGGGGTGGTTGGACCACTGGTTATAAAGAATGGAATAACTTTATGGCACCATCACTTCTGGCCAATAATATTATTTTTGTTACTGTGGGTTATCGGCTGGCACCCATGGACCTATTTCCAGCCGGCTTAAATGATTGTGTTGATGCGTTAACTTGGGTTTATAAGAATATTGAAAAATATGGAGGCGATCCTACTAAAATTTATTTAGGGGGGCACTCTGCTGGCGGGCATTACGCAAGTTTGATCAGTGTATCGGATGAGTGGCAGGAACAGGCCAACATACCCCTAGACGCAATTCGGGGGTGTATTCCGGTTTCAGGTGTGTTTTTTTTTGGCGAAGGGTCAGGTTTAACGCAACGTCCTCGCTTTTTAGGTAGAGAGGGGAATGGGATGGCAAAAAAAGCTAGTCCAATCCTTTTTGTTAACAAGCCTACTCCAAAATTTTTTATTTCGTACGGAGATAGTGATTTTCCGCATTTAAAAACTCAGGCCCTAAAAATGGAACAAGCTTTGAAAAAGGTAGGGACAAAAGTTACTCGGCTAGAAATGGCAGGTTGTGATCACTTGGAGGCTCATGTAAAAACAAGTAATCCAAATGGAGATTGGTTGAAAACTTTGATCTCATTTATGTCTATTTAATGTAGTAAATTGTTTTTACAGAGTTTAGCTTAAATTCCGAGATAGACGGATTTAATAGTCTCATTAGCTAGTAAGTCTTCTGCTAATCCTTGCATTACGATTTTTCCATTTTCTATAACATAACCTTTGTCAGCAATTTCTAAAGTTGACCTTATGTCTTGTTCTACAATAAATACTGTTACTCCTAATTTTTTAACTCGAACGACCATTTCAAACAGAAACTTTGTAATGTTTGGTGCCAATCCAAGGCTGGGTTCATCAAGTAGGAGTAGTTTAGGGTCTGACATTAAACTCCTAGCAATAGCAAGCATTTGTTGCTCGCCGCCAGACAAGGTGCCACCGCTTTGTTCACGTCTTTCTTTAAGCCGGGGAAATAGTTCGAACATTTCTTCCATGCGTGATGCAAGTTTTCCCTTTGCTCGGGGAGTGACTGCCCCTATACGAAGGTTTTCTTCTACTGAGAATTCGGGAAAGATAAGCCTACCTTCTGGAACCAGTGATAACCCAATATCCACACGTTGGTTAGGTGCCCAATTACCAATGGGTTCATTATCAAAGATGATTTTTCCATGTGTTAGAGGAAGTAAACCAGATAGAGTCCTCATTAATGTTGTTTTTCCCGCGCCATTGCTGCCGACGAGTGCAGTCACAGATCCTCTTTCAACGCTAAGACTGATACCATTAATTATAGAGACATCATCATACCCAGAGTATAATTTTTCGAGTCTTAGAAATTCACTCATCGTTAGTTACTCCAAAATATGCCTCGTTTACAACAGGACTTTCCGAAATTTCTTTAGGTGATCCCTCTGCGATCTTGGATCCGTGATGTATTACTACCAATCTCTCGCTTAGGTTCATTAAAGCTCTCATAACATGTTCAATAATAATGAGTGTAAGGCTTTGTTCCTTTTGAAGAGCCATTATCATTTTTGATGCCTCTGAGACCTCTGCAGGAGTTAAACCAGCCATTACTTCATCAAGTAGCAGTAGGTTGGGCTGAGTTGCGAGAGATCGTGCAATCTCCAGTCTCTTTCTTCCCGCTAGTGTTAAAGTTCCAGCTATATCTAATTTTCTGTCTACTAGTCCAACTTTAGCCAAGATTTCTGTAGCTTCTCTCCTTGCACTTGAGCCCGAGTGTTGACGACCCTTCCCATAGAGAGAGCCAATCATTACATTTTCTAGTACCGTAAGGCCAGCAAATGGTCTGACAATTTGAAACGCTCTACCTACTCCCAATCGATTAATTTGATCGGCTCGTAGTCGATCTGTTCTCTGGTCTTGGAACCAGATTTCTCCTGTCGTGGGTTTTTGATTTCCTGATATCAAGTTGAATAGGGTTGTTTTACCTGCACCATTAGCACCCATCAGTCCGACAATTTCTCCCTTTTCCACTGACAGATTGATAGATTTTACTGCCTGAAGCCCGCCAAAAGTTTTACTAACATTTTTTAATTCAAGAATTTTCATACTTCCCAAATTTCCGGTATGATAAAATCCAACCATGTATCCCTTGGGGGGCTTTAAGGACAAAGATTATAAGAAGAATGCCCAAGATTATCATGTAAATTTCTGGCCAGTTAGCCCATAGTAATTCCTGTAATAATACCAAAGCCAGTGCTCCATATATTGGACCAGGGGCGTCATCTCCACCTCCAATTATTGCCATGGATACAATGGTGAAGGAAGTGACTGGATTAAATACATCCATAGGTTCAAAGTAACTATTCCTTAATATCATTACAGCGCCTACCATACTTGGAACTGTCGCAGAGATAGCAAATGCAAGTGCCTTAAAACGTGCCACATCAATTCCAAGTGTCTCCGCGGCTTCTTCATTTTCTCTAATAGCCCGTAATCCAAAACCAAAACGAGAACGACGTACAAAATAAGTAACAAGAATTGAAATTAGTGCCAGACTTAAAATCAAGTAATATAAAATTTCAAGGCTGGGAGCACCAAAAACAAGGCGCCCAAATTTCCCCATACCTGCCTCTACATTTATTACAATAAATTTTATGAGTTCCGCTAAGCCGAATGTGAGAATAACAAAATAAGGTCCTCTAACCCTTAGACACGGATATCCGATCACAAACGCTAAAATAAATCCTACTAAACCAGCGATAATGATGGATAGAATAAAAGGTATAGTATTAAAGCAAAGGACCATAACGTACGCACCTACACCAAAAAAAACTGCGTGTCCCAATGAAATGTATCCAGTCATCGCGGATAGGATTACCCAGCTTTGGGTTAATGCTATCCACATTAGCAGTGTTAAACCAAGACCCATAACATATTCACTACCAAGCATAGGAATGCCTAAAAATATAAATGTAATTAAAGCTGCGAACCCTATGACTCGATTGGATGGTAAGGTCATTTGATACCTCTCTCTTTTCCAAATATACCTTTTGGCCTCCAAATCAAAACAGCTATAAAAACCCCATAAATTAGAATGGATCGCATGCTTGCGGTGGTCAAAACAACTCCATAAACTTCTATAAATGCCAGAAGAAAAGCTCCGGCTAGGCCCCCAGCTAAATTACCTAAACCGCCGATAATGATTACAACAAATGCGGCTATAGTAAATGGGAATCCCATAAACGGTGAAACTTGCTCCAACATGCTTACTAGGCATCCAGTAAGCCCTGCTATTGCAAAACCGAGAGAGAAGCTTACCAGGCGGGTTTTTTCAACATTTATACCTACTAAGTTTGCCGCATCCGGTTGCTGAATTAATGCTCTTATTGACAGCCCTATCATAGAGTATCGAAAAAATAATATACTTATCAGACACACCGATAGGCCAGTTACAAGAACAAAAAGTCTGCCAGTTGTAACTTGAAAAGCCCCAAATTGGATAATGTCATTAAAGTAGGAGTAACCCCTCGCGGTTGGTGTAAAAGCGAATGCAATTATATTTTGAAAAATGATAGATGCTCCAAACAAAACAAGTAACGAGTTTGCCTCAATTTGTTCGATTACTTTGGATGATTTTAGTACTCGTTTACATACGAAATAATATAGAATTGCTCCTAGGGCTCCACCTAAGGCAAAAGCTATAAACATTGAGTAAATTGGACCTATACCCGTAAGGGTAAATAGCCAGAATGCCAGATAGCCCCCTAGCATTAATACCTCTCCGTGAGCCACGTTCAGCAAGCGCATTGTCCCATAAATTAAATTTAGCCCCAATGCGATGAGACCGTATATTCCCCCAAGAACCAGAGCTGAAATGAGTAGTTGGCCACTCATCAGATCAGTCATCTTACCACCTCAAAAAAATAGGAAGCTACTATATTATCTCTAATCTAGCAGCTTCCTTTACACATATTTAGTAAAATGACTACTTCCAAGCCGGCTTTGAAATGATTTTAGCTGTGGCCTGTTTGGGTGGCCATATGATGTGGATTTTCCCATCTTGTATTTGAGACATCATAGTTGGAAGAAGAACGTTCATAACGCCCTCAAAACGAACGGGGCCATTAATAGTCTGGAAGGTCTCAGAGGAAATAGTTTTTCTCAACTTGTCTCTGTTCAATCCTGACTTTGCCACCGCTTGTTCCAGTATCTCAACTGACATTTGGGTCATAGGTGCATCTAATGTGTCCGGAGGACCCTTCCATCTAGCAGTATAATCATCATAAAACTTTTTGGCATTTGGCCAATCTTTTCGATAGGGTGTCCAGTGTCCCATTGTAATTAGGCCATTAGCCGCTGGACCAAATATTCCTCCAAAAAATCCGTATTGTGGTCCTAATAAAACAACCTGCGTCTTTGCATTTAAACCCACCTCTCTGGCACCCTTAGCATATAAAACAGAATCACCTGGATAGGTGTACGCGAGGACTGCGTCTGCATTTGCGGATTTTACCTTTGTCAACAGGGCAGTTAGGTCCTTTACGCCCGGAGGATAATCTTCGTTAACTAATAATTTTATCCCGGCTTTCTTTAATGCAGGTATAATAAATTTTTTGTTTTCCTGAGTATATTGAAGTTGGTTAGTAATCAGAGATACTGATTTTACTCCTTGATTTTGAAGTATTTCTGCTATTGCTGTACTTTGCACGTCCGGGAAAGATGATGTTGGAAACCAGATATTTTTAGCTTTTACATCTCTTAAAAGTACGGAGGCTGCTGAATTTCCAACCATTGGAAATTTGTATCTCTCCAGCACACCAACTATTGCTACATGAAGGGCGGTACCCCAAGGAGCTAAAAGTAAATCAACTTTATCTTTTGTAATTAGTTTTTCATAAATCTGTACTGCTTTAGCCGTATTTGACTGATCATCATAAAAAACAAGCTTTATAGGATGTCGCTTCCCACCAACTGTTAAACCGCCTGCGGCGTTGACCTGCTCACCCCACAATTTGTAAGTGTTTAGCTGAGAGCCTGCAGCTGCAGCAAAAATGCCAGTCTTGGAAATTGAAAAACCAACTTTGACATCTTTAGCTTCTGTGTTCTTCGACGAAAAACAAAGAAACAGCATAAGCAAAGCTAGAAATACTTTTCTCAACATAATTCTCCCCCTTTATTATTAAATTATTTAACTTAGTTACCCCAAAAATATCCTAAACTTTGGAAAATCAACTATCCTGGGCTACTTTAGTATATCTAGGGATAGTCTACATGCAAATAAAATAAATGAGCTTTAATCATCATGGTATTTTATGTCTTAAGAGTAGCCAATTCTTTTGAAGTTAGGTAAAAATAGGTCAAAAGTGTAAACAAAACTAGTACTGCCCCGTAAAACACCATCAAGTTTGGTTGTTCTCCAGTTCCCATCCAGACCCAAAATGGTCCAAGTATCATTTCTAAAAGTACAAGAAGGCTTACATTTGTTGCAGAGGTGTATCGGGGTGCAAAAGCAAGACAGATTAGGGCAGTTGGCATTACTACGATCCCCATTAAAAGGATGGGAATAATATTTCCACCAAAAATTGAGGAATCAGGTGAGACCATAAAGCCAACTAAGCAAGATATTAAATTTCCTAGAGCTACTGCCAATATTATAGGAGTATTTGGGTATTTTCTTGATAGTATAAAAAAGAGTGACAGTCCGAAGGCGCTTATCAAACTAAATATGCCACCCAAGAATATATTGCCGGATGGATTGTTTATAGGGGCTTGAGCATTAAATATTACAATCAGTACTCCGATAAAACAAAAAAATACGGCTAGCCAAGTTAACGAGGCGGGTTTTTCTCGAAGAATAATAATACTCAAAATGGCTGCCATAATTGGCATGGTAGCCAGAGTGCTCAAGACTACGGTAATCTGGGTCTCTGTTGTTGCAAAGTTAAAAGAAA
>PBVO01000134.1 GCA_002729015.1 Candidatus Poribacteria bacterium
GAAAGGATCAATCAATCTTCATCGGCTTGATTTGTCTACACTTACTGCCAATTTGGCTTTTCCCTTTTTTCCCTACCCAAGATGGTATAAGCCACGTGTACAATGCTCATGTCCTGTGTGAGTATCGAAATCCAACCTACCATTTTCAAGACTTTTATGACATCAACTGGAGCTTTTTTCCGAATTGGTTATCTCATTTTGGGCTAGCTATCCTAATGCGTCTATTTTCTCCACTTCTAGCTGAAAAATTTTTTTTATCCGCTTATGTAATTCTTTTCCCGTGTGCTATATCCTATTTTATCAATAGCTTTAACACTGAAAAGCTAGGCTTATCTACATGGCTTTCTTTTTTTTTCATCTACAATTATCTTTTTTTGATGGGATTTTACAACTATGCGGTTAGTGTATCACTGTTCTTTTTAATTCTCGGTTTTTGGTGGCGGTGTAAAGAAAAACTTGGTTTGAATCGTATATTAATTCTGAATTTATTATTTCTTATCACATATTTTTCACATTTAGTTCCATATGTTTTTGCCCTTGGTTCTATTGGGTTATTGTCTTTACTAGCTCTATGTCAAAAACCAAGACTGTTACTTCGCAATTTTTTAGCCCTATTACTGCCTACATCATTATTGTTGTATTATTTGCCGACCTCCGACCTTTTTAGGACTTCATCTCCAAAAATTAGTTTCGATCGAGTCGGTATATTACTGAGCGATTTTTTAAATCTGCGTATTTTAGTAGCTTTTGATAATCAACAAGAAATAATTGCCAAAATGGTGATGGCCATTTTGGTCTTTTATGTACTTTACAGTTTTTGGCAGGAATCGAAACAAATAATACACAAGGGGCAATGGCTATCAACACCGTCCTTACTGGTGCTGATCTTATTTTTTTCTCTTTTCTTTCAATACTTGGTTTATCCTAACTCGGTCGGGCCAGGTGGATGGTTAAATGACCGAATTGCTATTTTATCTGTTATTGTGTTACTAGCTGTTTTAGCCCCAATTGAACAAAAATGGATAAAGCAGGTGTTTGGCTTCATTGTACTAATCACAGTTATCCTAAACTTGATTAATATATCTGTTTCTTGCTATCGGCTGAATGAGGAAATAAGAGAATTCAATGCGTTGAGAGACAAAATCGGGGAAAACAAAGTTCTGTTGCCTCTGTTCTTTGATTCAAATGGATCGGCCAAACGCATCGGAATATTTGTTAATGGAGCTGGCTATTACTGTTTGTCCAATGGCGGTATCAATCTGGGCAATTACGAAGTGCAGTTTGACTACTTTCCTATCAATTTTAAGAGTAGTTTCCTGCCTCCCGTCAACGATAAAGAATGGGTTCAAGCTGTTCATTGGGAGCAGGATCGTATCGATCTCTGTGGTTACGTTCAGAATGTAAACTACGTTTTAACATGGGGTAATCCCGATCCAAATACTGCTCAAGCCTTGAGTGATTGTTACAAGTTAATTCACGATCAAGGAAGATTAAAATTATATCGCGGGCAAAGGAGCCAATAGATGTTTTTACACGTCTGTTTAAGCCAACCTTCATGTTTATTTCATAAATTCTAGGGATACATTGATTTATGTCTCCCGTTGAGTTGGTGGAACTATTGAAGCAAAATAATCTAGATCCTCATGGTTTAGGATTAACCCAACTGTATTCCCAAATTTGTAATCAAATACTGTTTCACACCATTCCGAAAAACCCACTAGACCTATGAAATTAAGATTAAAGTCTACTCAAAGCGAAAGCAACGACGTCAAATCTTTACTCCAGACTAACCTGACAAATCGACAATAATTTTGCTCCCTGAATTCCCTAACCTTTTCTGGTGAAAACAGCCCGTTTGTAACAAGGAACACGGAACGCCAAAAACTACATAATCATATCGACTATGGGTACAGTAATTGAAAAATGGCTTTAGTAACAGTTAGAAAGTCATCTTCAGCGAGTAACATAAAGAAGCAAAACGAGACATTATGATGCTCCAAGAGAACCCGTTTTTAATCATCTAATCTATGAAAAATGAACTCAACCTACTATACCCAAAACCACCCGAGAGACTAAAATCCAGCAAACTAGATTTCGAATTCGATTTATTCACTATATTGAAGTCATTTGACCACCATAATTTTAGCATGTCTTACAAATGAAACGTTTCGTTGATTAAAATCACATGTTCAACTTAGGTCTTTTGTTTGTTCGGATGTATAGTGAATTAGATCCTCTTTCCAATCTTGTCAGAATTATGGATAGAAAAACTCTTGTATTGAAAAGGGTTTACAAGTTTATAAAAATGTACCAATAAACCAAGTGTTACAATTCAAGTAATCTAGGAACCGATTCATCTGAACACATAATTGAAAAATTCTTTGGCTCTTCTATTTTATAGTACTAACTGAGATAAATGAGGTTTCTAGACCTATTAGGAAGTGGATTTTATTACTATTAAGTACTGTCATCCTTCTACTAGAACGTCAGTTGATTTGGATCAATAAAGTAATTCAGCCCAAATGAGGCGCCCAGTTTTCGTTTACCACCAAGTTTACATGCTAACTTCAAGAAAGTATGGCAAGAGACCTTTTTTTATTTACTAACGACAGCCACGTTCGGAGAAAAAGTGATTGCCACCAAAAAAAACAGCAGTAATCAAAAGGTAGTTCACTTTCGTAATTATGTGAAGAGAAATTTAAGCTGGAGTTTCGGCCAAATTAAGTTCATAGAATTACCATATCTTTTACCTTAAACAGAATTCAGGTTAGGCCTACTATAGTGGTACCCAATAGCAGTATTTCTCATTACTAATCATTATATCAATGGTATTAGGTTGTTCAGTCGAAGGCTACTGGTATAGCTGAAACAAGAATCCGGTTACAGTTTGCAATTCAAGAAAGACCTATGCTCACCGCACATGTTTTTTTGGATAACGAAACCAAAATTATACAACGATAGGATGAAAAATTGATGAGAAAAAAGATTATATATTTATTACTAGCTTTTTCAGTCAGTCACGTCTTATGGGCGGACAAAAAAAATGTTATTATTAGGACAATTAAGGTTGACCCAAAACAGGTTGCAAAAATGGTAGATAAACCTAAAGAAGATTGGTTGTCGCTGAGTTTAATGGGGTCCAAGGTTGGGTACGCACACATCTATACTGAACCAACAACTTATCAGGATCAACCCGCCATCAAAATTCGTACACATACAATCATCCAAATTCAACGGACGGGAACAGGTTTGCGTCTAGAAACCATTCGTACTTGTTACGTTGGGTTAGATTTGGTTCCTTTATATTTTTTGTCTTTATCAAATGAAACAGGACAAGAAAAACGTGTTGAAGGGACCATCGAAAACGGCGAGATTGTTTTGAAAACGACCTTAGCTGGTATAACAACAGATAGTAGGAGAATACTATCTCCAGATACAATCTTTGATTCAGTCATAGGTTACTTTGCTCTTNANCNTGGANTACAAGTTGGGGATATCTATGACCTNNATGTTTTTAGCATGGACTTGATGCAACCAGTCAAAACCCACATACAAGTGTTACAAGAAGACCTAGTCGATCATAAACCAGTCTTTGTTATTGAATACAGAATGGATATCATGGGNGGNATTACGACTANGGAATGGGTGGGNGCNNATGGGGTAACNCACCGNATGGAATCTGGGNTGATGGGNTTNAAATTAGTTCTCACANGAACTNATATGTCAACTGCATTAGACGGTTTANCAGAAGTNGACGTAATTTTAAATACCAAAATCTTATCAACTGGTTTTNACCCTCTNGCCAATTCAAAAAAAATGTCAGCCAAANTTTCACTTCCNAACTCGNAAGNNGCGATNCTNACCAATCAGCGCCAGANNTTAGTNGCCCTANGTANTCCTGGAATATANCAACTCGACGTTAGNACCCTTGANGTNNTACCANCANTCACTCGNACAGAATTNGCAAANANAGTTCAGGGNGACCANAATNTGACANAATTTCTCTCANCNAGTGTCTATGTNCAATCAGATCACCCATCAATAATCCANNNAGCTAATGACTGTNGTAANNAATGANCCNATGGCTCATAAAGCTGCAANTCAATTNGGTAGTTGGGTCTATGAAATCATAAAAAATAAAAATCTNCAGGTNGGTTTTGCTTCNGCTCTNCAAACNTTAGAATCAAAGACTGGTGATTGNACNGANCACACCGTNCTATATGTNGCNTTGGCTAGAGCTATNGGATTGCCGGCGAGAGTNTGTGCCGGACTTGTTTTNCAAAGTGATGCATTCTANTACCATTTTTGGCCAGAGGTCTATNTAGGTGAATGGTTTGCTACCGACCCGACCTTGGGCCAATGGCAAGCAGANGCATCCCACATCCAACTAGCTGGNAGTATAATGGAGTCTGACTCGATGATNGAAATGGGTGAAGGNGTAATGCGAACNNTGAACCAANTAGAAATTGAAATATTAAAAACAGAGTAAGAAAAGTACCTAACTAATATGAAACGTGCAGCATTAGTTTTATCTGGAGGAGGTGCTCTTGGGGCTGCGCATCTTGGTGTTTTACAATCACTGACTCGCCAGTATAAGTTCGATTTNNTCGCTGGTGTATCAGCTGGCGCGATAGTTACTGGTTTTTTTGCTTCGGGTTTCNCGCCAAACCAAGTTTGGGATATTCTCCGACAAACTCGCATTTTTTCAAATATGCTAGATCNAGCCAAAAATAATTTTGGACTAGTTGCNGGTAAGCGTTTCACCCAGCTGTTGAAAGAATATCTGGGTGACGTGGATATCGATCAACTTCAATATCCACTTTATATTGGTGCCACTGATTTTAAAACCGGAAAAAATTTAGCAATGAACCGAGGGAAATTAATAGATGCTATTCGTGCGTCGATCTCAGTACCTGTTCTGTTCTCACCACATTATCACCCCTTCTATAGATTATGGCTAGTTGATGGTGGATTAACGCAGAATTTTCCTTTGGATGTAGCTATTAATCATTATGAAGGCGACCACATTATAGGCATTGACGTNATTGGCCAGATCNATACGGAGATTAACTTTGNTCAGTCAAGGAAATTTCCAATGGAACAGATTAGCAATATCCAGCTTNTTTTAGATCGATCNTTACGAATTATGCTTATGAATCAACAAGCTCAATCNGATGAAGATGCGCGAGTTCAGGTGATTAGGCCTCCTTTATTCTCCTACACAAGTCGTGATATTAACAAAATGGCCGAAATNTACCAAATTGGACTACNAGTNGGAGAAGAGTTTATTNGTGATAACACTTGAAAGTAAAAATATCATCATTGTAGGCGGAACATCTGGGTTAGGATTATCCGCAGCNAAGGCTTGTCTGAATGCCGGAGCCAGAATATTTACCTTTAGCCGAAATTCAGAAAAAGTCAATCAAGCANAAGAAGAATTGGGNAAAAATGCAAAAGTNATCAAAGGNTCCGCTACAGANCCTGACTTTGTTGACTCAGCCNTCGAGATTGCGAGCCAAGAGTTAGGCGAAATTCATGCTCTATACCATGTAGCAGGTGGTAGTGGGAGAGCTAAAGGGGACGGACCATTACATAAAATCACTAATCAAGGTTGGAAATACACGATTGATTTAAATCTTTCGTCAGTTTTTTATTCCAACAGAGCTGTTGTTCGGCAATTTCTCAAACAAGGCCGCGGAGGTAGTATACTTAATATGGGATCAGTCCTTGCCTTTTCGCCTTCTCCAAAATATTTCAGTACGCACACCTACAGTACTACAAAATCTGCATTAATTGGTCTGACGGCTTCCATGGCAGCATATTACGCACCAGAACAAATCCGGTTTAATCTAATTGCTCCAGCCTTGACGGAAACACCTATGTCGCAACGGGCGACTACAAGTACCGAGATCATGACCTTTATAAAGCGAAAACAACCTCTAGATGGTGGTCGAATTGGCCATCCATCAGACCTAGATTCAGCTGTAGTCTTTTTCTTGTCTGATCAATCTCGGTTCGTAACCGGCCAAGTTTTGGCAGTAGATGGTGGCTGGACGGTTTCAGATGGACATGAAACATGATGATTATACGCTGCTAATTTCATAAATCTTCAAAGAAATAAAAAATTTAACTTACACGTCATCAATATAAAGTTCAAGATAGTATGTACTCCCTCTAGATTCACCCATTGAATAGACTATACATTAGGTTTTTCATCAATTATAACTGACAGAGAATAAAGTAGGGTGCCGTATCGGCTTATAGCTACAAACTCTTATGATTTCCAATTCTGAACATGTCACTGTTGATTGCCCGATATGCAAAATTAATGAAACTAAATTCCTATTTCGAAAGGATGATTTGAACGTAGTTTCATGTTGCCGGTGCCAATTGACCTATGTCAACCCACGTCTATCAGATAGGATACTCACCGGAGGCTATAGCTTAGATTACTATCCCGTAGAAAAACAAACGAAATTGACCGATGATCCAATGGAATGGGCACAAATGAGAGAGCGTTTAGCAGAAGTCACTACAAAAGTAGAGGGGCGCAAACTACTCGACTTAGGTTGCGGAATGGGGACCTTTCTGCATCTGGCTCAATCCGAAAATTGGCAATCTATTGGTGTAGATCTTTCTAAGGAGGGTTGTCAATTTGCCAGAGAACACTACGGACTTGATGTATTGTGTAGCGATTTATTTGAAGCTAATTTTCCATCTAACTATTTCGACGCAGTAACGTTGTTTCATGTCCTAGAGCATGTACCAGATCCTAATTCACTGCTCATAGAAATCAATCGTATATTAAAACCGGGTGTTGGACGTCTCGTGATCGAAGTACCTAATGGTGGTAGTATTCATATGAGGTTTCAAAAGGAAAGATGGCCTTATGTACATCCCAAAGATCACCTCTATTATTTTACTAATCACACTTTGAAACTGTTGCTACAAAAGAATGGTTTCAACCAAATCGAAACAGGGCGACCACGTCGAGTTAGTGCTAGTAGAAATGTAAAACAGATAATCAAATTTTCTATTCAAAAACCAGTCAGTGATTTGCTAGTTCGTTTAAATTTATCGACAGTGATTCGTTTGTATGCGAGTTATCATTAGCTCAGAACCTTCAACTTGTTAGGCCAAAAAAAGCTATGCTATAATAGCCGGCCGGTTTCCGACAATTCTGTTCATTATTAATACCCTAGCTCACTTCCTGTCCAATCTAGTCTTTTTCATTATAATGTTGAGTGAGGAATATTAATAATATTGGTCATTGGCCTGTTCTGTGGATAAAATAAAACAGTGAACCTAGATTTGCACTTTATGCAAAAAGCTTTAGATTTAGCTGAGAAGGGACGAGGTCGAACTAGCCCTAACCCGATGGTGGGAGCTGTGATCGTCCAAAATGGTAGGGTTGTCGGGCAGGGGTTTCATGAAAGAGCAGGTACTCCTCATGCCGAGATTCAGGCTTTGAAAGATGCTGGAAACAAAGCAATGGGTGCCGACTTGTACGTCACTTTGGAACCATGTTGTCATTTTGGCCGAACAGCCCCTTGCACATCGGCCGTCATAGAAGCTGGCATTCGGCGAGTGGTAGTAGCCATGGTAGACCCAAACCCAAAAGTGGCAGGAAAAGGTCTGGATCAACTTCGTAGAGCGGATATCGAGACATCGGTTGGTCTAATGGCGGATGAGGCTCACAAGCTCAATAGTAGTTTTATCAAACATATAACCACCGGTTTGCCATTGGTAATTTTGAAAGCAGCTAGTAGCCTAGATGGCAAAATTGCTACCGCGACTGGCGAGTCCAAATGGATTACAAGTCCGTTATCGAGGCTTAAGGTCCACGAAATTCGGAATCACGTTGATGCAATACTCGTAGGTGTGGGAACCGTATTAGCTGATGATCCAGAGCTAACGGTACGATTATCTGACCAAGATAAAACTAAAGATCCTGTTCGAGTAATTGTTGACTCAAAAGGCAGAACTCCGCCCTCAGCTAAGGTTTTTGCACCTAACAGCTCGACTAAAGTTATTATTGCTACAACGAATCAGATTAAATTGGAACAGCAGCAAATATATGAGAAATTGGGAGTGGAGGTCTTGTTGATTCCATCTAGATCAAACGGTCGTGTAGATCTGAAGCAGCTTATTTCGAAGTTGGGGCAGCGACAAATCACAAGCTTATTGATCGAAGGTGGGGGTGAAATTCATGCTTCTGCTATTGGTTCAGGTATTGTTGACGAAGTGTTTTTCTTCTTGGCCCCAATCCTGATTGGTGGTCGAGAAGCCCCCAGCCCAATTCAAGGTAATGGTATCAAACATTTACACGAAGCTGTACAACTCAAAAAAATGACCTGTACAACTATCGGTCAAGATTTAATGGTTCACGCACAGATTGAAACTAAAAAATAATACGATCAAAATCTATGTTTACCGGAATTGTTGAAGAAATAGGAAAAATTAATCAGGTTTTAAGCCGGCCCGGTCAAGCAGTTCAATTGGAATTGGCTGCAAAAAAAGTAATCCAAGATGCGAAAATAGGCGATAGCATAGCTGTTAATGGCGTTTGCTTGACCATCACGGATTTGAATCTCAAGAGTTTTCGAGCTGATGTGTCTCCGGAAACATTGCGCTTAACAAACTTGGCAAGCTTATCGGTTGGAGGGCAAGTCAATTTGGAGCGTNCTCTNCGTCTCAGTGANNGGNTAGGAGGTCATTTGGTACAAGGGCATATTGATGACACAGGANTAGTTANNGGNTGGAAGGATGAANGCTCAGCTTCTNTTATGNAGGTCNNNGTGTCNTCTNAAATNAGCCGTTACNTAGTNTANAAAGGGTCCGTAACACTTGATGGNGTTAGCTTAACTATATCTNAGTGGGANGAAANATCTTTTGAAGTNACCCTAATACCACATACNAANNAGGTNACNACCTTAGGCCAANTANGAGTAGGCGATAGAATCAATATTGAAGTGGATTTGATAGGNCGTTATGTNGAACGATTTTTCNGNTCNGCAAAAGATACAAGTGAANTNACNCTCGAGCTTCTCAGNAAAAGTGGATANNTTNACTAATGTCTATNNNCTNTGNAACTACAAAAACACAAAAAATAATAACAGGAATATAAAAACGTGTNGTTCAATACCATCCCAGAAGGAATTGANNCCATCCGTCAAGGTGAAATTTTGGTTGTGGTNGATGACCCTGATCGAGAAAATGAGGGTGATCTGGTCATGGCAGCGGAAAAAGCAACACCAAAAGCAATAAATTTTATGGCCAAGTACGGTCGTGGTATGATCTGCCTGCCAGCTACCTCCCAGAGACTCAAGGAACTTGAACTGTTTGAAATGGTGTCCGATAATACTTCCAAAATGAGTACGGCTTTCACCGTCACAATTGATGCTAAAGAAGTCAAAACTGGAATTTCAGCTCAAGAACGTTCAATGACTATCCAACAATTCATCAATCCAGAAGCATCAGCNGATGATTTTCTGCGTCCGGGGCATATCTTCCCACTCAAGGCAACGGAAGGTGGAGTACTGCGTCGGGCAGGTCATACTGAAGCCGCTATTGATTTGTGTAAACTAGCTGGCCTNCAGCCTGCGGGTGTAATATGCGAAATTTTGAGCGAAGATGGTACCATGGCGCGAGCACCTGAATTGATTACTTTTGCAAAACAACACAAACTCAAAATTATTACCATTGAGGACCTAATCGCTTATCGATTGCAAACNGAGACATTAATTCGCCGTACAGCAGAAGCTGCTTTACCTACAATGCATGGTCAATTCCAGCTGATATCCTACGAAAGTACAACAGATGGGGAAACACATACTGCACTCCAGAAAGGCGAAATTTCATCCTGTCGTCCAACTCTGGTTCGGGTACACTCTCAATGTTTGACTGGAGATGTTTTTGGGTCTCTACGTTGTGATTGTGGTGAACAACTGGATCGAGCTTTAGCTATGATTAACCAGGAGGATGAGGGTATTCTCCTCTATATGAGACAAGAAGGTCGGGGGATGGGGCTAGATAACAAAATTCGGGCTTACCAATTGCAAGATCAAGAAGGTCTCGACACTGTTGAAGCAAACGAAAAATTGGGTTTCCCTGCTGATCTACGAGACTATGGAATCGGGGCACAAATTTTGAGAGATTTGGGGGTAAGCCAGATGAAACTCTTGACCAATAATCCTAGGAAAATTAGTGGTTTACATGGCCANGGGTTAGAAGTTATTGAGCGAATACCCCTGCAAATAAAACCGCAAAAATTCAACCAGAATTANTTAAATACTAAACGTTCAAAACTTGGCCATTTGGTTTTAGAAGAACCAAATTAGATTAAACAAACAAAAAAATAATTAAAAAGCTAAATGAAAAAAATATACGAAGGCAATCTGGTTGGGACCGACATCAAATTTGCTATAGTTGCGAGTCGTTTCAACAATTTTATCACCGATAGTCTACTGAAGGGAGCTGAAGATGCTCTCAAGCGACATGGTGTNGATTTAAATAGTATAGACCTGTTTTGGGTTCCGGGAGCCTTTGAAATCCCGCTCACAGCCAAACTCGTAGCCGAAACTAATCAATATGATGCTGTTATTTGTCTAGGTGCAGTAATTCGTGGCTCGACCGTTCACTTTGATTACGTTGCGGGTGAAAGTGCTAAAGGCATTACCCAAGTTGCGCTGTCTACCGGTATACCTTTNGTTTTTGGATTAGTCACTACTGACACCATTGAGCAAGCAATCGAACGAGCAGGTACAAAAGCTGGTAANAAAGGTGCGGAAGCTAGTGTTACTGCAATTGAGTTAGTCAACCTGCACCGACAGATTCGTCAGATCAAAAAATCACTACCAGAATGATAGCTATTGTCGACTACAATGCTGGAAATGTGACCAGTGTACTTCGCGCTGTTCAACATCTTGGGTTTGAAGCTGANATTACAAGCAATTTAGAACGTATTCAATCAGCTCAAAAAATCATTTTCCCAGGTGTTGGAGCAGCTAAAGCCACTATGGCGGAGTTACAGAAAAGGGGATTAGACTTACTTTTGAAGGAATCTTTTGAGTCTGGAACACCAATGCTAGGCATCTGTATCGGGATCCAAATACTATTTGAACATAGCTCGGAAGAAGATACAAATTGTCTCGGTCTCCTACCAGGTCGGGTTGAACAGTTTTCAGCTAGTCATGGCTACAAAGTTCCACAAATCGGATGGAATACTGTGAGTCAAGCANAATCNCACTGGATTTTTTCAGGNATACCCGATTGCTCTTACTTCTACTTCGTTAACTCATATTATCCAATACCATCTAATGATGAAATCCAGATTGGTTGTACACACTACAAAGTTGATTTTTGTAGCGTAGTTGCAAAAGAGAACTTAGTAGCCACACAATTTCACTTAGAAAAGAGTGGCACAGTCGGATTAAAAATGTTAGACAATTTTCTCAATTATTGTCCATATTAGGAATAATATAGTCATTTGTAGATAATGTCGTCAGTACTCTTAGTAGGACTGATTCTTTTGATTAACCTTTTNCTCTATGGAGCTGAAGGCCCCCTAGTCGGATTTCGGAATGCTTATATCGCCACTCATTTGTATTATGGAGTGATGATCCTAGCTGGCCGTTTTTCGACGAGGGTCGGTCAATACTCTGTTTTAGCTTTAACTACGATAGCGAACCTAGTTTACGTAGTCCTNAACCCTAACCAGTTTGAATTTGTAATCGTTGCTTTGGTCTACCCTTTCGTAGCACTCTCCATAGTACGGACGATCTGGCGATTAAAAATAGAGAAGCAGAAAACTAACGATCAACTGGCTAATATTGATTCTGTAAATACAAATTTGGCTAAACAAATTCACAGTTTGTCCACCCTATTCGATATTAGTCAAACCACCAGTATGNAAAGTAAGCCATCAACTGGAAATCTGNAGATTTTGCTGGGTGAAATCACTCAGATACTAGCAGATAAAGTTGGTATTCATCGTTTGACTCTTCGGATTTGGACTGATAATCAGCTATCGGAACAAGTTTTAACAACTGTAGGCTTAACTACATCCGAAATTCGACGAGGTGAGGTCAATAATATTGAACAAATCTGCCAACACGTGTTAGATAACAACGAACCTGTTGCTATTTTACATAAAGCAGGGGAGATATGTCCTCTTCCAGACTCTTGGCAATCAGAAGTTGCTGCTNCGTTAAATAAAGATCAAGTGGCTGCATGGTGTTTACCTATAAGAATTAATCAAAATCCCATTGGNACGTTAACTCTTGACAAAGCAGCAGAACAATTTTCGGTCGAAGAAGATTTGAGGATTTTAACGATCGTATCATCTATAGTNGCACAAAGAGTTGAGATTCAACAAATGTTTAATTCAGTAGTTGAAGCTGAAAGAATGGCNGCTCTGGGTAAAATGGCAACCACTATCGCTCACGAAGTCCGAAACCCTTTAGGTGGTATCCGTGGGGCTGCACAGCTGTTGGAATTGGAATTAACTCACTCTTCGGAGACCCAGTCTTATCTCAATATAATCCTCAAGGAAGTCGATCGGTTAAATCGGGTTGTAGGAGAGTTACTTGTTTTTGGTCGTCCTTACGAGTCCAATTTTCAGCAGGTTGATTTAAGACAAACGATAATAAAGACTGTGGAATTGTGCAAAACAGATTTGGAGAAGTATAGCATTGAAGTTGTCGAACTATTTCAACCTAATCTACCTCTGGTAGAGCTCGATCAGGATCGAATACAACAGGTGATTTTGAATCTTTGTCGAAATGCCATTGAATCAATGAGCGGGGAAGGACAACTAATTTTTCATTTAAANTCAGCAGATAGTAGAGAACAAATAGAACTTTGTATTGAAGACACAGGAAAAGGNATAGACGAAGACATCATACCGTACTTGTTCGACCCATTTTTTACCACCAAACCAAAAGGGACAGGAATTGGCTTAGCACTTAGTCATCAGATTATGACCGAACACAGTGGGAAAATTAGAGTTGATGTAACAAAGACAAATGGTGCAGCGTTTATTATGACGCTGCCGATTAAACAAAATCAGACAAGTGGAGTTCAGTAAAAAAACTCAAATGGAAGATATTAGAATTTTAATCGCAGATGACGATGATAGCATTCGGTTCGTGTTACAGAAATTGCTCGAAAAAGATGGCTTTTCCGTTGACACCGCTAAGAATGGTAGAGAAACCCTAGAGTGTTATCAGGCTCAGACGTACACAGTTGTTTTTTTGGATATTATCATGCCAGATGCCAATGGACTAGATCTGATTAACGAATTGAAGGATATAGACCCGAATAGTTCAATTATTATTATAACAGCGCATGGAGATACACAAACAGCTATTGAGGCTGCTAAGCGAAATTCCTACGATTATGTCACTAAACCATTTGATCGACAAGAGATAATTGATATAACCAATCGAGCAGTAGAAGCTTCTACTCAAGCTCGGTCGACCGTTCGGGACCAAAAGACGACAGGAACTCAACAATCCTCCGATAAAAGTAGAATTGTTGGACAAAGTGTTGCTATGCGCAAAGTTTTCCAAACCGTTGGCCGTGCTGCAGTTAGTGACGAAACTGTTTTAATTATTGGTGAAAGTGGAACAGGAAAAGAACTGGTAGCTAAGGCAATCCATGAAAACAGTAACCGTGATGGTTCCNATTTTATCGTTGTAGATTGTAGTGCTATTCCACCAAATCTTATAGAAAGTGCCTTATTTGGACATGTAAAAGGAGCTTTTACAGGGGCTGACCAAACACATAAAGGAAAGTTTGAGCAAGCTGATCAAGGTACTATCTTTTTGGATGAGGTAGGTGAATTACCACACGAGGTACAGATGAAACTCTTGAGAGTTTTACAAGAACGAGAAATTGAGCCCATTGGATCGGGCCGTCGGCAAAAGGTAGATGTACGAGTCGTTTCNGCAACCAATCGACATTTGGATCAGGAAGTACGGAAGGGTGGTTTTCGCCAAGACTTATTCTATCGTCTCAATGTGATTCCTATATATCTTCCACCTTTGCGTGAACGTTTGGAAGATATACCTGCATTGGTTGATTTGTTCGTTTCTCGGTTTGCTGAAAACTATGGACATCCCAAAGTCNCAATCTCAGATAAGGTCATGGAAATGTTAGTCCAACACAGTTGGAGTGGGAATGTACGTGAGTTAGAAAACTCTATTAAACGAGCTTTAGTCATGGGCTCTGGTAATGCCCTTTTACCGGAACATTTTTCTGANTTTGGAACCTCTGTTACATTTGATTCCAAGATAGATTTTGATTTACAAAATGCAGTTCAACAATTAGTATCTCATCAGGTCGAACAGTACTTAGATAAAAAAGAGACTGACCTTGAGTTGGGTAATCTATACTCTGAAATTCGCCGTGCGTATGAAAAACCACTATTTGAAGCAGTTCTGGATTATACTGACGGTAATCGCAGTCGGGCAGCTCAGGTATTAGGAATTAATCGTAATACACTACACTCACGTATTCAAGAATTATCGATCCATAAGTAAGCATAGGTGAAAAGACTATGGACATGGGAAAAGTTATTGGAACAGTNGTAGCCACACAAAAAGACCCNACACTGGTTGGTATGCGTCTTCTAGTTGTGCAACCAATCACCGCAACAGGAAAAGCAACTGGAACTGCTCAGGTCGCCGTTGATACGGAAGGCCTAGCCGGAGTTGGTGATTTGGTTTATACGGTCACTGGTGGAGACGCGAGTTTTTCTCACCCGGAACGAGAAATGCCTACTGACGCAGCCATCGTAGGTCTGGTTAATACTATTTGTGTGACAGATTTGAACAATTAATAATAGCCAAAATGTATATTGCCAAAGTCATCGGCAAAATTGTCTCACTAACGAAACATCCAGCATATCGCGGGCGGACACTTCTGCTCGTTCAGCCTCTAAATCTTCTAGANGAGGTGGTCCGCAACNCAACAATTGCCGTTGACTACGTNGGTGCTGGCGAAGGAGACACAGTAATAGTTGGGGCTGGACCGGGCGTAGCTCAGGAAGTTTTTGGTCTAGATAATGCTCCTATTAGAGAACTCGTAATGGGCATTGTTGATCATTTTGATGTTGAAAGCGAAGTTTTGGATCAATATGAAGATCTTCCTCCGGCCTGATAGCAAAACGTTATGTTGATACCTTTGAGGCATGCTGATCTAGTATCGACTACTAAAAGTTTGACTTCTTCTAGCCAAAGTTTTAGTGTGTATCTTTTGATCGTAGTTAACCTGACCATTTTTGGTTGGCAGTTGCTAGCCCAACATATCTACGATATTAGCCTAATCGAATTGGGAGCCGTAGTTCCTTTCGATTTCTTGGTATCCATCTCCGGTTTAAAAGAAAATGCCCCACGGTTAATATACGCTTTGTTTCTCCACGATATTCGTTTAGAAGGTAGATTCCTTCATCTGATCGGTAATATGTCGTATCTGCTGGCATTTGGTCCTGATCTAGAGTTACGAGTTGGTCGGCTGAAATTTGTATTATTTTATTTATTGTCTGGCATTCTCTCAACAGTAGTGCACATCTGCTTCTACCCAGATTCCACTACTTACCTGATTGGTGCCAGTGGGGCTGTAGCAGGTATTATGGGCGCACACTTGGCAGTTTGCCGCGGCACAAAAATCCGAATTTTTCTGCTTGTAAAAGTTATTCCTATCCCAGCAGCAGCAATACTAATATCATGGATTGGCCTACAAATTGTAAATGCTTATCTGTCTCCAATACAATCGTCAACCGCTTGGGGAGTTCACGTCTCAGGTTTTGTTGTTGGCCTATTAATGGTTCAACTTTCTAGAACAAATCAAGCATCACATAAAACTAAAGAAGATAAGGANTATATTACTAANAACTATTCTTCATCGCCTTTTTCATCATCAAATACCAAATTCATTGAAGATGAAGCATCAGCAGTATTTCCACTATACCCTTTAGCACAACCGTTGCGATCTATCACTACTAAAAAACAAAAGCGACAAAAAAGGAATAAAAAATGTTAGACCGAATTTTGCGTTATTTATCTTCGATGATTTTTGGATGGTTAACGNTCCTCGTTTTTACGACAACTGGTTGTGTAATTTCGCTATCAAGCCTCAGTACTCAATGGAGCAACAACCTTTTGGCAGACCCNGAATTAGAAATTACTGATCCGAACTTAACTGATGGCAACCTAGAAACCGTAGCTTTATCAGTATCACGGCAAAAAAAAGATAAATCTCGATATTTTGTCATTAAATTTCCACGAACCCAATCCGTACANAAAATTGTCATTCACAATCAAAATTTACTGTTGTTTAAGGTCGAATATTTAGATCCAANAAGTGAAAAATGGAAGGTAGCTCACTCNGTACGTACACGAAACTTCGATCGTGATGGTCGNCTNCAAACTAAATTTGTTATNGATCGACTCCGCTTAAACACAAAAATGATTCGTATTAATGTCAACCGTACTATTGACGACCGTATTATTTCTAAAGTGGTTGTTGACCCTGATGACCATGTAGTTAACGTGATTCAGCGTAGTTTCGCTGGAAGATACGCCAAATTTTTTCGCGTATTAGATCCATCTCCGGCTGCCATTCGGGAAATCGAAGCCTATCAACTTCTCGAAAAATCCAGTTAGAGAAAGTTGCAATTTTTTCTAGTTGCAACTTTACACGAAGCAAACAAATTCATTTGTCGGGGTTGCCAGCATTTTTACTTAATCTTATCTATTTCTTGACGTTACACGATAATTTTCTCTTTTTGTTCGGGACTACCAATCATGGTTGTATGACTTGTTCAGGTTATAGATTTTTCCATTACGAAGACTCATGCTTTAGGATTTATTTGTTTATTACCAACTTTGAAAATTCTCTTTCTTCCAGTGGCTATCAACTATTCAAAATTCTTGCTCTTGATTCAGTCTGGAAGAGCCAAAATCACAGGATNTATTAACTGTTTACTNCACAAAAAAAGAGAACNCGGCAGGTTTTTATAATCGACTACAGTCAATCTTGGGTTATAGATACATTTAGGATTTGCTCAAATCCAAAACACAAATATCGGGTAAATTTCGATAAAGTTGATCATAGTCCAGACCGTAACCAACTACAAACTGATTTTCAATACTAAAACCAACATAATTGATTGATATAGGCTGTTGNCGACGGGACGGTTTGTCTAATAAGGAACAAAGTTTGATTCTGAAAGGAGAAAAACTCAAAAGGTAATCATACAAAACAGTGATTGATAATCCTGTATCGACAATGTCTTCAATCACTAAGATATCAGAGTTCCCAATATTATCCAACGAACTCGATATAATTTTCACACTACCACTTGAGTTCCTCCTAGATCCATAACTCTCCAACTGAATAAACTCGCAGCTAAAAGGCAATGAAATTTGTCTAATTAGATCAGCAAAAAATACAAAGCTACCCCTCANNATACAAACCAGTACCAAATTTTGACATTCTGCATAATCAGCACTGATTTCCAAGCCAAGTTCCTCAACCCGTTGCTGAATTCTTCGATGGTCAATAAGCGGAGTCAACTTCATAGTCAATTTTTAGCATACGTTCAGTAGATTCAGTTACACAGCCAATTTGGCTGGTACGGTAACCAATGATCCATAGGATTTTGTGTTTTTTGTCCACTAGAATTGGAATTTGATCTCTTAGATATTTCGGAACTTTTTGATCAATCAAAAAATCTTTTACTTTTTTCGAACCNTTCAGTCCAAAAGGATGGAATCGGTCTCCCTCCTTACGATTTCGAATGAATAACGGAAGGTCAAGTTGATCCATGTCAAATACTGCNGAGAATCGTCCATCAGGTATAGATCGAATTNGGTCTTCTGAGAGCTGACTNACTAGGGTGCCTGTTGGTATATGGTTGNTATCATTTAACTGTAATTGTTTTTCAAACCATTGACTCTTGGGGGCTAAACGCTTCAAGCTAAATTCGTCGTAGCTGCGACGAAATAAAATCTGAGATGGCAAATAAATTTCAACATTCGGTCGATCGGCACTTAACAAATCGATCATTGAATGAACATGGGTAAAGTATAAATCTTTTTTATGACCAACTATTTGAAAGTAGATCAACCTGATCAGTCTTCTCTGTAAAGCAAGATGTAATCTGAGAAAAGATAAGCGGTCGAACTTATACTGACCGATCTGACATTTTAAAAGAGCATCCTGGGTTTGACGATGTAAAAAATCTTCATCAGTCTGAATCAGGTTAGCTGTGTTTGATAGTATGTTGGGAATATTTGGGTTGTAATCACGAGACAAAATTGGTAGAAGTTCATGTCGAATGCGATTACGTAGAAACCGATAATNCTCATTGGATTCATCTTGACAGGCCTCAATTTTTTTCTTTCTCAGATATTTTTTGATTTCGGGACGCCGAAGACATAAAAGAGGACGTACATAGCGTCCATCTCGGACGGGTAACATTCCACCCAAACCTGTTCCACCAGCGCCACGTAACAACTTTAATAACACTGTCTCAGCCTGATCATCAATGTGATGGCCTAAAGCAATTTTTTCGGCTTTCAGTCTATCAGCTACTCGATCCAAAAATTGGTAACGCCAATATCGTAAATTGGCTTCCACGGACGTGGATTCAGTTGTTAAAGAATCTATAGGTGGTAAATTTTCTACTGTATAGGGGAGACCAAGAGAGCTAGCCTGCTGTGCGACGTAATCAGCTTCATTGATCGAACTAGTTCTTAGGCCATGATTAAAATGAGCAACGTGAAGATCAAAAGCTAGAATCCGATGAAGATCAAATAAAAGATGTAGGAGAGCTAAAGAGTCAGCCCCACCAGAAACAGCAACAANAACTGTCTCATGAGCGTGAATTATATCGTGGGAACCAATGAAGCGACGAACGGTTCTCAGGGTCGGGTTTGTCATTGGNNACTAAATGCCGGTGTCGAGACTTGAACTCGAAACCTTACGATTATGAGTCGTACGCTCTAACCAGTTGAGCTACACCGGCAAAATAAAAGGGAGTTACTAATGAACTCCCTTAATATAATTGCAGGGGCAGGACTTGAACCTGCGACCTCCGGGTTATGAGCCCGACGAGCTACCAACTGCTCTACCCTGCGACAAGACCAATCTGATTTAGATGATGGGCGAGAAGGGACTTGAACCCTTACGATCGTTAAATGATCGACGGATTTTAAGTCCGTTGTGTCTACCAATTCCACCACTCGCCCAGCAGGCTGGAACTCAGACTCTGTCTAATTCCACCGGGGAATTGACAGGTCGAATTTTAAATTATTGACACNGACGATGTCAAGTATTTTTTCTTTTCCTAAATTTATAGAGTTATTATTTCTGTGCCTACAGTCATTCAACCAAGTCATCAAGATAGAGTCGTTTGCCTCCTTGAAGATGAGATTGGTTNGCCCCCAAAACGGTGGCTAAGCTATTCATACTATCAGAAAAGCTACTTTTTAGTATCTTTTGATCATTTTTCTGTATGGCATAAATAAAAGCTCGGTTGATAAGTTCATCGGGACTAACTCCCGTTTTAGTAGGTAAAACATGTCGAGGGTTTTGTGGATCGCCATGATATACTACGGCGTCTCGCCCTTCGAATTTCAGGTGTCCATTAGTCCATAAAATACTATTATAGCTATCAGAATAGGAAACTTGTCTTAGTCTAGACATTAACAGATTTCCTACAGCACCTGATTTAAACCCAAAGGTTACCTGGTATGCATAAGGATTATCCCCCCCATTCAGAATATCCACCGAATCTCGCTCCACATAATTAGCAGAAACCCAGTCAATATCCCCACCCCAATAACGCATCAGGTCTACCTGGTGAATACCAGCTTCAACTATCGTAGAGCCAGACCACTCAAAATTGGCGGCCCAGACCCGGTTGCTTGGCCCTCCAAGATTTTCAGTAGGTGTATGCTTGACGGAATGACCTTCTAGAGTGCTATTGTGAATCATCGTCATCATCACCAATTTTTTATTTTGAAGAAAAATTTGGGCGGCTTGATATCGTGGGTCATAACGTTGCTGAAAACCAACAGTTGAAATTACACCACTTTCCCTGATAGCCTTTTCCATCTGAATAGCCTGATCTAGAGATAGACTCATTGGTTTTTCAGTAAAAATATGCAATCCAGAAGTAGCAGCCGCCACAATTTCACCTTGATGTACCCCTGGTGGTAAAGCAAAATAGATGGCGTCTACCTGATTTTCTGTTGACATTAGTTCCAAAACAGATAAGAAATCAGTTGAAACATGAATATCATCAAGTGAAAAATTATCTACATATTGACAAATTTTTTGAGCAGTTAAATTTTTTTGATGAGCATCAACTAAAGCTGTGATTTGAACAAGGCTTTCAGATTGAAGTTTCCACAATAANCTAAGATGTTGTAAGCCGCGCTGTCCCAATCCCACTATGGCTATTCGGACGGGAGTCGTTTGAATAGCCATAGTTGATTTTTCTGAAGCCATTTTCTCATTATAGTTAGATTATGGTTTTTTGACAAATCATATTGAAATATAAGGGTGAGAAACCTAGAACATATTATCATCGTTCCTTGATTGACAATTNTAAACAGGAGAAATAATCGATGCAAGATCAGATAGAAATTTTGCTGTGGCCTACAGGCTTACCAACCGGTGCGCGAACTATCCCTACCAGACAAATTGAAAAACTGAGAGACGAAGAAACCGATGAACACTTGACATTCGTTGACGAACCAACACTGACAGTATATTTCGCTCCTGAGGAGAAAAACAATGGTTGTTGCGTAATTATTTGTCCCGGTGGTGGCTATAATATTTTAGCTTGGCCGAAAGAAGGTATCGAATTGGCTGAATGGTTTAACAATTTTGGAGTCACTGCTGTAGTATTAAAATACCGTGTACCCCGCCGAAATCCTGACAAACCACACTGGGAACCGTTGCAAGATGGGCAAAGAGCGATGCGCATAGTGCGGCAAAACGCGAGTCAGTGGAATATTGATATCAGTCGAATTGGCCTACTCGGTTTTTCTGCTGGAGGTCATCTTGCTTTGATGGTTGGAACTCAACACGGTATGGATAGCTATAACCAAGTTGATTCTGCAGATATTCTTAGTTCGCGCCCTGATTTTCTATGTCCTATCTATGCAGCCTATCTAGGTCCCAATTACCGAGATGATATACCAGAGCTCGGTGATTTAGTCAAAATTGACAGCGATACGCCACCCACATTTATGTCTGTTACTTTGGATGACGACTATCGAGGAGTACAAGCCGGATTGCTAATGGGTGAATTCAAACGTGCAGATGTTGCAGCAGAAGCTCATATTTACGCAATTGGTGGTCATGGATACGGAATTCGCCCTTCTGTTAACCCAGTTTCAAATTGGCACTGGCGTCTGAAGGAATGGATGAAAGCACAAGGATTTCTGCAGGCATCTGCCATTAGCTCAAAATAAAGATGTCGTCCCGTATTCGTTGGCTTACAGTCATTCTGATTGTTATTGCAGTACCAGTCAACTGCTGGTGGGTAACCGCTTCACTCGTTTATGGTGGATCTAGTCCCACACAGATTTCGCTTTATTTTAATGCTATATTCTCGCTGTTAATCTTAATTACAATCAATGGCTTAGTCAATTGGTTCCGACCAGACCAACGAATTTTTAATCGAGCTGAACTCCTAACGATTTACACCTGTATTTCAGTTAGTTCTGGTTTAGCTGGTGTCGACCGAATGATGGTTTTAGCCCCATTAATTGGGCACGCTCATTGGTTTGCAAGTCCTGAAAACGACTGGGCTAGTTTGTTTCATCATTATATTCCCTCTTGGCTTTCGATTAGCAACAAACATATTCTGGAAGGTTACTACAAAGGGTTCTCTGATTTTTACATCTGGCCTAATTTGGTGGCTTGGTTCCCAATAGTATTCTGGTGGAGTTTGTTTCTACTAGTACTACATCTGGTTATGTTGTGTATCAATGTTATCCTTCGCAAGCAGTGGGTCGAATCGGAAAAACTCAGCTATCCTATCATACAATTGCCAATAGAAATGAGTAACCGTAGATTTTTCAAGTTGGGCTGGATGTGGATTGGTTTGGTTTTTGGTTTGACTATCAATTTGATTAATGGTCTTAATTTTTTGTTTCCTCATGTTCCAAGTTTAGGTGGTAAGCTTTATGATTTGGGACAGGTGTTTACCGAAAGACCCTGGAATGCTATTGGTTGGAGTCCAATTGCAGTGTTTCCTTTTGGTGTGGGGTTATCATTTTTTATTCCTCTGGATTTGTCATTTTCATGTTGGGTTTTTTGGCTGATTTGGCGACTCGAGCGTGTTACAGGAGCGATGATGGGCTGGAAGAGTCTACCTCGTTTCCCATATGAACCTGAACAGTCACACGGAGCATATATCGGTTTGTGTGTTTTTGCCATCTGGATGAGCAGACACCATTTGAAAAGAGTCCTTCTGTCCTGCTTTAAACCAGATAATGTTTTAGTGAGGCACCAAAACATACCAGTCAACTCATATAAAATAGCTCTCAGTGGATTAATATTTGGTGGCGTTTTCATTGTCATATTTTGTCTAAAAATGCAGATGTCGATTGGTATTATCCTCTTTTTCTTTGCCATTTGGTTTTCTATTGGAGTTGCCATTACACGCCTGAGGGCAGAATTAGGTTCTCCTGTTCATGATTTACATTTTATTGGTCCAGACGAAATTTTGCCTAGTCTGATTGGAACTCGTCGCATTGGAGCCAGTAATTTAGTGAGTTTTTCATACCTATACGTTTTGAACCGAGCACATCGTTCTCATGCAATGCCACATCAATTGGAGGGGTTCAAAATCGCCGAGATTGTACGTACTCCCCTAATCCATTTAGTAATATTAATGTCCTTAGCTTCGTTACTAGGCGTAGTAGCTTCTTTTGTGTTTTTTCTTACTTCTTCTTATAAAATTGGAGCTAGGATTTGGTTTGCTAACGAATCTTTCCGAAGATTGGAAGGATGGCTAACGACTATGCCTTCGGCCGACTTTCCTGCTATTGTCTTCGTCTCTTTTGGTTTTATTGGAACAATTTTATTGTCACTACTAAGAATGAGATTTTTATGGTGGAATTTACATCCTGTCGGATACGCTATATCCGGTAGTTGGGCAATAAATCCAATGATCGGGTCTATTTTCGTAGGTTGGTTATTCAAATGGATTGTATTGAAGCGTGGAGGAAAACGCTGGCATTCTGCAGCCGTTCCTCTTTTTCTAGGTGTTATCTTAGGTGAATTTTTAGGTGGTACTCTATGGAGTATATTAGGAATTGCTAAACAAAAGCCAATGTACCGATTCCAATTCTAATGTGAAATACCTTTTTCATGTAATGGCGATTTCTGGTTTATTAATATGCTTTATTAGTACTGGCCTATGCGAAATAGAAAAATCAACGGTCATTTTTACTGATGTCACCCAAACAGCAGGTTTGGAGTTCAAACATCATAATGCCAAGAGTACAAATAGGCATATTTTTGAAACGATGGGATCTGGTGCTTGTTTTCTAGACTACAATAATGATGGGTTTTTGGACATATATTTGATCCAAAGTGGTAAGCCAAATACTCTTGACCAAAATTTGGCCAATCAACTGTACCAAAATAATACTGATGGAACATTTACTAATGTTACGAGTCAATCAGGCATTGGAGACAGAAGTTGTGGAATGGGAGTGGCCGTAGGAGACTTTGATAATGATGGGTGGAGTGATATTTATGTTTCAAACTTCGGAGCTAATATACTATACCGAAATCAAGGGGATGGGACTTTTAAAGATGTAACTAAATCTGCACAAGTTGGCAATAATGATTGGAGTTGTAGTTGTGCTTTTTTTGATTACGACTTAGATGGTGATCTTGATCTATACGTGGTTAATTACATTATCTATGACACATCATTGGAAACGTGTACTAATCGTAAAACAGGTGAAATCGAATATTGCCACCCTCGTAATTTTCGGCCGGCCAAAGACATACTTTATAGAAATAATGGAGACAGCACCTTTACCGACGTCAGTAAAGCTGCTGGCGCTTATGCTTCAATACCTTGCCGAGGTTTAGGAATAGCAGTTGCCGATATTGATCATAACGGTTATCCTGATCTTTACATAGCTAATGATACAGACCAAAATTTTTTATATCTCAATCGAAAAGGCGAATTTCGCGATATTGCCTTCGTATCTGGAACGGCTCTAAATAAAGAGGGAGTACGTGAAGGAGGAATGGGAGTCGACATTGCTGATTATAATGGAGATGGGTGGCCTGATATATTTGTAACCAACACTGAGACGAATACCCTGTACCGTAGCCATGGAGATGGTACGTTTACTGATGTCAGCGATGACAGTGGTTTGGGTGGTATTACAGCTGACTTAGTCGGTTTTGGCACGCAATTCCTGGATTATGACAATGACGGTGATCTAGACATTTTTGTTGCCAATGGTGAAGTGCAAGACAAAATAGATCGCGAGTCTGGTCGATCAATCTATCCACAAAGAGACCAGCTTTATCGAAAAAATGCAGATAACACCTATACAGAGGTTTCAACTGGTTCTGGAGATTACTTTTCACGTCAGTATGTTGGTCGAGGTGTAGCATTTGGTGATTACGATAATGATGGGGACACAGACCTTCTGGTAACAAATTGCAATCAAAAACCGGTTTTGCTAAGAAATGATGGTGGTAACCGAAAGAACTGGTTGTCGATCAAACTAGTTGGTCAAAAAAGTAACCGATCTGCTATTGGAGCACGTGTTCTGTTGACGTGCAAAAATCGTGTTCAGTTGGCTGAGGTAAGAAGTACGGCCAGCTACTTATCATCTCATGACCGACGAATCATATTCGGTTTAGACCAAAATTATCGCGTTCACAAACTCGACATTTTTTGGCCTAGTGGTATTCAACAAACAAGACGGAACCTGTCGGTTAATCAATTACTCAAAATTGTGGAACCTCTGGAGGAGTGAGATGGTCGATGTCAGAAAAGTAGTGTGTTTTCTATTGTTTTTTCAGCTCTTACCAGTTATCGCAACCCAGTCAACAGTTGAACAAGTCAACCTTCTAATTAAACAATTATCGAGTAAAAAACCTTCAATCCGTAGTCAAGCAGCCAAACAACTGGCCGAATTTGGTTCGCAAGCTCAACCTGCAGTATACCCATTGATTGAAGCCTTACAAGATTCATCAATTATCGTACGACGAAATGTCGCCTTGGCATTGGGAAAAATTGGTATCGGAGCTGGTGAATCAATACCTACGTTGGTGCAACTTTTGGATGATCGAGACTGGACGGTTAGAGCAAACGTGGCTTTTGCTCTGGGCAATATGGGTGAGGCTTCGGTGTCAGCTATACCTAAATTAATTCAACTAATTGAAGATGTTAATTGGGAAGTTTGCGCTAATGCTATAAAATCACTAGGCCAAATAGGTCCAATCGCTCATTCGGCTGTTCCAGTCTTAAGAACTTCTTTACGTAGTGAAAATGAAATAGTACGTAACAATTCGATTCTGGCCTTGGCTGAAATTGGCTTAGCTTCTGTACCTGTTCTAATAGAGGCATTAAGTGATAAAGACAGATTAGTACGTCGTGCTGCAGCATTTTCTTTGAGTCGTATTAGTCAACTCCCACCAACTGCTATCGAAGCTTTAAAAGAAAAACTGAGAGACCCGGAGGATAGTGTCAAGTTATCAGTAGCTGTAGTTTTAGCTGTGATTGATCCTATTAACCAAGAATTAACACTTCCTATTATTGAAAAATCCTGTTTCAGCAAAGATAAATTCACTAGCGATTTTGCCATATATAGTCTAAAACGAATACAGCAACAAAACCATCTGATTGAAGAGCAAGTTGATATGTTGATCCAAAAATTACAACACCAACAAGCATCTCAACGTTATAAGGCTGTTATCACCCTAATACAAATGGGGCCAAAAATTGGGGTCGAGACTGATCGTGTAGTAAACATACTATCCACTAAAATTGATGATGAAGACCAAAAGGTACGTACAGCAATCATAACAGCATTAGAAATTTTAGGTTCAGGATTCCAAGCGCCAGATAAATAAAAACAGATTTGTGCCCAATTTTCCGCCTTCGGCCTGCTTAAAATTAAGGCAACCTGAATAATTTTAACCCAAACTCCTGATTCCAATCAGGAGTCTAACACAATTTGATATTGGCATTTGTCTTGCTCCTTCGAACCTTGCAGAATTGGTTTTCTGTGAGATTGACCGAACTATATTTGATTTGAAGGAGCATGTATCAATGATTTCGTTCTTACAAAGAATAGCTAATTTACGAATACTTCCCTTAACACTCTTCTTATTTTTCATGGTGTTTTTTTCATCCACCTTGTCAGTTTCTTATGCCGGTGGGCATGAATCAGTTAAAGTTGGTGTTCTCCATTCGCTAAGCGGAACCATGGCAATTTCTGAGACCTCTCTCAAGGACGTCGTACTGATGGCAGTAGAAGAGATTAACGAAGCAGGTGGAGTCTTAGGAAAAAAAATAGAACCTGTCGTCGTAGATCCAGCTTCTGACTGGCCCTTATTTGCTGAAAAGGCCAAGCAATTGTTAACCGAGGATAAGGTGGCCGTAACTTTTGGCTGCTGGACTTCTGTTAGCCGAAAGTCTTGTTTGCCTGTCTTTGAAGAGCATAATGGTTTGTTATTTTACCCAGTTCAATACGAAGGTGAAGAGCAATCTTTGAATGTTTTTTATACTGCAGCTTCACCTAATCAGCAACTTGTTCCAGCTGCTGAATACATGATCAAAGAAATGGAAATGGAAAAATTCTATCTCCTTGGTACTGATTACGTATTTCCGCGAACCGCTAATAAAGTACTGAAGGCTTATCTAAAAGCACAAGGTGTACCTGATGAAAATATTCGTGAAGAGTACACACCATTCCACCATCAAGACTATCAAACCATCGTATCCAAAGTTAAAGAGTTCGCTGCAGATGGAAACGCCTGCATTTTGTCGACCATCAATGGTGATAGTAATGTTCCTTTCTACAAAGAATTTGCAAATCAAGGCTTAACCTCAGACGATTGTCCAATCATGGCTTTCTCGGTAGCTGAAGACGAACTACGGGCAATGGATGTTCCTCCTCTCGTCGGTCACTTGGCTGCGTGGAATTACTTCCAGAGTATCGATACCCCTGAAAACAAAGCCTTTGTTGATGATTTCAAATCCTATTGTGAAAAAACAGGTTTGCCTGGGGGAAAAAGTCGTGTCACCGACGACCCAATAGAAGCTGCATATTTCGGCGTTTATGTGTGGAAAGCCGCGGTCGAAAAAGCTGGATCCTTCGAAGTTGATAAAGTTCGGAATGCTGTTTATGGTTTAGAGTTCGATGCTCCGGGTGGCAAAAAGAAAATGCATGAATCGAATCAGCACACTTTAAAGCCAGTATATATTGGTGAAATTTTGACCGATGGACAGTTTGATATCGTAGCTGAATTTAATGACGGTGATTTGGTGGTTCCAGACTCCTACAGTAGTTATCTCTGGCCAGACGGTAATTACCCAAAGCCAACCCCGGAAGCAAAATACAAAGAGCTTCAATCTACATGTTGTAATTGGCCAACCTGCTGCAAAAGTGGCAAGCATGACCATGACCACCATTAAACTTTAGAAAATATATGTGATAGAGGGGTAGATAAAGAAATACTCTCCCTCTATTCATTTTGTTTTGACGAGGTTACGATACCTAGCCGATTGGGTATCGTAACTTTCTGCGTTTTGTTTTCCTTTCTTCTAATGTAGTCCAGGGAGAGGTCCTACATTATGACTATTAACCTTTATTTTATTTGTGATTTTTTCACTGTCCCTAGGAGTAACAAAAATGAAAAATCTAAGAATAACCAGTATTAATTTGCTAGTTATCTGTCTGATCTTTTTCTCGACAGTTTCATTATCGTTTGCCGAAGAATCGAAATTAGATTCAGGCGACACTGCATGGATGTTGGTGTCAGTTGCTTTAGTTTTATTCATGACAATACCTGGGTTAGCACTATTCTATGGTGGATTAGTCCGGAGTAAAAACGTTTTGTCCGTTTTGATGCAATGTTTTGCTTTAACCGCCTTAATCACAATATTATGGGTTTTCTTCGGATATAGTCTGGCATTCGACACGACCGGTATGGTCGCAGGAACAACCAATCTTAATTCCTTCGTTGGTGGTCTTAGCAAGGCTTTTTTGAAAGGAATTGACTCGGAGACCTTGAGTGGATCCATCCCAGAAATAGTGTTTGTAATGTTTCAACTCACTTTTGCTATTATTACCCCGGCATTGATTGCAGGTGCTTTTGCAGAGAGAATGAAATTTTCGGCTATGTTACTCTTTTCAGCCATTTGGTCATTAATTGTTTACGCACCTCTGTGTCATATGGCTTGGTCCGGGGAAGGATCATTTTTCTATGGCATTTTAGGAGCACATGATTTCGCAGGTGGAACGGTCGTTCACGTCAATGCTGGAATTGCCGCATTGGTTGCAACCCTTCTCGTTGGTAACAGACATGGGTATCCTAAAACACATATGCCACCACATAGCTTAACCTTGACAGTGGTAGGAGCGTCGATGTTGTGGGTCGGGTGGTTCGGTTTTAATGCTGGTAGTGCTTTGGCCGCCGATGGTGCCGCTGGTATGGCCATGCTGGTAACACAAATTTCAACAGCTACTGCAGCTCTAACTTGGATTACTATCGAATGGGTTAAGCATGGGAAACCGAGTGTCTTGGGTATCGTAACAGGCGCAGTTGCAGGGTTAGTTGCAATCACTCCAGCTTCTGGATTTGTCGGCCCGATGGCGGCGGTTGCAATTGGCTTAGTTTCAGGTGTAGTCTGCTTTTGGGGCGCAACTAGCCTTAAACAGAGTCTTGGCTATGACGATTCTTTAGATGCTTTTGGTGTCCATGGCATCGGAGGTATAGTAGGCTGTCTTTTGACCGGAATTTTTGCCGCTCCAGAATTGGGTGGTACAGGCTTTGGTGAAGGAATTGATACGATTGGTCAACAGGTTTGGGCTCAATTCCTGAGTCTAGTAGTGACTGTTGTCTTTTCAGGTGTCCTTTCCTTCATAATTCTGAAAATTGTTGATGCTATTGTTGGCCTTCGAGTAGAGGAAGACGAAGAACTAGAGGGGCTAGATCTAGCTCTTCATGGCGAACGTGGGTACGACCTGTAAAACGTAAAAATGAGATTTGACTACTAGAGAGATTATCATGTCATTCTCAGAATATTCCTTCTAGTAGTCAAATTCATTTTGTCCTTTATGATAATTCACAACAAACAACATCGTATCCCCATTTATCAGTTATGTATTGGACCTGCGCTTATCTTATTATTGCTTGTTTTCAATCAACAAATAAGTGCCGAATCTATTTCCTCGGATTTAAAGAATGTTTTACTTAAACTCGGTGATAAAAAAGCTATAGTTCGGAAATCAGCAATCATCGACCTAGCTTCCTACGATCATCTTGGTCTGACAGACCTAATGGAGGCTTTCAAACGACGACAACTATATATTTGGACGAAGTCTGATACTAGTTCCCAGTTGGTTTTCTGCGATAGCATCGGAGGCGCTAGAGTTTATCCGAAAAATCCGTTAACACAAGAAAGACTCAAAAATTCCGGTGGCCAAGAATTCCAAGTTTCACCAAACGTCTTGAGGCAAATTCGGCCGGCCCGGGCAGAGCGAGGATTAGCTGAGAACGTCAGGTCGCTTCTTAAATTGTCATCCCCTGACCAAGACAAGCAATTATCAGGTATTAAAAAATGTGGAGAAGCCAGAACAATTAAAGGACTAGGGCAATTAACTGACCTTGCCTTAACCAAATTAGACCAAATTTCTCACGGGAAATCTGTCAATCTGTCAAAAAAAGCCCGCCGACTGGCTCACGAAAGCGCCTTACTGATTCGAATTACTAAAACACCAGCTCGAACGGGGGCAGCCCATATTCAGCTGGTGGTGGACCTTGGTAAAACCAAGAGCCAACGCTCGTTGAAATTCTTGGAGAAGGCTTTAGCTACATTAGAACAAGACCCTGAATTAGATGAAGAAATTCGTCGTGTTTACCAAGCCGCAATAGCAAAAATTAATACCTACCAAAATTTTATTTCCTTGACTAGTAATTTATTCCAAGGCATTTCCTTGGGTTCAGTCTTGATTTTAATGGCTCTCGGTTTAGCGATAACCTTCGGCTTGATGGGAGTGATTAACATGGCACACGGTGAGTTGATGATGATTGGTGCTTATACTACTTATCTGACGCAACAGATTTTTAGTCATTCTCCAGAAATGCCTAATGACGTATATTTTATATTTGCACTACCTGCTTCGTTTTTAATGGCTGCTACTGTAGGTTTTTTAATGGAGTTTCTTGTTGTTCGACATTTGTATAAACGACCTCTGGAGTCATTATTAGCGACATGGGGAATTGGTCTAATTCTGATTCAACTAGTCCGATTGCGATTTGGAGATAATATTGGAGTTAACGCTCCTAGTTGGGGGCGCGGCGGTATTGAAATCGTACAAGACTTGATTTTCCCCTACGGTCGCTGTTTTATCATTGCTATCTGTATTTTTTCTGTTACAAGCATATACTATTTAATGCGTTCTACCCAAGTAGGCTTGATGATGAGAGCTACGATGCAAAATCGCGAAATGGCTAGTGGTCTAGGTGTAAATACAGATTTTGTTGACCGTTGTACATTTGCTTTTGGGTCTGGTATTGCGGGTGTAGCTGGATATGCGTGGACTTTAATTGGTGGTGTAACACCAAACATGGGCCAAACTAATTTCATCGTAGATTCATTTTTAGTTGTTGTAACTGGTGGTGTCGGTGAGATTATAGGCGTTATTTGTGCTGGGATTGGTATCGGAAGCTTAACCAAAACTATTGAGCCTAGTATTGGTACTATTTGGGCCAAGATTCTACTTTTGGTAGCGGTAGTTATTTTTATTCAGTTCAAACCATCCGGCTTATTCGCGCCCAAAGGACGATTGGCTGATGATTAACCAAGATCGACTAAAACGAAATTTACCACTGATTTCTTGGTTGTTTGTAGGGATAGTCATTATCCCTATTTTATATCTACTCGGAATAATACCAATTGGTACTGTAAATAAGCTCGGCCGATACTTGACATTCGCTTTAGTTGCTATTGGATTAGACCTGATTTGGGGTTATGCTGGTATTTTAAGCTTATGTCAAGCTCTGTTTTTTTGTTTGGGCGGATATGCTATCGGGATGTATTTAGCTCACCATGGTGGGCCAGAAGGTATCATCGATAAAACAGGATGGAAATTACCAGCTTGTCTATTTGTTGTTTATCCTTATAAAGTAGGTGAAGCACCTGGAGATGCAATGGTTCCTTGGTTTTGGAAACCGTTTTGGTCTTTACCGGCCACTGTATTTCTGGGGTTATTTATACCAGGTTTGGTGGCCTTCATCATCGGCTACTTTGGCTTTCGTAGCCGGGTTCGAGGTGTTTATTTTGCTATTCTAACCCAGGCAATTACTGTAGCGGCCCAAAATTTCTTTACCATGAATAATATGAAATTTTGTGGAACCAATGGCTTAACCCGGTTTGATCGGATTTGCTTGGTAGGACATGAACATGGTGTTGATGTTTGTCAAAAAGTCAACTTAAGTTTTCAATTATCATCTGACTCTCTTCAATTTAGTCTATACTTATTAACAACAATATCCATCTTCGGTACATATGTTTTGTATCGCTACGTCATCAGTAGTCGGTTAGGAAGAATTCTCGTGGCAATTCGGGATGCTGAAAGTACACTTCGCTTTTCTGGTTATAAGCCCTATAAATATAAATTATTCGCTTTTGTCTTAGCTGCAATGACAGCTGCGTTAGGCGGGCTGTTGTATGTCCCACAAATGAAGATTATTACACCCTACAATATGGGTGCGGAACGCTCCATTTTGATTGTCATTTTTGTGGCTGTTGGTGGACGAAATACTTTGTCAGGAGCCTTAGTTGGGGCGCTAACCGTCAACTTACTCTACGATTTTTTAACTTCTTTCAACCAACCTATTCCTTTAACAGATCTAATATTTCCAGGTGGGCTAACATTTGCAAAAACTTGGCCGATTGTACTGGGTTTAATGTTTTTAACGGTAGTTTTGGGCTATCCCGATGGACTAGTCAAATTGCCCAGTCACTTCTGGTCGAATATTAAAAATAAATCAGATTTAACTGACAAACAAAAAACCATCGGTTAAACTGAAGAGCACAAGTGTAACCATTTTTTCTAAACATGCCAAACAAAGACGGTACGCGTTTATCTGAGTACTTAGAACACAACCCCATAGATAGCCGGTTTTCAGCCGAAAAGTACATATTATTTCTCCATCAACTCACTGCAGTTTTCGACGGTTTCAAAGCCGTTGACATTATGGCTTTAGGTATCGAACATAACGAGCTACGGGTTGTCATAGGTCCTAATGGGGCTGGTAAAACGACTATGTGTGACTTGATAAGTGGAAAGACTCGAGCTAGTAGTGGTACAGTTCACTTTGAAGGTGAAAATATTACCGATACCAGCGAAACAGAAATTGCACTGATGGGTATCGGTCGTAAATTCCAAACACCAACTGTATTTGATAGTCTGACTACGTATCAGAACATGGAGCTTGCTCTGCCAGGCAATCAAAACTGGTTTACTAACCTGTATAAACAAATTACCTCCGAAGAACATGATCAGATCTCCTCAATTTTGGAGAGAGTTGGATTACAAAATGAACTACAGACCGAGGCTAAATACTTAAGCCATGGACAAAGGCAATGGTTGGCCATAAGTACACTGGTGTTATCTAGTCCTAAGCTGTTATTAGTTGATGAGCCGGCAGCAGGATTAACTGACGCAGAGACTGAGCTGACGGCAGAGTTACTATTAGAATTGAAAGGAGACCACACATTGATAGTTATAGAACATGACATGGATTTTGTGCGGCAGCTCAATTCTCCAGTTACTATGCTTCACGAGGGAAAAATTATGGCTGAAGGTACGTTAGCCGAACTCCAACAAAATGATGCTGTAATTGAAGCTTATCTGGGTCGATAATAAGTTATTATGCTTTTGGTTGAAAACTTGTCTTTTTCTTATGGCGAAGTTCAAGCTCTACGGAATGTATCCTTGAAAGTTCCGGTAGCTACTATTGTCAGTGTTATGGGGCGAAATGGTGTCGGGAAAACCACACTAATGAAAAATATAGTTGGCACACTCAAATCAAATAATGGATCGGTGTATCTAGATAATCAGCCAATTCACAATTTAATGGCTCACCAACGAGTGTCAGCCGGAATTGGCTATGTCCCACAAGGTAGAATGATTTTTCCTAAACTAACCGTAAGTGAGAATTTACAGATTGGTCTTGCTGGAAGCCAGAACAAAATCATCCCGAATCAGATTTTTGACCTGTTTCCAATATTGAAAGACATGGAAAGCCGAATGGGAGGAGACTTGTCTGGTGGACAACAACAGCAATTAGCGATTGGCCGTGCTTTGGTTACTGATCCCAAAATTTTGATTCTAGATGAACCAACTGAAGGTATTCAGCCCAATATCATTCAACAAATTGGGCAAGTCTTATTACAATTAGTCCAAGAAAAGGGGTTGACTGTGTTAATCGTGGAGCAGTATCTAGACTTTGTTCGTGAATTTTGCCAAAGTTTTTACATCATGAACCGAGGTGAAATGGTAGTCAATGGAATTACTGAAGATCTTAATCAACAAATCATCCGCGAGTACTTAAGCGTTTAAGAAAAACTCAGTACGACAATGGAATCGACGGTAGGCCGAAATGGACGTCTTGACTATGCCTTTGGTGAAAAAGCCAAATCAGGTCAAAGAAAAACTGTTATTCAGCGACGATTCTCTTGTGTTCCTCTCCAAATTCTTAAACCACAATATACTACACACGGTGAAGTTCTTCTCTATTTGCTGAGCCCAACTGGCGGTGTCGTACAAGGCGACCAGTATGACCTCAAACTAGATTTATCAACAAATGCGCAAGTGATTTTCACCACGCAAGCGGCAACTAAAGTCTATGCAATGCCGAATGATACTGCCAATCAAGCCGTGTTTTTAAAAGTCGGGAGGAATGCTCGCTTAGAGTATTTACCGGATCCACTGATCCTCTTTCGTTCTTCTAGATTTAGTCAAGTTATTGAGGTCGAAATTTCTCCTGGAGGTATCTTTGTCTTTCAGGATATCATTTTACCTGGACGAGTTTCACGCCAAGAGGATTTTGTTTTTACCAATTTTTCTTCTAGCTTAAGAGTAAATGACCAACATGGGCTCTTATTATACGACCCAGTCAAAATATCGCTTAATCCGGCCAGTAATCACTCAAATCCCGATTTTCATCAACTAGGCTTACTAGAGGAATTTAAGTGCTGGGGGAGTTTTTATGTTTTTGGAGAACTTTCCCCCAATGGTCTGCCAGTTGAATCAATTGACAGGTACAGCCCGATTCTCGAGATCATTCAATCAAGGCTTGAGTTAGTTAACAACCTTAATTGCAATAAAGGGCAACGTTTGGCTATTGGCGGCTTCACATGTTTAAAGAGAAATGGTGTAGTTATACGTATGATGGCCCAAAATACCCAATTGATACAAAACACATTTAGCCAAATTTGGGCAGAATTAAAACAAAAACTGCTGAAAATCCCCCCCATAGATTTACGAAAGTTCTAGCCACCCCCAAACTAAATGGGCTTTTAATTAGTAGGAAAGGAGAATCAATGAATCTAACCCCTCGTGAACAAGAAAAATTGATGATTTACGTGGCTGCCCAATTAGCCAGAGATCGTCAAGAACGTGGTCTCAAGCTAAACTATCCTGAAGCCGTTGCAATCATTACAGCCGAAATTTTAGAAGGCATCCGAGATGGAAAAAGTGTGGCTGAGCTAATGAGTTTTGGTACCACAATTTTGACCAGTGATGACGTAATGGAAGGTGTGGCTGAAATGATTGATGAAGTCCAAGTCGAAGGTACATTTCCTGATGGTACTAAGTTGGTCACAGTTCACCATCCGATCACCTGATTGCACAGACAAACGATCAAAAATAAAATATGAATTTATCTTTTTGATAATACGACACGCTTTGACTTCTGTCGAGCATCCAGCATCAACTGGAATTTTTGATAATCCTTGGCAGGAATTAGTGTTTCTGTCGCTGTAAATGTAGATAACATGGTAATTCGCCGTTTAGAGCTTTTGACATTCAATTCAAAAGAGCCAATCGACGGAAACACTAAGCTCTGAGTTTCTGGAGTCTGGTCTATTTGAAAAGACTTAGCCAGACTGACTTTGCAGGTGTGCTCGACTGTTATTATTGTCGGTAATGAGACGGGCGAATCTCGTTTTTCGATTCTCAAAAGTTGATCATATTTGAGTGGTAAAGAAGGGATTTCTAGTAGTAGTTGGTGTCCTAGTCCTATCAGGTGCTTGGAGCGCTTCCAAGCTATAAGCAGTCGACTTTCGTAAGGACTAATTGACGAAAATCGAAGCTGACTAACCTCTGTATCCTCGTTTAATTCAAGCAGATCTCTGAAAAATGACCTAGCTTTTGGGCTATTCTCGCTAGAAACATGTTGGCGAATTACGTTATTGAAATAACCAGAAAATCGAATCTCCTGATTGACAATTATTGTTTGGCTTCCTGACACTTGGACCGATGTTTTGGCAATTTGATGATTGTTAGATTGAGTAGGTGTTTTATCAAATTGATACAGTGGCTGATTCACTGAGCTATTTTTCTCTGCGTCTGGGTTAATTATCATTACCCAGCGATTTTGGTCTGAGACTGGTAGCTGATCAAATGGCTGGCCAGTTGCTGTTGGGTCTAAAAATAAAAAATCACTACTTTTTGTTTTGACTGCTAGAATCATATGGTTGAAATAAGCTAGGGAAGGTACTTGTCGATTGATGTTTCGAGATTTACCTGCTGATATAAGAACCGGATAAGACGAAATTCCTAACTCTGATAACATCGTACCAAGTAAGGTCGATTTGTCTTTACAATCGCCGTGCTTTTCCCTAAAAACACGTGGGGATGAATGCGGCTTGATAGCCCATATTCCCAACTCAATCCCAACGTAATCGATCTCATTAGCAACGAAATTGTATAACTTACGAATCTTTTCTTTTTGACTAAAAACGCCTAAAGTAAGTTCTTTTACTTTGTTTTGAATTTGAATGTTGGTCTGAGTTTGATCACGAATCAAAGTAGCGTACCATTCAACTAAAGGTTCCCAAGAGGGAATAGTGGAGACCGCAATAGAATAAGCCAAATCTTTTTTGTCTGGCATAAATGGCTCATGAATCAAAGGAGGTAAGTCTTTAAATTGGAATTGGTAAGTAGTTGTGTAGCTAGATTTACTAATCTCGGGTTGTACTATAAAATTAGGCTTTTTCTCACTACTAGGATGAGATTGATAGCGTAATGTTTTCTCATGGGGTAAAACAATCGTAAGTTCATAATAGCTAACTTGGACTGGTTCCTGCACGTAAATTTGTTGCCAAAATTCACCTTCTAACAATTGCCCTTGACTCTTTCTAGTATAACAATAGTCAATAATACAACCACTTTGCATCTGTGGCAATTCGAACCTCGTTAGCCTGGCATCCACAAACATTCTAGCCTCAATGGTACCTGGAGGTATCAAGTTTGTTTCTATGTCTTCGGCGGCTAAGTCAATAATATCGCCACTGGGTAAAATCGTTCTAGCATAACGAACTTCTACACTTCCAGCACCTCTTGTATAAGGAACCGAAACTTGTCCAAGGTGACGATCGTCCGGATCTATAATTCGAATTGTTCGACAAACTGTATGTGTGTAACTTGAGTCCTCGTTGATATCAAACACATTTTGGCTATTCATGATCCGCGACGATATTTCTGACTGTTTAGCTAAAGTACGAAGATGATTTTCATCAAAAGGTGAAACCTCTATATCTTGTTGTATTTCACCTTTCAAATCGATAACAGGTATACCTAAATAGGTTTGATTCAGCTCAGTTCCCTTAATTTGTGGGTGTTCTACCTGAACTAAGCCCTCATTTGTATACCATTGACTAATATCAATTTGAGTCTGCTCCATAATTTTCAACAAAGATTGACTAGGGTTCTGACGAAATCGGTTGAGCAAAGTTAGACCAAAACTACACAGAGCATATCCTTCTTTGTTGGAACAAGAAGTTATAACAACAGTATCTGGATGAGGTAACAGTGAGATCATTTTTCCGCTATAAGGAAAATCAAAGAATACCATTTTGGTTTTGCTCTGAATTCGGCGGATCATATTAGCATATTCTTGAGCAAATAGATCTCGACCAGGAAGGTTAAATTTAAGATGTTTGCCTGATTGATTCGCGTGGCCTGACATCAATAAGATAAATCGGTCATCGGAAGTAGCCGAGGCGTAAATAGTATGGAAAGCCGAAATGACATTCTCTGCAGTTGATTGATCCGTTACTATTTTCCCAAGAGGCTGTTCAAAGAGGAAGGTGACTTGATTTGGGTTAAGACCATAGGTATCAATCAAAAGATTATAAAATTGAAGACCAGTTTGCCAAAAACGATCGTAATACGATTTTTCACCCGCGATTCCACCGATAATCAGCACGTAGTCTTTGGCTTTGACTCCTTGCTGGAAACTACAGGTGAAAATTATACTAGCAACAATTGAAAACCAGTATCGCAAATAATTAGGCCTTAATTAATCAGATCAAGTTTCTCGGTTATGGCCAAGTCCATTTTCCGTTAAAATATGAGTTCCAACGGTTCCGTTTGTGATATGGAAAATCGAAGGATACTGGTCTGCCCACTCATAATTAGCTGCGGGGCAAAACTGACGAGAATTACCTTCAATTGCTGTGACTCCTTTGACACGAGCGGCAATGCCAGCCGAGTGGAGAAATGAGGCGCCTGGACACGTCAAGTCCTGAACCGCCAAGAACATATTGTAATCTTGAGCAGCTGCTCCCATCAACAAAGCTTGCGACTGTCCTTTACAAGCTTTCAGGGCTACACCAGAATAACCTTGTTCTCTTGCTAGTAGAAAAGTTTCAAGGTCAGTCAATGATTCATCGATAACGACAGGTTTGATCGCTGAGGCCTTATGCATTTTATTCTCAGGATGAGATTTTAGATCACGGTCCGTTGGTTGTTCTATGTAAGCTAATCGTTCAAAGGCAAGACCTTTTCCTTCCTGAATTCTTTGCAAAAACTCCAAGAGATATTCTACATCGGCACAAGTTTCATTGAAGTCAGCAGAATAATACCAACTAGTAACTCCCCGCTTCGACTGGGTTTCAGATGCTACTTGCTCAATAGATAATAAGCGGTCAACGTCCCAATCTAGGTCTTTTCCATTAAGTTTAACCTTCAAATGAGTAAGTCCATCGGCCTCAATCCATTCTGGAAGAGTTAACGGTAAGCCATCATCTATTGGATCGCTAATATCATCACTTGTCAAAGGGTCTAATGCTCCGATTAGATGGTAGAGAGGCATATAATTTTTGGGAGAATTTGATAAATATTGATCTAAATATTTACCTTGGAACCTCTTTGGATGAAGTTGTTCACTTGCAACACCAGCTTTCTGAGTATTAAGATAATGGGATAAATCGTAACTCACAAACGCCGACGATAGTCCATTATAGCTGTTGATACCGTTGGCTCTACCAAATGCGTCGTGGATTGCCGCATCAATAGGGCTGGTCGTTACGGCAGTACACAGCTTTGGAATAGGTATTGAAAGCCCCATTTGATCTGAAATCTGTGTGGATAATTCAATGAAAATAGGTTCCAGAATCTCTGAGTGGTCTAATGGATGAGCTATTAATTGATGATCACGAGTTTTGACAATGGACTGTTCAGCCAATTGTTTCATCGCATTCAAACTTTGCTCAAATGGTACATAACGTGGTGGGAATGCCCATACATTGCCTAGTGGCATTGAGCCAAAACCATGGCCGATTTTGTGGTCTCTAGTTTCAACAACCATCCTGACATTGAATAGAATACAATGATCGGTTGGCACACCGCCAAACTTGAGTGGTGTGCGATACTGATGTTGTTCAAAATCGAAGCTAACTTCTCGAATACGAATGTCCGTTCCTTTCCCCATAAACGCTCTCCTGATAGGTTGATTGGTTAACGAAGCCAACGACTAAATTATAAGGCCAATATCAAAAAAATCAAGATATAGCTTGTTACCAAAATAGAAGCTTCAGTCCAGTTAAGATAACAATCAGCAAAATTATCATAGAGAAAATGGAATTGGAAACTCTGCGGTTGAGGTAAACTCCAAGTCCTGTTCCAAAAAATAACATCGGCAATAAGGGGAATATACGGTTAAACATTGATAGGTTCAACACATTCAGCTCTAGATAAACCGGAATTTTACAAAAATTAATCAAAAAGTAGAAAGCTGTAGTAGTAGCGACAAAAGTACGGTTCGGAAGGTTTTGTGGCAAAAGATACATAGTGGTTACCGTTCCACCGATATGTGCCAGTGTGGAAATAAAACCAGTGGCCAAACCAGCAATAGTTCCATGCCAGACTCTAGGTTGAAACAGCCTATTCTGTTGTCTGAATTGACGGCGATAAACTTGAAATAATGCGAAACCAAGAGCCGCAATTCCGATAATAGTCTTAAGATGATCGTCCGATACACTATCCAACAGAAAATAGCCACTACCGATTCCGACAAACGCACCAGGAACAAGAACAACTAGATTACCCCAATCCCATTTTTTCCAGTAAAAATAAAGAGAAACAATATCACAAGCAAACAATAGTGGAAGCATGAGGCCAATTGTTTCTTTAGCTGGCAAAATCAGTAGTAGGATTGGCCCAACAACAATACCAGTTCCACCCCCAAAACCAGCTTTAGATAGGCCAATTAGGAGGGCTGATAAATTAAGTAATACTAGTTCAGTCATCTTTATTTACTAAATGCTTTCAAGACTTCCGCCTTAATTTGACACTCGCGGTATTCGTCCCAGCTATTCGAATCCCACACTATACCACTACCAATACCATATTCCGCTTGTTCCTCCCAAACAACTGCTGTACGAATCGCGACATTAAAATCCGCTCGTAATCCAATACTATCATCAGGTTGAATAATGCCTACTGCTCCAGTATAAATGCCTCGTGGTATAGGCTCGATCATATTGATAATTCTAGTTGTTCTCGGTTTTGGGGCGCCAGTAACTGAAGCACAAGGAAAAAGGGCCGTAATAATTTCAGTAATGCTGACATTTGTTCGGGCGGTTACAGTCGAAGTCATTTGCCAGACGGTAGGGTATTCCTCAATTTCAAAAAGATTCTTGGTTGTTACACTACCAAAGTTTGATATTTGACCCAAATCGTTACGTACCATATCGACAATCATTACATTTTCGGCTTGATCTTTTATGGAATATCGGAGAGCTTCAGCTAATTTTAAATCGATTTCCGGTTCCATGTGCCTTTGTCGTGTCCCCTTCATTGGTCGCATAGTAATCAAACCATTCACGTAGGAAAAAAAAAGTTCTGGGGATACTGAACAAATAGCATATTTGTCAGACTGAATAAAGACGCAGCGTTCAACTAATTGAGTCTGTAGTAACTGGTGAAATAGAGACAAAGGTGCACCAGTAAATGGTGTTTGTAACCGATGAGTATAGTTAACTTGGTAAGTATCGCCTTTAACAATCCAATCTTTTATTTGCTGTATCCGATACTGATATTCACCAAAGTTGACAGTCGGCCGCCAAGTCAGCCTTCTCAAATCATCATCCCAATTCTTTGGTGGTACGGGAGGATCTGTAGATCGCATCATTGAATCAAACAAACCAAAAGATATCAGCGGAATCGGCGATTGGTATAGGGTGGAATCATGAGCAGTCAAAGCAGGATCAAAACCGGAAGCAGATTCATATGCGATGAAACCAATCGCATAGTAACGATTAGTCAAAACTCTTTGTTCTACTTGGTTTAGTGTATTGACAACTTGGTCTAATTGCGAAGTTTGAATAACTTCGACTGGTTGGGAAAAATTAAGCCAATGACCTTTAGAGTGAAGAATTACTTGGTTCATGGTTAGTTGGAAGTTTGTGCGTTTTTAAAAAAAAATCCACTTCCGACCATGAACGAAGGCCGATAACAGAACCCGAGTGAATATCAGGAAAATAATCACTACCTAATTGTATATCGACAAACGGTATTTCGAAATACCTTAGTGCTTGACGAGCCAATTGATTTTGACCAATTAGTATGCCTATATCTGCATGACAAATTGCTAATATATCGTTAATTGAGTCGCCAATGAAGGCCGTCTTCCCATAAGTATTCATCACTTGCTCGATTCGACTTAGCTTGTGTTGAGCTGAGGTTATTTTAAATTTAATCTCGCCAGTCGTAGTGATGGGATCTTCATTAGTAAATAATAGGTCGTTAGCTGTTATCAAGTCGCAATACTCACCCACGGCCCCAATAATCAGATCGGTAGACCAGTTAGCAGATAAGATTTCGACTCTCACTGATTTTCTTCTTAGCCTAGTCAGGACTCGTTCAACAAGTTGTCTTTTCTTTGTTTTTTGCCCTAATCGGAGAAGTTGTTCTTTTTTCAGTCCCATCAAGAATTTTTGTAAAACCACTTGCTCTAGCGCAGGCTTTTCAACGGTATTATGAAAATTAGCGACAAAAGCTTCTAGGGACGAAAAATCAGAAAAAAACGAACTGTCTGCTACGGCAGATTGAGATTGATAATGCTGAGATAAGGACAACCAATTCTCCAGCTGATCATCTGGTTGCTCTAACTGGCCAATTGCCAACCGAGCCAGAGAATCGATGGTGTCCCGTTTTGTGACGGTTCCATCAAAGTCAGCCACAAGTACCGAAACCACGTATTTAGACAATCCGAGGTCCTATGTAGATTCAATTTGAGATGTTAGGCCGAGTCATATCGGCAGGAACAACTGCTTGGTCAAATTCTTGCTCCGTCAACAGCTGTCTGGATATTACAATTTCTTTCAATGTTTTTCCTGTTTCGTGTGCTTTTTTAGCTACTTCTGCAGCTTGGTCATAACCAATGTGGGGGGCCAATGCGGTTACTAACATTAAGGAATCGTGTAAGTACTGATTGATTTGATGCAAATTCGGCTTTATGCCAATAACACAATGTTGATCAAACGAGTCACAGGCATCTCCAAGTAAACGGATCGATTGCAAAATATTGAAAGCCATGACTGGCATGTAAACATTTAACTCAAAATTACCTGACGACCCTGCAACAGTAATTGTCGTATCATTACCTATGACTTGGGAGCAGACCATAGTAAGAGCTTCGCATTGCGTTGGATTGACTTTTCCTGGCATAATAGATGATCCTGGCTCGTTTTCTGGCAAAATGATCTCGCCAATACCGCAACGAGGGCCCGACCCCAGCCAACGAATATCATTGGCAATTTTATTCAGAGCACAAGCCAATGTTTTCAGTGCACCACTGGCTTCTACTAACGCATCACGTGCGCCTAGAGCAGCAAATTTATTCGGTGCAGAAACGAAGTTTTGCCCGGTTTTCTGTGCCATTTTTTTTGCTGCTAATTCTGCATATTCAGGATGAGTGTTCAAACCAGTTCCGACAGCAGTACCACCAATCGGTAATTCAAATAGATGGGGGAAAGTGTGGTTAATTGCTCGAAGAGCATTGTCTAATTGTTGGACATAGCCTGAGAATTCTTGACCCAGTGTCAATGGAGTAGCATCTTGCAAATGAGTTCGACCGATTTTGACAATCTCAGCAAATTCATCGGACTTATCAGAAAGGGACTCTCTCAAACTTGCTACCATCGGTTTCAGATGATGCTCAATTCGATCTACCACAGCTAGATGAATAGCTGTTGGAAAGGAGTCATTAGTAGATTGGGATTTATTGACATGATCGTTGGGATGAATGGGCTTTTTGCTTCCCAAGACTCCACCTAAGATCTCAATAGCTCGGTTTGCAACAACTTCATTGACATTCATGTTAGTTTGTGTTCCACTCCCCGTTTGCCAAACTACTAATGGGAAATGATCATCCAATTTACCATCAATGACTTCTTGAGTGGCTTTCCGAATAACTTCAGCTTCATCAGGTGTCAATAACCCTAAATCTCGATTAACTTCAGCCACCGATTGTTTCACAATACCCAAAGCCCAAATCATCTCCCGAGGAAACCGCTCGCTACCGATTTTGAAATTTTGCACAGACCTTTGGGTTTGTGCCCCCCAGTAACGATCAGATGGAACTTCAATCTGCCCCATACTATCTTGTTCAACTCTAAATTCGGTTTCCATCACACAACTCCTGATCTTTTATAAGATTGATCTCCATGTTTTGTTAGTCTAATCAGCAAATAATTTTCTACCATAGGGACCGAGAAAAACTCAAAGATTATATCACTTGAGTGACAACCTCACAAGGTTAGCTGAAAGGTTGACAAATGATATGTATTGTTTTCTAAGTAAATAAATTTCACAAGAATAGAAAGACTGTATCAACAAACATAACCAAGTAGTGAATAGCTGGATTTATAGCGAGAAGTGAAGTAAAAGATGGCAGGTGGAACCATACATTAGCAACTAAATCTATCTCCAGGTTGTTACACGCTCATGTATTCGCTATCTCGAAAAAAGTTATGGGCCTGATAGGATGTTCCTCACCTTTTATAATTGAATGGTTAAAAGTATGACCCAAAAGTACCAAGTTCAATACCTCTGACGAGCCTTGCCTGATATACACGACCTTTTAAGTAGAAGACAGCTGTTCAATCCGTTTCTTTAGAACAGTTCGTCTTCAGCAGTTGACTGACTTTCTTGCTCTGGAGAAGTTAGAATTTCTAACTTACGTTGGGCTAATCGACCAGCTTGAGAATCAGGAGAAAGTTGAAGGACTTTCTGATAGTCGGCTACAGCCGCATCGTTTTTTCGAATTCGGTGATAGAGCATGGCTCGAAAGTAATAGGCATTGGTATAACTGTTATCCAATTCAATAGCCTTGCTAAAATCTGCAATGGCTTTATCGTAGCTATTAAGCTCGAGGTAAGCATTTCCTCTCAGCACATGGGATTGTGATTGGCTTGGGTCTAATCTAATAGATTCAGTGGCATCCTGTACTGCTTCTTTTAGCTGACCCTCAATTTTATAGATGTTACCACGTAATAAATAGGCGTTAGCATCAGCAGGATTAAGATAAATAGCAGTATGAAAATCTTGTAACGCTCTACGATTTTGATTCAGTTGTCGATGAATTCCAGCTCGTAAGATATAGGCTTTTGGGTCGTCCGATTTTAGATCGATAACCCTAGTCAAATCACCTAACGCCAAATCCAAATTTCCCAGCTCTTTATATGCCTGTGCACGTTTGTAGTAGCGTAAGGGATTATTTGGTAGCTCAGCAATTTCTCGGCTACATTCGTCAACGATTCGTTCCCAATAATTTTGTACACCTTGTGCAGTTGCTCGAGTTCCTATCACGGAGCCTCCTTTGTTATTTTACAAAGAAATCGAAGTATTGCAAACACGCATAGTCAGGTTGATCTAAACCGTATGCTTTTGCCGTAATACATAGTTTAACGTTTGGGTGTCGTTGACGGATATACACAGAAAAGTCGAACAACCAATTGTAAGTCAAAAATGTTGACTCCACAGGCCCTCCGTGATTATGCGTAATGTTAGCACAACCCTGTAACCCATTGTTATCCTTTTCAAGTAGTGGTCCAGACAATATAACCAGATTCACCGGAGAATGTACCAAAAGATCATCTACGGCATCTCGTAAAAAAAAACCATAGTCACTCAATAAGCAATAAATGGGCTGATCTGATTCAGCAGGTCTAGATTGGAGCCAATTCGGTTGATTTAGTATGTTTTTACCAACAGTAGCTACAGGCAATCGAATAGCTTTCGGTTGAGACACGAGGGATGATGACAGTTGGTCCTGGAATGTAGCAATTGTCTCATTTTCAAAATTAACTACTTGATAGGAAGCTAAATCTTCAGTTTCCAAGTATGGGGACGGTAAGTGGGTTCCTATATTTTCATTAAACCGACCAAAGTAAAGTGATATGGTAGGTATAACAACTGATTGACTCGGCCAAGCAGTAATAATCTCTGACATTTGCACGTCAAAGGATGTAAGGCCAACAGAAACATAATCGTATTTCTTGTATAAGTCAGTTGTCTTGAAAGGTCCAGGAGTGTGATTAACAATTGACACTAACCTATTTATTGAACCAATTGTCGGTGATATTTCTAGGTACTGACCATAAATTTTACTAAATAAGCTTCTGTTTACCAAAGCCGACCGGGAATTGTAAAAAAGGGGTAATGATTCAGTGTAAACCTCTTCTATATTAAGCGGAATATTACCTTGGTTTTTGAAGACTAACCATTTGTCAATTCGAGCTTGATGTGGATAGATACGATAACAAATTTGAATAGAAAAGCGTAGATTGGTATGACTACTAGTATCTGGGAATGGATTGGTAAATTCAGCCAAGAGGCCATCAGCCGGCGAACCAATTATAGGATTTTGATAATTCATCCAGAAGCGCAATATACGAGACCCATCATAGCCAGGTTCGATTTTATACCTCTGGTATAAAAACTGGCTATCAAGGCCAGAAAAACGATAACCTGAGACTTGGAAACAAAATTCTTGACTCGGTTGTTCAAGATAATATTCACCACTCAATTTATCAACAATAGAGACTGTATGTAACCGCCTGCCGCTAGCTGACAATTGAAATCTTCGTTCAATCAAACCATTCCCTATGTAAAACTGTTTCTTTTGTCCGTCAAAACCTGCATAGGCTGTTCTATCAGTAACCGAGCGCACAGCCTGTCTCAAGTCAGCAACAGTAACCTTAGGGCCTTTGGGTGAATAGGTACAACCACTGATAACCAGCAAAAAAATAGTTAAAAGATAATTTATGTGGACAAATTGATGGTGGATCATTTTTAAAATTGATTGGAACAATAATATACTAAATTAATTATGAAATTCTATTATATCCCTTAGAATCCGGTATTTGACACATACATGCCAATGTTCTATAATCAGCCGATAATTACTGATTAGTATACTAGAGTAGGGTGTAAATTCATCTTATCAGGTTAATTCCACTTTTGTGGCCTTGTTGATGTAACCTTTATTTGTTAAAATAATTTTACGCTTTTTTGTGTATTTGTGGGACACTTATATTTCGTCAAAAAACCAAGGAGAAATGGATATGCCAGAACTCATATCGTACAGTGCTAAATCAATTCCGGAGGAGGAAGCTCGATCAATAGATATCTATGAAATTCAGCTTGGTCGTGTTCAATCTGGACAAGTGGCTGAGGAGGTATTTACGGAGTTTAGGTTGCGTCATGGTGTGTATGGTCAGAGGGATGAAGGCTCGCAAATGATCAGAGTTAAAATTCCGTATGGCGGTCTAGACGCTAAACAGTTGGAAATGCTGGCAGATGTTGGTGAAGAGTTCTCTGACAACATCATTCATATAACCACTCGACAAGATGTTCAGTACCACTACGTCGATATAAATAATACTCCTGAGCTAATGCGACGATTAGCATCAGTTGGAATCACGACGAAAGAGGCCTGTGGCAACGTAGTTCGAAATGTCACAGCTTGTCCTCTATCTGGTGTGTGTAATGAGGAAAGTTTTGACGTTACGCCCTATGCTCAGGCTCTTTCAGCTTTCTTACTAGGTCATCCTGATGGGCAAGATTTTGGCCGAAAGTTCAAAATCTCTTTTTCTGGTTGTCACGATCACGCTTGTGGTTTTGGCCAAATGCATGATATTGGAGCAGTTGCAGTTACTAAGAAAAAGAATGGTCAATTAGAGCGTGGTTTCAAGATGTACGTAGGTGGAGGGCTCGGTGCTGTTCCACACAGAGCAAAAGTCTTAGAAGAGTTTCTGCCGGTGGAGGAGTTGTTGCCAATTTCCCAAGCCATGGCTAAAGTTTTTTCACGACTTGGAGAAAGAAAAAACCGCAACAAGGCGCGTATGAAGTTTGTGGTAGCAAAATTGGGCATCGAGGAATTCCGCCGACAGGTTTATGCTGAAAGAGAAAAACTACGTTATGATCCGGCTTGGACTGCATATTTAGATGATCTAGAAAGATTCAACGAGACTCCACTGAAGCCACCGACTCAACTTGAAATAGCTAAAAAGCCAGATGGGTTTGAGCGTTGGTATGCCGGTAACGTGAAGCCACAGGCCCAGCCCGGTTATGCTGTTGTCCAAATTAGCCTACCGATCGGGGATATCACCTCAGACCAGCTACGTGGTGTGGCTGATATTGCACGTCGTTACGTAAAGGATACGATCCGAGCTACAGTTGAACAGAATATCCTCTTGCGCTGGGTTTCTATGAGTGACCTGCCGGCGGTTTACAATGAATTAGCCTCCATTGGGTTAGGTGAAGGTGACGCTGAAAAATTGATGGATATCACAGCATGTCCTGGAACTGATTCCTGTAAATTAGGCATTGCCTCATCTCGTGGTTTAGCGGTTTCACTACGTGATCACTTTTCTAGCAGCGAAATGACTGAATCAATTAAGGACCTACGGGTGAAAATCAGTGGCTGTCCTAATTCTTGTGGTACACATCACATAGCCAATATCGGTTTCTTCGGTTCATCTAGGCGTATGAAAGGGCATATTGCTCCATATTACCAAGTAACATTAGGCGGACACGATATGGAGAATGCTGGATCTTATGGGTTAGCTGCTGGCAAAATTCACGCCAGACATATTCCACAATTTATTGAAGAATTAACAGGACGCTACCTAGACGAACGAGCGAATGAAGACGACACTTTCACTGATTATATAGAACGCTTAGGAAAGCCTGAGATTAAGTCGATTCTAAAACAATACGATCAGATCCCGACTTATGAAGAAGACCCTAGTTACTATATAGATACGGGTGATACCAAAGAATTTAAGTTGCAAAAGGGCGTCGGCGAATGTGCCGGCCAGTTAGTTGAGTTAGTTTCCTTCAAGTTGGAAGAAGGCGATCGGCTTATCTACGAAGCTGGAGTTCACTTAGAAGAAAAAGATTTTGAGGCTTCAGTAGCCAGAGCTTTTGAAGCAATGATCCGTGCAGCTGACGGGTTACTAACAACCGAAGGCATTCAATATATCGATGACGAAACCACTGTACGTGAATTTCGTGACCGGTACTACGACACCCAAATCTTCTTTTCAGCTTATGCTGAGCATTTATTCAAGTCTGTGGAAGAAAGAGGTATTGAATTAAATGAAGAGTTGACTCACCGCCGAGTGGAGGAGGCAACCCTATTTGTCGAGCAAGCACATAATGTCTATGGAAGAATGCAAATCCGGCAAGAAGAAGAACAGGCAAGAAGTGGTAGACGAAAAAAAGAATCAAGACCAGCTAGAATACCCGAGCCCGTCGTGGAAGCTGAATCTATTGTCGATAGTATGGATCTGAAAGGTGTTGCTTGTCCTTATAACTATGTACAAACTAAAATTCGATTGGAGCAGATGAGTTTAGGTGAATTATTGGAAATAACGATTGATGATGGTGAACCTATCCAGAATGTTCCAGCCAGCTTGATCAATGATGGCCATAAAATCATTGATACCAAAAAAATTGGCCAGTACTACCGTCTAACTATTAGGAAGGGAGAATAGACAAAATCAAATTCTCTTTCACTAGAGTTGTTCCCGAAATTACGAAGAGAGGATGTCTTTAGGTATCTTCTCTTCTTTTTTTAATGGTCGAAACCAAGATTCGTGGTGAATAATATGGATTTGCAACAAATTAACATTAAAATTTTCGTTTCCGAAGACAGTCAGATCGTGTATACAAACTTCATAAAAGTTTTTAACCGATGGATGGAAGAAGCTGAGCAAGATGACTATCTCAATTACGCGGACTATTCGTTTACGCACGCAGGGCCCGGTGTGTTGCTGATTTCCAAGCAAGCAAATTATAGTATTGACTATTCTGATTTGCAGCACGGGTTTTTATATAATCAAAAACACAATGTATCTGGGGAAAATCAAGAGAAAATCCACAACTCATTCATAAAAGCCTTAAGCCTTGCCGAAAAGCTACAGTCTTCAAGCGAATTAGAAGAACAGGTTCGCTTTGACGGTAGTCAGACGCTCTTCTTTATCAACAACCGAAATATCGCCACTAATACGGATAAATCGTTTGAATTAGTCCAAAAAGAACTTCGCCCCATTCTAGAACTAATGTACGGGAATAATGATTTTTTTCTCTCACGTGCATATGAGGATCCACGAAAGCGATTTGGTATTCGAGTTTCCTCTAAAAGTAGTAATGGAGACCTAAGCAATTTGCTAGGAAATTTGTCTGCCTAAATATTTCATGAATCGTTTATTGAGGTCATAAATAGGATGTATAAATTCTCGAATGAGCAGATTGAACGATATAGCCGACACATAATTTTGAAAGAGGTTGGCGGTCTTGGGCAGACCAAGCTACTTGAATCAAAAATACTTATGATCGGCGCCGGTGGCTTGGGGTCCCCAGTAGCTCTTTATCTAGCTGCAGCAGGAATCGGCAAACTGGGTATCATGGATGATGATACAGTAGATGTCAGCAACTTACAGCGTCAGGTTTTGCACAGCACTAAAGATGTTGGACAACCTAAGGTCTTTTCTGCCAAATCAACACTTAACGAAATCAATCCTGACGTCCAAGTCGTAACGTACCAAGAACGTCTTTCGTCCTCGAATGTACTATCGATTTTTGAACAATATGACCTCATCATTGATGGGTGTGATAACTTTCCTACCCGTTATTTGATTAATGATTCTTGTGTTATGCTAAATAAGCCCAATGTACACGGGAGTATTTTTCAATTTGAAGGCCAAGTCACAGTCTTTTCACCGAAGGAAGGTCCTTGTTATCGATGCCTATACCCCTCACCACCACCACCTGGTATGGCTCCTAGCTGTCAAGAAGCGGGTGTTTTCGGTGTATTACCGGGTATCATCGGTTGTATCCAAGCTGTCGAAAGCATTAAAATGCTACTGAAGATTGGTGATCCGCTCATCGGTCAGCTTCTATTATTCGATGCATTAGGTATGAATTTCAGGCGAATGAAACTTCGCCGTGATGCAGAATGCCCTATTTGTGGAGATAATCCAACAATAAAAGAATTGATCGATTATGACGAATTTTGTCAAGTCAGCTGGTGAAAGGCAAAAGGAATGGGAAAAATCCACGTAGCAGTCGTAACTGGCCATCATAACTTTGACGTTCCGGGTTTTCAACAACTACTGGATAGCATGCCCCAAGCGACCTTTTATTTGCAAGATCTGCATAACTTTGTGTCGGATGAAGGAAAGTTTAATGAGACGTATAAAGCTGTTATTTTCTACAATTTTCATCAAGAGTCCCCAGTAACCAGTCAAGCACAAGACGCGAGGTTAGTTCAGGCTATTGATAAACTGGCGCAAAACGGTCAAGGTTTATTGATCCTGCATCACGCACTGCTAGCATTTCCAGATTGGACCGTCTGGAATCAGATCGTTGGTATTTCTAATCGGAAGTTTCGGTATGCGACTAATCAAACTGTGGAAACCGAAGTCGTTGCAAAAAATCACCCGATTACTGATGGGCTACAGAGATGGGAAATGATTGACGAAATTTATGGTATGATCGACGCTAGAGATGATAGCCAATTTATCCTCTCGACTAGACATCCAGATAGTATGAAATATCTAGCATGGACGAGAGAATACAAAAACAGTCGCGTATTCTGCTACCAATCAGGTCATGACAATTTAGCCTTCTCCAACCCTAGCTTTCGCCAAGTCATTTCACAAGCTATCAATTGGTTAATAGAATAGTTGGCGCTCGATAATTTTATCAAAAATCTAGTTGCTGAAGTTTGTTTGTCTCTATCTAAGCTGATAGTATAGTTTGTTATTAGCTACGAATTGTGTGAAAACTAAACCAATATGCAAACTTATTTTGTGGAACCTGCTTAATTTGCCATTTTATAAATTTATACTAGAAACCTAACACTATATACCTCTGTTCATTTTTGCACAATTTACTAGATGAGCCAACAAAATATTATTCAATTAACTGAAGCTGTCACTGAGAAACTACGGGCAGAGACGACAAAACTATTTCCAGAACTAATTGCTGAATGTAAGCAAATCGGCTGGGTCTATAATCCACTTGACTATGCCTGGTTATCTCACAGAGAATGGATCCACCGATTTTCTGGTAACGGTGCAAAAATTCTATTAGTCGGAATGAATCCAGGACACGGAATGGGAAATACAGGCGTACCTTTTGGTTGTCCTGAACAAGTTCGAGATTTTCTAAACATCAAGAATGTTTCAATCGGTCATCCACCCAAACAACACCCTAAGCGGCCAGTAATAGGTCTAGAGTGTACTAAACCAGAAGTTAGTGGTCGACGGATCTGGACATTTTTAGCTCAAAAATATGGGGCAGCGGAAAATGTGAGTCGAAAAGTGTTTGTGGCTAACCATTGTCCATTATGGATGTTTGATAATAACGGAAAAAATGTCACACCTGATAAATTGACAGGTTCAGCTGCCAAAAAACTAATGTCTATGTGTGACGATTACCTAAAGACCTTGGTTGAGATAATGAATATTAAAAATGTTATTGGCATTGGTCGGTATGCCGAAAGGCAAGCTAAAGTACTTTTTGAAAATACAGAAATTACCGTTGATTGGGTTCCTCACCCAAGTCCAGCATCTCCTTTTTCTAACCGAAACGGTGGGGCTGATTGGCGTAACGCATTTAGCACAGTACTCGATAATAATTCCTAAAGTGAAATGCGTAGAATTTGAGTTGACCTACTGATAGGCCAATAGTATAATGTCAATCATGGAAGCCTTAAACGGTCAGCCGGCCCCATCTCTCCGTCAGCAGATGCGGGAGTTTTACCAGACATCTGAAACCTACAAAAACCTTTTAAAGTATCACGATACAGCTTATCTAAAAACCTTCGTTGGTTTGGTCAGCGGTCATGCCCGAAGTAATTCACAACTGTTGGAAGTTGGTTGTGGTAACGGTATTGCGAGTAGAATGTTGGCTGCACAAGGACATTGTGTGGTTGGGACTGATATTTCTCCCTTGTTTCTACAAGAAGCCCAAACTTGGCAGGATAAAAAACTCACTTATCAAATAGCCGACGCTATTGAGCTTCCTTTTCCAAATCAACATTTTGATTTGGTTTGCTCAAATGAGCTAATTGAACATGTTCCGGATGTAGAAGCGACTTTGCAAGAAATGATTCGAGTAACCAAGAATGGAGGTCGAATTATAGTAGCTGGCCCTAACCTTTGCTCTCCTATTACATCTGTTTTGGATTTACTCCGCTTGATTGTTGGAGGTCGTGGGCGGCCGATTTGGGCCGAAACAAAAAAGCAAGCATTTCAAGGGCTAATTCGTAATATAGAGTACTACTTTCAGAAACGGTCATCTAAGGAACCAAATTTTATTTTTCGCCAGCCTGATTTGGAAAATCAAATTATCGGTGGTGATGCGGACAGCGTTTACATTTCGAGTCCAATTGATCTAGAGTGTTTCTTTCAAAATTCTGGTCTGTCAATAGTCAAATTGAGCGTTGGTTTTGGCCTCAAAGGACGATTAGTTGCAGCTTTTTGCCCTAGACTGAGCCCATACATCAGTATGGTGATTGAAAAGAAATGAATGTTCAAGCAAACGATATTGTATTAGAGATTGGCAGTGGACATAATCCAAGCACTCGGTCCAATGTATTATGCGATAAATTTTTAGTTGATGATACTCAACGTGGTGGGCAAATTGTAGCTGACAGGCCAATAGTGGAAGCCGATGGACAATATTTACCTTTTGCTGATAATAGCTTTGATTATGTGATATGCCGACATGTTTTAGAGCATGTTGAAGACCCAGAACTAATGATCTCTGAATTGGAACGTGTTGCTGATCGTGGATATATCGAGACTCCATCAGAACTCGGTGAGCGTCTATACGGTTGGCCATATCATGATTGGATTTTGAATCAGGTAAATGATAAATTAATGATTCAAAAGAATCAGCTTGATAATCAATTTGGTCACCTATTTCACATTTTAGCATCTGAGGACCCTAATTTTTCCAGATTTCATCAGTCATATCACTCGTTATTCCTAATTCAGTACGAATGGAATGAAAAAGTCAAATACGAGTTGGTGAGTTCTGATGAATCCATTCTCAAAAAGCAATTAGGTGATATAGAGACGCTCCTAGCCAACAAATTGTCTAATCGTTCGTTTGTTCGATGGCACGAAAAAACTCTAAGGAATACCATAGCCAATATCTTACCAACACAACTTACTAGACGGATAAAGTCTTGGTTCGCTCAACTTCATCAGAGTAATAAGACCCCCGATTTGACCGAAATTATCGTCTGCCCACTATGCAAAGTTGATGTAGAATGGGCAAGGGATGTAATCATATGCAAGAACTGTAAAGTAGATTACCCAATAGTTAACCATATTCCACGACTAGTTCCATCAATGAACTGAGTTTGATTAACCAGAAAAATGTCAGATATAAATCCGAAGCGAGCTTCTACGAACACTTTTGCTGCGCATTTGAGTCGGGCACAAGCAGCAACTGACGAGTCTGGTAACACACTGACTAAATCTGACCCTATAAAAGCAAGTAGTCTGTCAACTCGGTTAGCCTTAGAAATTGAAGGAACATCACCCCATAGTTGGGAGGATGCATCTCAAAGAGCATTGGCTAATGCCCACCTGATTGGACCAGCTGAATTTGACATAATATACCAAACGGGAATAGTAGAATATGGTAAGATTAAAGAGTACCGAATTGGCCTAAGGGTTTACTCAGACGATCCTACATCACTAACAAATATACATCTGCAAAGACAACAATCGAATATCGTGGGTGAACCGACTGATGCTGAAAACTTTGACCCGTTTTTAGAAAGAACGGTTCAATCAGAATCACAAAAACAATTGGCCGAACACTATCAGACGGTTCGAAATCTTGGAGAGAAAGAAAAAGGAGATAAAGAATAACTGTGCCTGACGTAAAAATATACACAACTGACTTCTGTTCTTATTGTGAAGTAGCGAAGCGTTTACTAGGAAAAATCGGGGTAAGTTATCAGGAGATCAATATCCATGGAGATGCCAAAAAGCGAGATGAAATCGAAGCACTAACCGGACGACGAGATGTGCCACAAATCTTCATTGATAATCAACACATTGGAGATGATGATGACCTTGCGGCCCTAGTAAACTCTGGTAAGATTAACGAATTGTTAAATACTGAAGAACCCGAAGAAAAAACGGAGACGAAAGCGATCGAAGAACGGAATGTTGTCATAATTGGTGGTGGTACTGCTGGCTTCGCGGCTGGAGTGTACACTTCGCGTGCCATGTTAGAACCATTGCTCCTAACTGGTGAAGCACTTGGTGGTCAGCTCTCGTTGACACTAGACCTAGAAAACTATCCTGGCTACTTTGGAAACGAGGCTAATGAGTTCATTATGGGCTTGAAAGAACAAGCCGAAAAATTTGGTACTGAGACTCGTTTCGAGACCGTTACAGATATCGATTTGGGTCAACATCCTTTTCTTGTTAATACTCACGACCAGAGCTATTTGGCGAAGTCTGTCATCATTTGTACCGGCTCATCTCCTAGAATGCTGAACATCACAGGGGAACATGAGTACGGTGGAAAAGGGGTTTCTTACTGTGCAACATGTGACGGCTTCTTCTTTCAAGATCAGCGTCTGATTGTCGTTGGCGGGGGAGACGCAGCACTAGAAGAAGGTATATTCTTGACAAAATATGCTTCTGAAGTCTTCATTGTACACCGTAGAGACCAGCTAAGAGCCAGTCAAATCATGCAAGAGCGAGCATTCAAGAATGATAAAATTAAGTTCATTTGGGATACCGTGGTTGAAGAAGTTGTTGGGGACGAGCAAAAGGTAACAGGTGCCAAACTAAAGAATGTAAAAACTGGTAGGACCGAGATTTTTCCCATTGATGGCGTATTTGTATTCATAGGACATATTCCTAACAACGAGTTATTTAGAGATAAAATTGATCTGGATGATCAAGGATATGTGATTGTTGACCGAAAACAACAAACCAGTGTAGCAGGAATTTTTGCCGCCGGGGACATCCATGACCATGTATTTCGACAAGCCATTACGGCTGGAGGGGCAGGTGCAGCAGCTGGCATCATGGCTGAAAAATTCATTGCTGATCTGGAAAATCGTTCTTACCCAACTGAATAAATAATTAACTTCTATGGAGGATGTAAAATGGGACTGGATTGGAAACCACGCCACCGTGATTTGGTGATTGGGAACATTGATTGGCTAGCTCGTATAACAGACAAGGTCAGGGCAAAATTGGCGGGTATATTGGGCGAATATATCTATCCTTGACCACAGGATAATAAGTTCCTGGAGGAACAAAGGTTAACTGCAGAGGAATTCGTACAGATAGTAGTCGACAACCCCTCAGATGAAGAAATGATTGTTGCCATCAAAAAACTAGAAAACAGTAATTTATGACGGGGACAAGTTGTTTTTTGGATCAAATACAATAAATTTGAGCATGTATAGCGTGGGGAATCTTTTTTGAAGCTAGAAGACTTTCGGAAACAGTTAGACACAATTGATGACCAAATTTTGGCCTTACTCAACCAGCGGATCGATGTCGTTGAGCAGGTTGGTGATCTTAAAAGAGAGCAAAGTCAATCACACAAAAAAGAGTTACAAGTCTATGCTCCACACCGAGAGAAACAAATCTTGGCTCGGTTACATCAAAAAAATCACCATTTTCCGATTCAGGCATTAGATAAAATTTATGGAGAAATCATTTCTGCCTGCCGATCAGCAGAAAAATCATTAAAAATTGCATTTCTTGGTCCGGTCGGAACTTTTGGCCACGCTACTAGTTTAGAGCACTTCGGATCCTCAGTCGAATTCGTGCCGATTACGCCACAAGCAGATATTTTTTCGGAAGTGGAATCAAAACGAGTCGATTATGGTGTGATTGCTATTGAAAACTCGACTTACGGTAGTGTTCGAGACATTTTAGAGATGTTTCATCATACCTCACTCCAAATTTGCGGTGAGCGAATGATGAAAATAGATCACAACCTTATGTCAATTTCCCCACTTTCAGACGTGAAGCGAATTTATTCTCACGAGCAAGCATTTGCTCAATGTCGTTTCTGGTTGAAACAGAATTTGTCTAATGTTGAATTCGTTCGTGTACACAGTACTGCAGAAGCTGCCAGGCTTGCTACCAACGAACTTGGTTCAGCTGCTATTGCTAGCCGGTTAGCAAGTCAATATCATCGTATGCCCATTATTGCTAAGTCGATCATGGATAATACCAATAATATGACCAGATTCCTAATTATTGGACATCATACGGCAGAACCAACTGGTCAAGATCGAACTTCTATTCTGTTTGGTGTACGTGATAAAGTTGGGTCATTAGCAGATGTGTTAACTATTCTCCGGGACCATCGTCTTAACATGAGTAAAATTGAATCACTTCCTTCTCAAAATAAGACTTGGGAATATGTGTTCTTTGCGGACTTCAGTGGCCACCAATTAGACCCACAAGTTAGTCTAGCTCTGCCGTCGATTCGAGAAAAATCTGCCTTTGTAAAAGTTCTTGGAAGTTATCCTACAGACAACAGATATATTGAAACGTAATTAGAGTTGTTTCTAGTCTGTTGGCCACCAGATTAGAAACAACTCGAAAGAGGGATTAGTCATTGTCGGATTTAAAAAGCCGGTGTGTTTTAGTTGTTGATGATGATCCCATGGTCCGATCGGTCGTCAAGGAAGCATTTCGTCACGATAATTACCAAATCTGTAGTGCTAGTAACGGCGAGGATGCACTTGCATTGCTGCCTAAAATTTCTCCTATTCTTGTGTTGTTAGATCTCAGGATGCCAGTGATGAATGGCTTCCAATTTCTTGAACATATAAAAACAATGGGTTTTCCTCCTCAGGGGACAAGCTCAGGCGAGGCGGTAGGACATCTTTCGTCCCTTCCTTTTTCTATTGTAGTTATGGCTCAGATTCACCAAGATCACGACTTCGCACGCTGTTACGAATTTGGAATTACCGCATTTCTAAAGAAGCCATTCAATGTTCATGAGTTGAAAGGATTAGTCAGTAACTTAGTTTCTTTCAAACAAAATGAGAAAAATCTGGAAGAATTAGTCATACAAAATGATCAAAAACTCATTACAACCAGTAATCAACTAGAAGAAGAGACTGCAGCTCGATACTTAGCAGAATCCCAACTCAACAGAGCAAAAATACTAATTGATAAAACATACGATAGTCAGAAAAAGTTGATTATTGATATCAATCAACAGTTTTATTCCACCACTAAGCAAATCCTTGACAAAATTACTCAACTTACTAATCAACCACTAACTATAGAACAGAGAAAAAATTTAGGTTATATCAAATCATCAGCCTACGAAGCGGTCGATCTATCTCAAAGCATGTTAAGTCTTCTTGAAGTGAATGATTCACCTAGCAAAGGTCTCAGTGTTAATTTCGACCTTCGTCATTTAGTAATAGAAATGCTAGAAGAGCAAGAACGGAGGGTTGGCTCTCATATTTTCGCATTTTCCACCATAATTGCTCCAGAAGTACCAACATTAGTGGTTGGAAATCGGACAATTATTAGGCAACTGATTTGTAGTATGATTCGGAACGTATTTATTTCTACTAATTCACCAGATGGGTCCAAAAAAACTGGAATTGAATTTCGAATAGAGATTGAAACATTAACAGAAACCTCAGCTCAATTTCAGTTGACTGCCAGTAATCAAATGACCGCAGATAATACAATTAGCGAAAAAACAAGAAATGTAATAAATTTGAAATTGTCAATTGACAAAAGGTTTGCAGACCTTATACAAGGCAAGGTCAAATTTGAGGAAAAACAGGGTGAAATATTTTATCAGTTAAGTGTTCCATTAGGTTGGGTCATAGAATGAAATGCTGTCAGTCAGTACACAAATGTTGTGTACCTTAAGGCGTACCACGCCTTTGTCCTCCATCCATATAAATTGAACTACCAAAAACATAAGAGCAAGCCGAAGAAGCTAAAAATACCGCCGCGTTTGCGATTTCTTCTGGCTCAGCCATTCTTCCAGCTGGTAGCCGCCCCGCTAGTTGTAATAATAGATCCTCTACGTTTTTCCCTTCTTTTTTGGCTTTTGCTCGTTGCTGGGTTCTAGCTCTGTTGGTATTAGTCAACCCTGGGCAAATGCTATTAACCAAGATACCATCTTTTGCAACAGCATCGGATAAGGCACGTGTCATATTAAGAATTAAAATATTTGCTGAGCCTGTCGGAATGTTATGTCGCGTCGGGCTCGTACCCGCAGCACCAGCAATATTAATAATTCGACCCCACCTATTGAGCTTCATATGAGGAATCACCTCTTGCGCCATTTTCAGATAACTAAAGCTTTTTAATCGTAATGCTGATTCTATTTGTTCTCTAGCTAAATCTAAAATGTCACTGTTCTGAGCAGAACCAACATTGTTGATTAAAATGTCGACTCCACCCAAAAATCGAACAGCTTCTTGTACGACTTGCCGACAACCTTCAGCAGTAGCTAGATCCTCGGTAACAGCATACCCACAAACACCAATGGCTTCAATTTCTGAAACGACCTGTTCCAAATCCGTTTTCGTTCTGGATACGATGCAGACTTCAACTCCTTCTTTGGCTAAACCTAAAGCACAAGCTCGTCCGATACCACGACTAGCACCAGTTACAATAGCTCGTTTTCCTGCTAAACCTAATTCCATTTTGCCCCTTTTTAGTTTTCGATCTTAATTTTCAAAAATAATGGAAAAAACTTACTTCGAAAGACCCAAGTTGGTTACTTGCAAACCTTACGTACTTCTGATATTATTTGACCCCAGGTAGGTCGTAAACCTCGAAGCCTCGTAGTTAATGCGAATTCAGTACAATTCCCCTGTCATCTTAACATTCTCTATCGTTGTCGTCTTGATTCACGTTTTTAGTGAGTTTACGTCTATCGATATATCTAAGCATTTTTTCACAATTTATGATCCTATGTCAATCAAAGATCCTATAGCCTACTTCCGCTTATTCTCACATATACTCGGTCATGCTAGCTGGAGCCACCTAACAGGAAATTTGACTCTTGTTTTATTACTCGGTCCAATCCTAGAAGAGCGGTACGGTAGTCGAACAGTATTAATCATGATTCTTGCTACTGCTCTGATTACTGGGTTTGTACACATAGCAGTTCCTCTATTCGATAATATGGGGCTACGTGGAGCTAGTGGTATTGTTTTTATGCTGATAGTTTTATCATCATTCGTTAATGTTAAACGTGGTACTATTCCTCTGACCTTCATTTTGATTGCTATTCTCTATTTAGGTAAAGAAGTAGTTAACGTTTTACAACATGATAATATATCTCAAATGGCACATATTGTCGGCGGGGCATTAGGTTCATTTTTTGGATTTGCACTGCAAGACGATAGTTCACCATCGACCACTTAAATAATTATTTATTACTTCCGAGTAAGCTATGCACGATCCAAGATTCGATCAACTAGCAAGCCTATTGGTTAATCATTCCACCAAAATTCAATTCGATGAGCGTGTACTTATCGAGGCTACTGATGTCCCAGCGGAGATGATAATTGCAGTTATAAGAGCTGTTCGACAAGCAGGAGGCATTCCACTAGTAGAACTAAAACAAAATCGTATTCAGCGAGAATTATTGAAAGCCAGCCGCGTGGAAGGGCTTCAAGAAATCGCTGATTATGAAACTTATCGGATGAGTAAAGTACAAGCATACATAGGAATTCGTGGAGGTAATAATACTGCAGAGCTATCCGATGTGCCGAGCTTGGCCATGAAAAATTATCAAGAATATTGGCTAAAACCTGTCCACTTTGACATGCGGGTGCCCAAAACTAAGTGGGTGGTTTTACGTTGGCCAACATCTTCTATGGCCCAACAAGCCAAGATGAGCACAGAAGCCTTCGAAGATTTTTACTTTCGAGTTTGTACCTTCGATTACGATCGAATGGCTAAAGCAATTCAACCATTACAGAAAATAATGGAGCGAGCTGAACAAATTCGCATTTTGGGTCCAGAAACCGATCTGAAGTTTAGCATCAAAAATATTTCTGCCATCCCTTGTAGTGGTGAGTGTAATATTCCTGACGGAGAATGTTTCACGGCACCAGTTCGAGAATCAGTTAATGGACACATCAGTTTTAATGTGCCTAGCCTTTATCAAGGTACAACTTTTAACGATATCTATCTAAAGTTTGAAAACGGAAAAATCGTCGAGGCATCGGCCAACAATACTACACGACTCAACGAAATTTTGAATACTGACAATGGATCTAGATATATAGGAGAATTTTCTATTGCATTCAATCCACATATTCAGCGTCCAATGTTGGATATTTTATTTGACGAAAAAATTTCTGGTTCCTTCCATCTCACACCAGGTCAAGCATATGAAGAAGCCGACAATGGAGTTCGTTCTAGTATTCATTGGGATATGGTTATGATCCAAAGACCAGAATTTGGTGGTGGAGAAATATACTTCGACCAGCAATTAGTAAGGAAAGATGGGATTTTTGTACTACCTGAGCTGGAAGGGTTAAATCCTAAACAACTATCTAGTTGAATAACAAAGAAAACAGTTTGGTAACAGCCCAGTACTATCCCAAAATTGTGGCTAACGAGATTGTTATCGTTTAAGTGTCAAATTTTGCACGCAAGAGTTTTTTGTACAAAGGGGGCTGTATCTGTAAAAGAGGGAAAATTTCAATAAGGGATAGAATACAAAAAATGAGGGGATAACCTGAAGGATTGAAACAACTAAAAATTTCCAGAAATAGAAATCCGTTGCGAAGGCCCGAGTTCATGAGGAGTAAATGCGTAATCGGTTAACAATGTCGCTTCTCCTAAGCGAAGTTGAAAACCTGCACCGGCTGAAAAATTTCTGCCATCTTGCCCCACTCGAACAGCCAAGATATCGAACAACCAAAGTTCGCTACCATACCGAGGTGTCCATTGTCTTTGTTGTTCATCAAGGTCTTGGTCTACGGTATCTTGCAAACCTGTTTGTAAATCAAGGCCAAGGCGTAATCGCCCAAATCGAGCCAAATTCAAGTTGTAGGATATACCAAACCGAATGGTAGATCGACGAGTAAAAGTCGGAGATGATTCGGTTTTTGACCACTTGATTTGTGTTCCGGTTGCATCCAACAATAATGCCCCTAAATGTAGGTTTTTAACCGGTTGGTACATCAGTCCAAGATCGAGACCTAGGCCATTGCCCGAACTTTGAAAGACTGTTTGTCTAATAATTTTTAGGTTGCCACCAACCGATAGGATGGGACTGATTTCTCGTGCAAGGGATAACAGCAAAGCATTATCTGCATTGCTAAAATATTCTGCGACCACTGGTCGATCGATGTAGAGTTCCCCCTCTTCCTTAATTCCATTTCCATTTTTATCTTGAAAGTCTCCTAATTTACCATTGCTATTAATGTCGATGAACGTAGTACGGGGAATTTGATCAATGCCCAATCGAATCCAACTGACACCCAGTACACCAATATCCACTACCCGCTGTATGTAATTGACAAAACTATATTGTACTAAGCCTTTACGCAAAAAAGCACCCTGACCGGAACCAAATGTGTCGGAATACATCATTGAAAAGGCGTGCTTGCTAACTTGGGTTAAACCTGCTGGGTTCCAATAAGCTGCCGTAGCATCATCGGCGATAGAAACAAAGACACTTCCCATACCTAGAGCCCTGGCACCGACACCATGATTGAGGAATTCAGCCACATAATCTCCCTTTTCTGCAGATTGAGTCACTGATGCACTTACGGAAAAAAAAATCAGGTAAAGAATTACAAGGATACGATTTTGGGTCAGCATGGTCTATATTGTAACATATTCAGATTAGTCATCCCTCAAATTTTCAGCTGGATATTATTCTTAATTTTCTGCATAATGTTAGGTGTGATTTTGGAGCGAATTGTGTATGCGACCTCATATTGTCTATATTTTATCTGATGAACACTCGGGAATGGCCATGAGCCATGCAGGAGATCCAAATGTTAGTACGCCTAATATGGATCGAATGGCTAACCAAGGAGTCAGTTTTACTAATGCCTACGCTAATTGTCCGATTTGCACCCCATCGAGGGGAATGATTTTCTCCGGACGTTATGCTCATTCAGGTCCTGTACAGTATTTTTTCGATGTTTATAAAGCGACAGCACCAAGCACAGCTACCATCCTACGTGATGTGGGTTATCACACGGCCTATTTCGGCAAGTGGCACTGCGGTGTCGTTCAAGATCAATTGCCAGAAACGGTTCGAAATGATAGGGAAAACTACACGCGTTGGCCTCACCGGACCCCCGAATATCATCGAGCAGGTTTTCAAGATTGGCATGGTTTTGAAATCAATAATGCCCCTTTTAAGGGATTTTACTATCATCAGGATGAAACTGACCCCCGCTGGCTAGAAAAGTACCAAACCGACGCTCTGACGGATATGACTTTATCTTACTTAGATTCGTATGAACAAGAAGAACCATTATTTTTAGTACTTAGTGTTGAACCACCTCACTTTCCCTTAGAGGCGCCAGAAGAATTTATGCGCTTTAATCCCAATAGTCTACAAATACGTCCTAACTTTGCTGATTCGCCTCGAATGCGGGAACAATTAGCAACATACTATGCGATGATTGAAAATCTGGATTGGAATATAGGCCGGGTTTTAGATAAGCTTAATTGTTTGCCGAAATTCCAAAATAATACATTGACGGTCTACTTCTCGGATCATGGAGACTTTATGGGTAGCCACGGTGCAATCAATCGTAAAGAATATCCACATCAGGAATCAGTTCGGATTCCTACAATTTTTCATTTTCCGACTCAATTACCAGCTCAGCCCAACCGAAACGACTTATTCAGTTTAGTAGATCTTCTACCAACCACATTGGGTCTCGTTGATGTCACTCAGCCTGCCTATCTCCAAGGTACAGATTTCTCTCCAGCAGTACGTAATGAGGATTTCACTGGTCCCAGCAGTATTCTTCTTGAAATGTGTGGTAATCCTAGGTGGAGCCTAGACTTTTTGGACTGGCGAGCACTTGTAACTAGCGAGTGGAAGTATGCTTATTTTGAGACCGGCCATGAATTACTATTTGATTTGTCCAAAGATCCTTATGAGCAGAACAATCTAGCATCAAGTGAACCAAAGCAAAAGCAATATTTCCGTCAGGAGCTACTGAATGTTCTATCACATACAAGAGAACCATATTTTGATATTCTAATGGAAAATGGAACCTCGATCGAGGGACCGGTGAAGGATGTTTCAGGAGCAAAACGAGGTGGGCTGGCACCAACCTGGGATGATCAATCAATTCTATCATGAAAAAAACACAGATATTACCTCATACATCGCACCCAGAACTTGAAGAACAAGCTCTGGCCTTACGTAAAAATGGTCGCTTGACAGAAGCCACCAATCTATGTCAGGAAATAATCGACAACAATCCTGCCAATTTTAAGGCCCTGCATTTATTAGGCACAATAGCAATTGAAACTCAGCAATATGAACAAGGAGTCGAATTTCTAATGCAAGCATTAGAAATTTTTCCCTTGTATGTGGAGGCCTATATTAATCTTGGAGTAGCTTTGGAAAAATTAGAATTGTTTGAAGACGCGCAGTTTTGCTTCCAAAAATCCATTGAGATCGAGCCTCTGCAATTTTCCGGCTACCATAACTTAGCATCTTTTTATAAAAAACAGGATAGATGGGCTGATGTTGTGTCTATTCTTGAAGACGGAATTGAAGCTGGAGAAAAATATCGACTCGAATTGAATACAGATGATAATACCCTGGAACGATCTTTCACTGATCTGTACTTCCGCTTAGGATTAATCCAAAAAGAACAAAACCAAATCGAATCTGCTATTCGTAACTTTGAAACAGTTCTCCTTTTGGATCCAATTCAAGAGGAGGCTCATTTCCGCCTAGCGGAGCTATTATTTGAACGCTTAAAGAACGAGTACCCACAACAGCTTGAGGCAACAGCTCTGATTAACCGCCAACTGCAAGATAAAGTTACTTCCAACCTTGATCTGGATGACACCAATCGCATTATCCAACTCTACCAAGAGGGGCTGAGAGTTAACCCGAAAGACCATAGAGCTCATCATAATTTGGGGTTTGTACAGATGTTATCAGGTCAACATCAAGCTGCCGAAAAGTCATTTAAAAAGGCAATTGATCTCGATTCCAACCATTCCCCTTCTTACTCTAAATTGGGAGATATTTTTAGTGATCGCAATGATATAGAACAGGCAATCCACTACTACCAAGAAGGCTTAAGGGTTCAACCTAATGACTTCATTACCCGAGCCAATCTGGGGATTGCTCTAATGCACAAGGGTGAAATAGAAGCAGCCATTAGTGAATTGAGAATCGCTATTGCCCTCAACCCTGATTCGGCAGAAGTCCACTTCAACTTGAGTTCCTTATTACTTTTATTGGGTAAATACGAAGAGGGTTGGTCTGAGTATGAATATCGACTAGATATGAATTTCTTAAGTCGTAACCAAGTCCGATCACGTCAATTTACAAAAACAAAATGGGCCGGTCAGGATCTAGAAGGGAGTACGATCTTAGTCTATGATGAACAAGGTTTTGGGGACTCGATTCAGTTTATTCGTTTTTTGCACCTCATTGAAGCAAGAGGTGGGAAAGTAATCCTAGAAACCTCACCTCTACTTTATGATCTGTTTCAACAGTTTAATCAGCTGACTATCGTCGAACAAATCATTAGTAAAGACGACCCTGATACTGATTTGGATAGTCTTAACTATGAATATTACGCTTCATTAATCAGCCTGCCTTATCTGTTTGGTATAACCTTGGATAACATCCCAGCAGCTGATTCATATTTGGCGGGGCGGCCTGATAAAATAGTCAGTGGAATTAGTTCAGATTCTAAGTGCGAACATAAACGAAGAGTCGGTCTGGTCTGGGCTGGCAGTAAAACTCATAGGAATGATCATAATCGCTCCATAGACTTAAATCAACTAAAGCTACTACTGCCTAGAGAAGATTGCGAATTTTATAGCCTACAAGTAGGCAGAGAGAACAGTGAGAACGATCAGATTCTAGGAGAGTTCGGTGTCAGCGATCTTAGTTCACAGTTGACGGACTTTTCTATGACAGCCTCGGCCATTTTACAACTTGATTTAATTATTACTGTAGATACCGCTGTCGCTCATTTGGCAGGTGCGTTGGGTAAACGAGTTTGGACATTGATTCCATTTATTCCTGATTGGCGTTGGCTGATGGAACGGTCGGATTCACCGTGGTATTCGTCTATGCAACTATTTCGTCAACCGAAACGTGGTGATTGGGAAAGCGTTTTGATAGAAGTTGATCGAACTCTCGACAAGCTTTAACAACAGATATAGCACTAGGATAGCCAGCGTCTCAAATCGCAGGTAACAGCCCAATCGCTCAGTACAATTGTACGTAATTGATTAAGAGCCTGATAATAGCGATTTTTGAGATTGCCCCACTCATTC
>PBVO01000135.1 GCA_002729015.1 Candidatus Poribacteria bacterium
CCCGCGCCGGTGGTGTCAACAACTTCAATAGAAAAAGATGGCCAATGAAATTGTTGTCCATTTTGTTGGACAATGACTCCTTCTTCACCCATTGTGACAGCGCAGATTTTGGTGCCGTAGCTAGCTAGTTGATCAAGTGCAATTTCGGGGGATACGTTCGGCATCCATCGTTTTACAAAAACATTAGAAACTATTGCGACATCAACCAATGGTAAAAAAACATCTAGTAATTCGCTATACCATGTACCATCAAAAACAACCATGGTTCCAGAATTTTGTGCTATTTGAGCGGCCTGGATCGTGTGTGGTTCAGCGTTGTCTAGGTGCAAAATTTGTGTGTTTGAAATGACTGACGAATCAATTTCTGCCTCGGTAATTTCTTCATAGTTACCAGGTCTAGAGGTGAAACAGCGTTCTCCCGTCTGTTGATCAACTAACACCATAGCAATTCTAGAGCAGGCATTATCTTGCATGTCTAGATGACTAACATCAACCTTAGCTTCAATGAAAGATTGACGAATGAACTGTCCCTCAGAATCATTACCAACCCGACCAATATAAGCTACTGGAATACCTAGTTTAGCAAGTCCAACTAGGGCTGTTGCTACCGGCCCCCCTCCCTGACGAAGAAACTCACTAGCTTGTAGTTGTTTGCCAAAAGAGGGAAGTTCAGGCACGATCAATAGATAATCGACAGTCGTCATACCAATACCAACGACTGAGAAAGGATTAGCAGATTTGATTTCAGTACTTTTAGCGCTTGGAGATAGTTTCATCGAAGTTGAGAAGCATACTAGCGACAACACAAGTTGCTGCCGTTGATACTGGTGGTAAAGATGGATCTTTGGATTGATTCCCAGCGGATAACAAGTCGATCGCTGATTGTTTGTCAGCTTGAAATATAGCTTTTTGTTGGAAGTAAAGATTAGTGACAATTTGCAATTCATCTTTTGTTGGGATTCGACCAGTGCAAAGACGGAAACCGAATTTCAACTGATCCGACAATTTGGCGCCATAGTTAAGCATTCGTTGGGCTAAGAAACGTGCAGCTTCAACAAATTGTGTATCATTCAGTAAAACTAATGCTTGGGTAGGTGTGTTAGTCAACTGGCGTTGTGCGACACAAACATCTCTTTTGGCTGCGTCAAAAATCATCATTGAAGGAGGTGGTGAAGTTCGCTTCCAATAAGTATATAGACTCCGTCGATACAATCCATCATCTTTGTCCGTTTCATAAGTGCGACCGGATTTTTCCTTCCACAATCCATCAGGTTGGTAAGGTTTTACACTGGGGCCACCGATTTTATCAACCAGTAGGCCACTAATTGATAATGCACTGTCTCGAATCATTTCCGCTGACAATCGATGTCGAGGGCCACGGCTCAGCCGGAAATTATCAGGATCTATAAGACTGTCTGATTCTTTAGGCACTGAAGATTGTTGGTAAGTGGATGACATGACTATTTTTTTTATCATGTCCTTCTGGTTCCAATTGTTATGAATAAAATCGTTGGCCATCCAGTCTAATAATCCTGGGAAGTCTGGTCTTTGTCCCTGTATTCCAAAATCTTCAGCCGTTTGAACTAATCCTTGCCCAAAGAGTATTTGCCAGTAACGATTGACAGCAACTCTGGCAGTGAGAGGATTCTGAGGATTGGTTAACCACTTAGCTAGACCGAGTCGGTTACGGGGGAGTTCAGTTGGAAAAGGTAGAATAGATTTCGGAGTATCTGGACGAACCAATTCTGTTGGGGCATCATACAAGCCTCGCTTGAGAATATAAGTTGGTCGTCTTTCGTCTAATTCCCTCATGGTCATAATTTCGGTGATTCCATCGATCATTTGGTTATAAGATCGGCGTTTAGCTCTTAGCCCTGCTAGGACTTTTTGGTATTTCTGGCTATGGCTGACGAGATAATATTCGAGTAAGTCCTTCTCAGCTGGAATACTCCACACACCATATAAGTTTTGGATTTCCAATTTTGATAACTCGCGGTTAAAGACCTTAAATTCATCAACTAACCCATCTTTGAAGCCACGATCTCTAAAACGCTGACCGATAGTTAAGTGTACATCTCCTCCACCAGTGATATTTTTATATAAATTATCTCGGACTACACCTGTGTTGACTAATTCACCATTTAGGTAAATTCGCAGACCATTAGCTCGACTTGAGCCATCATAGCTAACTACAACTTGCAGCCATTCTTGGGTCGGTATTTTTTCTTCAGTACGAATTCGGATTGCATTGCCAGGCCAAAAGTGAATTAGAGAAGCGCTTAACCTGCCATCTTCTATCAGTAATTGGTAACCTCGACTGCCAGCATCAGTCCAAGAACGTGATCGGTGAAAAACCACGGCTCTCTCCATGACTTTCGGGGTTTGAAGCCAAAGTGAGATAGTAAAAGGATCAGATCTTCGAAAATCACCTACGTCTTCAAAAATTAGGCTATTTTCTCCACTCATTTTGAGGCCAAGGCCAATTTTACCTTCTACTGAAATCGGTTGATCATACAACTTGGCTGGTTTTTCTATATTGGCAATATTACTGGCTTGATTATCAGTGATTTTGTCAAAAGTATAGTGGCCAATCAGACCCAAAGGCGTAATTTCTTTTTGTATCTGATAATTTTGTTTCCAATCCTCAAAATCATCTCGTTCTGATAGCCGAGTATTATCAATCAGTTTTTCCGATTCCTTTACAGCTTGATTCAGTCGTGCTAAGTGGGTTTCTTGTTCAGAATCGGTTAGCAATAAGGTGGGAGTCGGTACAGATTGGGTAAAGTGAGCATAAAGGCCTGATTCATCAATATTATTAAAGAAGGCAAATAAGCTGTAATAGTCTTTTTGGCTAATCGGATCATATTTGTGGTCGTGGCATCTGGCACATTCAATTGTTAAACCAAGAAAAGTTGTGCCCAATGTGTGAGTCCTGTCAGCGACATACTCAACACGAAATTCTTCTTCTACGCTACCACCTTCGTTAGTTTGACGATGGTGACGATTAAACGCTGTAGCTAGTTTTTGTGTTGCTGTGGCGTTAGGCAATAAATCACCAGCTAATTGCCAAGTTAAAAACTGATCATATGGCAGGTTTTCATTGTAAGCTTGAATCACCCAATCCCTCCATGGCCACATGGATCGGTAAACATCGCTTTGGTAGCCATAAGTGTCAGCATATCTTGCCAAATCTAACCACTTTGACGCCATTCGTTCCCCGAACCTCGGTGAAGCAAGCAAGCGATCAACTAGACTTTCGTAATCGTTTGGGCTGTCATCGGCCAAAAATTGGTCAATTTCCGGTACAGTCGGTGGTAACCCGGTTAAGTCAAAGCTGAGTCGACGAATTATACGTTCTTTACTCGCCGACGGATTAGGAGCAATTCCATTTTCTTTCAACTGGTTTAGTACAAAATGGTCAATTGGGTTCGTGCACCAGCTGTCATCCCCTATGGGTGGGATTTGAACAGGCTCAAGTGGAGTAAAGGACCAGTGTTTTTTGTAATCAGCGCCCTCATCGATCCACTGTCGAATAACATCGATCTCGTCATCTGACAGTTCTAATTTGGATGATGGATGAGGCATTATCAATTGGGGATCGTCTGAGATAATGCGACGGTAAAGTTCACTATCGATAGATTGATGAGGAATAGTGACGGTCGCCAAACCATCAGCTGTGTCAAGACGAAGATTAGCTTGGCGAGATTGAGCGTCGGGTCCATGGCAGGAAAAACAACGGTCAGATAAAAGAGGGCGAATTTGACGATCAAAATCAATTTTTGTAGTCTGAGCAGAAAATGCTCGAGTCAATAATAAACAGTACAAGCCAAGCAAGCTGAACAATCGCCAATTCCCACTCATAATCAAACCTTGGTGTTTCATTTACTCAAAAGAAATCGGTTTTCCAATTTCTGCACTATGTAACAGACCTTCCATCATTTTCTGCACAACCAGACCATGTTGTAAAGGTGCCTCACAGGCTACACCATCCAAAATACAATTAATGAAATGATCAGCAATTCGATCCCAAGACCCCATTCGTTCAGTTGGTTGCAGCTGTATATCTTCTTCTTGATTATCATCACAACGGTATGCCATCAGAGGATGTAATTTAGCACCTGCTTCCGTACCAAACAGTTCCATTTGAAACTCGCCCGGTTGGTGTGAAGCCCAGAAACTTTCGATTTGTAGACCGATACCATTCTCAAACGTAATAAATCCACCTGCATAATCATCCGCTTCAAACTGCTGAAAAATATCTTCGGTATATTCTCTTCCGAAACCATAACCACGACCATAAGGGCCAAACTTTGCACCAGCGGTACCGATAACATGTACAGGCTTAGGTGTTCCTAAAACCCACCAAACTGCATCCAATGCATGAACACCCATATCCCGAAAAGCACCGCCTCCTCTTTTAATGAATCCCAAATTCCAGGCAGGAATACCATTACGACGAACACTACGAGAACGAGCGTAGTAGAGCTCACCAAAATAACCATCTCTGGCTAGATGGCCTAAGTGGCGACAACCGTCATCAAATCGAGTCGATAAAGACATCATGTTAACTACTCCAGCTTCGTCAGCGGCAGCCACCATTTCCTCAGCTGCTGATTCCGAATCTGCCAATGGCTTAGTAATCATTACATGCTTACCGTTTTTAACCACTTCTAATCCGATTGGTACGTGCCACTGGTTAGGTGTACCCACAAAGACAGCATCAATATCTGGGTCCTGACACATTTCTTTGTAATCAGTGTAGTACTTGACCGAATCCGGAAGATCTTTGGCAAAATCTTCCATTCTAGACTGATCAAGGTCGCAGAGAGCTACGACTTTCCCGCGTTCATTATTAGCCAAAGCGACGCCGTTAGGGCGACCAATTCCCATCCCGACGACGGCTACATTAACGCAATTTTTCGACATAACATTTTCCTCTTCTTTTTTCTTGTGTTTTCTTATGTTTTTATAACTACAAATATCCTGTCAGGACCTGATCAATAGCGCCTAATAAGTCAAGCAGACTCAACCAAGTCAATGTATCTGACAGCAAACTAGATTGTAAAACAGCTGGACGGTTCGGTCAATCAAATCCTTTTTTACTTTTAACAAATAGTAATTTGCGCTCTGATTTTTACCAAAGACTTCAGTTTGACTGATTAGATGAGTCTAATCTCAGTCTGATTCAATACTAATTATGGATACACATTCGCTGGTAGAAAAAGAACTCCGGGGTTTTAGGTAGAACATTGACGAGACAAGTAGTTTTTCTCCCCAGCAAGGAAAACGATAGATCAAATGGGAAATAACCTTCTTTCCAGTGCGATGTTTATAGGATGGTTTGTAAGAATGAGACAATTAAAAATTAACATAAACCGACATTTCCCGTTTCCCATAATGTTCTTACAAACCATACGTTTATTTTTGCTTTTGATAAAAGTGCAAATTACCAAACCAATCAGTTGTGAAACAATTGTGTGATTCAGATTATCATGAGACTAGACTCTATACAAAGTTCCTGGCCCAACAATGTGGGCAGTACGATTGTCTGCGAATTGTGGTTAGCAGAATTTAAATAAGAATTTGCAGGGTAGCGAGCTACTTCACCAATCGCTACTTGATGATCATCATCTTACGGGGAGCAGTAATTGCGTGAAATGATGGATCCCTCGAATTACCAATTGACTGTAGCTGATAAAAGTACACACCACTAGCAACAGGGTAACCTTTCTGATCCCGGCCATCCCAGTATGAAGCGCGGTCCGTACTCAAATAAGAACCCGGAGGTAACTCACCCAATTTCAACAAACGAATAAGATCACCGTTCGAATTGTAAATTGCAACCTGAACCGATTGAGCATTTGTAAGTTGAAAAGGTATCCAAGTTTCAGGGTTGAAAGGGTTGGGGTAATTTTGAAAAAGTTGTGTTTGTTGTTTCAACTTAGCAGTTAATTGATTAATTAGTTGATTTACAATAGATCGCGTTGATTCTGATCCTGCAACAGATAGTGTAGTGAGCTGGTTATTGATAGCTACTAGTTGCATTAGGGTAGATTCCTTCAAAAAGCTATTTTGGGATTCACTCTTCATCAGGATCGAAATCTGCTGCCCAAATGTTAAGTAGCTGGGAGCAGTTGAAGTCCCACCAAATTCTTGACCAAAATGAGACCCAATCAAAACAATATCGAAAATATTAACTGTTTGGTCGCCATTGACATCACCCAAAAGATTAGAGCCTGTTAAACTAAATTGATTAGCGGCAATCACTAAATCAAAAATATTGACTTGCCCATCCTTATTGACGTCCCAATCTGGAAGAGTAAAACCAATATGGATATTTGCATCCACTAAGTTAACATCAATAGATTGAGCTTGTGCATCCGAGAAAATAGTATCTTGAAAGGTTACAGCAGTTTTACCACTCCGCTTAGACCGAAACTGAACTTTAGCCAACGTGCCGGCCCCACTCATACCGTTGGTACCTAGCCTGCTGACTGCTATAGAGACGCGGCCGATTTTGTCACCGGTGTCTACTGCCTCTGGAGACTTAGTCGGAACAAAAGTATCGGCATTAAGACGTTTAAGAAATTCTCCTTCTGAAACACTTAATACTTCTAATACTTCAGGGTCATATGTCAAGGTGGCCTCAAATCCTAGCAACCCTGCGACGTTTTGTACTTGCACCAGCAAATCGAAAACACTGCCTTGCTCGATTTTGGCTTCACAATCAATCTCCGCACATAAATTCAGTAAAACTGTTGGTTTGTCAGGGGACACTCGCAAACGACGATGGATTTCAATCGGAGGTAAATCGGTATAGCTTTGACCAAGTTGATCAACAGCATAAGCGAAAATAAGATATCGACCAGATTCTCGGAATTGAGCGTGCAGCTTAGAGTAAGCCTGTTCAGATTGATTAGGGATTAATTCTACGGACTCAAATTTTAGCTGTTCCCAGTTGTCCAAATCTTGCTTAATTTCAAATGATGGAGGTACGATAATAGCCCAGACCTCAGCAATTTCAGGTTGGCTAATCAATGGCTTGCTTACTGTAACACGAATCTGGATCGATTGCTGATCAGCGGTTAATACTTGAGATTCAGTAGCCCAACGTAGTGGATTGTTAGCAATTGATTGTAGTTCGGTATCAGTTGGTACTAAAATCTGACCAGCTTGTTCCAAATCTTTAGCTTGGTTGGGAATTCCATTTCCATTAGCATCAATTTGTGGAAGTTGGTGTCGATGGATCTGGCTATTCCGAAGAAAGCGTTCGGCTTCAATAAAAGCCTTTCCTACAGAGTGATTTCTCAGTATTTGGTCGAAAAAAACAGTCGAAAAGGAAGCACCATTCGGCTGAATTCGATTTTGCCGGTCTGGATGTGTGCTAGTCACTATTACTCGATTGAGGGCTGATAAAGCTGGCTTTCCATTGGTCCGTTGTGTGATAAAATTGCCACTATAGCTTCCCTCGACAAAAACTAACGTCTTTGTTTCTTCTGGGACAACCGATAATAGCTCAGCTAATTTATCAGGCGTGACTTCCGTTTGGTCAGAAAGTAAAAACGTTGGGCCCAAATTTGGTGATATAAGATAAATGAGAAGAGGGGACTGTTCCCCAACTTTAGGTGCGGCCCACTCTACAATCGATTGCTTTAAGTAGTCGATTGTCGCAGGATGATCAGTCGAAGTGGGAGTCAATAATCGAATATCGTTATCTGGATCTAGACGACGTTTGGCTAAGGTCTCAAGAACTGATTTCGTTATTTTTTCCAGGAACTGGGGACCTGACCCGTTGCCACCTAGCACTAAAATGGCCTTGCCTCGATCTAAAGTAGTGATGAATATGGTCGACTGGCTAGAACTGAGATAAGCTTCGCTGCCTAGGTAATTGGCCTCTATTAACCAGCCACCCGGCCGGTCAAAGGTATAATCAAATGAGAATATTCCCGCTCGGTCAGTCAGTACCGTATTACTTTGTTGAACTGAACCATCCGGCGGGGTCAACTGCAGCTCGATTGGTAAATTGGCAATGCTGGGGCTCACTTGTCCTCTAATAGGGCGCATTCCACCCAAACGTACAGACGTTTCTCCCAAAAAAGAGATGGTCGTCGGTACGCCCTTGATATTGACCGAGACACGTTCCGTTTTGTTTACTAATTCGCCTAGCTTAAACGTAACCTGTGCATCTGCCGTTTGGTCAGTAGGCTTTATGGTGTAAGCAGCCGTGTATATGCCTTGGCTCATTTCGCTCAATGGCAGATTGTTGACTGAGTCCAATCCATTCACCGAAACCCTAGCTTGGCCTTCGGGGGTTCCAACTAACTGGAAAATTAGCTTTTCGCCTGTCATTACTGCTTTGGGTGAAACGGCTACTGAATGGATCAGCATACTGTTAGCATCAGGCAGGTTTAACGTTAGGGTGTTGCTGGCCTGAACTGCACCATCGATCAATACGCTAATGACAACATCCCCTGGTTTTTGATCAACTGTGTAAGTTGTCATCCAAACCTGATTTTTAGCGTCTAACACGGCAGAAGATAATTTACCTCCTCCTGTCACTTTCAAAATCGGTGGTCGATCGGTGATCCGGTTACCGTTAGGGTCAACAGTTGTCACTGTAACACTAGCCGTAGAGTGGCCATCAGCAGGTAGTACCTTGGGGGTAATTTCGACAACTGTCTTAGCNAGAAAAGTAGCGACNAAATCTATCTCGGTGGTCGCTACTANNGGCATTCCATCTGCCTTGGCTGTCAGNATTTTGCGTTCAGCTTTAGTAGAAGANACAAATGCGATTGCTTTTCCNTTCACATCAGTTGAGGTGAGAGACTGTTCAACCTGATTTTCAGACCCACTAGCNGTTNCAGNCACNGTCGCGCCNTGAACTGGNTTNCCGTACTGATCCAAAANGGTTATGGTNACCGANCTTTTGGATTTCCCATCAGCTAAGATGGGTGTTTCTGCNGCAATAGAAGAACGAGTTTGGTGNGCTGGCCCATGCACGAACGTTANGACNGGNCGACTCTTGAGTTCGACACTGCTGCTAGGNTCTACAATTGTTAANGTTTTGATTTCAGCTTTTTTACTACTTAAAAAAGCGGTAACACGCCCCTCANTGTCACTAGGNGNAGGAACTNCCAATTGATCGATANTTTCANTCCTCAAGATATTTTCGTTGATCAAGATACCAATCTTTTTGCCAACCACTGGATTNTTGTAGGAATCAATCAATCGGGCTGAAATCTCAGCTNTGTCCTTACCATCAGCAACTATNGCATNCTTAGTGGCTTGGACGATAGATAGATCTGGGTCTGGAGGCCCNGCTACAAAACTAACAACAACTGGATTTAATGTGGTTTCACCAAGTTTAACAGTTANACTTTTTTCTTCTGCGGTNGTCGTNCNAATTTGAATAATTGCTTTACCNCTAACATTGGTTGGGACAATGGGNTAAATATTNGTATCAGTACCATCGGCTGTTACCAAAAATTTCTGTCCCACAATTGGCTTATTTTGAGTNTCTCGTAGTTCAACCCGNATGATAGCGGTATCTTTTCCATCGGCAACTGCTGGCTGTGAGGGGGGAGTAAGAATAGATTTAGTAGGTGAAAGTTGGGCAGAAACCAAAACGATTTGCAAATTGATACTTGCTCGGCCAGCCGTAATCTCGGTAGCAGATACGGTTTGTCTTGTACTTACTACAGTATTACCTTCACCGTCGATAATAGTAACTTTGAAAGTATCCCCTGTGTTTGCGACCACTTTACCATTGTTAAAAAATAGAACTTTGTACTCACCAGGAGTTATTGACCCAAGCTTGGTCTGTAATTCCAGCTGGCGGGATGTGTTACGTACAACAACCTTCAGGCCTGTGGCGGCCATACTGCCATCAGGTTGCTTGACAACACCGGTAACNGCAAAGAACGGAGTACTTTGCGAAATTAATGGTAAAGTGCCGATACAAAAGAGACCCAAGCTCCAAAACGAAAACCAGATATAGGGAATCCGCTTCGACAACATAGTTAGAAGTAAAGTGATTGAGCGTGGTAGCATAAAGGTCTCCGACGGATTTAGTGATAGCCGAGAAGGGGCATGNGTTTAGCAAAATCTTCAATTGAGGAATGGTTTCCACCAATCCACACCTCGATTATAGCCAATTTTAGGGAGTGGAGCAAGGTATTTCCAGAACGATTGAGCCGAAGTCCTCAATNACTTCTTGTTGTCATTGATTTAACCATCTACNCTACNCTTNACCATGTTAACATTATGGAGTTTGACTAAAAATTGATGACATGGAGGCTCTGATGACACTTCAATTCAATAAAGACCAAAATTTTAAGATAGTCCAATTTACTGANCTTCACTGGCAAAATGGAGAAAGCGAAGATCAAAAGACTGCTGAACTAATNAAGATGGTTATTTCNACTGAATCACCAGATTTAGTCGTTTTAACNGGCGANATNTTNTCAGCAAGTAGCTGTCTAGANGCAGTCCAATCTATGAAACAAGTTGCCAATATTTTCGAGACTTGTGGTCAGCNTTGGGCTTCAACTTTTGGCAACCATGATGATGAAGGTAATGCGTCCCGAGCAGAGTTAGCCGAGATCCAAATGAACTTTCCAACTTGCCTAACACAGGCCGGACCTTCGACAATTGCTGGCGTTGGCAACTATGTCTTGCCAATCGAACCTTTTTTTGATGTTAACGAAGTTCGCAATACCACGCCGGCAGCTTTGCTCTATTTTCTAGATTCTGGCAGTTATGCACCCACTGATATTGGTGGATATGATTGGGTCCGCCACGACCAAGTCGGATGGTACAGGCTTCAGGCAAAATCCTATCATACACATGAGGATAAACGGATACCAGCCCTAGCCTTCTTTCACATCCCACTACCGGAATATGATCAAGTCTGGGATTTTCACACNTGCTACGGGGCCAAATACGAACCGGTTTGCTCACCCCGTATTAATACTGGTCTTTTTGCTGCGTTTCATCAGATGGGTGATGTTATGGCTACTTTTGTTGGACACGACCATATCAACGATTACGAAGGAGAACTACACGGGATTCGACTTTGTTACGGTCGATCTACCGGTTACAACACCTATGGACGAAACGGATTTCTTAGGGGCGCCCGTGTAATTCAGCTAATCGAAGAGCAAAGGGAGTTTCATACTTGGTTGCGCTTATCTGATGGTAGTCAAGTCATTCAAGAGCCTGGAAACAAGCCGATAAAACGTCAGCTGACAATTGATGGATCAACTTCCGGCTGANACTATGCTATATTGAGCCGCTGCATATTGTAGCGATTGACCAGNTTCTAGAGCAGCAACTCTAATATTGGGAGACAAAAAGTCTAGACCAGAAATGAATGCTTCCAGATCCACAGGTTGTCCAACTGCTTCCCCATAATGACAAGGAATTACTACGTCTGGCCGAATCAAACTGGCGGCTCTGGCTCCTTCGCGAATGCCCATAGTAAACTTACCGCCAATTGGTAAAATGGCAATTTGTGGCCCATAAATTTGTGAAATTAACTGCATGTCAGCAAAAACGTTTGTATCTGAAGTGTTGTAAACAGTAACGCCACAATCGAAGCTCAGAATAATACCAGTTGATCCACCATCGGGTCGAAAATAGAAACCTTCAGGTGGTGGCCCTAGCGATAGATTGGGCGACAATGAACCTGAGTTATGAAATGCTTGCACCATCGTGATTTTTACGTCATCAATTTGTACAGAACCACCTGGGTTCATGGGAAAGATCCGATTTTCCTCTATTCCATGAGCTTTGGCTACTAGGGTCATTTCATAATTTCCGACAAACTTAGCTCTAGTTTGATGGCAAATCTCAAAAGCGTCTCGTACATGGTCATTGTGCCCATGGGTGGCGATGACAATATCTGCAGTTTCTACATCTGATCGTTTGATCGAAGCTACAGGACTCTCGTCTAACCAGGGATCATAATAAATTGTTGTGCCTTGTTCTGATTTAAACGAAAATGAAGCATGACCGATATAATTAACTGTAACCATAATATAGTGCCTCTAATTTTTTATGTGTTAGTTTTGAGTGTGTACATTTAGGAGTTAGAAGAATTAGTACTTTCAAAAATTTTATCTGCAGATTCAACTATAAATCCACTGAATCCATTATGACGTTTGGCAAATTCNTAATAACAGGCTGGGATTAAAATTGGTTCATTTTGGTCGCTGAATTGAACCGGTATTGGATGAGCCAAAGTTGAAGATTGCTCCAGGCCGGTAACCGGGCTCCCCTTAACTTCTCCTCCGTTTATATTCATTTTGAACCCGTGCTTCTTTAGTCTGTGGTTAACGGTAACTAGATCGGTTATTTCAGTTAGGCAATTGACAAGAACTGTGAAGTGGTTGGGCACAAAACCAAACACATAAAACCAGGCAGCGTATTCGCTTTCTGCCAGAAGACGATCGTAAGTCAATTTTTCAATCGGCCACCAACGGCCAGNCGTTAAGAACTTCTCGTCGATGGNGATAGAGGGTTGCAGTTCAACTAATGACTGCATGGTCGATTGCAGAAAAGATGAACAGAGGTCAACTTGCAACTGGCTTATAAACAGCTTAGGATAAATTTGGTTTGGGTGCTCAAAATGATGGGCTAGCAGTTTTTTATTGGTGAATACGTAGTCGCCTTTGGCCTGATAGCCTCGAGTNAGAAATGGACTAGCTATTTGACAGATTTTGAATGGATCTATATTCAATGTTCGGAAAGCAATATGGTCATTTACCAATGGGCCTGGTCCAGACAAGATTCGTTTAACATCCACTGCAGATGGATTTAGTTCAATATAAGTTGACCAAAAATTGGCTAATATCTGATCTAAGGTCATAGGATAGGGAAATTTAATTACTGTTCCAAGACGACTACTCATTATATTGACGACTAGACGATCTGTCAACCAACTGATATAATGGGAATNNTGACTNGTTTCGGCCAGATATTCCCCGAANATCACTAAAGAATTTGGAGTTCATTAATGAACAAACCGACCCTTTGTTCTTTTCTTATAGTCCTAATATTCTTATTTTTGATTGACCAGATTAACCTAGGAAAAGCTCAAGATTGGATGAGTTTGAAAGAACAAATTCGCTGGGAGAAAGATGCGGCTAACATGGTTTTGGTACCAGCCGGTCGCTCAGTGATCGGTGATCAATTAGACGGTTTAGCTCCCAATCCNGTGGTGGTATCATTCGATGGTTTTTATATGGATCAGACAGAAATAACAGTTGGTCAATTCAAGCAGTTTGTCGCTGAAACTGATTATTCGTTTCCGATGTGGGAACAAGTGGGGCAATATTCACCCACAGATGATCACCCAATGACCTACGTCAATTGGCATGACGCTAACGCATATGCTAAATGGGCGGGCAAACGTCTACCCACGGAAGTAGAGTGGGAATACGCCGCTAGAGGTGGTCTGTCAGGAAAACGTTACCCCTGGGGGGATCAGATTACACAAGATCACGCTAATTACCGCGATCNTGNCGGTATTGATCAACGGGGTCTAGGAACATCTCCTGTAGGTCAATTTCCGGCTAACAGTTATGGATTGTTCGACATGGTCGGCAATGTGTGGGAATGGTGTAACAGCTCAGCTGNGACCACTAGCCGGAAAGTTTTGCGGGGCGGTTCTTGGCATAGTGATTCTTTTGACTCGAGACTGGCGTATAGCCGCCAATATCCGCCTACGTTTCGTAGCTTACATTTTGGTTTTCGATGTCTAGCAGAATATCAAGAAACGGATGAAATGATATACAGCAGCACTANCAAAAATAATACAGAAAATAGTGCTGAAAATGAAGACTCAGCTGGACAAAAATCGAGATCAGAGCCACCGATNGTATTAATTCCATCCGGAACCTTCAGTATGGGAGACAGCAAAAATGANCCCCTNAGCTGGTTGGAAAAGTCGCGGCCTGTGCATGAGGTAGTAATTAATTCTTTTTACATGGATCAGACGGAGGTAACCGTTGGTCAGTTCAGAAAGTTTGTTGTGGAAACTGGCTACGAATTTACCCNTTGGCAAGAAGTCGAACAGTATGCTCCTGACGATAATTACCCAATGATATATGTTACCTGGTATGATGCATCTGCTTACGCTAAGTGGTCGAATAAACGTCTGCCCACTGAAGCAGAGTGGGAGTATGCCGCTAGAGGTGGTCTATCAGGAAAACGTTATCCCTGGGGGGATCAGTTAACGGCCGATCATGCCAACGACAAAGGAACTGAGGGGCAAGATCAGTGGCGAAAGTGTTCGCCAGTGGGTCAATTCTCTCCAAATGGATATGGGCTTTACGACATAGCAGGAAACGTNTGGGAGTGGTGCTCCGATTGGTATGAGGCTGACTACTACTCTAACGCCAAAGAACAAGAACCTTCTTATAATCCGATTGGGGCTAATACCGGATTATACCGGATNTTACGGGGAGGATCTTGGCTATACAANAAAGATGCTCTAAGCATTGCCTATCGAAATCTAGAGTTGCCACATTCAGCCAATGCCCAAGTTGGATTCCGTTGTGCCCGAGACTTACCATCGGAGNCAACTGATCTGCTGGATACCGATGATTCNACTGAATGACGCTANGCTATAACTGGGTTTGAAGATAAAAATTTACAGAACTAAATTGTATTCCCCTGTTCGTTGGTTTGGAAAAATATTATGTCCAGACCTGCTGTTAGTACAGGAATTTGATAATGGGAGNCTCCAACCATGGTAAAAGTTGTTATTGTCAGGGCGGTTCGGACCCCAATTGGTAGTTTCGGTGGTGTACTGAGAGAATTTTCAGCTGATCAATTAACGACTGTTTTGATTCAAAATGTCGTTGAATCTACTCAGATTCAGCCGCATACCATCAGCGAAGTTATCCTGGGACAGGTCTACAGTAGCGGTTGTGGAATGAATCCAGCACGTATAGCNACTATCAAGTCGGGTTTACCTAATCATATTCCAGCTACTTTGGTCAACCAAGTTTGCGGTTCTGGCTTGAAATCAATNATCCATGCAACCGAAAGTATTATGTTGGATGACACTAAGATCATACTGGCTGGTGGAATGGAAAGTATGAGCTCAGTCCCTTTTATGGTAAACGGTCCACGCTGGGGTAATAAACTCNGACATCTAGAAATGCGTGACCTCTTACTTCAGGATGGATTAACTGATGCTTTCCACAACTACCATATGGGAGTAACAGCAGAAAACGTAGCTAAGANGTATGCGATTTCACGTGCTGACCAAGATTTATTCGCCTACCAAAGCCAACAGAAGTATNATCNAGCTCAAAGTCAATTGGCGTTTCAGGACGAGATTGTACCTGTTCCACTTTCCAACCCAAAAANACATNCAAANACTAAATTCGATTTGGACGAACANCCCAGACCGAGTGTAACCCTTGATTCTTTAGCTCAACTGAATCCTGTTTTTGAGGATGGAGGTAGTGTAACCGCTGGTAATTCTTCAGGTATTAATGATGGCGCCTCTATAGTCATGATGATGTCTGAAGCGACAGCAAAGCGGTTTGATCTGGATATTTTAGCATATGTCAAGGCCTATGCTAATGTTGGTTTAGACCCTCAATATATGGGCCTTGGGCCTGTTTACGCCATTCGGCAATTAATTCAAAAAAATGGTTTGGACCTCAGCCAAATTGATCTCTTTGAGCTGAATGAAGCATTCGCNGCNCAGTCGCTCGCAGTAATTTCTGAATTGAGNTTGGATCCAGAAAAAGTGAACGTCCATGGTGGCGCCATAGCTTTGGGCCATCCCTTAGCAGCCAGCGGTACTCGTATTAGCACAACCCTTTTACACCTGATGAAAAGAAGNGNGGTACGCTATGGCTTAGCTTCTTTGTGTGTAGGTGGTGGGATGGGNATTGCTATTTTGTTCGAACGTCCAGNNCANTGATGGTTCGAAACCGNTTGGATATAATCGGTTNCGTAAAGTACAACAAACTATTTTATCAAGGAGATTGAAACCTGATGAGCAAGTATCTGATGGATCGAGATTGGGAGAACGGTGTTGTTCGCTACCCAGATCCCGCAATTGAAGTCATTGACGATCGTTTCAAAAAGTACATTATTGGCAATGCGGTTATCGAGCGCATTTGTACTGGTATGAGATGGGCTGAAGGACCAGCTTGGTTCGGTGATGGTCGTTATCTAATGTGGAGTGATATACCAAATAATCGTCAAGTTCGGTGGGACGAAGAGTCTGGCCAAATCAGTGTATTTCGATCTCCGTCTAACTACAGTAACGGGAACACGCGGGATAAACAGGGACGATTAATATCCTGTGAGCATGGTACTCGGCGAGTTACACGCACTGAGCATGATGGGACAATTACTATATTGATGGATAGTTTTGAAGGTAAACAACTTAATGCCCCGAATGATGTTATTGTTCATCCTGATAATACGATATGGTTTACTGATCCCGGTTATGGTTCACTCTTTCACTATGAAGGGAATCTGGGTGAATTAGAGATTTCAACTAATGTCTATCGTCTCAGTCCTGATACCAGTCAAGCTACAGTTTTGACTAGTGAATTGGGCAAGCCTAACGGATTATGTTTTTCTCCTGATCTCAAACGGTTATACGTCGCCGATACTGGAGCTACACACGATCCAGACTGCCCACGGGTAATCTATGTTTTCGATATCATTGATGATTCAAAAATCGAAAACAAACGAGTTTTCTGTGACATGGGTGATGGCTTGGCTGACGGAATTCGGTGTGATATAGATGGTAATGTTTGGTCTAGTGCTGGTTGGGTTGGTGAAGGCTATGACGGAGTGCATGTTTTTGCTCCCGATGGGGATTTAATCGGAAAAATTCATTTGCCCGAAATTTGTGCTAATCTTTGTTTTGGCGGTGTTAAACGTAACCGATTGTTTATGGCGGGTAGCCAGTCTATTTATTCGTTATACGTAGAAACACAAGGGGCACAAATTCCATAATGACCAATCAGTGGGAGAAGTTAGAAATTGATATCTAATAGGGTACAACTTTTGTTAGCCAGGATAATTCTGGTTCTATTGTGTCTAATCATACCAACTAGTTGTGATTTGGTTCCGGATGCGGTCAAGGAACAGTACTTAACCCAAAACGATGACAAGGATCGACCTCTGAAATTAGTTTGGAAAAAGGATCAGAGCAAAATGAAGCTGATACCAAGTGGCAGTTTTCAGATGGGGGATGCAAACTTATATCCAGAAGCGATGTTGGGAGAAGAGCAAAGCGGTGAAAAGCCACCTAGACCAGTACATACGGTTGAGCTAAGTGCTTTCTACATGGATACACACGAAGTTACAATTGGTCAGTACAAAAAATTTGCTGAGGCAACAGGCCGCCCCGTTAGAACTAGTGGGCAAGGTGTTGAAATGTCACGACTTGCGCCTAGTAATGATCACCCAATTATTTTTGTGACTTGGTATGAGGCCGCCGCTTACGCAGAGTGGGTAGGTAAAAGATTACCAACGGAAGCTGAATGGGAATACGCCGCACGTGGTGGATTGGTCGGTAAACGATATCCTTGGGGAGATGACCCCCCTGACGGTAGCCAGTGTAATTTTGGCGACCGAAATATGTTTCCTATCTTGGAATATGTTGGCTACGACCCAGTCTATATGGTTCGCAACCAGGTTCTACGCAGTTCAGAAGTTGATGAAGACCAACGTGCTTTCCTGCTGAATTTAGTGGATAGTCCAGAAGGCATAGAAACTCTGTTGTTCAATGGTGAAAATTTGCGACAACTGGGCCACGACCAGCTTCGTACTTTCTACATCGATGATGGATACGACACCTTAGCACCGGTCGGTAGTTATCTTCCCAATGGCTACGGATTATATGATATGGCAGGTAATGCTATTGAGTGGGTGTCAGACTGGTATCAACGTGACTATTATGCTTCTTCACCGGTTAATAATCCAAAAGGGCCAGAAAATGGCACTTACAAAGTGATCAGAGGAGGCCTTTATCTACTGGGTGCAGTTGAACAACATGTAGCTCGCCGAGACTTTCGCCGACCAGATACAGATATGAGCTATGCTATTAGCTTCCGCTGTGTAATCACAGCTGACAATCTAATGCCTTCCGAAATTGTTACAGAATCCATAGAAAACTGATTAAGTAAACTAACAAAGTCTTGACAACTTTTTTCAACTGTGCTAGATTGAAGGCGGAGCTCTATCGGTCTGACTGACCATGGAGTTTTGAAAAACTAAAGGGTAAATGTCGTAAACTGAAAAAATTGTTCAAGGAGAAATTTAAAATATGGCAAAACTTAAAATTGTCTTTTCGTTATTGCTTGTTGCTACGATGGCGTTTATCTCCCAATCAGCGATAGCTGGTAAGGTCATAAAAGGTGGGCCACTGAAAGGAGATGGAATGCAAGAACCGAAAGAAGCCAGACTTGATTCCAAAAGAGAAAAAGCACCTTGGATTCATAGCTGGTATATTCCAGAGCCATATATGAATAATGGTGGTTTTGGACCTTCAGCACCAATTGACCATATCGACGAGGCTACTAAAGGAAAATTGACGCAGCCAGAGCTTTCAACTATCGAAGGCTTGTTATCTACTCAAGATATTAAACTTGATTTTGCTAAGAAGCACGCAATGAAGGGAGCAAAGGGCGCATGGAAGTGTGCAACGTTTGAACCAGCTGCTGGTAATGGTAGAAATATGTCTTCTCGTTATGGGATGGCGGATGAAAGTAACTTTGATACTTGGCAGATTATCGTTATACAAGCTCCTGAGGACATGAAAGCCATCATCTCTCCAGCTCAAGATGACCATGCCCAAATTTGGATTAATGGCCAAAAATGGCATAATGATTCCAAGTGGACGGGAAGTCCGATCGAAGTCGATTTTGATATTGAGGTTGACTTGGTAGCTGGTGG
>PBVO01000056.1 GCA_002729015.1 Candidatus Poribacteria bacterium
AGCATCATCTCTTGACTACAACTGGTCATAGAAATAAAAACCAATAGTAGGTTAATTTTCGTTTTCATCTGGATTTCTCTTTCTAACTAAAAACAATAACACTCTGATTAGTGGGTAAGTCTTAGGTATAAGCTCATTTCAACCGTTGAAATTGATAGCTTTGTTTTTTACCAAGGGTTTGTGGATTCCATATCCCATTTGGTGATATTTGTGATTCTAATTGGTCGGTCTTTGGTAAACAACCGCGCTTCTTGACTATCTTCTCGAGTAGGATAAACTCTCTGCACAATACATATGTCACCATTGACAAAAATTTCAATCACCGATCTATCGACGAAAATATTGAGATTTAAGGCTTGCTTCCTTCCTAAATTGTAAGGGACCGTTTGCTTGAAATTTCCAGTACTGAGTGACGTTCCGAATTGGCCACAAGGATAACTCAGTTCTTGGTTCGTACTCGATCTCTCAAAATCAACTACAAATTCCTTTTGGGTATGGTCATAAACTATAGTAGTTTGTTCTTCACCGTCGGGTGAGCAGAATAATTTTAGACCAAATCGGTCTGATTTTAGTGAATCGATAGTTAAATTTAGCTCCATACAGTCTGAAAACAATCCATCAATAACCATCTCATCTTTGGAGGATAAATCAACATCAGTGAATATTTGTTGGTTATAGCGCAGAGCCTTTAACTCCTCTACCGGTTGAATTTTTAGTTTATCGTCCGATGTTGACGTAAAATGCCAAGGAACCGTCATAATACTATTCCAACCATGGCTTCCGGTAGACTGAGCATCACGAATCCATCCCCAAAATAATCTTCTATCTTTTCCATCAATCAAGGTTTCTGGTCCAGCCAACATACTTCCCTGATAACTAATTTGACCGTGCGTTTCGGGATAAAATTTTTCGTTTTTATATTGTCCAATATAATACTGGCACTTACTATAAGGCTGGTGTGTATGCATTAATAGCATATGTTTTTGGCCAAAAGGGAAAAAATCAGAACACGCACAATCTTCTTCTTCTCCTGTCCATTTTCGATCTGATTTATAAAAGGGGCCAATATATTTCCAAGACCTTAGGTCTTTTGACTTGAAAAGACTGGTTGAATCACCTTCATAACCATCCTGATAATTTTTATTACCTATTAAAGCGTAATAGGTATCACCTTCTTTCCAACCGCTGGGGTCAAAAATCACGCAATCTGGAAATTTAGCCTCAGGACGAAGTGCTTTAGAACTGTGATTCCGTCCATCTTCGATGGAAATAACAGGATTTTCAGCCAATGGTTCCCAATGCTCTAGATTATCGTCGTGGCACTGATAGATACAGATACCTTTGCGTGGCATATTAGTGATGATGGTTGGAGTCTCCATACCCTCCATAGCATCGCCACTATTAAAATAATCTCCTTTTGAACCTTCCAATGGTTCACTCAGATAAGCTTTATGATAAGTCCAGTGTAACAAGTCCCGACTTGAGATATGCTGCCAACTTGAAAAATCAAGTTGGTTAGGGCCGTTAGAAATCTTCTGCAAGTAACCTAGGTGGTATCGTCCATTCCAGTAAATAGCCCCATTAATATCGTTCCATCGACCTTCCGGTGGAACAAAATGATACTTAGGTCTGAATTTATCACCAACCAACTGGTCTCTTAGGTGATAGGATTTCATCAAATAATCATCGTANTCTGTCATTTACTCCTCCACTGATTTAGACGAGCTTATTTTACTGGTATATTGAAAGGGAAAATTTAGCCAACTATAAACGACCGCTTATATCTCGTCAAGTTTGCTGCACTTTAATCTTGTCAAATACAAAGCCAAAACCTATAGTGGACTAAAGTAGTTTTACACATTGACAGAAACGACCAATTCTGATAGGATCACGGCGAGTTGTGATGAGTTTTTGAAACCTGCCGAGCCCCCCTCGGCTTTTTTTGTGCCCGTAAANGTTATCTGAGATCCATTCAAAAAAACATTCGCCTATTTATTTTTTGGGAGATTTAATATATGAAATTGACNCTTTCCGTCCCTCGTTCACGCCCAGCGCATTTAGCCAGTATTCCGGCACCAGAAGATTTTGAATCGCCTCTTTTAGAATTGACAGGTCCAAATCAGAGATTAATAGCAGAGCGCGACCCATCTTCTGCAATATACCATCTCAATTTGCCGGCCATAGAAGGTAATTCACAGTTAAGTTTTGATGTTTCGGAATTGGATTCTGAAGCTGCTGCTGCGGGTATTGTCACAAATGACTCTGACGGAAAATTAGANGTTTCGTTGGCTGGATCTCCTTTCATGACCTTTCATCATNGTAGCAACTATCCCAAGCCAGTTATCAACCCGATTCTTTCACCCAATGGTGTCAACATGCTACGTGAGCCCATGGGGGCTTGGACCAAAGGTGAACATCCTTGGCAACGTGGTTTAACCTTGATGCAAGGTGCAATTAATGGCGTCGATTGTTGGAACGAGCAAGCCGATCGGCCTGGATTTGGNCATACTCAACAAGATGACATATCGATTTCTCACAATCCTCTTTCGTTGTTGATAGAATCAAAAAATACCTGGTACGAAGATAAAAGGCCGTTAATGACCGATAGCCGATCCTATCGATTATTTGATTCAGATCGGGGATCCGTAGTACTTGATGTTTCACTGACTCTTCAAGCTTCTCACGGTTCAATAACAATTGGTGACACCAAAGAGGGAGGGTTTTTGTGCATTCGGGTTAACCCATCGATGAATGCCAATGCCGAAGGCAGTATGCGTAATGCTTATGGTGCCACAGATGAAAAAGGGTGCTGGTCNCTCCCATCTCATTGGATGGATTATTATGGNCCTCTTGATAATGGAGAAACTGTTGGGTTCGCCNTTTTTGATCATCCGAAAAATTTTCGNTATCCAACTACTTGGCATGTACGTGGTTATGGTTTGTTTGCTCCTAATTGTTGGATGTTTAAGCCTGATTATCACTTGCCTGAGAATGAATCCCTAACTTTTNGGTGGCGCGTGANCGTTCATACTGGTGATACTAGCCAAGCAGATGTNGCCAATCGCTTTCTAGATTATGTAGATGGACCGCGNGTTGAGTGGGAGTAGAACTGTCTCAGATTTTATGGTCAAGAAGAACAATAATTACCAGTTTGAAGTTCTATCTCATTCATGTAAATTACTTTTGCTCGACCTAAAATATAATCCAAATCGGTCTAATCAGAATAAGTAACGGTTCAGTGATCATTCGATGAAAGGGGTACCCAAATCGGTACTCCTTTTACTTAGCGATATTTTTTAAAATAGACTTGTACTCACGAACTGTCTGGAATTTCAGAAATCTGACCCTACTACTGGATATTGATGATTTAGAGCTAATTGACGATCCTTCCTGACCCTAGCAAGATAGGAACGCATCGTTTCTATCTTGAACTCTTCAATCAATTCATCGCTTGATATACCTGGAATCTGAGACCCAAAAACGATCAGGCATTCTTGAGGTAACCATTCACAATAGGCAGCCGTCGCCCCGTATTTTTTATATAATTCCTGTAACCGCTCAATGTTATTATCATGGTGCANTAAACGTCGATTCAAATCCAAATCTAGTGATGAGACTGGCGATTTACCTGCAGCATCACTAATGTTACGATTACTTGTTAGCATTTCTCGACCCGCAATATCTACAAAGGTAGATTGTCGGGCATAAGTAGACCCAATGTAGAAACCAAACTCAATTGCCCATTTAGTCAACATTCGTTCACCTGGCCACATAGATGACCAGATAACTAACTCAGATCCATTTTTACATAATTCAGAACCAACTTCCCAGTAGTTGATATCAAAACAAATGCTGAGTCCTACCCGACCAAAGTCAGTTTGAAAAGCTGGAGCCTCTATACCAGGAATAATCCCAATGTCTAGTTCCGCATGGGTTGGAAAGTTTTTGTGATAGACGCCAACNATTTCTCCATTTCGACCTATCAAAACTGAGCTATTGTATTTATTCCCATTTTCAATAGTGCCAAGTGGGCAAACCACATATAAGTTGTGTTGCTTAGCTTTNCGACTCATAGCAGTTACTGTGGGGCCGTCAAGNGGCTCAAACTGCCATGGATTAATATCTCCCAGATAATTACAAATTTCAGGAAAAGCAATCAAGTCACTTTTTAGCTGAGCTGATTGATCAACGCAGTCTTCCATTTTAGCTAATGTCTTTTTAAGCCGATCTTTCTCGCTACTTTTTAAAGGGCCAAAACTCACTAACGAGATTTTTGCTTTTCGGTTCACGGGTTTCCTCCGTTCNTAATTTAGTGTGAAAAACAGTCATAGTACACAATATGAGAGAGGGTCAATAAAATTTTATTCTTAGGAGATTATTCTTTTCTTTGATTGATTTNATAGAGCTATTTTTTCTATGACTCAATATACTGAACTGAGTCAAACAACTCAATTACGAAAAGAACGGAAGGNGTTTTGTTAAGAAATAAGCGCATCCGGATTTGGGAAATCCACTGAGAAAAGTTCTTATGCCTCGGGCTGGATAGCAGCCTGATTGAATATATCTGGCATTAGGGCTTGACCTAATTAATAACCAGTCCAACATGCATAGCCATTCCGTAAATCAGACATTCTTCATCAATATCGAAGCGAGGGTCATGGCACATGTTAACGATTCCTCTATCCTGATTACCAGCACCTACCAAGATAAAACAGGCCGGTACTTTTTGTGAATAATAACCGAAATCTTCTCCTCCCAGAATTGGTGGGTAAGGGTAAAGAACCTTATCCGAATCAACGATCTCTTCTGCTATTGATAAAACCTTAGTGATACACGGTTGATGATTATAGGTTACGGGATAACCTTCCTGATATGATAAATCATAGGTTGCACCATGAGCATTGGTAANACCTGCCAGTAGTTCTTCTAGNCGANGTCGCACTTTAACCTGAACCTCTTTTTTTAGNGTTCTGACAGTTCCTGACAGTTTCACTGCTTCAGGAATCACGTTATTAGCTGTCCCACCGTGAAACTGAGTAACACTGACAACTGCAGACTCAAGCCCATCAATATTCCGGGAAACGATGGATTGTAGCATTGAAACGAATTGGCTAGAGACTGAAATAGGATCAGTAGTCAAGTGAGGGAAGGCCGCATGTCCGCCTTTACCTTTAATGTTGATTTCAAATACATCTGGTTGGCCAAAAGCTGGGCCAGGGCAGACCGCAAACTGGCTAGTTTCCAGTAATGGCCAGACATGCAGGCCATAAATTTGATCAACAGAATCTAGAACTCCATCCTGAATCATAGCNGCCGCCCCGCCAGGAAATTGTTCTTCACTGGGTTGAAAAATAAATCTCACATTGGTCTTTAACTCATTCTTCAGTTTGCTGATTATCTTAGCAGCACCAATCAGCATAGCCGTATGTGCGTCATGTCCACACATATGTGCCTTGCCCTTAATTCTAGATTTATAATCAGGGGTCCCTAGCTCTTGCATAGGCAAAGCATCCATATCAGCTCTCAATGCTATCCGTTTAGTTGCTCCAACTACGTTAATGTCGCCCACTACTCCTGTTTGTCCTACACCTACCNGAANTTTNAGTCCCNAATCTTCTAGTTGCTTAGCAACAATACCTGCAGTTCGGTGAACATCAAATCCAGTTTCAGGATACATATGAATATCTCTTCGGATAGAGACAATCTCATCAAAATGAGAGCGGCAATNTTTTAAAATCTGGGTAGTGAGTTTACTCATAATTAATTTCCTGAAGAGGGATTTTACCAAATACNAAACANATATGAATGCGAATGAGTTAATAATGAGAGTCGAAATTCATTTAGAAGGTAACTTGGCAACTTAGTTTTTCAAAGTTTAATACAAATATTCATCTTTGTAGCTTTCACCTAGTATCCTATTCGTGTTAATCACTCTTGGTGCAAGCAGCATAAACGCGTGTTTTTTCACGATGTTTTTACTAATTATATTGTCTTTTTTGATTATTAGTTTTGCCTGTTTTACCAATCATCCATGCTCAATTAACTACTTTCATTGGACAGTGAAATTTTTGTAAATACCTATTTCCGTCTGTCATTACAACATCGAAGCCCCAATCAACACCCCGATCATTGATTCCATTTTCAAAATTTTCNGGGCAATAAAAACCTGTTGATTGATTTTTCATCCGACCACCTGTATCAACAAAATTAACTCCATCTTCCGACCATAATATCTCAGTCCAATATCGACCTCGGATTGCGGCTAAGCCGTATCGATGCACCCAGATTGAGAAAGCGTGTCCTGCAAAAAGGGGGTTGTTTGGGTGTTTAATATAGGGCCCCTTGATCGATTTAGACGTAGCCAAACCAACACTCGTTTGCCAAGGTAATTCTCCTGATCGTTTACTTTTGAAGTAAAGACACCATTTNCCTTGACGATAAACGAGATTAGTATCTCCCATCATATCACTATCCCATTCCTCTTGATTTGTACTTTGTTTCAAAACAGGTCCTTCTTGAGAACGATACCAAGGCCCAGCAGGTGTTTCTGCTACTGCATATCCTAAGTGTCGTGTCGATAAATTACTGTCTCGAAATCCAGTATAAAAGAGATAGTACAAGCCTTCACAAAAAGCCACATAGGGTGCTAGATTGCCGGATTCATCCCAAGAACCAGCCTTACCTGAAGGTAAGGCTTCACCTCTCAGTGTCCAATTATTAGCGTCAGAAGACACCGCGTAGTGTGTGGTCACATACTCATGATCTCCCACATTCCTTGAATACCAAACATAGTAAAGTTGATCATGAAAAATTATGTTTGAAGGATCATGACAATCAAATTCGCTGCTTGGCGAAAAATGTGGACTATCAACCATCGACTTCTGTGGTGATTGTAACTCCAATGGAATTTGCACGAATCTAATTTAGTCCTTTTGTCAGCTATTTATAAATCGAGTGTAAGAAAGGAAAACATGATTCTATTAAAAAATCGATAATCCAACTCATAAATATCTTAGTTATNAACCTAAATNCCACGCACAATATGCCGATCATCGTATCCATCTCTAGGGAAGTGTTCTAGATTTAAACTCCCCGGAATGTAATGCCAAGCAGTACTNTATCGACTACGTTGGCTGGTGTTAGGGTGTGTACCATGAAGAAGATTGGCNGAGAAAAACACTACCGTCCCTGCTGGAACAGCGACATCCACGACTTGTGACTCGTCAATCGTTTCCACCCAACTACCATAGCTATCATCTTTGCTGTGGTGCTGAGCAATTTCGTCAGTTAGGTGGCTTTTGGGAACGACTCGTAAACATCCATTCTCGATATCGGAATCTTGTAAGTAAATGGCACAACTAATTATTTCATCAGATTGTGTTCCAAAGTAGAAATTATCTTGATGCCAAAAGACGGAAGTGCCCCCTCCAGAAAGTTTGGGAAAGAATTTAGTACCGAATACATCTAGATTTTCCCCTAAAAGTGATTCGACACGGTCCAGTATTACTGTTTCTTTGGCTAGGTCTAAGATTTTTGACTCTAGAACACAAACTCCCTGAATCTTATGTAGTAGATCTTGGTTTTGTTCACGATCTTCGTTAAGTTCAAAAGACCAATGAGGAGTACCAATGGGCGTAGATAGGCTTCTTTCCACAAGATCATTAAAAACCTCTACATAGTGCTCAAGCTTAGGTCCCTGAATTAGATTCTCAAAAACTAAAAAACCCTCGTCTTGAAACTGTTTCATTTCCGATGATGTCAACATATATTTATCCTTTAGGTAACCNTTTNTATANTANANTAGCTAGNTTATATATAAACAAGAATANNAGANAATCAGCNATAGNGTTTGACTGAATCGNATAATGCCAAGTGNNNGANTTTAATNGATGAAATCTCCGTATCTTTGATAAGCCNACGAACNTAATNACNTAATCCNCACAACNAGGCAANTTACCCATATCTTATNACGACANANTNACTGAGTNGAATTCGNNTNTTTTTTNNNGTCNTCANCCNNAATTTCATTTANTTATTCAGCTNGATCGAAGCCGAATAGNAGGTCCCANAGTCCGAAACTCAATATGAATGTCTGANATGNNATTCNCCNCTTGACNTNTGATTTCGATATCNTGATACCCGNNCTTAACCCAAATCTGGCTAGGATCAACATCCTGTTGGCCNGATTTCTGCCACTGATTTGAGTAAAACACAANATTTGTGANNCCTTCAAANTTAGCGATNTCTCCCGGNAAAAGCTGACGCTCAATTTGTATNTATGANNTNTCTGATGTACCAATCGTAAGNCCGGANACGCNACTNTCTCCTCGTATTTCNACAGTAAAAGAAAGATATTGCTCTTGATANGGGTTATNAATTTTNCATNTAACGGANGATTNTCGANCAGTATTAGACNTAAGTTGNAACTTTTCNTTATGNGAATAAATCGGGAATAAATCCCATTGGTCNCNGACTCCCGNAACNGATTTNAGNTGAAATTCTTTATNGATATCTTGCAAATCACGCTTGATTTCTTTCGGGAAAGCACCAGACATTCTGGCTGTCTCCCATCGGGATACGGCCTCAATAATATTTTCTACATTGTTATTGGTCTTACCAACAGAGCTATCATCAGCCTGTTGCTGTGCGCTACTATCTAAACTCATGGCTAAGGCGAAACCAGCATCGAAGCCCGCAGCTCTCGCCAGCAACCACTCTGCATCTTCAACGCTAGTTTCCTCTCTCAAGGCAAACCAGCCAAGCATGTGTGGCATCAGATTACGACTAAAATAGTCCTGATTTTTTAACCGATATTGCGTTTGGCTTTCCCGAAACCCAGCATACCACGGTTCACCCCAATTCATTCTGGTGTAAACGTGCCAATTAAAATGTCCCGGATTGCTAGCATCATTGATAACCTTTCCTCTGAGATGTGGATCAAGCTTTTCATACCAAGCCATTGTAAAGAGAGTTCGACCATACTGGCCCAGACCCGTCGAAAAATTTCCTTCAAGACCGTCGAAGGAAATTTGGGTTGCTCCGGTATACGAACAGAAATCAGCAATTCTCTCAGATATTTCTTTCGATAAATTTAGATCCGTGAGAAATACCTTGTAGCCGTGGTCGGCTAATTTTCCAACCTGACAACCTTTTTTGTGGGACGAAGGGTCAGTTCCCCAAGCACCTCGCCTACAATTTATCAATTTCCAAGGGGCTTGATGGCTAATTTTTTCGTAAGATATCAACTCATTTTCAATCAGGATTGCGTTCAGTTCAGTTTCCTGTTTAAAAAAAATAGGATTTTCTATCCAGATATCGGTTTGGATATCGTCGATATGGTCTTTTAAATAGGTTGACCCAACTTTAGCTAATCTTCTATCTGGAACTGGTGTTACATAAGGATCATTAGTTGTAACAAAATTCGACAAAGTGTGAAAACCAATCTGAACGTCGCTTTGGGCTGCAGCTTTAACACAATTCTTGAAACCATCCCAGCCGTTAGGAAATAATTCTGGCTTCAATTCGAAATGTCCCCAATTCTTAAAAGGAGAACTATGGTAAAGATATGAGAGACCTGCTTTCTTCACGAGCTCTAAGGCTTGGTGGATATTACCTTCACTGAAATCAGCAATTAGATACGCAGCTGTTGCTTCGTAGGATTCTTTGGCCCACTGACCATTTATCGTAGGATGTGGTAGTCCTTCAGCTATTTCAATGCTCCCGATTATGTCAAGTACCTTTTGGGTTGGACATCCAAACAATGCGATTTTACTACCGATAATCCCCCCATCTTCAAAAGCTGGTACCGTATATGTTTCATAATTCCAGTTAGGTATCATCCGCTCCCTACTTCGATTACGACAATATGCTTGTAAAACGCTACCAAAATCTGTTCCTTTAGCAGTATTTCCTCGAAAGATTTTCTCTTGCTGAAAATCGCTGGATATATCTGTATAACTGTCCTGATCAAATATGCTGTAGCTGGGAGTAATATCGTCCTCGGTTTCAGGGAACCCGCCCAAAGTTTTTTGGTTAAGAGATTGTATACCAATAGCAAATCTAGAATTTCTGACCACACCTATAGTGTCTCCAATTACTTGGCCGATAGTCGTTGAATATGGTCCCCAAACAACTAATTCAAGTGGGCAGTCAGAGTCAACGGAGATAATCTCAAATGTCAAATGCGTGTCCAATTCACAAGATCCAACCTTAATTTGGGTACCTGTCTGGTTATAGTGAATCATCATTTCTGAACCTATAACCTCCATACTATTTGGCAGGAAAGTCTTACCCCCTACTCGTATGCTTAATAGTGGGGATAACTCATTGGGAGCAATGTAATTTTGGCCAGAGTTTTTATCTTGTAAAGATTTAAGAAAACCATTCTCTATCACACAGTCTATAAACGAAGTTTGCATCCTATCTCCTATCGGTGTTAGATGATCAGAATATCAACTCATCAGTAATATAAGCAAGAAGTATCATCATTAGTTCATCGTATAATTTTTCACTGGGATAAAGCGACGATCTTTAGCAAAGAAGCAAGACCAAAATCATAATCTGCCCCAAAGTAATTAGCAACCCTATTGGGGATCAGATCATAATTGGTGAGGGGAAAATATTATTCAATTATATTTAGTATTTACAGCCAGGATTTTCAATCATTAATCTTGTCAGCCACTGGTATACTTCGTTCTGGGATCGTGTAATCCATCCAACGAGTGAGCGATTTCTGCGCCGAATTAAAACGTGATCGGACAGATGGCGGCATCCAGTAATGCCTCACGTTGTGAGAATCCCACATTATACAAGCACGATCACGGTGGAGGTGGTTGTATTGTAATGTTGTCCGTCTACGTGTAGTAGTTTTGGCCGCAGCCGCATGGGTCAAGGCTTCGGTGAAAAGCATCACATCACCGGGATCACCCGTAATTTCAACTGCTCCTGGTGTCTCCAGACCGGCGACACTCCATTTGGGACTTAAGTTAAAGTTTTTTTTGTGCGAACCCGGTATAACGATAAAGCAACCATCACCAGAGTGGTTAGGTGTTAGCATAGTTACCACATTCAACATTGGAGATCGTATGGTCCCATTATCGGCCGTATACTCTCGGGTTGGCAAACCATGATGCCAACCGGACGCTACTCTACCAGCATATTTTGAAATCGACCAAGTATTCACCAATTGGGGCTCACCCATAAATTCTTTCAAGTAAGGCAAAATCGAAGGATGACCGATCAGTTGATCAAAGATGGGATCTAGCCGAGGTAAACCATTTAATCTAACTTGATTTTCGATGTTTTCGTCTTTGATAAAATGTTGCGCTGTAACAATTGGTAGCCCATGAGACCAGCTTTCATCGTGGTCAATAGCTTCATTTTCAACGACAGCGCAATCAAGTTCTTCAATCAATTTTTTATCGATTGCGCCTGGTAATATTAGATATCCTTGAATATCGAAAAGGAATTTCTCTGTATCGGTTACTTGCTTCATAAACGGTTCTAATAGATAGGATTATGCGATTTTTCAGTTAAGTCAGGCAGTCTCATTTTTAATTNCTTCCTTATCAATTCNTNCTACTCNCACTCTAGNANTCATNTNTTTATCTATACTNNNCANNANTCAAATCAGGATANANTTTTGNNTTTCAATGTTGCTACTTCAATAGAAATTTTGATATCAAAATCAACCAGAATCCGCTTCAGCCTTTAGATACAGGCTAGGGTTTCTGGTTGGAGCATATGTCGCATCGGGATCCCGATTAATGATCTCTTCTGGTACGTGTCCATTCCAATTGTTCGGGATTGTCACCGGTCGTTCATGCCATCCCAAAAGCAGCGTTCGCCTCTTGCTACTCTGATTCGCTCTGGCGGCATGTAATACTCGGCCTTCAGCTATGACTAATGAACCAGCTTTAACCGGCAGGTCTACGGCATCTGGATGTTGACAAAACATATCTGGATCATCTTCTGGAACGTAGTACCCACCCTCAGCATGTGCAGGTACTATCCGGTCGTNCAGGGGTATTCGTTTCAAATGGGTACCAGGAATTATTTGTAAGCAACCGTTTTCAATACTGGTATCAACTAGATAATAAGACAGGAATATATATTGAGGCCAAGGAGCACAGCTAATAGGATCATTCCACTTCATCCAGTCCTGATGCCAATACAAAGGGGGGCCTCCAGCAGGCTTACTGAGNATGATAAACCCTCCATGAGAAGTAAAATCCCCCAAACCTAATGATTCTAGCGCATCTGTTGCCGGTTGCCAATTGATTAGTTTTTCTATTACTGGCTCGTCCTGACCTCTGACATGCAAGTCAGACCCCTGGTATTTCCAGTGTGGAGGATGATCTATGGCATCCAACATCCGGTCGGATTCTTCTCGCAGTTCCTGCAGAAATTCTTCACTAAGAACGTTATCGATTACACAATAACCCTCTTTAATTAATTGGTTACGTTTTTCTTTTGCTATATCAGGAAACATTAATNCTTACCCATTAACAAATTGTTAATAAATGAAATTCTAGCATAAGTATTCAAAGGGATAAAGTTGGAATTCAAGTCTGCAACACCAATAAGAAGATTGCCTATTGGCTCTAAGTTGTGAAAATATAAAGGCGATCATATCCACTTTATTAATCTCAGTCCAATAGATCACTTTTCGACCAACCTGAATTTAAGCCCAAGATTGTATCAACGAGCTCACAACTTCTTGTCTGTTATCGACCANTTTGTATCAACTTCTACATAAACTACGATCCAGACTTCCTTAGAAAGTCGTACTCCACTATTGGTATTTTTAGTATTCAAATGATCAAACACCTGCTATTCTGTATATCCTTCAAGCATGAGTTCATCCGCTAAATGGCAGGCGACGCTAGTAGTCTTGTTGGACGATATTGTAGCTAAATCAGGCTCAGTTTGCTGACATACGTCTCGTGCGTAACGGCATCTGTCGTAGAAGTTGCAACCACTTGGTAAATTAAACGCATCTGGCATNGCACCTGGAAGGATAGATCTCTTAGATGTCGAATGATATTTTTGTTTAGGAGCCGCATCTATTAGCGCTTCTGTGTAGGGATGCTTTGGCTGTCGATACAAGTCTTCTGATTTAGCTATTTCAACAATTTTTCCAGCATACATTACGATGATGCGATCGCTCATGTACTCAACCACACTCAGATCGTGTGCGACCAATAAGTAGGTCAACCCCAGTTCTTTTTGTAAATTAGATAATAAGTTTAGNACTTGNGCTTGCACTGAAACATCAAGTGCCGAAACTGGTTCATCACAAATGATNAGCTTTGGGTTCAGGGCCAAAGATCTAGCAATACCAACTCGTTGTCTTTGGCCGCCACTTAGCTCATGTGGGTAACGATCNAAATGTGATGTACTGAGACCAACCACAGATATTAGTTCTTCAANTTTNCCTAACTGATCTTGGCGACTGCCNAACNTATGAGTCACCAAAGGTTCAAGCAAAATGTGCTTGATCAACATTCTCGGGTCTAGAGATGCGAATGGATTTTGAAANACCATTTGCATTTGCCGTCGAAAATTCTTAATCTCTGGTTTGGAAAGTTGATGCACATTTCGCATTTGTCCATCCATTCGAAAAAGAATTTCCCCTTCGGTCACTGGATGTAGACGAATGATTGATCTTCCTGTAGTGGTCTTTCCACTCCCACTTTCACCAACTAAACCGACAGTCTCACCTTCTTTGACATCAAAGCTAATACCATCAATAGCTTTGATATGCCCAACTATTTTTTTCAAAATTCCCTTATGAACAGGGAAATATTTTTTCAGCCCTATCACCTGTAAAAGATTTCCATTTGGCACTTTTGTCAAAACAATTATTCATTATACAACCAGCATTTGACTGATTGATCTGAGTTTAGGGTAAATGTTGGAGGCGATTGCTGGTAGCAAATATCTTCGGCCTGTGAACANCGAGGGGCAAAATAACACCCTTCAGGAAGATTAGTTAGNTTAGGAACCACCCCCTCAATAGGAATTAATTGATCCTTCTGTCCGATCTGCGGCCTAGACTGNAGTAACCCTTTTGTGTAAGGGTGCTTGGGGTTGTTGATAATCTCAGCTGTCGATGCGTGTTCAACTATTTGCCCCGCATACATGATGATTACAGTATCTGTAATTTCCGATACGACGCCGAGATCATGGGTAATCATAATAACAGATAAGCCATTTTTTTTCTGTTCCTCCCGAATTAGATCCAGTATTTGTGCTTCAACAGTCACATCTAAAGCCGTTGTCGGTTCATCTGCAATGACTAAACTAGGGGCACAACATAAAGCGATAGCAATCATTACTCGCTGTTGCATACCTCCACTAAATTCGTGAGGGTATTCGTCGATCCTTTTTCCTGCNGCCGATATTCCTACCTGTTCTAGTATCTTGATGGCCTTTTCTCTGGCTTCCGTTTTTGAGATCCGATGATGCAATATCAGGGATTCTATGATTTGCTCACCAACGGATAAAACCGGATTAAGTGCCATCATTGGCTCTTGAAAAATCATGGAAATCTCTTTACCCCTGATCTTTCTCATTTCTGGACTGTTGGGTTTGAGTGAAGTAATCTCAACCCTTCTACCATCCGGATAATAATAGGTGATTTGACCTGATACAATTTTTCCCTTGGGCGGCCTAATAAGTTGAAGAATTGAAAGTGCAGTTACTGTTTTTCCACAGCCACTCTCACCAACCACTCCTAATATTTGACCTCTTTTAAGATCGAAATTTATACCATCTACAGCTTTAACGATGCCCTCGTCTGACTCAAAAACTGTTTTCANCCCTTCAATCTTTAGTATTTGCTGCATAGTTTAGAAAGGTTATTTACTGTAGGGATCAATTGCATCTCGCAGACCGTCGCCCAAAAAATTAAAAGCCATAACTGCTAAAACAATAAAACCACCCGGAATCATCATCCACGGATGCTGGTTCAAAGTTTGCAGACTCTGAGCATCTCTTAGTAATCGCCCCCAACTAACCATCGGTGGCCTAATGCCAAGCCCTAAAAAACTCAACGTACTTTCGGCTAAAATCATCGAAGGAATNGCAATTGTCAGCGCNACTACAATATGGCTAGCCACGTGCGGAATAATGTGACGAGCAATGATGACAGGAGCACTTACTCCCATAACTTCAGCTGCTAAAACGAATTCTGTATTTCGATAGGATAATACTTTCCCGCGTATTTCACGAGCCAGTAAAGGCCAGGATAATAACGAAAAAATGCCGACGATACCGTAGAGAATATATAAAGGTGGCCATGTAGGTGGAAAAGCCACACTCAAAACCATCCAAAGAGCTAGNTGCGGGAANCACTGAACTAATTCAACTAATCTTTGTAGTAGTACATCTATTATTCCTGAATAGTAACCNGATATCGAACCTATCGTNGTNCCAACTATTCCNGTCACAAGAGCACCTAATAAGGCGACACTGAGTGAAATNCTACCCCCGTAAAGAATTCGACTCAGCAAATCTCGTCCATGCGCATCAGTTCCTAGTAAAAATATGGTTCCGGGTTCTTCTACTCCCAAAAAATGTGTCTTTATCGGAACTAAACCCATCAATTTATAGCTGAATCCTGGAGTGAAAAATTTTAAATGGAATCGTTTTGACCTATCTTCTTCATAAGAAAAAACGAATGTTTCTGGATCCATTATTTTNTTGTACTTATAAGTGAATGGAACAAAATGAAATCGATCATCCTGATCAAANAAGTGTATGGATTGAGGTGGCAAATAACTCCTTTGGTAATCTTGTTCGACGTGATCGTAAGGAGCAAAAAAAGGAGCACCGATCGAAAGTANTATAAAGATGCAAACACCCAAAAGNCCAATACATCCAAGCCTGTTTTTTTGAAAACGGCGGAATATGAGCTGAAGTTGGGATCTGCGTATTTGTTGGTTTTGTTCTGTATCGATCAATNTTTCTGTCAAAGATGATTTTTGTTCTGAGTGATATTGATTACTCATATCTTACTCTTGGATCGACAGCAGCTAAAGCTATATCGGCTAGAATATTACCGATAATCGTTACGACTGCAATTACCATTAAAAATGAACCAGCTAAATACATATCCTGTGATAGCAGAGCTTCNAGGAATACGGGGCCGGTGGTTGGTAAATTTAGTACGTAAGCAGTGGTTAGGGAGCCTTCTATTAACCAAGGAAGAGACATACCGAAAGACATAATAAGGGGCTGAATAGCATTTCTGACTGCGTGTTTATTAATAACGGTAAANTCACTTAACCCTTTTGCCCTTGCNGCNTGCACATATGGTTGATCTANCACATCTAGTAAATTTCCCCTCATGACTCGCATGTTCCTAGCTGTACCGGCTACACCAATCACTAAAACCGGCAACCAGAAATGATTCAAAAAATCTATAAACTTCGCCCAGCTCCACGGCTGCATGACCATATCAGGCGAAAATAAGCCACCAACACTTTTAACCTCAAAGTGAAAGACCATCAGATACATCATCAGGAGAGCAAGAAAAAAATTNGGGATGGANAATCCAATATAGGCTAAGGTGGTGAGCAANTTGTCCCCAATTCCGTATTGATTGGTCGCGGAATAGATACCCGGTAGAATTCCACCTACAGCCGAAACTACGAAGCTACAAAAAGCAATCAGAAAAGTCCATCCCAAAAAAGTCCAGATTACTTCAGCTACCGGTTTCCTAAACTTGAAAGAATACCCTAAATCCCCTTTTAATAAGCCCAAAAACCATTTGCCAAATTGAACCCAGATTGTTTTATCTAATCCATAGTGCTCGCGTAGTTGATCTGAGATTTCTTTGGCTTCCTGGGCTGACAGGCCAGCTTTGGATACCAGTTCACCTTCCAGAGCTGTCATGTAATCTCCGGGTGGCAAAGTAATAATAAAAAAGGTAACGCANGCCACCAATACTAGTAAAGGTACAGAATATAATATTCGCCTGAGAATGTAGTTCAACATATTAGTAAGAAAAGGCCAATATGAAATACTAGTAGTCTGAAAGCTTAGGAATCATTTGAAGATAGTTACTGGTTGGTAATTGATCAGATTTTTCGGCCCATCGAATTTCCATTGGCACGTTCTTTTCAGTCCAACCATAAAGCTGTATAGGAAAATCAGCCGGGTAATTTTTATGTCGCTTGGCGTAGGCATCCAAATACTTGGCTTGCATAATGCCAATTGTATACTGATTTTCAGTATANAATTTTAGCACCTGACCAAATACTTTTTTAAGTTTGGCAGCTGAACGGNTGGTGACAGTTGATTCCAATAAAGTTGCTATCTCTTGTTCAAAAGGTAGAAGATCTCTTTGTCCTCCGGGACCTGACATGTGCCACCAAGGAGTTGTGTCTGACATTGAGCCAACTGAATGAGGGTAAATTTCAGGTGCATTGGTTGACATATCACGACTTACCTCCATCTCCCAATATCCCGCATTCCTTTCAGCTGAAGCTGAGCGACCTGTTTGTTTGACTCTTAAGTCTATACCGCCTTCTTTCCTGAAAGGTTCAACCAGAGCTTCTGCCAATTGAACCCATTCAGGTGATTCTCCTCCTGCACGAAGTTCTATAATTAGTTCCTCTCCTGAAATTTCAGAATTATTTGGCCAATTCAGAATACCATCATTATCGATATCTTCAAAACCAAGTTCTGCTAGAATTNGCCTAGCTTCATCTGGATTATAGGGGTAACGAACCACCATACTCTCATCATACATTGTCGAACCTTCGCAGTAACCACCATACCAGGGTTTGGTNGCAGGGGTTGGAAATACACCATTGGTAATTCCATGTCGATCTATTAAATGGGACAAGGCAACTCTAAACTGTTTCTTTCGAAATAGTTTCCTTAAAGCCTTATCTCTCTTGTCCTTAACACCAAGATGGAGAGATAAGTTGAGATTGATTTGATGTGGGACTCGCCAATCACCCCAGTGGGTTTTAAAATGCGTATTAGGCTTTCTGGCTGCTGATAAGACAACCGGTTGTAAATCATATTTTTGGACATGTGTGTTATCAGCACTCCCCGCTAGAACGTTTANTGTTCTAATGCTCCAGTCTCGGGCATCAGTAAACTGTATAGCGTCAAAATAAGGCANTTGCTGACCTTTTTCGTCCACCTTAAAATAGTAAGGGTTCCTAACGTATATTAGCTGTTGACCAGGTTTATACCTGACGGGGATGTAGGGACCGAGGCTAACCACTGGCAATGCATCGGAAGGGGTAACATTGAAGTAATCATTGTAACTGTTGGAAGTATTATANTTGGGATGGTGTTGTTTTAAGATGTGTGCTGGTACAATTGGAAAACGTTCATTCATTTGGTATATGGCGACTACGGGATAGGCTATTCCAAAGTGCCAGCTAACGGTATATTTATCTATCTGCTTGAGTTCTGTAACTTGTCCTCCAAAGGAAAAGGTGCTTTTGGTTTGCCAACTCGGTATTTTATCATCCAAAATGTGGTCGTAGGAAAAAATAACATCCTCGGCCGTAAACTCGTACCCGTCGGACCAACGTACCCCCTCAACTAGTTTCATGATCAGGGTGTAACCATCATCAACCCATTCCCAAGAACGTGCTAGATTAGGAACAGGCGCTGGTTCTTTCATCACCCACATCATACTAATGTTAATCAGGGATTCTCGATAAGCTTCTGTCCCTCCCCATCCTTGAATCTGGCCAACAGCAAAATTCCATCCTTCTGTCCCTGCACCGTAGACNCTTCTNAGCACATCGCCGTAAACNCCCGGCCCNTCAACCATAACATTGGTTTTCCANACAAATGGTTCAGCAGGTAAACGCTGCCCGATGGGAGGTATTTCTCCTTTTTCTTCGAGCTTTTTGAGGGATGGTGCTTGGGAATATGAGGGTAAAGATTTATATTCAACCATTTGTTCGATAGTAAATTTTTCGGCTAGCTCTCGGTTGGCTTCTGCCCACAAGTCTGGACACATCAACATACATACATGTAAAACTAGGCAAGTTAAGGTTTTCTGAAAATATTGTTCCATAAAATTCTCTCAGCAGACTTATGATTAAATCGAATTGAGCACCAATTTACACCAACGAACATATTNTCTGATGAATGCCGTACGTACTGGTGATTATCAAGTTGAATAAGGTAGTAGTTCAGTGGGACAAATTCATACGCCAAAAACATTACAGATNCTACATCAGGATTGGACTCNTGTCAAAGTATCCAAAAAAAGTCAGGCACTTAGGGAAATTCTAACCGGCTACNCCTTAGCTCACCTATCAAGAATAATGGACTTCGAGCTCGACGATTACCTTGGTTATAGGTCAAAATTATTTGTCGACGATCCGAGCTATGATACGACTCAACATTTATTTAATTTCTATAGGAGATTACGTTAGAATCCTGAAGCATTGATCTGTCATTTTTTCGACTAGCCAAATTTGGATCCTAAATGCGGATGTCTATGGCTCTTTGCTCATATAGATGTAATTTTTTGCAAAAGCAAGATAGTTCTCAAGGTGCCTTCCTAAAGTTTACTGAAGGTAGGAGATAAGACCAAAATCTTCAATTAATAAACGTATTTGATAAATGTTGCAGTAAACAGACAACAGGATGACAGCGACAAGTCGGGGATATACAAATGAATTCGATTCCTCATGTAACGTCAAAGCAACGAAATATATGATAGACGAGTAAAATCAATATGCAAATTTCACATGGTGAGGTAAGTGGCCTATTGATTAGAGCGGTGGAAAGGAGTATGGTTTCTGGTAACCGATAAATAAAATCGGGAGTATTAATGGGAGGAGTAGAAAGTAGGATAAAGATCAAGACGGAACACCTAAGATAAGCAAACCAGTTCCCACACTGGACAATGCCGGTAACACTAATTGTCCTTAGAAGCGGCCGCTTGGAATAAAAAAGAAAGGTGCTTAGAAAATCAGGGAACTAAGCACCTTCTCATCTCAAGGACCTCCCTCTGGATCAGAGAAGGAGGTCCTAAAATGTATAGTTTGGGTTCGATCGATTCAAATTTATTGACTGATTCCTAAATTCTTAGTCAAAAAACATTCTTTTTCAAATTGTATTAGATTCGGGCACAGTGCTTTGGCCAAGTGCTCTGAGTTGGAGATCGGAAGTAACATCACCTAGTTTAAAAACCGGTATCACTTGATTATAGACCAATCTACAAAAAGTATTATCTACACTGATGATATGAGATAAATAATGGATTCGGGAAGCGATATAAGAGCAGATTTTCTTGAATACAGGTTGTCATTTCGAGGTGCTAATTTCCTGGCAGCAGCAAGGATTAGAAAATTGAATTATGTCTTTAAGCGATCAAAAAGAAGTGAAATCTATGAAAGCAACAAAGAATGGAGAAAGCAAGAACTATCGAAGGTACCAAATAGAACAGGTTGATGGCATTAATTGATATCACTTCCAGATTATAATTTCTCAATCGGCTGATTTGCTGTATATACGATATAGTTCCCATCGGGTTGATCCAGATGTATATTTGTCATATGCTAACCAAGGACCGACTGCCGTCTAACTTGGTCAGCTTTAGCTTGCCTATCGACCTCTTCCGGGTTGCAGATCAGGCGTAACTCGGCCACCATTTTCGATACTAAATTAGACCTCGATGCCAAATTATAGCTTTCTGTTGGGTCAGTTCTGAGATCAAACAGTTGAGGCGAATGACCAACGTAGTAACACAATTTATGAAACCCCTTTTTTAGCATAAATCCAGCATTTAACATCCCCATATGATGGTACTCGGCAAAGACTGGTCGGTCAATTCGGTTGTTTTCGTTTCGTGCAATGTTTAGCAGACTACAGCCAGGCAAATCAGCTGATTCTTCTGCTAAATCCAATAGAGTTGGTAAAATATCTAGCAGAGAGACGTTTTGTGAAACTCGACCAGTCTCAGAATAATTGGCAGGTAACCGTAACATCAATGGTACCTGAACTGAAGGTTGATAAAAGCACTGCTTCTGCCAAATCCCTTGATGTCCTGCCATCTCCCCGTGATCACTAGTGTAAATGATGACTGTATTATCAGCTAAAGGTGAACTATCGATAGCATTTACAATTCGACCAATTTGGGAGTCTAGTGCAGAAACCAAAGCATAGTAGCTAGCTAGTGCTAAGCGAACAATAGACTCGGGTGGAGGAGATTCATTTCGCCAAGCCCAACGCAAGTGCTGGATGACTGGATGCTGGCAATTCAGTGGACGATTCCACGTAGGTGGCAATTCTAATTTGTTTGGGTCATAACCAGACAAGAATTCAGCTGGCGCAATCAATGGAAAGTGAGGACGCATATATCCACAATAGAGTAGGAAAGGTTGCTTACTGGCATTAGTGGATTCTTGATTCAAAAAATCGAGGGCTAATTCAGTTACCTGTCTGTCATAGTTGGTATGAATGTGGAGGCCAGAACCACATTCGGTTACATGAGAGTTAGAACTACGTCTTTCATTGGGTCTTCGTGTCGGCGGACGCCCGCTAGATTTATTCCATTTTGGCAAATCATCGAGTAATCGGTCGCTGAACCCCATTAAACGGTCGCTACCGTTGAAATGTGTACGGCCACATAAGACCGTCCGATAACCAGATCGACCCAGGTAGTGGCCCCACGTCTTATGTCGGTGTTGATCGGCAATTACTCCCAAATCCCAAGCATTGATCTGGTGTGGGTAACGACCTGTCAACATTGACAACCGAGAAGGTGTACAAAGTGGGCTGTTGCAGTAGGCGTTTTCGAATGTGTAGCTTTTTTCGGCTAATCGATCCAAATTGGGGGTTTGGACGACTGAATGACCAGAATTCCCCATGACCGAGGCTCCATGTTCATCAGAAAAAAGAAATACGATATTCATCCTCTGTGCTTTCATTTTGACATGCTAATTCTTTAGTTATATAGGAAGGGTTTTTAATTCCAAAAAATAATAGTCCACTTCCCAGCTTTTTTTCTATGATGTCATTTGGCTTCTACTTGGAGTCTAAAATTACTTTTCTTCCTGAACATAATGACATCAGGTCGTTTTAAATCAATTTTAGATTAATGATCCTGTGAATTAATCAGACTCTAATACGATAGAACAAACGAATTCTCAATCCGATTAGTCTGTACGATACGAGAAAACAAATAGACAGAAAATATCGGATCGCTCTGAATTCCGGATCCTAATTTGTTAGCTGAAGACTGGTTCAGGTTTCTATTACCTTCACTTTCCCGTATTAAGCATATATCTTTGACAGGTCAAGCAGATAAAGGAAAAAACAATTATTCACTAAAGTCTTCTTCACTCGATTCGTTAACCTCGACTGTCAAATGAACCAGTCTAGGATCAGGTGAGATCAATTTTTTATAATATTCTGGCTTTTTGGCAGAACGCGCCAATACCGAGATAATAGCGCTATATATGTTTGGGCCTATCGACCATAAATGAAGATCGATAATTTTGCAATCATTGACCTCAATACATTGTCTGATTTTCATTTCTAGTGATTTGGGTTCTTGCTTGTCAAGTAAGACTGCACTGGTTGAATTCAATAAGCTTAAAGACCAACGTGAAACCAAAATGGCTCCTACTACACCCATCAGTGGATCCATCCAAACTAGGCCAATATATTTGGCAATGAATAGAGCAACTATTGCTAATAGTGAAGTCAGTGCATCTGCTAAAACATGGAGATACGCAGCTCGAAGATTATGATCGTGGTGGTCATGGTGATCGTGGTGGTCATGGTGGTCATGGTGGTCATGGTGATCGTGGTGGTCATGGTGATCGTGGTGGTCATGGTGAT
>PBVO01000057.1 GCA_002729015.1 Candidatus Poribacteria bacterium
AGTAAGTCGTTATACTTTCATTCCTGATGAATACGGGGAATACCAAGTTACCGTACGAGAAATTGAAAGTGGTAGCCGAAGTTCCATTACATTTTATACTAGTGGATGGGGATACTCACCTTGGGCGATGGAAAATCCTGATCGTTTAGATCTATTGTTAGATCNGGAAAGTTATAGATCTGGNGAGATNGCCCAACTACNGGTAAAGGCACCTTTCGCTGGCAAANTNTTAATAACGTTAGAACAGGACAAAATCTTGGAATGGCAGACTNTGACAATGAAAGAAAACAGCGCTACGATTGATATTCCGGTTAACTCGCTCTTTTCTCCCAATGCTTACGTCTCGGCTATCTTAGTTCGATCATTGAGATCATTGGAGCAACATGCACCAGCTCGAGCATTTGGAGTCATACCAATCAGAATCAACACTGAGGCTAAGCAATTAAAGGTTAGCCTAACAGCGCCGACAGAGATTCAGCCTAATCAGTCTTTGGTGGTAGAAGTTCAGATTAATCAGGTTATGGCTCAACCTAGTCAGTGTCAATTAACTATAGCTGCAGTGGATGAAGGTATTTTGCAACTAACTAATTTTCAAACTCCAGATCCTCACCGCTACTTCTTTCGCCAACGAGGATTAGGTGTTACGTCTCATGATCTTTACGCGGGTATTTTGCCAGAGGTAGAATCCGCCAAAGGTACGATTAGTACTGGTGGNGATGGGATTGAAGGCCAACGAAAAAAACGATTAAGTACTATCAGCGTACAAAGGGTGAAACCTATCTCACTTTGGTCAGGTTTGATTACTCCTAATACTNACGGTGGTGGAAGCGTCACTTTTAAGATTCCTCAATTCAACGGCAAACTACGCTTGATGGCAGTTGCCATGCAGGGCGAACAGTTTGGTTCTTCATCGACCTTTGTCACAGTTCGTGATCCAATCGTCCTAACCCCAACTTATCCTCGTTTTTTGGCTGGTGGTGATATTGCTAAAATTCCTGTCCGAGTTTTTAATGGTACCGGGCTCGAAACAGAAATCACTGTTCACCTATCAGGCAACAATTTGGTTACCATTTTAGATGAGAGGAAAAAAANTCTAATCATCGCAAACAATCAAGAAAAACAGGTTGAATTTTCAGTTCAAACTGAAAAAGCAGTCGGAACCGTTGCTTTCAAATTGANGGCTGAAGGTAATAATGAGAAAACTGAGATAACAACTGAACTTCCCTTACGCCCCTCGGCCCCTCTAGTTACTCGTACAGGCATGGCTGAAGTAGTAGCCAATCAACCCNNTATTATCAAACTNCCAGATGACCTTTTAACTGATACCAGTTTATTCACACTGAAATTATCTCCAAATCCGATGTTGAAAATGCTAGGGAGTCTATCTTATCTCTTAAGCTACCCACACGGATGTGTTGAACAAACGACTTCTCGCCTTTTTCCCATGCTCTATTTTTCTGATTTGGCTAAAATGCTGCTTATCGGCAATGATCAACAGGATCATAAAAATGAAAAAAGGGATGATTTCTTAACTCAGGGAATTGCCAAATTAGAAAGTATGATGATGCCCAATGGTTATTTCTCTTATTGGCCGGGTGGCTCTTACAGTAATCACTGGAGTAGCATTTATGCTTCTCATTTTTTGGTTGAAGCTAGAAAAGCTGGTTATCAAGTTTCTGATCGAGTCTATGATTCAATGTTAACAGGATTAAGACGAGAAACTCGTCAGGATAGTAATCATGATGCTAATTTTGAACGGATCGCTTATGCCTGTTACGTATTGGCAATTGCTGGTCAGCCAGAACTCAGTACCATGAACTACCTCAAAAGCCGTAATTTGACAGGGGCATCTCTTTATCAACTAGCTGGTGCTTTAGGTCAAGTCGGTCAATCAACTAGGGCATTAGCTATTCTACCTGACCAAGCACCAATCCTCAAAGGCCAGAGAGAAACAGGAGGCAATTTCAAGTCGCCAATTCGTTCTCAAGCTATTATGCTAGATATCTTATTAGAGCTTAGTCCAACTCATACCTCAGTACCAACTTTGGTTGACAATTTGATGAAAAAGTTGTCTGAAAATAATCGATGGGGCACCACCCAAGAAAATGCTTTTGCTTTTTTAGCTTTGGGGAAATTTTCAAATCAACAGGCTNGTTTAGCTTACAAAGGCACAGTTCAAGTTGATAATCAAGATTATGCGACTTTTTCTAATCAAGATCGGTTTTTCAGCGAAAAAGACTGGTCTGGTGTAGANCTGGNGATAAAGATCGANGGAGAAGGAAAAGGTTACCTAAGTTGGACAGCAGAGGGAGTACCAATCANTAACAAAATTGATCACTTTGACAAAGAATTAGAAGTTCGCCGCCGATTTTTGACTGAATCTGGAANNCCCTTCTCCGATAATCGNTTNCCTCACGGCTCACTAGTAGTAGNTGAAATCACGGTCAAGGCTCTAAATCAGGATCTAGATAACGTAGTTGTCACAGATGCACTGCCAGCCGGTTTCGAGATTGAGAATCCACGCCTCGAGTCTAGAGTAGGGATCTCTTGGCTTCAAGACCAGAATTTCAAGCCCAGTTACATCGATATTCGGGACGACCGACTAATTTTCTTTGGTCGATTTGAAAAGAAGAAGGAAACTAAATTTTTCTACGCCTTACGAGCCATAACCAAAGGTAAATTCGTTTTGCCACCGATTGCTGCCGAAGCAATGTACGATCCTTTTTCTGCTTCCGTCTCAAGTAGCGGATCCATTGAGGTGACAAGTACAGATGAAAACTCATCACCAACAAAATTAGTAGATTAGTTTTGGCCACTCTTACTTTAGAAGTAGCATCTTTCTTGTCTTTCTCCAAGTAGAACTAGAGCTCGATTCAGCCTGAATTTGGTAGTAATAAATGCCTGATGCTACCGACTCACCCAATTCGTTCTTTCCATCCCAATAGATAGCTCGGTCTCGACTAGCATAGGTGCCTGCCGGTTGATGCCCAATTTGTAATTGACGAACTAACTGTCCCTTACTATCGTAAATGGAAAGGGTTACATTCGCTGGCTCTGTCAATTGGTAAGGTAGCCAAGTTTCAGGATTGAACGGGTTGGGGTAATTCTGTTCTAACGTGTACTGATGCGGCGGATTCTCTTCTTGTACTTGCAGTTGAATACGGCTATCAATTTCTACAGGTACCAGTTGACCATCACTACTGACTATCCGCAAATTCTGCAAGCTCAAACTCTCTAATGCTTGTTTAGTCTCTGTCTTTAAACGCAAACTTATGGTGGCTAGTATTGTTCCTGTTCTTTCAGAGCGATCATCTAGTTGGGAATTTTGAATTCTAACGGCTGCAATGTTTTGCACTACACCTAAGCCAAATTTTGGCTGAACAGGATAGTAAACAGGACGCAAGCTGTCAGAACTAGTAGAAATCTTTCCTTTACTACTAACATCAATTATGCCGAGTTGGTAGGGATCGTAAGCCAAATCTAATTGGTAACCCTTCAGTGAGGACTCAGGCATATCCGCTTGAACTGTTATTTGGCAGATATTTTGATCGAGGCCTTGATTCTCAGTTTTAGTTACCTCAGCGGATANNTGGAGGCNAATTGGCTGCTGGAATGAGGCTATAGNTGGAGCAGTTGCTACGGTTGAATAGACTTCACCAAAGTGCTTGACAACTAGGACCAAGTCAAAAATGTCGACTTGGCCATCGCTATTAACATCACCAGAAATATCATCACCCGTTTGAGCAAAATATTTAACTACCAGGACCAAGTCAAAAATGTCGACTTGGCCATCGCTATTAACGTCCCACGGCTCTGTCAGTGGCTTAGCCAATCCGTAAATACCATACCTATTAGCAGGGAAGGTAATTAAGCCTGATTCTACTNGAANATTGGGNTCGTCAATGTCGGTAGTACTAGCAACNTTGACCCATTCACCATCNGATTGACCAGCTTGAANTTGAGTCAAATCTAAATTTAACCTGTAGACGTCNACCTGACGGCTATTGGTCGGATANGATAATGANACTTGAACAGATTGGTTAAAGTTATCATTGAATGCTTGNCCCGATTGGGTNGCAGCACTAAAAACAATGGCTTGATCAGATAAAGCTCCGGTCAGAGGTGGAAGGCCACCCAAGCTTAAATCTTCAATAGTGATAGCATTGAAAAGTGTCAAGTCAGATGCAATCGCTTGGGAACCAGCTCTTAATCGAGTCCCATCAGCTAAAATGGCAGTACCACCTTTGTTAACTGAAATGATAGTTACATTTCGATTGATCGAAACCTTAACACCTTCCAGTCCTGCTGGACTAACTGAAGTCAGTGCATAATAGTAAGTNACTTCAGGATCGACATTAGNATCAACAAAAGTTGTCTCTGTAGTGGTTNTTAATAAACTCACATCATCACGGTTCAGTTCAGTTGCCAGAATTGGTTTTTCTGAACGATATAGATTATAACTACCAGCATCAGGATCTGCCTGCCAATCAAGCTTAACCTCAGTTCCTGAGAACGTTAGCTTAGCTTGTAGATTGGTTGGAGTTGTTTCTGGCGGTAAGCGATCTACAATGATAGTTCTTTTTACAATTGAACTAGCATTNCCAGCAGTGTCAATAGCTGTCAACACGAGCTGGTTCTCACCATCGACTAACTCTACTTCAACTGATTTGATCAAGTCGTCTATTTTACTAGTATCGCCTTCGGCTGGGTCGATAGCAATCGGTTTATTATTAACAATCAAAGTGATGAAATCGGCAGTATCCAAGCTATTATCTTGATACTTGACTTTAACCGTAAAGGCCAAGTCTTTACTGTAGTTTGGCAGATCAATAAAATCAACTGTCGGTGGTTCTAAATCTAACACATAGGTTTTAGGTGCAGATAATGGACTTTGTAATTTGGATTCGCTACGTGTAAAGGCTGAGACAGTATTTTCGCCATTTTCTAAGATAATACGGTCAATGGTAAAAGTACCATCTGATTTTGCTTCAACTATACCCATAGTGTTGCCATTAACAAAGACTTCGACCATCAGACTTCTNTTCTTACTTAAGGGTACTTGGCCCGTCAATGGAATTTCAGGTGAATTGGTATAGATTTTTCCATCTTTTTCATTAATTACTACTTCGTAAGCCGCCTCTTCAAACGTCGAATCTTCCACAACTAAAGTCCCATCTTCAGCCATGACTATCTGTCTGTTACGTGAACCTCGGCGAGAACGGCTACGACCTCTTCGACTTTTTCTAGCCGGTGGCTTAGTTTCTTCNTCCAGAGCTGGATTTTTGAAACCAATATTGATTTCCTGAGAGCTAACTTCGAATCGGTTGGTTACAATTGTCTCATTTTCCGAAGCATCTTCTCGTTCCTTAACAACAAAGAGGCGCGTACTATACCTTCCACCAGNAATCTTNGTATCCTTGTTAATCGTCAATTGAGCTGTATAACGGTTAGCAATGGCAGGAACTGTAAAAGGTCGTGGATCAGTTTCAAGGAAAGCCAATGGTACTAATTTCATAATATCGACATTAATATCGCTAGGTAGATGTTCCGAAAGACTAGCTAGAACTGTCCAGATTGGTCCCAAATCTTTCGCAGGATCAAGTGTTACCCATTCAGGTAATAGACCATCAGCTTTCAGATCTTCGATTGGTTGTTTGTAATCNGTACTTGGGTCTGCTGATAGCAGTTTAGAGTCCAAGGTAGACAGATCTAAAAACGCGGCTACTATCTTGGGGTCGGTATTAAACTCAAAATTGAAGACTTCACCAGCAACAACGGTAGTCGGTTCTACCCCAATATCGTTGATAAAGAAGTCCGTATACATTTGTAGAGTTAAAGCATCAGGCGGTGCTGGTGGTGCTACCTGAGGCAAGAAATCTGGCGAATCAGGTGAACTCAATGAGACTTCAAATGAGAAATCAAACAAGCCGAAGTTCCCACTTATATCAGGAACGGTAATGCCAACTGAGTTCAGACCAACAGCTAATTCCATTGGTCGGTTCAATGCTCCTAATTCCAATGGATCTTCTAAACCACCTAACTCCAATGGATCTTCCAAACCNCCTAACTCCAATGGATCTTCCAAACCTCCTAATTCTAGTTGTGAACGATTAAACCTAATAAACAAGGTGACTTCACCTGTTTCTCTGTTTAACCGATGTTGGCTGCCAGGTTTAAATAGATCATTATATGTAACTCCATTGATCTCAACACTCATCTCATCGAAATCGACACCTTTATCACCATCCAATATCTGAAATTGAAGTGCATTAAAGTTTTTAATCGGGATTTCAGGTTGACCTGGCGGTGGAAACTGTTGTACGAAGGTTGGTGGCGTTTCGTCAACAGTACCTAAGTCGATAGTGAAATTGGTTTCTTTTTCAACTGTATTACCTGCTATATCAATAGCTGTGATCGTAGCGGTGTAGTTACCGTCAACCAATGGTTTTTCACTCTTGATNCGGATCGCCCCCNTGATTAGGTTAACTTCAGCCTNTGCTGATATTTCATTACCATCTTTNACCAACTTACCAGTCAGTTGATCTAAATCNGTCGCTTTAACAATAGCAGTAACTTCTAATTGATCGTTAGATAGCTTCTGGCCGTCAGTGGGTAACAGTTCTACGAAATTGGGCGGAGTAAGATCAATGAAGAATTTACCCGAGTTGAACGTCAGTGGATTACCAGCAAAGTCAGTGGCTGTGATACGGAAGAAATGCTCACCTTCAGCAAGCTTAATAGTTGGTGTATAAGAGACGGTTCGGCTCTCTTCGTCGTATATGAAATCGAAAACATCGACATTTCCGTCTAGTACAAAGAAAATACTATCTTTATCTAGCCCACTACCACTAGGATTATCGGCAACTTTGACTGACATAGTAACCGTTTGAGATTTATTTCGACTATCGGGAGCTGGCTGAGGATCGAAAGCGCTAGGTGGTCGGCTATCAACTAATATTTCTAGTTCAGGACTAGGAGGGCTAGTATTGTTAGCCTGATCGATAGCGGTAACAAGAACAACATTTGCTCCTTCAATCAAACTCAAATCAGGCAAAGTGAATTGACCGATGGTTGAGGATTTCGTTGTACCTGAGGGTTTACCATTTATGGTTAGGTTGATCCGCGATTCTGGGTCAGCCACTCCTTGAAGAGAGACTTTATTATTTTTAGTGAGATAAGACTGAGAGTTTATGTCAGCCTCAGGCCCAGCAATAGTTAAAGTTGGCATCTGACTAGTCGTGTCAACGAAGAAGGTTGCATTTACCGTCTGCTTATTACCAACCGTATCACGGGCATAAATAGTCAGTGTGTGTTCACCTTCTGATAGGTTGTTGGGTTGATAGGCAATTTCACCAATCTCTTCATCCTGATCTCTAGTTTGAATACTGACAATATTACCGTCTAAGCGAATTTGAATCTCTTCCACCCCACTTTCAACATCATAGGCCGCTCCACGTAAGGTAAGTTCACTAATTGATGCCGAGTTTACTAACGCACCTTTCTCTGGCGACAAACCTGTGATGATTGGTGGATTTGTATCCTCAATTCCAGCATCAATAATAAATTCGGTCTCGATGTTAATAGAGTTCCCTAGTAGATCTGAAACTTCAATCCTAATCTGATGCTCACCATCTTCTAAAACCGCTGAAATTGGGTAAAGCAGTTGGCCTGAAATCGGATCGTATTTGGCGCCTCTGACATCGGTCAAGAGTTGATCGTTCAAGAGAACTTTCAGCGTGGTAGAATCAACACCACTAACTTTATTAGCCACTACTGTTGAATCTTTAACAATGGCTCGGATTTCGGCTGCTTTTCGTAAGGTTGTACCGCTAGCCGGTTCTAAAGACTGAATCAATGGTGGTTGGGTATCGAGGATGAAGGTGCCTTGATTTAAAGGACTACTTTTACGTCCTAGTACATCCTCGGTAATCAGTAAAATTTCGTTCATTCCTTCGGCTAAAGGAACACTAACTGAGAAATTTCCGCTACCTTCGTCAATCTTAGAACGTGCAACTGAGTTGCCATTGACGAAGATTTCGACATTTCCACCACCAGGCATGTTTTCGATTGGCACACTACCACTAATTGTGGTGAATGGTTCAGACGAAAAAACGGGTTCAGTCAAAATCCGAAACCTATCCGATTGTCCCGGGGTTGGAGCAGAAGTAGCAACTTCACCAAGAACCCTGAAAAGTTGGTCAGCACTTTGTGAGTTACCATTTATATCGGATGTAGAAACACTGATTTGGTAATTACCAGGCTTGTCGGTCAAAGCTAGTGCAGGGATTACAATAACTGATACACTTTTCTTATTTGTACTACTAATTTGTGGCGCATCTATTGAAACTGTAACTCCATCAGAGTCAGTTAAGACAACCTCCACTGACTCTGGCTTGGATAAGTCGAATCCTGCCAAATCGTCAGTTATGTCGAATCTCAGTTGAGGGCGAGCATCAGCGGTGATTTTATCGATAACAAAGCTAATCTGAGGTGGGGTTATATCTGCTGCAGCCTCATTAATCTTGAACTGATAGGTCGCAGTTCCTACTTGACCTGCTTGATCTGTCGCGATGACTGAGACAGAATAATTAAGACCATCGATCAGTTCTCGCAGTGGCGTAATTGTGTCAGAATATCTGACGATTTCTGAAGAAATGGAACGAGTATTTCCCCCAGATAGGGCAACTTCTACCGAACCTTCCAGCAATTTAAATTCGATGATCTCTAGTCCGCCAGCATCTGATACTTCTATTGGAATCGACGGCAACTTGTTACCTGTTTCGTCCAGGTCAGACGAGAGGCGGTTGAATTGTACTGAATCCAGTAAGACTCCGAAGTCTCGATCCCGATCAGGTGAAGTGGAAATACTGTTACTACCAAAACCACTAATGATAATTTCGGGCGCGGTACTATCAACTACTAATTCAGTTAGGATGACAACACTAGACTTGTTACCGGATACATCGGTAGCGCTTCCTCGAATGTTATATCGGCCGTCAATTAAGCCTGAAAGGGTGACCGCAAAACTACCACTCTTATCACTTGTTGCAGTTACCATATCTGAATTAGGTCCCTCGTAACTAATTTCTACGTTAGCTTCTGACTCGGCTTCATCCGAAGCTTTTTGTACTATACCTGTTAACTCAACACTGTTATCTGTGATGGGACCATCTATGATTCCCAGGTCAAGTAAAGGTGGCTGTGGGGCTTCGTTATCCAACACCTCGATTTTAGCGGTGGTGATGGCTTTGTTGCCAGCCTCATCCTTAACCTGTAACGTTACAGTTGTACTGATCGTAGCCTTAAAACTAACTTGCTTTGCATTATAGCTTGTCGCATCGAAAGTAGCACCATCGCTAAAATCAATATCCCAAGCATATCTAGCAATTCGACCACTATTATCAGCTGATTGACTGCCATCAAGCTCAACTATGTCTCCTTGAGCTACACTTAATTGAGTTTGATCGATGATAGCTTCAGGTGGAGTCTTATCCAAAATCTGGATATCCTCGGTTGGTAAGGTAGCAACATTACCAGCAATATCGGTAGCTGATATCGAATAAGGTAGAGAACCTTGAGTAATACCAGCTAACTTGAGTTGATCTATCACATCTGTTGGGATAACGACCTTGGACTGATAAGCTCCTTTATTAGGAGACAGGGTAGTTCTAACCACTTCAGATACGAACTCAACCGTTTCTACTTGTCCATTATCATCCACGTTAACCGAAATTTCGACCAATTCACCAGCTCCAGCCTCTAGTGAGCCTGGCTGATTTAGTGTGATGATAGGAGGTAGATTATCAATTATTACCGGTCCAATTTTGACAATATTTTCGACGACACCATCACTAGCTTTGGCTTCGATTTCGTATTCAGTTACATCACCTAATCCAAAACTTGTGGTGTCCCAAGTGAAGTCTATTGTTTGACTTCCTTGAGTTTGAGTGTTGTAAAGAAGCTGAGCGCCTGTTCCAGTCAATACAGACAAGGCNACACTAATCTGGCTAGCCGCTTGTTCGACTTCTAGTCCAACCGAAATTTTAGCTTGATTGCTTTTTCCATCGATTTTCAAATTACGAAGGATAGGACCTTCCCGTTTGATAACTACTAATCTAGTTTCAATGGATTCTTTGTATTCNCCATCNACTTCCTGAACCGTGATTTTTAAATTAAATTTACCCTCCTGACCAACTGCTGGTATCCAACTGAAAGTACCAGTCGATGCACCAGTATCAAATTGAGCACCATCAGGTTTACCGTCTAGAGTAAAATCTAACTCGTCTCCGTTGGGATCACTGGCTGTCACTGAGAAACTAATTTCATCACCCACTACTCCATTGTAAACGGGGTCAATTGTGCTTACTTCCGGCCTGAGGTTGAGCGTAGCAATAATCAGAATAACGGATACTTTGTCTATACCACCTGCAGTATCTTCAGCGACCAAAGTTAATTCATATTGGCCTTGGTCACCAAGAGCGGGGGTAATCAACAATTGTGAGCCAGCAACGCTAACATCACCATTTGGGAGATTACCTCGAAGCTTATATTGAATAGGTTCTTCAGGATCATCAGGGTCTATAGCTTTCAATTCGANGGTCTCTACATCTCCTTCTATGACTTGAGGAGGCATTTTGATCGGCTCAAATTTTGGCTCTTGATTTTTATCTTTGACTTGAATATATACTTCTACTGGTGTCTCCTCAGTATTGTCCAAACCAAAAGCGTCAGTAGCCGTAATTACAGNCTTATAGCCTTCTTGGATATAAGACTGATAATCTGTAGCCCAACGAAAAGTTCCACTACCATCACCACTATCGATCAACTCTGCTCCAGGGGGCCCTTCAACCAAAGCCAAAGTCAAGGCATCACCATCAGGATCAATAAAAGATACCGAAAACTGAAGTGTTTCACCTTCTTCGACTTCTGGAACCGTAACGTCAGCCACGGCTACAGGTGGCTGGTTAGTATTAGNGACTTCAATTTTGAAATTCTGGCTATTTTGCCCCTCTTTAGTCGAACCACTTGGATCTTTGGCTGTCACCGTTACTATAATTGGTTCTTCTGTTGCATCATTGAAAGTCGGTATCCAAATGATCTGACCTGTGACGGTATTATCGTCACCAGCACNTTCNACNAACTCTGCTCCTGGAGGTAATCCTTCAGCCGCTAGTTGTATCGGATCTTCATCCTTGTCTCCAGCTATAAAATCGACTATCAGCTCTTGGCCTTCCTCCACTGATTGATCGGCAATTTCGGATAGAAGGGGAATTAGATTTCGGTTCTGTACTCGAATCCGAACAGTTTTTTCATCAGAAAGTGGTTCCTTCTCGTCATCTCGAGCTCCTTCTACTACTCGAACTGTCATGGTCAAGATATTAAAACCTTCTGGCCCATCTCCAGCATCAAGNGGNGGGGCCCATGTAACTGTACCTGTTCCATCACCTGAATCTTCTAGTTCAGCACCTTCTGGNGCTCCTTCAATCTCAAATTTAATNGTATCTTCTTCTGCGTCTTCAGCTTTGAGACTGATTTGTAACAGGCTTGATTCGTCGATTTCCGTCGCCGCTGGTAGTGCTTCCCGAACGTTATAAGTCAGAGTTTCCAAGATTAACTTAGGTGGNGTGTTAACACTACCAACACCAATCGAAAATTTAGCGCTAGCGCTCAACGGATTTTCTGCCCCATCGTCTTCAGCCGTTAGATCAAATTCGGTTACCTGACCTAAATCTTCGTCTCCTGGTTTCCAAGACAGCGTTATATTAGCAACAGTACCGCCTTTTTCGTCTTCACTATATTCAGGTTGACCAATAATTTCGGGCTTTGAACCTTTACTAAATCGCCTAATATTAAAGCTAAACTTTTGATTAGGATCCGGGTCAGTAACAGTAACAGGAATTTCGGCTACTGGACTGACTTCAGGATCGATCACTACACTTGGAATATCCNATAAACTTGGTGGTCGGTTAACTTGTGTGATTGTCAATTGAAAAGATTCTGTGGCTTTTCCACCATCGCTTGTAGCCGTAAAGTCTATCGTATAATCACCAGCAAAGGCGGACTTAGGTAGCCAAGTAAAACTTGCGCCATCAAGTGTTGACCGAATGGTAGCTCCCGCATCTTCAGGTACCCCTTGGAAATCGTAGCTGATCTCAGTTTTATCAGGATTATCAACAGTAAATTGAATATTAACTGGCTCGCCTGTTTTACCAATATCGTCTCCATCGATTTGAGTAAACACAGGTGGATCAGGGACNGACTCAATCGCAATTGAAACCNCGACTGGCAGACTTGGGCTAGTACCATCATTGACTATAAAACTAAACCTGTCCTGACCAAAGAAGTTGGGAGCCGGAGTATAGACTCGATCTGGCCCTTGACCTGTTAGTTCTCCGTTCTCAGGTTTTAGATCGATCTTATACTCCAGTGGGTCTTCATCCGGGTCTTCAGCAATTAGGGTAATTTCAACTGGTTCATCCTCGTTTGCCTGGACCGCTAAAGGTTCAACCACTGGCAAATCATTAACAGGATCGACAGTGACTTCAACTTCACCAATGCTATCTCCACCATTACCGTCTGAAACGGTATAAGTAAAAAAGTCAGGTT
>PBVO01000136.1 GCA_002729015.1 Candidatus Poribacteria bacterium
AGTAATAAGGTGTCTTATCTGCAGGGAGGAACGGTTGGCCCTTCTCCTCGGCCAGTTACTGAATATGTCATTTCTCTCTTGCGGGAACTAGAATCTGACCCACTTAACAACGGAGGTGGTTCATTGCTGGCCCCCTTGGTAGAAGAAAGTCGACAGAAGTTGGGTAGGTTCATTGGTGCCAATCCGGATCAAATTTCGCTTGTTCTCAACACAACAATGGGAATGAATATTCCAGCATGTGGCCTTCCTCTTGAATCAGGAAATGAAGTTCTAATGAGCGATCAAGAGTATGGAGCAGTCAAGAACATTTGGGAGTATGTAGCAGCGCAAAAAGGGTTAAAAATTCGTACCATCTCTTTACCAATTAAACCATCAGATCCCAGACAGATAGTTGAGGCCTTTGCAGAGGGCATCAGCTATCACACACAGGTCTTAGTCTTTAGCCATGTCTACTGTACCAGTGGATTGGTTACGCCAGTTAAAGATCTTTGTCAATTAGCGCGCGAATATGATGCATTTTCCGTTGTGGATGGTGCCCATGCCGTTGGAATGGTTCCTATCGACGTTTCGAATTGTGACTTTTATCTCTCTAGCTGTCACAAGTGGTTGCTTGCTCCCAAAGGGGTAGGCATGGCTTATTTGGCTGAACCCTTTTTGGATTTGCGTCCAGCAACTTTGGGTTTTGGCCTTAATCAAAAATCCCCTCATCGCTTTGATGTGGCTGGTACTAGAGACTCTACTCATTTTGCGGGCCTAGGTAAAGCGATTGATTTTCAAATAGAGATCGGCTGGGAAGACCGTATTCGGCCCTATTGCCTTAGCTTAGCTGCTTATTTAAAAAGCCAAATCTTAGATCAGATTTCAGAGGCTGAACTGACGATTCCAAGGGACAGTGACCAATCTGGTTTTTTGACCACTTTTACTATTCCTGGTATCGATCATGGTAAAGTTGTCAACTACCTGTGGCAAGATTATCAAATTCAAGTAGTTTCTCTAGATGCTGGAGGCATTCCTGTTTTTCGAATTTCAACTCACCTATACAATAGTTATGAGGATATCGATAAATTTGTCGCGTCCTTGGTTGAAGTAATTTCTACTCGTACTGATATCAAAATTTGATACGGTCTACAAGTATGGAAGGTTCAAAGATTCTTATTATTTCTAAATACAAATAAAGTTTTTTAGTAAAACGGCTTGCGCCCACTGAATCAAAAAGTAGCGAATACGGTTAGTATCTGGGTGTATGTACGGTCTTAGTGTTTAATAAACAATCATAAAAATGGCCAAAACCTGGCCACAGGAGTTCCAAATGTTTACCCGTTGGGAAACACGTTTATTCGGTTTTGTTTTGATTTTACTAACGATTAGTGCTAGTGCAAAAATCGATTCAGTGCTGGAAGTTATACCAAGCTCGGCTGTTGGTTTAGTTCATGTCGGCAATCTAAAAGGCTTCAATCAAGAGGTTGGTGATTTGATGGCACAAATGGATCCGACCTCAGATCCAGATACTGATGTGCTAGTGGCTATACTAGCCAATATGTTTTCAGCAGGTTTTGAGAGTCTCAATGAATTAGAAGAAATTGGTTTTGACTTTTCACGTGGCTTTGCTATTTTTATGCATACAAATGAGAGTAATGTGGGGAATCCGGTAGCGGTTTCGGCTGTTGTTCATGTCGAAAACCAAGAGGATGTCCGACAAATGCTGAGTCAGGAAGAAGGTGATTTAGTAGAGCAAAAACACCGTAGTATTACTTATCTGACCAAACCGAGAAATGGAGAGAAAGGAGAATCAACTAATTCGGAGTCATTTCTATTTTTAGATAATGTCATGGTATTTACAAGTAGTAGATCAATTTGCCACCAAGTAATTGAAACTTATCTTAAGGAAGCTAAACCCATTACAAAATCCACTAGTTTTTCTGATTTACTACTTAATTCTTCTACTAATGATATAGCAGCATATTTTTCTATCCAGAGATTAGTTGAAAATAACCAAGCAATGGTAACTGAATTTTTTGGACGAGTTTCACAAGAAACAGGGCAGACTGAAATCTTAAAGACTATATCTCAGTGGTTATCTCAGATACACTCTCTGAGTTTAACATTGCAGCACGATAAGGGAGAAATTGTATTAACTCCGTTTATACAGATGATTTCCGATAGTCAGATTAGTAACTACCTTGAGCCTTTTGCTAAAAATATTACTTCTAGAACCGGTCCCGAAAATTTCCCACTTTTGAAATATATCCCCGAAGGTAGTGGAATGGCGTACGGGATGAATCTTGATCCTAACAAAATTGCTGAGATTGCAATTTGGTCAATGGATATGGGGGTCAAAATGTTGAAATTATCAGGTGAAGAGAAAATTCCTGATAATGCCGAGGAATTGAGTACTAAGATTGCAGCTTTGGCTTCCGAATTCTATAAGTCTGTTGGTCCTCAATCGGCAGGATTTAATAATATTTCTAGTTCTGTTATTCCTGACTTAACTCAGATTTACAAAATTACCGATCAGAAAAAGCTCGAGCAACTCATTGATAATGGATATTTCCAGTTAATGTATGGTTCTAACTCTCTCATTTACCAAGCAATGGGGCTCAACGAATCAGATTCACCAGTCGAGGCCGGCTCAACTGAGATTTATGAGGGAGTCGAAATTAAAAACTATATTCTACCAAATCAGGGAATTGGTAACTTGGATTTATTTGATGACTCACAGCTAGGTGTTATGATGCCCAGCGAATTACATCTTTACTATGCTATCTTTGAACAATTTCTAGTTGTTTCAACTGCTGAGACCCCACAAGCTATCAAGTCAGTTGTAGATACATGTCTTGGTTTGGATAATGGGTTTGATCAAAGCGCCGGCTATGATCGCTTATTTGATGAACTAGATTCATCGGGCTACATGGTCATGGGGATCTCTCCCATGACCATGATTAACCAGATTTTGAATGTGGTTGCTCAGTCTGATCCTAACATTGGAATGGTTTCAGCATTATTAGCTGGAATTCCACAAACCTATAGCATTGCTATGGGAGTGGCTCCCAAAAAAGATGGTTTAGAAATAAAATTATTTACCTCAGTCATAGAGTTGCAACAATTGTACGGTATGATCATGGCGATGGGACAAATGCAAGGTAGAATGTAGATCAAAATGATAAATGACAAAAGAGAAAGAGGTTTTAGGTGAAGGAATGAAGATTTTAGGCATTGATACTTCTTGTGATGACACTTCAGTTGCAGTAGTTGAAGGTGGCAGGTCAATTCAGTCAAATATTATTTCTTCCCAAATTGAACTTCATAAAGAGTATGGTGGAATCGTTCCTGAATTAGCTTCTCGCCAGCATGTAGAATTAATAAATTACATTATTGAGGAAGCATTACAAAAAGCTGATGTCAATCTGACTGATCTTTCTGCTATTGCTGTAACCAACCGGCCAGGCTTGATTGGGGCTTTACTGGTCGGTGTCTCCGCAGCGAAAAGTTTGGCATATTGCTGTCAACTTCCTCTACTTGGTATTAACCACATTGAAGGACATATTTATGCACCATTTATGGAACATGATCAACTTACATTTCCACACTTATGTTTGACTGTTTCTGGTGGACATACTTTACTAGTAGAAGTGCTAGAAGGATGGGAAAACTATCATGTATTAGGTAGTACTCAAGATGATGCTGCGGGAGAAGCTTACGATAAAGTAGCAAAATACCTAGGATTAGGATTTCCAGGGGGCAAAATTATTGATGATCTTGCTAAGATGGGAGACGAAACAGCCATTGCATTTCCACGTCCCATGTTGAATAGTGGAAATTACCAATTTAGCTATAGCGGAATTAAAACATCAGTCCGAAACTTTGTCGAGAAAGCCAAGAAAAATCAAGAACTTCCATCTGTTGAAGATATTGCAGCGAGCTTTCAATCCGCTGCAGTTGAGGTTTTGGTAGCAAAAACTATACGAGCAACCAGAGAAAAAGGATATCGAACAATTACGTTGACGGGTGGAGTAGCAGCTAATAGTCTTTTGAGGAAGGAAATGGAAATTGCTGGTGAGGAAATTGGAGCAAAGGTTTTTTATCCTTCCATACGTCTTTGTACTGATAACGCGGCAATGATTGCGGGATTAGCTTACCATAAATATTGTCAAGGCCAAAGGGACGATTTCGACCTTAATGCTTCAGCCAGATCCGAAATTGTATAACCCAAAGACATAATGATAGAAAAGATTCAACAAGCTGTTCGCATACTACAAATTGGTGAAGTTATTGCTTTTCCAACAGATACAGTATACGGACTTGGAGCTGACCCTTTCAACTCAGAAGCTGTTCAAAAACTATTTATCTACAAGGGGCGACCCAGTAATAAACCCATACCTTTGTTGATTTCATCGATTGAACAAGCAACACTAGTAGTTAAAGAAGTTCCCCCTCTGTTTTTTGAACTTGCTGAGAAGTATTGGCCTGGAGCGTTAACCATGATTTTGAAAGCAAAACCAGAGCTACCCAAAGTGGTGACCGCTGGCCAGTCGACAATTGGTATCCGCGTACCTGCTAATAGATTAGCATGTCAGTTAATCCAAGAATTTGGCAGCCCCATTGCTACGACTAGTGCGAATCGCTCTGACTACCCACCTGCGACTACTGCTCTTCAAGTTTGCCAACAGCTAGGTGATGAATTATTAATCTTGGATGGTGGACCAACAAAAATTCAAGTTTCCTCTACTGTTTTAGATTTAACAACTCGACCTCCCAAAATCAGGCGCCAAGGTTCAGTTGATTTGCCGTTGGATTAAGACGAAAGGGTCCTTTCGTCTGATTTTTCCACTTTTTCGATAGCAATTTGGGGCACCTGTACGGTCTTAACCCTAGTAAATCATCTATAAGCGCTAGATTGACAGTTAGGCCTTAGTTAATATGAAAGCCGTTAATTTTGAAGGGAGAAAAATATAATTGCCTACGGGTGTATTATCGATTGATTGAATAAACACGTAAAATGAGCGCTATTGTACCACGACTGTTTCTGGGTGAATTTTCTGAAACCATTAAGGCTAACTGCGAGACAACATTTTCTTTGACCTAATTTGTCCTCAATGATATAATCGCCTGTGTTTAGGTTATCCTATTTTATTGTCTTGTTGACTACACACTATCTAGAGTCAGGTTGTTGTTCAACGGGGCTGAACTTGAATGGTAACTAGGGTGTGATGTATAAAAGAGGGTAACTGTGTCCTCTGTCAGAATATAAAGATCTGTAGATCTTTCCCGTTGGCCTTAAAAAACCAAGCAAGATTTGCTCATTTATAACTAGAATTCTCGAATGGCAATTACTACAGATTTACAATCCCCGCTTTTTTATCGAAAACTAACGTTCGACCAAGATAAGTTTAAGAATTCGGCTGATGAAGCTCGCAAACGTCTTGAGCGTTTAGAGACACAACAAGCTGAGCTCGGCTCGTTACAGGAAGCTGAAGCTGACAATCAGGCTGCGGAGGAAGAAGCTCAAAACCAGAGGCCACAGCAAAGACAGTTTTCTCTGGTTAGTCAACGGATGACCGTTCAACGTACTATGCCACCGACGTCACAGGATCGTACACAACCACCAACTACTCCCCAACCTACACCCAGTTACGAACAGTTTTCCAGTCGAAACCTGAGCGTTAGCTATGATCCAATCGATATGCTGGCCTAATTGAGAACTTTATCGGTGATTGTCATTATCGATTAGGTTAGATGTAGATACGTCGGATACGGGCTGAAGTGAAGTCGAGGAAGCTAACGACGACTACAATTATCAAGATAATGGCTGCTGTTTTGCTATAGTCAAAGCCACGAATAGCATCCCATAATAACATTCCGATACCACCAGCACCAACCATACCAATTACGCTAGCTGAGCGTACATTAGCTTCGAACCGGTACAAGGAATAAGAAATCCAAAGCGGAAAAACTTGCGGGAGAACTCCATAAATGATTTCCTCGATCGAGGTTGCTCCTGTCGCTCGAATACCTTCAACGGGTTGGGGGTCAATCGCTTCAACGACCTCAGAGAATAGCTTGCTCAATGAACCAAGAGTGTGCAGAGTTAACGCCAAAACACCTGCGAATGGTCCTAAACCAACAGCTGCAATAAATAACATGGCAAAAACCATTTCGTTTACAGAGCGAAGCAAGTCCATCATACGCCTCACTGGTTGGGATAACCAAACAGGAGATAAATTCGCAGAACACATTAAACCAAAAGGTATGGCACCAATAATAGCAAGAAAAGTTCCCCAAGCAGCAATTTGTAGGGTAATAATCATTTCTTGTAGGTAATCAGGCCAATCGATAAAATCAGGCTTCAGGAAACCACTACCGTATTGAACCATGTTGTCCCAGTTTGTCCATAGATCACCAAACCGAATTTCTGCACCTTTGATTGAAAACAGTAAAATCGATAGTATTACTACTGTGGAAAATAGACGAATGAGAATAATACTTAGTGGTGTCTTTGGAATTTCTAATTCGGAGAATTGATCTTCAATCTTAAGAGGCCTCGACATTGTCTTACCCAAACATTTTTCTTTCATTTGAAATATTATTTGGTATTAACATTGGTTCTAAGCTGTCTTCTGAATCGTAAATCCAATGGAGATAATCATTTGATAAATCTTCAGCGGCCCCATCAAAGACAATTTCACCTGACTTAAGTGCTACAATCCGTGGGCAGAACTGGCTTGCAAAATTGATTTGGTGCAGGCTAACAATCACCGTAATTTGATCTTTTTGGTTCAATTCACGCAAAGTTTCCATGACTAGCCGCGCTGATTCGGGGTCAAGTGATGCTATTGGCTCATCTGCTAATATAATTTTTGCTTGTTGTTGTAGCGCACGAGCAATCGCAACTCTTTGTTGTTGTCCGCCTGACAAAGTACTTGCTCGTTGAGTAGCTTGATCCGAGAGCCCAACTCGGTTGAGTGCCTGTATTGCAGAAAGTTTCTCATCTCGGGTAAACAAAGAGAAAAAACTGCGATACTTCGGGATTTGGGCTAACCGGCCAACCAATACATTCTTCAAAACAGACATTCGGGATACCAAGTTGAATTGTTGAAAAACAAAACCTATTCCAGCCCGAATCTTGCGTACGTCTGGTTGAATTTGTCCCCCTGATTGAACTATTTGTCCAAAAACTGAGACTTTACACTCTGGGCGGGGGTCCGACGCAACTAAGCCTGAGACATGTCGCAAAAGGGTCGACTTTCCAGACCCAGACGTGCCAATTAAACCGACCATCTCACCCGTCTGTACAGCCAGATTAACGCCTTTTAATGCTTGCAAATGACCATCAAAAGTTTTCCACAAATCATAAATCTGGGTGGCAGATATATTATTTTGTTGAGTTGAAGTTGAGTCAGTCTCAATCATTTTCTATTATTTTTCCGTTGGATGAATTATAACATTTTGACTAAAAATATTGGTATAGACTTTGGTTAGAACAGTTCGTTTACTTGAAGAATCAAAACTAATATCAGTGGACAACATTTTTTAGATATGCTAACATTTGTGGCTAACAATCCGTTTCGGTGAATGATCATGGATGATGCAGTTAAAAACATCACGGGGCAAGTCGAAGTTATTTACGAGAAGGCGATTTCTGAACTTGATCAAAAAGAGGGCCAGCTTGATGAGCAAATTGGACGACTGTCTCAAAGAAAAGAGTCATTGAGCCAAAAGCGCCATCAAGTCAACCGGATCCGAGATCAGATTGGTAATTTAATGGCCGAGATAGCTGAGGCTGAACGACAACATGACCACGTCGCTGGACAGAAAGCTGAGTTAGATCAGGAAATTGATGATTTAACCCTGGAATTGAAAGACTTGAAACGACATGCAAGACGAGCCCAAACTCGGTTGGAAAATGCAAAAGTCGAAAAACGAGAAAAATACCAGGAGCTTGCTGCCATTATTGAAAGATTTGGTAGTGTGAAAAGTGCTCTACCTGAAGCCTTTGTGTCGGGACTTAAAGATAATATTAGTGAGGCATCCACACCTGTTGCTGACCAACGACCCTCGACTCCTAATTCCTACGACATCTCTGATTTGTCAGATATTGATGAAGGTACTATTTTGGAGGAGGATCTTGAGATCGAAAGTGAAGATAATAAAGAAAGTTTTTCTTCAATAGATGATGACTTTGGGGTAATTGGTGACGAGGAAGAAGACTTCTTCGTTGATGATAACGAGGAATTTCTCGATGAGGATGAAGATGAGATAGCAATACCGAGCGAGCGTGAAGAAGAAACAGACGTCGACAGAAATAGTAAAAATGACACTCTAACAGACCATGATCCATTAGTTGATATCGATTTTGGTGGGATCGATGGTGATGAGAGTGAACTGACTGAATTTGATGATAATTTGAATGACTTAATGCCTCTAGAGGAAGAATCTGAGCTAGGTGCTAGTACCGATGATCTTGATGCATTGTTTTCTCAGGTTGAACTAGAGGGAAGAGAAACCCCAGAGGAATTAGAAGCCTTGGAACGCGGAGACTTGCTGGTGGAAGACGAGACAGATGTGAGTGCGGGAATCCAAGATTTCGCTCAGTTCGAGGATGAACTTGACGATGCCCCTGAGCTGCTAGATGGAAGCGAAGAGCTAACTCCCAAAACGGCTCGCACACCTAGAAAGCGACGTAAGCTTCTAGAATCGTATCTGGATGATGTAACACAAACTCAATAAAAACAAAAAACGGAAAGTTTAAACTTAGAGGTGAAATATTAAGTATGGCGAACAGACCATCAGCTTTCAAACACATACGAGCAGATAAGCGGAAGGCAGTTGTCAACCGAAGACGATTGTCTGCTCTTAGAACGGCCATTAGGAAAACGAAGTCTGCCGTCTCAGACGGAAACTTGGAGCAAGCCCAATCATTATACCGAGAGGCGTCTTGTCAACTAGATCGAGCTGTTGGCAAAGGGGTCATTAAGAAGGGTACAGCTAATCGTCAAAAATCCCGTTTGGCTATCAGCATTAATAAGCTATCGGCCAGCGCATAGTTAATTTTACTCTCAGCCAGTAAACGACCAGCCCGCGGACTAGTCTGTGAGCTGGTCGTAGTGGTTTTGGGGGTCAATCTGGTATGTCTGATAGTGTTCTGGATAAAAACGGATAGCTGCTTTTATGAGTGGAACTAATGTCATGATTCTAGCTAGTGAACCCACCGGTACAATCTGGCGCTTGGTAATTGCTTCCATTACATTAATATCTCCCATCCAGAAATAGTGCGCTACATCTCCTGACATTATTAGCTCAACATCTGGGTTTTCTATCCTTTGATTGAGCAAGATCGACTGCTCTCCGTTTTCTGTCGTCAAACCAATTGTGGCTGTGGGGGTGGTGAAGGTAAACTGGACCCTGAATTTTTGTTTCCCTAGCTGCTTTTGGGTTTGCTTGTCTTCACGCAGGTGCATAAACATACCACCGATACAAGCATAAAGCTGATCAGCAGTTTCAAAGATCGCCACTGGCTAAAAATTTAGTCCTGCTTGTTGCCAAACTTTATCCAGGGAGTCAATAGTCGCTTGCAGAGCTTGCTCCGGTTCCATTTCTCTTAGCTTCTGACTAAAAGGTTCAACAGCCACTGGCCCTTGATAGCCCACTTCTGACAAAATTCGGAAAAATTGTCCTAGAGGAATCACACCTGTTTCGGCCGGTAAACACCTCACATTATCGATCTGGTCTTCGACATCAATATTACTTGGTGCATCATTGACATGTACATAGACGATATCACTAGCGTAGAGATGAGAAAGATCCGATAACGTCGATTGAGCGGTGTACCAATGCCAAGTATCTAATAATAACCCAATATTACCAGTTCCAATAGATGCCGCTAAACCGCGCATTCCATCCATTGTATAAACAAATCCGTGTTTGGCATTTGCTCGACTAGTTCGAGGACCAATAAATTCCAAACCTATCATGTGGCCATAATCAGCCAAAATTTCCCCGATCGGACGAAAACGACTGACGTGAAAATCCCAGTTTTCTTGATAAGTCTTTTCACTAGAAGCAGGTGGAATCCAGATAGCAGTACGAAAACAACCAAGGTCAGCCGCCAAAGCTGCGATTTCTGGAAGGTGGGACAATTTCTCCCGATACTCTTCTTCCGGTGCATTCCAAGTGATAGGGAAAGTCCAGCTACCCATCTTAATTCCATCCCATAACTTTTTCACTTCTTCGATGGATTGTTCCTCAGCTATTTTTTGGGCTTCATAAATATTGAGATCTAGCCCTTCAAAACCAAACTGCCTAGCATAGGCTAAGCCTTGTTTCATATCTGCGGCAACACCAATAGCACCAGGACTTAAATTTTTGAACATTTTCTATCCTCTGATTTATTCGAAAAGAACCTGACTTTCAATACGAGTCAATGCTTCTCACACTCTTGTCGATTCTATCAAATCGTGCTACTTACGTCAAGTAATGGCGCAAGACTTTTCGGCACCATTTCTCCTATTTCTAAGAGTTATATTTGGTTATACTAGACATTAATTCTTCCTGTAATTCAATATAATAAAGAACGCAGTGGAAAAACAAGAAAAGCTATATTCGGTCAGTTTACGTAGCGTACTGATAGGACTCTTATGTGTCATCTTACTTTGTCTAGTTACACCGTATAACGATTATTACTTACGGGGCACTTTCGTTTCTGGAAATCATTTTCCTATCGGTGCATTCTTTCTATTTTGTTTGCTATCTTTGCTAACTGCAATCTGTCACTTCAACAAATTTCACTGGAAATTATCGCCCTCAGAATTAATCACTATTTGGTGTATGATGACGGTTGCAGCAGGTATTCCTTCTGCGGGGTTCATTCGTTATCACTTGTGGATGTTGGTTTCGCCTTACTACTTTGCCACCCCAGAAAATGACTGGAAATCTCTATTTTTTCATTATCTGCCAGAATCTGTCATGGTGGTAGACCCAAAAGCTGTCAAGTATTTTTATGAAGGGCTTCCGACAGGGAAACCGATACCTTGGATATTCTGGGTAAAGCCCGCGTTAGCTTGGTGTTTATATGCCTTCCTAACATTTACCAGTCTTACTTGCCTGAGCGTAGTTTTACGAAAGCAATGGGTTGAACACGAGCGATTCGCATTCCCTTTAGTTAAACTTCCAGCCGAAATGTCAGCTGTACCAGCCATCGGGAAACAAATAAACTCCTTTTTTCGAACCCCGTCAATGTGGATAGGTGCAGCTTTTCCAGTCCTAATTCATCTACTAAATGGTCTGGAACGCCATTTTCCTAATTTGCCGTCAATTCCTCTTCATTTCAATTTAGATACACTGCTGGTTGATAAACCATGGTCTGCGATGCGGCCAGTCTCAATCATGGTTTACCCTTCTATTATTGGTTTTACATACCTTTTATCACTAGATGTGTCGTTTTCCTTCTGGTTTTTCTATCTGATCTATAAATTGCAAAGTACTATTGTGCTAGCCAGTGGAGTTTCTTTCAGCGGTTGGACACTAGCTAACCGCCAAGAAATGGGTGGATATATTGCTTTGGTTATTTTCGTGTTTTGGCTAGCTCGCAGACATATATGGAGCGTAATTACAAAAGCACTCGATCTTCAAAACAAGATTGATGATAGCAATGAACCATTAACTTACCGCTGGGCATTAATTGGACTTATATTGACTACTTATTTGATTGCTTTAATGAGTTCGATGATTGGTCTTTCTTTCTGGTTGGCAATCAGTGTAATGGTTTGTTTTTATATGATGGCAATTGTGCTAACCTGGATGGTAACTGACGGAGGTTTTCTATTCCTGTTAGCTATTTTTCGTCCTTCGGATTACCTGATGGTAGCCTTCGGTTCTTCTAATTTCAATCCTAGGAATCATACGATCTTAACTTTTGAAAAGACGATGATGTTCGACTTACGAGAATTTATTATGCCACATGTCATGAATGGTTTTAAAGCGAGTGATCCTGTTCGACTACATAGGCGGAAGTTAATGGGGGTAATGTTTTTATCCATGCTCGTTGGATTGATAGTCGCATACTATGCAGGCTTAATGACCTGGTATAAAAAGGGTGGCAACAACATGGGGTACTGGCCTGATCCAGAACCATGGAATCGGTTAGTTACTTATATTAACTTCCCAAAGGAAACTGACTGGTTAGAGCTTTCTTTTGTTGGAATTGGTACGACATTTATGGGGTTGCTGATTTTCATGCGCTATCGTTTCCTTTGGTGGAGGGTTCATCCTTTGGGGTATGCGATGACAACGAGTTGGGCCCCATTCACAATGTGGTCATCTTTCTTTATTGGTTGGTTTAGCAAAACGATAATTCTAAGAATAGGCGGAATCAAGCTCTTTCGCCAATTTCAGCCTTTTTTCTTGGGTATGGTCTTCGGTGAAACTATGATTGGCGGAGTCTGGATTATTATCGGCTTATTTACAAAAATTAGCTACCGGTTAATGCCGGGATAATTACTAAGTTATCTATTTTTAGACGCTTCTTATTTGAATATAGTGACAATTTGCTTGTCGTATGCCTGGGTTCGCCCATTATCGATAAGTATCAGCAAAATATACCTACCATTTGGACAGAGGTCTCCATTGGTATTGCGACCATTCCAAACTTCCACGTTGTTGCCTATGCGTCGTTCAGATTTATCTAATAGGGTAATTATTTCTCGACCGTACAAGTCAAAAAATTTCACTGTTACTTGAATACTGTTTTCTCTTTGATCGGGAGGAGCTATAACCTGATAAGTAATAGTCAATTGATTACTTTCAGTGTTGAAAAATAAAGGTGGGCTACATCGAATATTCTGAATGATTAATTCTGAAGAATTGGGAGATGACTGATCACTCGTCATTAACGCAAATGTACCGAAATGATTAATCTTTGACTCAACAAAAAGGTTGGTTGTATCAACCCGGCTTGAAATTGGCAACCAGTCTTTGCTAAAGCTATCCCAAAAATAGAGACCTAGTTTGGATGGCTCAAAATCAGATGTAATTGTTGAGCGATAGTCAAAGACCATCTGGATGGAGCGTTTGGCTAACAGTTGCAGTGGTGTAATCTTGATCACCGGGGTTACCCGTTTAGCTTCGGCTTTCATTCCAGGGGATTCAATAATTTCAACTTTGATTTTTACGTCTTTGGGAAACGCATTCTTTGGTACATTTAGATAAATACCAGCGGGGCTCCTGATTTCACCACCACTACTGGAGATTTCTTTTTGGTAAGGGTGAACTTGGATTGGTATTTCAGTCGAAATACCTGCTGAAGCGACAATCAAAAGGCCTTCACCAGTGAAAATGGTATCGAGTATAACTAACGAATCTGTTGATCTGACACGGCCTATATTGCCAGTAAGTTTCCAACTCGGTCTAACATTGACTGAGTTGCCAAACGTATCTTTTCCTACCACTATCAACTGATAAGAAAAACCTGAAACCAACTCATAAGGGTGATTCCGCTTGGCTATTGGCTTTTCATTTGGTTCTATCAATGAAACGAAATCAGCCTTTAATGTTGCCAATTGATTTGGAATAACTTCGAATGATACTTGAGTGGTAACTGGTTGAACAGTGTTTATCGTTTCGTAGACTAATTGGTATATACCAGCTTGGTCAAAGCTTTTTTTCCAAACCAGCTCATTGGTATTACTTGACGACAGTACTAATTCTGTTTTTTCTAAAACCAGATCATTTTGAAGTATAGTAGCTTGAATAGGAAATAGATTAGATGCCGAAATTCTATTATCGAAATTGTCAAGACCGACCAATAAAACCTCTAGGTTTTCCCCGGCTGTTAATAACTTATCTGTTAGTGAAGCCTTTAATCGTTTGATAGATCCAGGTCTAACTACAATGCTAATAGTGTTTGTTAGTCCAGCTTGTCGTATTGTCAAACCAGTTTGGCCAGCTTTTTGAGCCCAAAAGGCAAAAACACCTTCTGCCGATTGTTTTTCTGCTTGATCTATTTGGCCAACAATGGGGTTTGTCAGTATGAAAGTTGGTAATTCTGAATTAATGTCATCTTTCGATAATAAATTCCCGTATTGGTCAATTATACGATAATGAATCAGTTGGTATTCTCCAGATGATAAATTTAACTCATCAGGTAAAAGTTCATTCGATTGATCAGATAAAGACATAATCAATTGAGAAGGACCAGACGGATTAAGTTCAATGTCAATGGGTTCTGATTCAATGTTATCACTCTTAGCCAAGAGACGTACTGTCTTTTGCTTTGTAGGAGGGTAATATATCCACTCACCATTGTTGTCCTCCACAATTCCGTCTGTTACTTGGAACAGGATCGGAAATTTTTGATGGTGATAATGCAGATCATCATCAGGGAATAATTGGTTCTGATGATTATACCCTCGTATAGTAAGTCCAATTGGTTGGCCAACCGTTGGCATATCTGATTCCAGTGTAATTTCCAATCGTTCCAAACGGCCAATATCCGATACTAATGTAACTTTAGTTTGCCCACGACCGTAGGGCGTCGTAACATTCACATGTCCTAAAGTACTGTTAATCATTCCAACGGGAATTACCTTAGGTTCAAATAGGCCGCTCGGACTGATAGTACCAATATCTCCACTTACTGACCAAATTGTTGTGTCAGATGGGTCATTGATTATTTGATTGCCAAAGTTATCAAACAGACTGAGTCGGAATTGTTCTGCTGACGCCGGTTGGAAAGTGTCTGATCGCAGGGACAAGACCGATGGTTCAATTTGGATCTTGGTTGGAGTTCCAGGGACAACTGACAGGGTTAAATTTGCCGTCTGGATTGGTGAGAACACTTCACAGAAAACCTTGATTTCCGTGGCTTTTGTTGGACGGATGCTAACTACACCATCAGGTAAATTACGAATTTCGACCTGTGGGTCGGTGCGCCACTCAGCATTTTTTACCACAGACAATAAATCCTTAGAATCATAAATCGATGATTCAATGCCTACTAACAGGATCTCATTTCCAGCTGTAACCGTTTGGCTACTCAAAGTACTCAGGAATTTAATTTTCAAGGTGGGTGGTTTCTCTGTAAGGCTCACATGGAGCGGCCAAAATGCCCTTAGGCCTCCATGTTTAATCCATAATTGACAGTAGCCTGGAGAAGTAGCTTCAAAAATCATTTTATTGTCTTGGTTGACAATAGATCCAATTGCTGGTTGTACCGACCAATCAGGTTGAATAGCCATTTCTCGACCATCCACTGTTATGCCAATCGCGTTTACAGGTAATATTTGATTAACTTCAACAACTCTGGTATCAGCTAGAATCCGAATGCCTTTAAGCCGGTCTGGTTTTAGATAAACAGTCGCGGTCGCTTGGTGGCCACTATCAAGTTCGGCTATTACTTGAAAAGATTGATTCAGCTCGAGATTTTTGGGACTAAAAACTGTTAACTGACCGCTATTACTCAATCGAATTACTGAATCAATTGGGGATTCAGATAATAATTGCCAATTAGGGTAAACTTGTACTAAATCCCCATTGATATTTTGAGCTAAGGATTGAAATTGAATCTGGCTGTGATTAAAAACCTCAGTTGTCTCTGGCGCTATACGAAATTTATGGACTACTTGATCAGAAGTAAGCGTTTGAACAGTTGCTCGAGCTACAATGTTCAAACCTGGCAAATGGGATATTACCTGAGCTCTTGTACTTGGGGTCTCATTTGTTTGAGGGAAAAATTTGCCTGTTTGCGAAATTTCTCCACCATTACCAATGACCTTCCAGATTGGTGCTTCTGTCGGTTTTGTAGAGTTTCCGAATGCGTCGAATAAATACAATTGAAACTGAATTGGCTCCTGACTCTTAGCAGAATAGACTACCGACTGAGGCTTCAGTTGACCGTACCGAGCTTGACCAGCAACTACTTCAACCTGCAGTTGCTGAGCCCGCAGATCTTTTGCCATTTGGTCTATCGGGTCGAAACCAACCATGGGTTGAATTTCTGCTTTGATAGAAGTTTTACCACTAGTCATGGCTCGGAATAATCCACTATCGCTCACATGACCAACAGATCCAATTCGTTCTGAAAAAGCATCAATTACGAACCAACTGCAGGCGACTGGTATGACTTGGCCTAGATTTGTTTCAGCTTGACTAATCAGTTGGATTTTATCTCCAGCTCTCAATTTTAAGCTTTTATTTGGAAATACAGGCTTGGGATAAATTTGCCAATTCTTGATCGACTTCATTGTTACAGCTGCAGATTGGTTAGGTGGAACAACAAAAAATTGAACTTGAGCCACTAGATTTCCTAGGTGGGCAGCGACACGAGCAGGACCAGGTGAAAGTGCGGAGACTTCACCTTGCTGATTAATATTTATAACTGATGCTGACTCTTCATCCATTAGCCATCTATATTCAGAATGAGATGAAATAATATTACCAAACTGATCTCGCAGAGTAGCAGTTAGTCGAAAATTTTCATCTACTCTTAATGTTTTGTAGGGAGTATTTAAAACAATTTGGTCTGGTTCACCTGCTGTTATTTGTAGTGAAATAGTAGCTGACAATCCTTCTGATATAGCAGTAATCCACCCCCGGCCAATTTGGCTAGCTGTAAAAAGACCATCGGGTTGAATGTGCCCAATCTGGCCATTGACTGACCAAGAAACAATTGGGGCTGATCTTTGATTATTTACGTCAGTTCCGGTAGCTTCAAACTTTTGTTGTTCCCCAACTCCAAGAGTCAAATGATCCAAAGTTTGATCAAAATTACTTAAGGTCAGGTGCAGTTTTTTCATTGTCTGTGGAGGACGGTTTTGGATTACCACCACACTCTTACCAGGATTTGAACCAGATTCTCCTTTGGCCCAGACGGTACCGTTGATAATAACATTACCCAATGTCTGCGTATTCGGTTGATTGATTGATGTCATCAAGCCTGTTAGGTCAATATTACCAGCCGCTTGATCTACAGTCCATTGGATAGGAATATCACCAATTGGGTTTTGTCCTAAATCCCAGCCGTGCCCCATAAACTGATATTGAAACTGTTCTTGATTACTAGAAACTGGGAGATAAGCAATAAATGGATCAATCGTAATATCATGAAGCTTTCCATGTGACACTTTGATTGGTAAATTAGTCGTTTGACTCAAAAGATAGGCATTAATCTGGCCTTTACCAGACTGAATAGCAGTAAAAATAGTTTGTACTTGATTGTTTCCTTCAACTATTTGTTTAATAGAACCTATATTTCCATCAACTGTCCATTTTGGAGCTAGGATCATTTGGTTNCCAAAATGGTCTCTCCCGATGGCGGTAAGAATGAGTTTTTGCCCAGATTCTAGGCTATTGACTTGGGGTGGGACTGTCCTAATTTGCATATGAGCTAATTGGCCAAAAACCACTTTTGTCAAGCTTTCACCAGTGAATTTTTGTCCCGTTTGAGTAAAAACCCCTTCTACCTTCAGAAAACTGGTTCCAACTTTTTTTGCCTCAATTTTAATCTTATTGGTCGAATTTTCGATTTTTTCCAGAATAGAATCATCAAAAAACCATTGTATCTGTGAAATTAGATCAGTTTTTGGAATGGCTAATTCAAAAAACTGTTGTTGGCCAGCCAATAGAACAGTTTTCTGAGGCAGGAGTAGAACTTCTGTTTCTTTCTTTTCTACTTCCGTATTACCAATTTGGGTGGAAATCANACCTGATTCCTGACTCTGATTTCCCCGAAAATCAGACACCAAAAGGGACCATCTAAGCTGTTGGCCAACTAAAAAATTAGCTGGGATATTCCACTGGTGTGTCCATTCCAAAGGTGCTTCTGCTTGTATTACTTGTGCTTGAATAGTTGTAGAGGGCAAAAAATGAAGCTCTGAAGGCTCATTTGTTTTCGGTTGTAGTATCAAACTCGCGTCTAACGGTGTACTTTCATCTAATTGGGCTTGGAAAAGAATGGGATCCTGTGTACGGAATTTTTGGTCAGTGGTGATTTCTGGGATATATACTCGATAGATTTTAGGTGGAAAAATTTCTATTTTTTTTTCAACTTCGAAATTTATACTGGTTTGAAGTTGCCCATAATACCTGGCATCTAAACTGATATTTACTTGATATTCGCCTGACTGAGCAGTTTCAGGCAAATAAAACTCAAAACGGAAAAAGTCTTCTGGAATTTCACGGGTAATTGGGTTGCTAGCTATAACTCGACCATTTGGATCTGAAACGACTACAAAAGGAAAAACCAGTCGCGCCGATGAGTAGTTGAAAAATCGGTACAGTTGATTGCCTATTGTGTCACTGATTTTGAAATGGACAGCTACCATTGATCCTGGAGGATAAGCAGTTTGATCTGTGGTGGCTTCTATCTTGAGTGCTGTACTTCCATCATTACCAATAGTGTAAGTTTCTGGCACATCCACTTTCAGTTGATCGACCCGAAATTCATAAGCATAAAGGTGCCCATCTAGATTCATGACATAGCTAAGGTTAATTTTGTANGTGTGATTTGGTAATAGACGTGTCGGAATTACGAATTGTCCTGAATCGAGAGCATAAACGTCAGTATAAGCGGCATCGTATCCGATTTGATCTTCGACAACATCTACTTGTTCGTTCGTAAATTCGGATGACAAAATTTCATGCAAAACTAGTTGAGCTTGATCAGGTAAATTAAAACCCAGTTGAGCCGTCATGTTCTCTCGACCATCGAAGGAGATGAATTGTTTGTCTGCCTTTGGACGAATAATTTGATCATTTAGAACCAGATAGTGTCGAGATATCGACCCTTTTATTATCAAATNGTAATGTCCTGGAGAAATACGAGCATCCAAATTCCCTTCACTATCCAAAAGGCCAACATAGCCGAAAATACGTTTGGCCGGACGAAAATACACGTAGGACATCTCCAACGGAATATATTCACCATCACCAAAAACACCTTCACCAATCGCTGATACCGTTACCGGAACTGTTTGGTTGGTGGACAATATTACTTCACCAGGTGCTTCGGCAGAACTCATTACAAGAAAAGATGTTTCCTCACTTTGGTTTAAGTCATAACTGGGGGAAGCAAACACTGTGTATTGCCCATCCGGCAGATCGACACTAACCCTACCTTTGGAGTCAGTGGCAAAACCAACCAATCCGTCCGGCCTAGGTTCTGGTGGTTTTATCGGCAAGATATCTTTGTCAGGGTGGCTTTCGCCAGGAATAATTTGAATTCTTGCCTTTGGTACAGGATTTTGTTCTCGATCAATCAGGCGTATGTCTAATCTGGCATCGACTTCCAAAATGGTTAACCCAAATAGAAGTATGCAATATAGACAAAGAACCGAAGATGTAAAAACAGTGATCCTGACCTTAATTTTGCCCATTAACCAAGAAGTAAAATAGTTGAAAATAGTAGCCTGAATCAAAACAGTCTGATTGACATTGATCACAATTATAGCATGATGAACCGATCAAGTCTTCCCCTGATAGGCTTGACAATTTAACCCCGTCCAAGGTAAAATGAAGGCGAGATATGAAGAAGTTAAAGACGAAATTTGAAGAACTAAAGATTCCGATCGAGCCTAACCGTCATATACTGCAATACACCCAACTGCCTTCGTACTAAAACCCAATCGTCTTGCAAAAATGGTCCAAATTTGACCGAATGGACCTGTCTGTGTGTACAAGATACAAAATTTTATATGGTTTGATTTGATCAAACGCCCAAGTGCTGCGAGAATCGTGTAATCCAGCACCAAATTGGAAGAGGTTCCTACTATGAAAAAACGATTTGGCCCACCGCCCAAGCAGGGGCTATATAATCCGGCTTATGAAAAAGATGCCTGCGGCATTGGCCTAATTGCTCATATCAAAGGCCAAAAATCAAACTATATTGTCAAAGAGTCATTGGACGCGTTGAATTGCCTAGACCATAGGGGTGGTGCTGGTTCTGAAACAAATACTGGGGATGGTGCTGGTATTTTGATGCAAATCCCTGACAAGTTCATTCGTGCTACGTGTCGAAGTGATAATATTACTCTGCCCGCGATCGGTGAATATGGGGTAGGAATGTTTTATTTCTCTCACACCCAGTCTGGCCAATCTAACACGCTAGCACACCAAAAGTTCGTTCAAATCGTTCAAGAGGAAGGATTGAATTTTCTCGGTTGGCGCCGAGTTCCAACTGATAACTCAACACTGGGTAAAACAGCCAAAATTTCTGAACCTGAGGTNTGGCAAGCTTTTATCGAAAAAAGTCCCGACATGCCTGATGATGACTTGTCCTTTGAACGCAAGCTATACATCATCCGTAAACAAGCAACTAACATCATCCGATTTGGCCGAAGTGAGTCCCATAATCTTGAGCCAATTGATCCAAGTTTCTACGTGTCGAGTTTGTCTTCTCGTACCATAGTTTATAAAGGAATGCTGACCCCCATTCAAGTCGGTCAATTTTATCCTGAATTACACGATCCTTTAATGGAAGTAGCAATTTCTCTATTCCATTCTCGTTTCTCGACCAACACTTTTCCTAGCTGGGAGCGTTCTCATCCTTACCGTTACTTGATTCATAATGGTGAAATTAACACCATTCGTGGAAATCAAAATTGGATGAGGGCACGCCAAGGCCAAATGGCTTCAGAACTATTTGGCGATGATATTAAAAAGCTTCTGCCGATTCTGGATGAAGATGGTAGTGACTCTGCCATTTTTGATAACTGCTTAGAATTTCTGTCTTTGTCTGGCCGATCTATGGCACATGCAGCTATGATGATGATTCCTGAACCTTGGGAACGCCACGAAAGTATGAGTCCTCAAAAGCGTGCCTTTTACGAATACCATAGCTGCCTGATGGAACCATGGGATGGACCGGCATCTATCGCTTTTACGGATGGAAAAACGGTAGGGGCGTCCTTAGACCGGAATGGTTTGCGTCCTTCCCGTTATTACATTACCGACGATGATTTCATCGTACTGGCATCAGAAGCTGGAGTCATGAAGGTAGCTCCAGAAAAAGTGGTGACAAAAGGACGTTTGCAACCAGGACGTATTCTTCTCATCGATACAGAGCAAGGTCGCATCGTGAGCGATGAAGACGTCAAAGAGGAAATTGCTACCCAACACCCTTATAGAGACTGGTTAGCTGACAATTTGGTGTCTCTTTCCGATTTACCAGATGTAGCGATCAGTGAGCCAGAACTCGATCATCAATTAACTTTGCAACGGCAGCAAACTTTTGGTTATACGTTTGAAGATCAGCGAATCTTCTTGGGACCAATGTCAAAAATTGGTCGCGACCCAGTCGGCTCAATGGGAAATGATGCACCGTTAGCAGTTCTATCGAATCGCCCACATTTACTCTATAACTATTTCAAGCAATTGTTCGCTCAAGTCACGAATCCTCCACTCGATCCATTGAAAGAGGAAATCGTTACTTCGCCAGAAACAACTATTGGCCAAGAAGGCAACCTGTTGGACCCTACTCCAGAAAATTGTCGACAAATCAAGCTGGATACACCAATTTTGTCGGACGATGAGATCGAGAAATTAAAGAAAGTCAACCAAGAAGGGTTACAATCTGAAACTCTGCCCATCTTATTCACTAAATCTGATGACGGAGGGCAAAGTTTAGAACAAGCAATGGAAAGTTTATTCGATCGTGCAGATGAAGCCATTGCTAATGGGACAACAATTTTAATATTGTCCGATCGAAACCATGATCAAAGCAATGTTCCAATCCCTGCCTTGTTAGCAGTTGCGGGGCTTCATCATCACTTGATCCGACGGGGCACAAGGTCCCAAGTAGGAATTGCACTTGAATCAGGTGAGCCAAGAGAAGTACATCATTTTTGCTTGTTAATTGGTTATGGAGTTCAAGCCATCAACCCATATCTTGCTTTTGAAAGTTTGGCTGATATGATTNATCAAGGTCAGTTAACCGAAATTGAATACCAGGATGCAGTAAAAGGTTATATCAAATCTGCTACCAAGGGTGTAGTTAAGGTCATGGCAAAAATCGGTATTTCGACTATAAAATCTTATCGTGGTGCCCAGATTTTTGAGGCAGTTGGTATTAAGCAGTCTGTTATCGATAAATACTTTACTTGGAGTGAAAGTCGAGTTGAAGGTATTGGGCTGGATGTAATTGCAGAGGAAGCTTTAATTCGACATCAACGTGCTTACCCAGAGACTCCAGCCAAGGATCAGACACTTGATGTTGGTGGACACTACCAGTGGCGTGAAGACGGCGAATATCATCAGTTTAACCCTATGACTATTCACAAACTACAGTTAGCAACGCGAACTGATAATTACGANGTATATAAAGATTATGCTCGTCTGCTTAACGATCAATCAGAGCAGCTTGGTACGCTCCGCGGACTTTTAGAGTTCAAGCCTGTCGACAATCCTATCCCCATAACAGAAGTTGAGCCAGCAGAATCTATCTTTGCTCGATTTAAGACTGGTGCGATGTCTTATGGTTCAATNAGTAAAGAAGCACATGAAGCACTGGCTATCGCCATGAATCGAATTGGTGGAAAGAGTAATACCGGTGAGGGAGGAGAAGACCCCGCACGTTATACACCCGAGCCAAATGGAGATTCCAAAAATAGTGCTATTAAGCAGGTAGCTTCCGGTCGGTTTGGTGTGACCAGTAAATACTTGGTAGAAGCCAAAGAAATTCAAATTAAAATGGCACAAGGAGCGAAACCCGGAGAAGGGGGAGAATTGCCCGGCCCAAAGGTTTATCCTTGGATTGCGACAGTTCGGCATTCAACACCTGGTGTGGAGCTGATATCGCCACCACCACATCATGATATTTACTCTATTGAAGATTTAGCTCAGCTAGTACATGATTTGAAAAATTCCAATCCGCAAGCTCGAATTAATGTTAAACTGGTATCAGAAGTTGGAGTGGGAACAGTAGCTGCCGGTGTGGCGAAAGGCCATGCTGATGTGGTCCTAATTAGTGGGCTTGACGGCGGTACTGGTGCTTCCCCGCAAACCAGTATCAAGCATGCAGGGCTACCTTGGGAACTTGGTGTAGCTGAAACCCATCAGACATTGGTATTAAACGATTTAAGATCTCGAATCGTTGTCGAAACAGATGGGCAGTTAAAAACAGGAAGAGATGTGGTAATAGCTACACTGCTAGGAGCTGAAGAATTCGGTTTCGCTACGACTGCCCTCGTTGCNTTAGGTTGCATAATGATGCGGGTTTGCCATCTGGATACTTGTCCTGTTGGCGTTGCCACTCAGAATCCTGAACTTCGAAAGAAGTTTATGGGGGATCCGAGCTACGTGGTTAATTTTCTGCGCTTCATAGCAGAGGATATGAGAGAGATCATGGCATCCTTGGGAGTACGTACTATAAACGAGATGATAGGTCGTACTGATCTGTTAGAGCCGAAAAAAGCTGTTCAACACTGGAAAGCAAAGGGGCTAGACCTAACACCTTTACTTCATCAGCCAGAAGTTGGTTCCGATATTGGACGTTATCGTCAAATTGACCAAGACCATGGATTGGAAAAATCCCTAGATAAGCGAGTTTTNCTGGATCTATGTCAGCCTGCTCTAGAAAAATCAGAAAAGGTCACTGGTACCCTACCNATTACCAATATCGATCGTGTGGTAGGAACAATCCTAGGTAGTCAATTAACACGGAAATTTGGAATTGACGGGTTGCCAGAAGATACCATCGATATTAAATTTCAAGGCTCAGCGGGTCAGTCATTTGCAGCTTTTACCCCGTNAGGTATAACCTTTCGTTTGGAAGGAGATGCCAATGACTATTTTGGTAAAGGTCTTTCGGGTAGTAAATTGTTGGTTTATCCTCCAGCGGCCTCAACATTCAAAGCCGAAGAAAATATTATCATTGGCAATGTTGCTTTTTATGGAGCGACTGCTGGCGAAGCATACATCAATGGTATGGCCGGTGAACGCTTCTGTGTACGAAACAGTGGTGTGAGTGCTGTGGTTGAAGGGGTTGGCGANCATGGATGTGAGTACATGACTGGTGGTAAAGTTGTTATTCTAGGTGAAACTGGACGTAACTTTGCTGGTGGTATGTCTGGAGGCGTGGCATATGTACTAGATCAGGCAGGGGATTTCCATATTCGTTGTAACCAAGAACAATGTAGTTTGGTAAAGTTAGAGGATTCTTCTGAAATTGATGAGCTGAGANAGATGGTTCAACGTCATTTGCAGTATACTGGCAGTAGAGTTGCCGAGATGGTTTTGAATAATTGGGAACAATCAGTAGACCAATTTGTTAAGGTCCTTCCTGATGATTATAAGAGGATCTTAGATGCTTTCGAGGAAGTTCAGAGTGAAGGGCTAGAAGGTGAAGATGCCTGGTTGGCTGCATTCCGTCGAGCAGTGTAANTTTGATTATAGAAATTGGGTAGAGATAATTACAAAGCTAAGTGGAAAATGGTTAGGGATTAAGGAGATAGAATGGGAAAACCAACTGGGTTTATGGAATATGACCGTGAACTTCCGAATGACCGTTCACCGTTAGAGCGAATCAAGGATTGGGAGGAGTTTCACCTCCATTTTGACAAAAGTAAGTTGCAGGCACAAGGTTCGCGATGTATGGATTGCGGTATACCTTTNTGTCACACAGGAATGCGGCTACCGGAGGCTAGTCCAGCTGCATCTGGTTGCCCTATCAATAATCTAATTCCAGANTGGAATGATCTGGTCTATCGGGGGCTTTGGAAAGAAGCGCTAGACAGGCTTCACAAAACCAATAATTTCCCGGAATTTACGGGTAGGGTTTGCCCCGCGCCTTGCGAAGGGGCTTGCGTTTTGGGTATGATCGAACCTCCAGTAACAATCAAAAATATTGAAGTTTCCATCGTAGATAAAGGATGGGAAGAAGGTTGGATTGTACCTGAGCCACCTGAGGAAAGAACTGGAAAGAAGGTGGCTGTAGTAGGATCGGGACCAGCGGGGCTATCTTGTGCAGCTCAACTCAATAAAGCCGGTCATTGGGTTACTGTTTATGAACGTGCCGATCGTATCGGGGGTCTCTTAACGTATGGCATTCCGAATATGAAGTTGGACAAAAAGTATGTACAACGGCGTGTTGATTTAATGACAGAAGAGGGAATTAGTTTCGTTACAAATACCGAAATTGGAAAAGATATCGAGGCTAATGAGTTGATGGATTCTTTTGATGCGATGGTTCTCTGTGGTGGTGCTACCAAGCCTCGAGATTTACCCATTGAAGGAAGAGAACTTGATGGCATTCATTTTGCCGTTAAATTTTTGCACCAGAATACCAAAAGCTTACTAGATTCTGAACATAAAGATAACAATTATATTTCAGCTCAGGGTAAGCATGTGATTGTCATCGGTGGAGGTGATACAGGTACCGACTGCGTTGGAACATCGCTGAGACACGGTTGTAAATCACTAACCCAGTTTGAAATTATGCAACGTCCACCTGATGAAAGAGCTGANAATAACCCTTGGCCAGAATACCCTCGCATCTACAAACTTGATTATGGCCAAGAAGAAGCTGCAGCNCANTTCGGGGCAGACCCAAGAGAATACCTCATTAACACGACCAAGTTTGTTGGAGATGTTAATGGTANTGTGACAGAGCTCCATACAGCTCAAGTAGAGTGGGTACCTGGGGACAACGGCCGNCCATTCCCGAAACCAATTGAAGGTACCGAGAAAATTTGGCCAGCTGATTTAGTTTTATTAGCTATGGGTTTTCTAGGTCCAGATGATGCTATGCTTGAGCAACTAGACGTGGCACGGGACGCTCGCTCAAATGTACAGGCCGATGAAGACGTTTATACTACTAGCGTTCCGGGTGTGTTTACAGCTGGAGATATGCGTCGTGGTCAAAGCTTAGTAGTTTGGGCTTTTAAAGAAGGACGAGGAGCAGCTCGTGAGGTTGATCGCTATTTAATGGGAGCAACTGAGTTGCCGTGACTTCGCATCGAGTCATATTTAATCGATTAATCAACTCTTAGTTTCAAGTATGAGTATCAGTCCTGCTTTTGATTAACGTACTTATCGTAGGAAAGTGATATATAATTCGCCTCGGCTGAAATACATAAGAAAGGAAGTGCAATGGAAATATCAAGCCAGAAACGATTACGCCTGATTCGACAAACGCTGTCAGAAGTCCCGCCACCCTCAAATTATACTCCGGTTTCAGATGCCATAGAAAGAAGCCAGACTTTAGATGAGAAAGGAATTACTTCTACACTAGCAGGTTTGTCGTCATTACCTCAGTCAACTGCTGTATTTGCTAATCCCGTTCAGCACTCAGCTACTGCAATGTGTGAAGGGACCGAAATTGAGTTACAAATCAGAAGTTTTTCTATTCGCGGACAGGTTAGAGAGGGTGAAATTGTGGCAGGAAAACTGACTCCAGCCCAACTAATCTACGCGGGCTTGTTTGGTCGACGACCGGAGACNGTAGATGGCCTTGATCAGGCAGAGGTTCTGGCTGCTCTGATAGATCGAAAATTTTANCGTACAATTAAAGAACGTCGGTCAGGGCTAGATGGTCGTCAGGCGGTCCCTCATCTAGTAGCTAACTTCATGAAAGCTTACCCAGAAGCAGGACCCGAGTTGGTCATTCAGCATTTGTCGGCTTTAAAAAAAGGCGAGACAGCTCATCGGCCTGATCAGGGGTTTAGTGATAGTCGTCATTCTGGTCTGTTCCTGATTCAGCAAATTTCAAACCATATGGGTAATGTAGCTATTGGTGCTATGTCAACTTATATGCGTTATCGTTTGGAAGAAAATAATGATGTATCGGTAGCTGATTTAGCAGAACAAACCACAAATTTCGTTAAACAGCATCAGGCAGATGAGAAAACAGCTTTTCAGACCACCTATAGCTTGCTATTAGGGCGAGAAGTAGCCAAGGTTGAAGGGGAAATTTTAGAAATGATGGGTATGATTCAGACTCATCACGGTTCCGCAGCATCGAATATGGTGGCTCGTTATATGGCATCTCTTCANGCTCTCAGCACTTCTGACTTTTTCGTCGCTTCTCAAATGATCCTAGATGGGAAACGACACTTCGGCGCAATTCACAACTTGACTCGATTGATCCAAGAATTGGAAGTATTATCTACAGAAGAACGAGAAGTTTTAATCCGAGAAAGATTGAAAGGCTCAACTAGCATACCGACGTTTGGACATCCGGAAATTTCTGCAGCTGGTCGTGGTAATCAAATTCAACAGGATCCGAGAGCCGCAATTTATCTTTCTCCATTATTTGCAGCGATTGATAAGGGGGAAATTCAACTTTCTNAGCACCAGCTAAATCGTTTAGGAATTATCCAGAGGCTTTATCAGATTGCATTGGTAGAAGGCGTAGTTCGGCCTGGCCGAGAAAATGATCCGCCTCTTCGTCTCACGCCAAACACGGACTTTGGGGCTTGGAGTGTTCAGGAAGCACTAGGAATCAGTGATGCAGATCGAACACTATTGACTTACGTTTTTCGTGGATTTGGTTGGATGATGGATGGAAGAGAACAACTACAACTTAAAATCATAAGACCAGTGATTGCACCTGACCCAAAAATTGTTCCTGACACAGAAGAAGATCAGAACGTACCTGATCAGGTGTTAAGTGTTCATGATCGTTTACGTCGGGTTGATCACGCTTTTATCAAAAATTAACTTTTTTACTGAATAATCAAGCTAGATACCATTAGGAGCAACAATGGGTAATTATGACAAGCTTTCCTTGCCTCTAGACGGTGAGAAAATCGAAAAAGATAGTGAACAGAAGCTAACAGTACCTAATCAACCAATTATTCCAGTAATTGAAGGTGATGGTATTGGACGAGACATCATGAAGGCTACCCGTCGGGTTATTGATGCTGCTGTTCAGAAAGCATTCGATGGGGAGAAACAAATCGTTTGGTTTGATATATATGCTGGTGAGAACGCACAAGAAAAGTATGGCGAATGGCTACCAGAAGATACATTTCAAGCCATTAGAGAATTTGGCGTGGCTCTCAAAGGNCCTCTGACTACACCTGTTGGTGGGGGGTTTCGTAGCTTGAACGTAACTTTGCGTCAAGAACTCGACTTGTTTGCTTGTGTTCGACCTGTTCGGCATTTCGAGGGCGTTATTACCCCAGTACGTAACCCCGAAGACATGAATGTCGTGATTTTTCGTGAAAACACAGAAGACGTCTACGCAGGAATCGAGTGGATGCAAGGTTCAGCAGAAGCTAAGCGNGTGATCGATTTCTTGCAGAATGAAATGGGACAAACAGTTCGCCCTGACTCAGGTATTGGTATAAAGCCGATTAGCATTTTTGGTACAAAACGCCTAGTTAGGATGGCGATCCAGTATGCAATTGATCATCAACGTGANAGTGTTACCTTGGTTCATAAAGGTAATATTATGAAATTTACCGAAGGAGCTTTTTCGGAGTGGGGATACGAATTAGCCGCCGATGAATTTTCGGATCAGACAATTTCTGAAGCTGACTTATGGGATAAGCATGATGGTCAAATTCCGGAGGGCAAAATTGTCATTAAAGACCGGATTGCTGACAGCATGCTGCAACAAATTTTGACACGAACTGCTGATTACGATGTAATTGCCACATCTAATCTGAACGGTGACTACCTATCGGATGCCTGTGCGGCTCAAGTGGGTGGAATTGGAATGGCACCGGGCGGCAATATCGGTGATGTAGCTGCTCTATTTGAAGCCACACATGGGACAGCACCCAAATACACAGATCAGGACGTTGCTAACCCGAGTTCGTTAATCCTNTCTGCTGTTATGATGCTGGAACATTTGGGTTGGCAGTCAGCAGCAGACTTGGTAACCAAAGGGATGGAACAGACGATCATTCAAAAAAGAGTAACTTACGATTTGGAACGCCTTATGGATGGAGCAACTAAGCTAAAGACATCTGAATTTGGCTCGGCCATCATAGAAAACATGGAGTAAGACACATGGGAAGAAAAAAAATTAGCGTAATTGGTGCTGGTAATGTCGGNGCGACAGCGGCGTTCCTCATCGCACAGAAGCAATTAGGCGATGTGGTGATGGTTGATATCATTGATGGTGTACCACAAGGCAAAGCTTTGGATATGGCACAAACAGGCCCAGTAGAAATGTTTGATGCTAAACTAACGGGCTCAGTNAGNTATGAAGAAACTGCTGGTTCCGATGTGGTTATTATTACGTCGGGATCGCCGAGAAAACCCGGAATGACAAGGGAAGATCTGCTTAATACCAATGCCCAGATTGTTGCTTCAGTGGCCGAAAATGTAGTAAAACATTCACCCGAAACNGTAATTGTAATGTTGACTAATCCACTTGATATTATGACTTATCACGCTTGGAAGGTTAGTGGATTTCCTGCTGAACGGGTAGTAGGACAAGCTGGTATTCTAGATTCAGCTCGGTTCAGAACTTTTATTTCCATGGAGCTTGATGTCTCGGTTGAAGATATTACTGCAATGGTAATGGGAGGTCACGGGGATACTATGGTACCCTTGCCTCGATATACGACGGTTGGTGGAATCCCAATTACTCAACTGATTTCACCACAACGAATCGACGAAATTTCAGATCGGACGCGGAATGGTGGGGGTGAAATAGTAGAGCTTCTTAAAGTTAGTGGATATTATGCTGCCGGTGCTTCTCTCGCTCAGATGGCAGAAGCCATTGTTTTAGACAAAAAACGCCTAATTCCTTGCTCCGCACACCTAACAGGCCAATATGGAATTGATGATCTCTATATTGGTGTACCAATCATCCTAGGTGCGGATGGTATAGAAAAAATTGTGGAGATTGATCTCAGTAGCGAGGAGTTAGATTCTCTACACCGCTCCGCCGCAACTTATCGAGAAGGTATTGGTGTAATTGGATACTAAGTAATTAATCAGAAATTACTTTCGTAGGCCGCAAGTGAGGTGCTTCACTTGCGGCTTTTTTTGTATTTTGCGAACATCAAACGAAACCATAAGTCTTAATAATTAGATTTTTACTTTGTGAGCATGTAATATAATGACATTGCCTGTCGTTGTATTCCGTAGTTAACGATAAATAGTAGTAGGAGCAATATGAATACCATTCAACCTCGTCTCTACTCTGGTCTTCGAGATCGACTGCCAGAACAAATGGTATACCGAAATTTCGTNACCGATCAGTTGCGATGTGTATTTGAAAAATATGGTTTTGAACCTCTGGAAACACCAGCGATTGAATACTATGACATATTGACTGGTAAATATGGTCAAGAAGCAGAAAACCTGATTTACCGTTTAGCACATCGAGATGGAAATACCTTAGCGCTCCGCTATGATTTGACTGTACCACTAGCCAGAACGATTGGTAGTAATTCAGAACTTGTGCGACCCATTTTTAAACGATACNAAATCCAGCAAGTTTGGAGAGGCGAAAGACCACAGAAAGGCCGATATCGTGAATTTACTCAGTGTGATATTGATGCCGTAGGTAGTTCATCCATGCTAGTAGAGGCGGANATCCTGGCAATTATTAATGAGATGATGGTCAACTTAGGTTTTGACGATTTTCATATCCTTATCAATAATCGCAAAATTTTAGATGGAATGGTGGCTTATGCAGGTGTACCTGATCAGCTCCGTGTGGTATGTCGGTCGATTGATAAACTAGATAAAATTGGCAGCCAAAAAGTCCAAGAAGAACTAATTCAACAAGGAATTTCTAAAGACGAAATAGACAGAATATTCGCTGTCATCTCTTTGGAGGGGGACGATATTCTTGGTCAATTAGACCAATTAATCGGTGAATTTGGACAAACGAGTCAAGGAATTGACGAACTGAGAGAAATCCAACAAACATTACAGACCTTTGATGTGCCTACAAGCCACTACAAATTCGATCCGTCGCTAGCACGTGGCCTTGACTATTATACAGGTCCGATTTTCGAGGTAGTAGTAAAAACTGCTGGTATTGGTAGTGTTGTGGGTGGTGGTAGATGGGACACACTAATTGGACAATATATCGGTCGAGATATTCCGGCTGTTGGTACTTCTTTTGGCCTAGAGCGGTTGATTGATTCTATGGAGAAACTCAATTTGTTACCTGCTGTCAAAACTACAACCCAAGTTTTAGTGGCTCCCTATAATCAAGATATGATGCCAGAATCACTCAAGCGATTGGCCGAGTTGCGACGCGCTGGCATAAATGCTGAAATTTATTTAGAACCTAAATCATTTCGTCAAACCTTTGGATATGCTAACCGGAAGGGAATTCCTCTAGCCTTAGTAGTTGGTCCCGATGAGTTAGCTAGAAATGAAGTTGCCGTCCGAGATATGGAAACTCGTCAACAAAGTATTTTTGGTCTGGATCAATATATCGATCAAATTAAGCATTTAATTCATACTCAAAAGTAAATAGAGACAAAATTTAGACGACTAAGGGAAATAAGTAATGAAATTAAACACTTCAGAATACTCAAATCTAATAAAGATCGAAAAATTAAGATCNATACTAGGTTTTGTTCTAGTTTTGTGNATTAGTTGGCAAGCTTTACCAGTTATTTTACCTACTGCAATAGCCCANTCAGAACAGAATAATTTAAGCCTAGACCAAGAGCATTTGGAAAGAGCCAATCGAGCCTTTATTAATTTAGTTAATAAAGCAAAACCTGCGGTGGTTCAGATTACAACGACACGTATGATTTCAAATCGTCGTCAACAGATGCCGTTTGATGAAGATTTCTTTAGACAATGGAGACGATTTTTTCCTGATGCAGTCCCACCAGAGGAAGGTAATGAAGAATCACCNCCGAGGCAACGTGAAGTCCCAGGTGGCCTTGGTTCTGGTGCGATTGTCAGCTCGGACGGATATATTCTGACTAATAATCATGTGATTGAAGGTGCCAGTGACGTCCAANTTGTACTATCTGACGGTCGTGAGTTTGAAGCAAAAATTATTGGTACTGACTCTGGACGGGATGGTACAGACTTGGCTTTACTAAAAATCGAAGAAAAAAACTTACCACATTTAACCTTTGGGGATTCCAGTCAATTAGAAGTTGGCGAGTGGGTGGTTGCTATTGGTAGTCCTTTCGGTTTGTCTCAAACCGTTACCAGAGGTATCGTTAGCGCGAAAGGAAGAGACACTAGCGATGTAAGTATAGCCAGCTATGCAGATTTTATTCAAACTGATGCTGCTATTAATCGTGGGAATAGCGGTGGCGCTTTGATTAATGTACGCGGGCAATTAATTGGTATTAATACAGCAATTCTAACTAGTAACGGCATGTCTCAAGGTAATGTTGGTGTTGGTTTTGCTATACCCAGTAATCTGGTTCAGAAGATCATGCAGGCACTGAAAAAAGATGGTGAAGTCACACGTGGTTGGCTTGGTATACAGTTCCAGGGAGTGACTAAAGACATTGCTGAGAAATATGAGCTGCCTGATACAAATGGAGCCTTAGTAGTTATGGTAGGCTCAAATAGTCCTGCTGATAAAGGAGGTCTTAAGCGAGGAGATGTTATCATTTCTTTTGATGGGCAGCAAATCAAAGATGGAGATGATTTGAGAAATATTGTGGCCGATGCTGGGGCTGGTGAGCGTGTTAGCGTAAAAGTCGTCCGGAAAGGTAAAACTAAGAATCTGAAAATTAAGTTGGGAAAAAGAACAGAAAAAGTCTTAGCTAACTTGCAGACCGGACAAGACATGGGGCGTGAATCCAATGATGATCAATCGGAACAATTCGCAGGGATGAAAGTGGTAAATTTGACAGATGAACTGGCTAACCAGTACGACTATCAGGATGAAGAGGGGGTAGTTGTGACTAGTATAGAAGGTGATAGCTCAGCAGAAAAAGCGGGTCTACAGGTTGGGGACCTAATAAAGGAGATTGACTGGGAACCTGTTGCTAACATAGAGGATTATCGTACCCGTCTAAATGCAGTAGCCAAAGAATCCAAAATCTTGCTGCATGTCCTTCATAGTAATGGTCGACCGGAGTATGTGACACTCAATATAAAGTAGACACCATCGACTTGGACCATTCACCATTTAGTTTTTTAGTATCGGGTTCACATTTACTGGAGCATGATGGAACAACATAATTCTTTTGAACGTCCNGTTATCAGCATTACTTGTAAAGCAGACGCTGATACCAATTTTCTTTCCCGACATTATGNAGAAGCCATAGAAGCAGCAGGTGGCAGTTCNATCATTCTCCCTCATACTGAAAACCAGCAGGTTTTGGACATGTATTTGTCCATCTCCGATGGTCTTCTATTATCTGGTGGTGGAGATCCTGACGCTTTGATTTTCGGGGAACAACCACATCCGAAAATTGGCCGGGTTGATCCAATCCGTGATCAAATGGAATTGTATCTAGTTCGCCAATCTTTAGAGAAAAATTTACCCTTGTTGGGGATTTGCCGTGGCGCGCAAATGATCAACCTAGCTATGGGTGGTACTATCTTTCAAGATATCATAAGCCAAATACCNACATCAAATGTTAGCCATTCCCAGCAAGGCGTCGGTTGGTACGCAGCTCATACAATCCATATTGAAGCAGATACTATCTTGCATCGGTCAGCTAACACGACTACATCTCGTGTTAATTCTTATCATCACCAATCAATACGAGATTTAGCTTCCGGGTTCCAAGCCACAGCTGTCGCGACCGACGGAGTAATTGAAGCTATTGAAAATTCCAGCTATACTTTTGCNGTTGGAGTTCAATTCCACCCTGAACTTATGTGGAAGCGGCACAGAATTGCCAAACAATTATTTAAGCGGTTTGTCGATGCANCCATCTGACTCTCCTGCTGGTTCCAAATCAGATGAACAATCAGATGGTAAAATAAATGTTTATCTACAACTGCTTAATAAAGAGGATACTTATNATTCCAGCCGAGCGATTAATTCACTTCAAAGCTCACAAATTAACCGTTTACAAAAACAACTAGAACAAATAGAAAAAACAGTGGATTTGTCGGATCAAATGCGTCGGGAAGCAACCGAAATAAGACTAGGGCTAGGGTTATTACAAGATCAGGTCGATGAACAAAAAGAACAATTAAAGGGTGTAAAGAGTNTATTGAAGAAGTTATGGGATTTTTTCCGTCCGCCAAGCTAATAATAACGAGTGAACTACAATTCATGATTAATGCTGTACTTTAATACAATTCTTCAAATAGCAGAGCTAATTAACTCTAGGCAAATATCCCCAGTTGAATTAACGCTCTCGTTACTAGAACGCATTGACAAATTNGACCCATATCTCAAAAGTTACGCTACTGTCACCAGCGAANTAGCNTTAGATGCTGCCAAAAAGACGGAAACAGAAATTCTATCTGGTCATTACAAAGGACCGCTTCATGGCATTCCCATTGCTGTCAAGGATCTTTGTTATACCAAAGGTATTCGGACAATGGGAGGGGCGAGAGTTAATGCGAACCATATTCCTGAATTTGATGCGACGGTGGTTCGAAGACTGGTACAAGCAGGAGCTATATTACTAGGTAAGCTTAACTTGACAGAAGGTGCTATGGGTGGTTACCATCCAGATTTTCCCATTCCAATTAATCCGTGGGATATAAATCGTTGGACCGGCTCATCATCGAGTGGTTCTGGAGTTGCAACAGCCAGCGGGATTTGCTTTGGTTCTCTCGGCAGTGACACGGGAGGTTCTATCCGTTTCCCAGCTGCAGCTTGTGGTATTGTAGGGCTCAAACCTACCTGGGGGCGGGTCAGTCGTCATGGTGTCTTAGCATTGGCTGAGTCGATGGACCACATAGGACCAATGACTCGTAGTGTGGATGATGCAAGCATCATACTAGAAATTATTTCAGGGTCAGATGAAAANGATCCAACTACTCTATACCAACCGGTTTCCAGAATGTTAAGCGCACCGAATCCGAGTTTATCTAATCTGAAAGGTATACGCATAGGTTACAACGATAATTTTGCCACCTCGGATATTGATAACGAACTATCCAACGCTGTTCGTCAAAGTCTAGAGATATTGANTGATCTGGGCGCAGAATTAATCGATATTGACTTACCCAACCTAGATGAATACATTTTGGCTTGGCCAATACTCTNTACAGCTGAGGCAGTTTTCGCACATCGTTCTACTTATCCATCTCAAAAAAACAATTATGGGCCTTGGTTTCGAGGTTGGTTAGACAAAGGTGCGATGGTAACAGGAGCTGAATATGCTAGAGCCAATAATCTGAGAGCTGAGTGTAATGGATATTTTCAACGAGCCATGAAAGAAATTGACCTGATGGTTTGNCCCTCGATGTCAGCACCACCACACCCAGTTACAGCAGAAGGTTTGTATGGTCCAATGACTGATCGGCCAGCTAAATTCCAACGATTTACCGTCCCCTTTAACTACAATGGTTTACCAACGTTATCTATTCCTTGTGGCTTTACCAAGGATAATTTACCTCTAAGCATGCAGCTAGTTGGTCATCATTTGTCTGAACGCTTGTTATGTCAAGTTGGTTCTGCCTATCAAAAAATAACGGATTGGCACCAGAAACATCCTAATCTAAATCGGATAATAGAAAATAAAAGCAATAATCAAGTTTAGGGAAACAAGCTANTTTNTAACACGATTGAAGCCTCAGATTGCCTAGCGANTGTTCATGTTGCGAAATCTAACAAACGTTTTTGTCGAGTTAATGAATGGTTCTGGCCACACGGACTTTTTTCAGCCTTAAAANTAGCTAGTTGTGATGNTGGGGGCTTTTGCGAATCTTATTCGATAATTTCGAACAAGATTTGAAAACTACTTCGCATACCGCGATATCCTACCGATCATAATTGCCTTCCATTTCTTAGCAAGTAAATCTGTACACTACTAAATACAACTTCTTACTTCAATTTCTTTGTATGATCTTACTGAATTTTCTGATTAATTGTTGCAAGAGATCAAGAAATTATGGAATGTTTTTTGGAATTGGTGATTGTCTTGGTAGCAAATTAATAAGCTTTGCCCTTGTAATCATAGACAGCCTTATTTCTAATGATTTATGATTTCATCATTAAATCACCGAGAAAAGCGATACTATCAGCTCAAACCTGACAAGAAAAATTGTTAAATAGCTAACGGAGTTAAAAATTAAACAAATTTTCTTGCAACATGACCCATTAGAGTTAATTCATTCTACGTAGAACCTGATTTTGAAGCCAACCAAGGCATCACAATGGATAAAAAAATTGCCAACTGGTAATCCTATAATTGTCAAAAATTCTAGCTAGTGGTTGAGCTAGAGAATTTTCAATGATTGGAGGTCAGATTGTAAAATCTTCTACAATCGAGTAGTTTAGTCTTAAAAGGAAAGTCCATGTTTTTAGTACAGAAGTCCGGTCCTCAGCTACGCCTAGAGTTCAAAAAGAGACTGTACTGAGCGTGAATTGAGATCGAAAAACTAACCCAACTGAGCTAAACTGGTTGGTATGATAATTCCGCACGAACTCCCTCAACATATAAAATCG
>PBVO01000137.1 GCA_002729015.1 Candidatus Poribacteria bacterium
ATGACTTTTCAAAAGGTCAACTCACCACTAACATGCCGTATCTTACAGTGGTATCTGGGTAGTTTAAATTTTAATGCAACGATTTTTTCATCCCGAGTTGGTATTCAATAAAGGGAAGAAAATACTAAACCTCTATGTTTTGGTTGGAATGTCTCAAATAACAGCTTGCCATTAGCTTAAAAACTAAAACTGTGGGGGCTACTAATTTAAATGAATTTTAACTCCAAAGTGATTGTCAGTTTATTATCAGATGAAACAAGTGGCGATCCTTACGTTTTTTGTGCAGTCAGATATTCAGATCGATCGAGATCAATTTAGTATTGAAATCAGGCAAATTTAAATTAAAGTGAAAAAGTTTCAGAGTTTATCATTTCCCTTTCCTACAGGGAATGAGATCGACGATACTGAATAAAAATATTATCCTTATGATCACTAAATTTGAGACTATAGAAAATATCGGTGTGTGATATAGCCTAACTTTTCACTCTTCCGTAGGACGGGCGTGATTCGACCAGTGATTGCTTATGTCGTTCCCACTAACTATTACTCCTTCTTGATTCCATTCAAAATGGCCGCGTACGTCTGGTGTACAATATCGTAAGGTTAGGCCACAACGACGGCGATTAGAACGGTTGAAGTTAGAACTATGTAGAAGCAAATCAGAATGAATCGAAATCTGTCCAGCATTCAGTTCAACATTAACTGGTGCTCCGTAGTCTTCAGCTCTTTCGACCGTTTGGTTCAGAATGTTGTGTTCATTTGGGTTGCTAATCCGGTATGGCAAATGTCCGTGTAAATGCGACCCCGACAAAAAGCGCATACAACCATTATTCACATCTGCATCATCGATGGCTAACCAAACGGTGATCGTTTTACTGGGTGTCAATGGCCAGTAGGATGCGTCTTGGTGCCATGCCACTATTTTTCCGTCTTGGGGCATTTTGCAAAAATAGTGTGCCCCCCAAGCTACAACGTCTTTTCCCAGAAGATCCTTCACATAGGCCACGATACGAGGATGTGTTAATAAATCATAAGCTGTTTTATACTTGAGATGAGCTGACAAAATTGAGTAGCTACCGCCGCCAGCACCCATCACAGAAGATAACAACTGGTCAAAGTCACTTCGATATAGGTTAATTTCCTCTTGATCAAAGATATTAATACCAGTCAAATAACCTCTTCGATTGAAGTCGCCAATTTGTTTTTTCTCGAGACGAATTAATTGATGATTCTCACCTGCTGGCCAAAAGGATAAATCTCTTTTCAATTCAGCCAATTGCTGCTGGCTCGGGATAACCTTATTTTTTTGGTTGGGTAAGGTTTGTAGCCTTTGATCGACTTCTGTTTTCATATGACAATAGTTTAGCCAAAAGTTTCATCTGACGCTGACTTAATGGATTGACTCACTTTTTCGATACTTTCGTCGCTCATTTCAGGGTGGATACCAATACAAATTGCCCGACCTAGATAATCCAGTGTATTTGGACACATATCGTCCGAGTACTCAATTTCTCCATAAGTCGGATGACTATAAGGTAATCCGTTCGGATGATAAGTATTTTTGTTTAAGATATACTCCCATCCGGGATAGACATGTTTGTCTCCATTCCCATGTCGATACATTGGTCCTGCTGATACACCATGACGAGCCATTGATTCGCCAAACTGATTGGCTAAATCAGATGTTGGTAGAAAAAAGACCAAAGTGGTTGCGGCATCCCCTTCCGAGTCATGCAAGTATCTGAGTTCAATTCCTTTTACCCCATCGATAGCCTGACGTAATTTCTGCTTTCGAATTCTCATATTGTCGATGAATCCGTCTAAACGTTCTAACTGAACGCCAGCGACTGCACCCCTCATTTCATCCATTCGAAAATTCATACCAGGGAAGAAAGCGTCTGTATGTGCGGAGACCCCCCAAAGATTACCTCCGTCACTAATCATTTGACTGCGGTCAGCCAATCGCTGGTCATCGCTGATTACAATTCCCCCCTCACCTGTTGTGATAATTTTACTTTGTTGCAAGCTAAAGCAGCCGAGATGGCCATGTGTTCCTAATCTTTTACCATGATAACTAGCTCCAATAGCTTGAGCGACATCTTCGATTATTATCAAGTCGTATTTTTTAGCAATGTCCAGAATTGCCGACATGTTAGATGGAACTCCAATCATATGTACTGGCATTATTGCTTTGGTTCTGGGCGTAATTTTAGCCTCGACATCTTTAGGGTCTATGGTCAGCGAGTTGTCAATTTCAGCAATGATTGGCACTGCGTTGGCGATTACAACTGAAGCTGGTGTTGCGACCCAAGTATAAGCAGGTACAATCACCTCATCGCCTAAACCAATACCGGCCGCGTAACAACCAATGACAAGTGAAGCTGTACCACCATTGGTGGCTAATGCATGTTTTGTGTTAAACTTCTCTCTAATGCCACGCTCAAAGTCGCTTACTGTTGAGTTGACTGGTCCATAACGACACAAGTTGCCGTTTTTCAATACTTCCACGACGGCTTGTTGTTCTTCGACACCAATATAGTACATGGATTAACCTCACAAAGTATCAATCGATATTATATGCAGATAAGCAAATTGTGCAAGGCCTCGATAAATAGTGCCTTAGGAACGAAACAGAAAATAGGAAAACTATAATGTCAGTAACATCCCAGAAGAGTGGTTTGATTATATTTGGTTATGATATAGAAAGTGCATCCTCAGCCACCAGTGGTTTTTTACAAGGAGCCCAGAAACTACATCAAAAACATGATGTGCCATGGACCATCTACCTGACTGGCCAGACACTAGCTGCCCGTGTTGCAGATGTCCAAGTTGTAATAAGTGATCCACTATTGTCAGTTGGTCAACATACATACAATCACGTTCTGCTAAAGTCAGTTTATATGAAACCTGATGATGGAAAACCGATCCATGGGCAATTTCCCAATTTTTTCCATTCAGGTGGTACACTAGAGCAAATTCAGGAAGAGATAGGAAGTACACAAGACTTGATTAGGAGGCTTTTGGGAATTGAGTGTCAAGGATTAACCGGGCCTTGGGGTTACTATCGAGGTTTAGTTGATCGACCAGACATTTTACAAATTTTGTCTGACAATGGGATTCGATGGATTCGTACCAACGCCCGAGATTACCGAGATTGTCAACCAACACCTTTCAGTGAGCAACCTTTTTTCTATATTGATCAAGGGTTTCCTGACATTTTGGAGCTTGGTGTACAGGGGTATCAAGACGATTTTTATTGGGATAGATTCGACGATCGACAATTTGGAGATACCTATCAAGACTACCTGTTCGCNATGTTAGAGAAANTAGCAAATGAAAANTTNGTCTGGAACGTNTGTTCACATGACCATGGNACTATCGATATGGACAGTTTTTCTCGGANCAAGGGTGATTGGATTGAAATGCTNATCNTTCAGGCNAAATCCTTGGGAATCCAGTTCGNNACTCCTNCTGACTTGTACGAGCAAATGGCNGCTTAGAATANAAAGGTAAATCTATAGATGAAACAACTTGGTTGTAGTACACTATTGTATCGTCACTTTAGTTTAGCTCAAGCGCTTGATGGNATTCGAAAAGCTGGGGGATATGCAGTTGAATTGTGTNGTAGACCGTCAGNCGATANGCAATTTACCCATTTAGATCTAAATCTTGATGATGNNTTTGANAATCACTGCAAATCTATCCAAGAGTTGATAGCTCAAAATGGCCTCTGGATNGAGTCAATTGCCATCAATGGTCGACAGCTTGACCATCCACCATCATTGGAGCGATTGATCATCGCCACTGGATTACTGAACGTACAAATAGTAACGGTCAGTTCCGGAGGTGTAGCTGATAATGAAAACAGTTTCTCACAGTTTATTGAAAAAATTAATCGAGTTAGTTCTTTGTTATCTGAATCTAAAGTTCGTTTGTCAATCAAACCTAGAGTAGGTCGATCTATCCACGATATGTGCTCGATTCAACGATTAATGACAGANGTAGATAACCAGTGGGTGGGCATTAATTTTGATCCGACCCATCTTTATCGCTCACAAGTAGATCCTGTTCAAGCGTTGAACGATCTAGAACCGTATGTTTTAAATGTGAGAATTAGAGACCACCAACTCAGCCAAGAAGCTAAAGTTGGTCCGGTAGAGACGCAAATACCGGGCAATGGCGTTTTAGATTTAGCAGGCATTACTAATAAAGTTAAACAACTNCCTAATATAACTGCTGTGGTGCTAGAGATTGTTGGGCTACATAAACCTCCTCAGCCATCACTTGAATCTGTACAACACATAGTTTCTAGTTCTTTTAACTACTTGAAGCCACTGCTGTTTGAATACGTTGCTACACCAATGACGACCATTATTTGATCNAAAAATNACGCAAACAAATGGGAAATTGAAATTGAAAATCACAGCTATTGAATCCTACATTGTAGTTGCTCCTGACTTAAGGGAAGATGCAACTAGTTCTTCTCAAGACAATATTGTNGTTGTTGTTTATACTGACACAGGTATTTTCGGTGTTGGTGAAACTGATACCGGTCCTTGGATTGCTAAGTCTGTCATTGAGTCTCCTGGCTCACATTCTATGGCGCTTGGTATTAAAGACCTCTTAATAGGTGANGACCCACTAGAAACTTCTGCGCTTTGGCATAAAATGTACGTTGGTACTTGTATGTCCACTCGGCGTGGGGCTGGAATGTGTGCTATCGGTGCAATNGATATGGCTTTATGGGATATNAANGGTAAAGCTCTTGGCCAACCTGTTTATAAATTGTTNGGTGGAGCTTACNNCGATAAAATTGTNCCCTATGCTAGTCTTCAACCGCATGGTGATAACGTCAATCAGTACCGGGATAGCTTGATTGATTGGCTCAAAAAAGCCAAATCACATGGTTTTCAAGCGGCTAAGTTGGAGTGCACATTGGGAGGACCTTATGCACATACAGGACTACAGGGATCGGATGAAGAAATGACGGAGATTGTCACCGCTTGCCGAGAAGCGGTGGGGAAAGATTTTATTCTGATGGTTGATGTCCAGTACTTATGGAGGGATGCCAAAAGTGCTTTGCGAACCATCCGACATTGGGAAAAGCTAGACCTGTTTTTTTTAGAAACACCCCTGTTAGTTGATAATCTTGAAGGATACGCAATTTTATCTAAAGAAGCCCCAATGCGCATTGCTGCCGGTGAATGGCTCAACTCTCGATACGAGTTTTTGGAGTTGATGGATGATGGTTTGATTGATGTGGCACAACCTGATGTGGGCCGGGTAGGTGGACTGACTGAGGCTATGAGGGTCTGTCACTTGGCTGAAGATCGTGGTCGTTTGATTGTACCTCATTGTTGGAATTCAGGTATTGGTATTTCCGCATCAGCTCATTTGGCAACTGCTATTCCTCATTGCCCATTCATTGAATATTTACCACCAAATTTGACTGATTCCCCCTTACGAACTGAACTCGCAAATGATGGCTTAACCATGACGAATGGTGTCTTAGAACTACCGGATAAGCCTGGATTAGGTATTGAGCTGAATTTTGAGGCGCTAGATAAATTTAGAGCCAGTGAAATCATTCTCTAGTTGATTCGGTTTAGCATCAATTGTCTTCTCAGACCCATTCGTCGGTTTCAATTCGGGCCATTTTTCTGGGGCTGTGTATGGTCCTTTTGGTCTGTGCTATCGTTTCATACGCCGAACTGGTGATTGCCGACATACAAATCGGTTTTTTGCAGTTTCCCCCTGTTGTTATTGGATTGTTCTTTTTTTTAGTTCTCGTAAACCAACCGGCATTCATCAAACGTTTTGCACTCACCCCACAAGAATTGATACTTATCTATTGTATGATGGTAATTGCTTCTATGATTTCATCGCGAGGTCTGATGGAAAAGCTTTTGCCAGCGCTTGTATCCGTAAATTATTTTTCCAACCCGACTAATAATTGGGCTGAACTTTTTTTTCCCCATATCCGTCCTTGGATGGTACCTTTCGACACGCAAATTCTGGGGCCTCAATCTATCAGTATTGATTTTTATCACCAAATTAGTGATACCGATTCGATCGCCTGGGGGAAGTGGTTACGGCCAATGCTAGTATGGGGGGGATTGACTGTACTAATTTTTGGGGCTTATTTGTGTTTAGCTATCATCCTACGTCGTCAATGGATTGAAAACGAAAAACTTACTTTCCCTTTGACTCAACTTCCAGTTGAGTTCGTTGATTCCAAAAGTAGTTTTTTTTTTCAACCCTACGTCTGGATTGGAGTTGCTTTACCAACAATTGTTTTTAGTCTCAATGGCTTAAACCAGATCTTTCCGCAAATACCAAGTATCCCTCTTCGACATTCACTTAATACCTACTTTACAGAAAAACCATGGCAAGCAATTTCTTATACTCCACTATTTGTATCTTTCGCAGCCACTGGTTTTTTCTATCTTTTACCAAGCCAACTTCTATTCAGCCTTTGGTTCTTTTTTTTGTTCACTCGATTACAAGATGTTATCGCGTCTGTTTTTGGCCTACGTGTTAGTAGCATGCCTCTCTACCCTACTCATCTACACATGGGCTACCAAGTAATGGGATCATACTGTGTCTTGGTTATCACTTATATATATACTGGTTTGCCATATCTGAGACAAGTTTTGGGTGCTCAATTACTTAAACAAAATCGTAGTTCTGATAACTCGATAACTTTTGCTTTTTGGGGGTTGACACTTAGTTTGTTGGGAGCTGTGATTTGGTTGGTGTGGGCGGGAATGAGCCCTCTATTGGCTATATTAGAAATTGGCGTAGTTGTTGGTTTAGTATCTATTGTGATGGCCCGAAGTACAGCTGAAGCCGGTATGTTGATGACTGAAACCTCTTTCCGTCCTATTGATTTTTATCAGTTGTTTTCAACAAAATCTTCATTGGGTGCCAAAAACCTGACGGTTCTCAGTTTCTTCGATACCATCTTTGCACGTGATTTTAGAGGATTAGTCTTGACAGGATTTTTAGATGGCTTGAAGATTAGTCGTAACGTAAGGCTTAACCAGTCCTGGTTATTAATTGCTCTTGGCTTAACCATCTTGACCGCGTTTTGTTTTGGAGCTATGATTCAAATTTACCTGCCATATAAATTTGGCGGGAATTATATGTATTCCTATGCCTATTCTGGTAACTCAATCTGGGCTTTTCGAGACGCAGTACCAAGTATTGAGGGATTTGATAGTAAATATAATATGACGGGCCTGATCTTTTTCATCCTTGGATCAGTAATTACTAGTNTCTTAGTATTTTGTCGGTACTTGTATTGGTGGTGGCCACTCCANCCTCTNGGCTANGCCCTCTCTGCTTCATGGACACTGATTGTTTTTTGGTTNCCNATCNTGCTCGCATGGTTACTGAANTCNTNTGTTTTACGCATCGGTGGNATTCAGAAGTATCGACAATTTCGCCCTTTTTTTATGGGATTAGTNTTGGGNGAATTTAGTATGGCNATCGTTTGGACTGCTATNAGCTATTTTTTGCGNGTTCCNGCACCTTTCTTCCCNTGGCCCTAAANAGGTTATTTAGATTGAAAAATAGTTGATCCANCACTTATAGTTATAATCATGAAACAGAAAAAATATGATCTAAAGACTACTATTCTNTCNAATCAANAAGTGGCTGAAGNCCACTATATGCTTCACTGTAACTGTCCAGAAATTGCCCATTCTGCTGAGCCAGGGCAATTTATTCACGTCTTGTTTAATTCTGGNNGCGGTTTATTATTACGGAGGCCGTTCACGATCTATACTATTGAGGGCCAACAAATCTCGATGCTATATCAAGTCATTGGTGAAGGAACATCCATTTTATCTAAGATGGAACCGGGAACTACTATACATGTTTTAGGACCTTTAGGTAATACTTTCACAATTTCTGATGACTTGGATTTAGCAATCGTCGTAGGCGGTGGTGCTGGCATAGCCTCATTGATGTTACTGATAACGGAACTGAAGACTAGACAGGTTGAAACGAGTGTTTTGGTTGGATCAATGAATGAGTCAAGATTATTGAGCCGAACTGATATACAGGACCTTGGAATAACTCCACAAATTGCTACTGACGATGGGAGTGTTGGATATCAAGGTTTAGTTACTGATTTACTGTCGAGATTACTTAGCAAAACAAGTAAGCAGAGAATAACCGTATTCACCTGTGGTCCATATGGTATGTTAAGTACTNTAGCCAATATATGCCACAAATTTGGNGTAGTTTGTCAAGTGGCAATGGAAAACCGAATGGGATGTGCATTAGGTGTTTGCTTAGGTTGTGTCTGTAAAGTTCGAATAGAAACCGATAGTGAAGAATTTGAGTATCAACGGGTTTGCACCGAAGGGCCTGTCTTTTCTGCTCCTAACATTATTTGGGACATGTAAGATGAATCAAATCAAGAACTGGTACAACCGGCAGTTAGATGAATTTAAGGCTGTTGTATTTGATATGGATGGCCTATTATTGGATACCGAACGTATTTCCTACGACTCTTTTATAGAAACTTGTCTCGAACACGGTTTCGAAAATACGGAGCAAACCGAGGCTATCTACCAACAGTGTATTGGTTGTAATAGTAGTAGGCTTCAGCTGATTTTGAAAGATGGATTTGGCTCGGCGTTGCCACANAATTTCTATAGTCGATGGCGTGAAATTTATGGCCAACAGGTATATCAAAAAGCTCCTCCTATNAAAGAAGGTGTCTTTCCTCTACTTCGATTCTTACAGTCTCGAAATTTACCTTTAGCTATTGCAACCTCGACTAAATTTCCTAATGCGATTAAAAAACTGGAATCGACGAATTTGCTGTTTTTTTTTGATAAAGTGGTTGGGGGGGATCAAGTGAGAAATAGCAAGCCTGAGCCAGAAATCTACCAAAAAGCCGCCCAGTTGCTAGNGGTTCCGGTGGAATCTTGTTTGGCATTAGAAGATAGCAATAATGGAGTTCGAGCTGCGCATAAGGCAGGNATGTTTGTTATACAAATACCTGATATGTTACCACCGTCCGATTTAGTGCAAACACTAGACAGGTGGATATCTGTACCTTCTCTAGTAGACGTTCTTCAACTTTTACAATATGCTTAGGCAGCTAGCATGTTGAGTGAAGTGAATTGCCTCAATAGATCTTAGATTTGTTCTACCGTCTATAGTTACAGCTCTTACATTTTTTTCAGATCAATCACAGAAGAAAAAAGGCGTGTCANNNTGACACGCCTTTGGGAAATAAGAATAATCGAAAATCAATCTTATGGAACTATTTGATAGTCGCGCTTGCACCTACCGCTTCTAGTTTCTCTTTGATTTCTTCAGCTTCTTCTTTGCTTGCAGCTTCTTTAATAACGTTAGGAGCGCCCTCTACGGCTTCTTTCGCTTCACGTAAGCCCAAACCCGTTATCGCGCGAACTTCTTTGATAACCTTGATTTTTTGGTCACCAATTTCAGTTAATTCTACATCAAACTCGGTTTGTTCCTCAGCAGCCGCTTCACCTTCTCCCTCCGCTCCAGCCGCACCCATTGGCATCATACCCGCGGCCATAACAGGAGCCGCAGCACTAACACCAAACTTGTCCTCAATTGCTTTGACGAGCTCTGATAGTTCCAAAACTGTCATTTCACTTATCTGGTCTACTAATTCTTGTACATCAGCCATTTTTTTCTCCTTAGGTTTGAATTTACGTGTCTCTTTCTGACATTTGAACGGTTAATACTCTAAGTTTCTGATTTTTGGTCTGCAACAGCTTGCAATAGGCTAGCAAGTTTTCGAGGCTGGTCATTCAATGAATTGACCACACCTGCGAGATCTCTCATCGGTGCTGCCAAGACTTGAGCAATAGCATTGATTGGAGCATTCAACGAGGCCGCTACCTGTCCTCTGAGTTGGTCTTTGGATGGCATGTCCACCAACTTTTCTGTGGCTGCTTGATCAATGACTTGCCCACCAAGAATACCTCCTTTGATTTTGAGGTCTTCGTTATCTTCGCTAAACTCGATTAGTGCTTTTGTTAGGCTAGCGGGATCATCACTTGTTGCAACCGCAGTTGTTCCATGAAGATACGCTTCAAGGCCTTCAATATCTAAATTGTTAGCACTAACTTGAATCAGCCGATTCTTATAAACTTTATACTGAACACTGGCTTCCCGTAGCACATCGCGTAACTGCCCCATTTGTGCAACGGTTAAGCCTTCATAACTGGTCAATACTGCTACTTCAGCCTCTTCCAACCGCTGTGTAATCTCAGCTACTTGCTCAACATTCTTTTGATTTGGCATTTACCAATCTCCCCTAAGAGATCCCTCTGATGTTTGAGGGTAGGTTAAACTTATCAGCAAAAAAAAACCTCCAATCGTTGGAGGCGAAGTCCGATCTAAGACTAGAACCTAAGATCGNCATTAGCCTCGGCCGGTTGTTTTATTCGATTTACTCGAACCGACTGTCTGCGACTAAAAATGAAAATGTATTTTACTTGTAATATTAATTCTAAGTACAAAGATTAAACAAACGATTGCAAGTCAACACGAATGCCAGCACCCATCGTTGAAGAAATTGAAACACTCTTCAAGTAACGCCCTTTTACTGTTGATGGACGAACTCGAATCAATGTTCCCATGACTGCTTGAATATTATCTTCAATCTGTTCTTTACCGAAAGATGCCTTNCCAACTGGAACGTGGACAATACCGGACTCTCTCTCAACACGATATTCAATCTGACCAGCTTTGATATTGTTAACNACGCNGGCNACATCGTTGGTGACNGTTCCTGTCTTAGCNTTCGGCATCAANCCACGNGGCCCTAGAATNCTACCNAATTTAGGGGTNATTCNACGCATCAAATCTGGTGTAGAAACNGTGGCATCAAACTCCATCCAGCCACCCGCAATNTTATCGACTAGNTCATCTACTCCCACTTCNTCTGCCCCAGCATCAAGCGCTGCNTGNGCATTTTCACCTTCAGCAAAAACNANNACNCTTACTTTTTTACCCGTTCCATGTGGNAANGAAATNGTNCCACGCAGATTCTGNTCAGCCTGTTTAGCGTCTACACCCAAGTGGGCTGCCAGATCAACCGTTTCGTCGAACTTAGCACTAGCGTTACTCTGTAAAATTTCAACAGCCTGGTCTATTGCATAAACCTGATCTCTATTAATCAACTCGCTAGCCTTCTTAAACCTTTTGCTACGTTTTCCCATACTGGTTCTCCTAATATTTATTCACTGACTAGTAAGCCCATGCTTCTGGCAGTCCCTGCAACCATCCGCATTGCAGATTCAACACTGGTCGTGTTGAGATCGTTGAGTTTGACTTTGGCAATTTCTTCTAAGTCTTGTGGGGTAACTGTTCCGACCTTGTTTCGATTTGGTTCCCCGGATCCTTTGGCTAGTTTAGCTGCTTGTTTTAGCAATACTGCTGTTGGCGGAGATTTAACTTCAAAAGCGTATGATCGATCCGCATAACAGGTAACGATCGTCGTAACAATTAGCCCAGATTGGTGCTGGGTTTGAGCATTGAAGGACTTTACGAACTCTTGCAAATTAATTGCATAAGGAGCCAAACTCGGTCCCACAGGTGGCTGGGGCGTCGCTTGACCGGATACCAGCTGTAACTTGACTTCGCCCGCGATCTTTTTTGCCATTTCTTAAGTTTCCTCTTATCCTAATAATTCCTATTCTATTCCTACTCTAGTTTCTCGACTTCAAAAAACTCTAGATCAAAGGGCGTGACCCGACCAAAAATAGAAATATTCAAATGCAGACGCCTCTTGTCGACATCGACACGATTTACCTCAGCAACAAAACCACGGAATGGCCCTTCGATTACGCGAACCTGGTCCCCAGGAATGTAGTCTATGATACCAATATCTTCTTCCTGTTCAGCTGGTGCATCGAGAATTGTCGAAACCTCTTCAGGGCTAAGCGTATTAGGCTTCGGACCACCTCCACCAACGAAACCCATTACACTTGGGGTGTCCTGAATCA
>PBVO01000138.1 GCA_002729015.1 Candidatus Poribacteria bacterium
TTCCGAATCATTCTTTTTGTATCTAGCAAACATATTACTAACTATATGGCATTCTGCTCATCTAATAACTTGACTGATGATTTGATCATTTTACTATAGCTATAGTCTGGAGGTAAGGTGTCAATTAAACCAAAATAGAAGTTTTTTAGAGCCTCTTTATTATCCAAACTTTTATGTATATTGACAAAAATTAAAAAAGTTAGATAAGAAAAGTAAGTAACAATTTGATCGATATTTTTCTCAATAAAACTTTCATGATACAAATCCATTTTTTTCTTTATTAATTGAGCCTTTTCTGGGCTGATAATAGAATCAAATTGCGCGTATTTCCCTAAAGATCACCTAACACATTAGTATTTATTTTTTAATTATGTGATTTTAAAAATAGATTAGATGAACAAGATTTGAAGGATTCATGATACAAAGTGTGTCCTCAAGTCAATCTAAATTAGGCGAAAGAGTTCACCGTTGTATCACGAGAAAGAATCAAAACTATTCTATAACTGGGTTTGTATTTAAGTGGAGAATTTTAGGGTTTACCCAAATTAGCCTAGTCTGTGTCCTCCAAGGCGACGCTAACAGATTGACTTCACTTGTTTTGAATATTGATTGAGAAAAATGGTGGCTCAGATCGGTTCAGTGAAACGAGATAATGATTCTAAACTAAGTCCACTTCTTGACAAAGTATCTAGGCTTTGCACTGGTGAGTCGGTCAAGATAGAAAAAAGATCATTTTTAAGTTGCATAAAACTTTTTGAATCAATTCTTTCTTCGCCTTCTATCTTAGCTAACCTACTTAAGGCATCCATAGCATAACCAACACTGATGATGTTTTGATCCTTCTGAATTACTTCTTTCAATGCTTCTATAGTTATATCGAGAGATGATCCCAGAACAGATGCCCCTTTCGAGCAAAGAATTACTATTGACCATAGAACATTTTCTCGTACTGAGGAACGAACTGGTTGAAAACGATCTAAACCCAGATCGAATCCACCCCCCTCACACACATCCGACTCGTCGGTAGGGCGTGCAAACTTAATACTTCGACCTTGTGCCAAGTCCATAGCTAGTCTATTTTCTTCTTTTTTTAAGCTATCCACTAACACCCTCAAACAAGAAGGAATTAGCTGATTCCCAATCCCACTAGCGGCTGACCGGCGCCCTAAACAACCTAGTGAACCTGCTGCGACAGAACGAACATAAACAGATGGATCGGATTCCAACCGACTAGAGACAGTTTCTAGCACTTTCTCACTTAGCTCACAAGCGTCCCCCAGACCATATACACCAGCTTTTCGAACCCATTTCAATGGTGAATTAGCTGCCTTTATAAGTGTTGCAGTAGCTTGATTACCAACGGCAATTAACCCATAAGTGGCGGCTCGACGTACATTTTCTCTTTCATCATAGAGGGCATCTTCTAGGATATTGACAGCCAACTTCAAATTCACAGTATTAGCTAACCGGTAGGCTGCACCAATACGGGCTGGTTCTGCTGATTCATTCTTTAAACGCAACTGATGCCCCAATTTTTCAGCCTCTTTTTGGTCCTGTGACAAGATCTGAGGTGGTTCTTTTCCTATTCGAGTCCAATAATAATGATAACGCCAAACTGTAGTTATATCAGGCTCCACAGAGGTTAAGTCAATATTGGTTAGTAAATCCTCACCTAGGTTATTCCAGTCAATTTCGGATTTCCATAAATCTCGAGTGTCTGGCTGGCTAGGATCAGTCGTCCGGTAGATCCAGAATCGCCACATGAAACGTGGATTATCTTGCCAAGTACGCCAGTCATCACGGCGATGATTGCCACGGTGAAACATATTGTGAGAATAAAGAATTACACTGCCAGCAGATAACGGAGCAGCCTCAAATGGTTTAACCAAGGGCCATTGCAAATCAGTGATCGCTTTCCTCATTCTCAGATCATGATCAGTCCGTCGATTAACAATGTCATCTAGATGATAGGTTGAATTTGGTCCACTTACAGTCTGAGATTCCATACCTTTTAAGTGATAGTTGAAATCAAGATGATCGGCTCCAGCAAAATTATCGTGATTCTCCTCGTGATTGAAAGTCCAATATTGTGAATAGGGGATAGTAGCTGTGGGTCCCATGTCATCTGTTACCGTTTGTGGGTAGTAGAGCATTTCCATTTGTATTGTTTGATGATGACGTTGTTTCCTGCTGTTTCGGGGAGCATTGTCATCCTTATGCCAGTGTTGATCACTACCTCCACTAGTTATCGAACTAGAGGAAAAGGGAACGATAGCCCAATTTTCACCTACCAATTGATCGCAAGCCTTCACTAGCCCAGGCGAATTGATAATGTCCAGTATCTGTGGTATTGTCGACGGTCTAATTCTCTTTCCTTCTCTAATAGCCTGTTTCTGTTTTTGGTAAATTTGGTGGTGTATACCAAGTGGTAACCCCAGGCTCTCTGGGGACAGGATTACTAATCCTCTACTCGTAAAATCAAGTAACAGTCTCTCTGAAGAAGTATATTCCGATCCTAATGGATGGCCAGGCGAATCTTTTGTTTTTTTTTCACTCAATTTATTTAAATCCTCCGAAATTTAAGTTGTGTTCTCGAAATCATTTTTAATGACTTGTGAATAGGTTTATGGATTTCACTCTAATTTCACCTTATCGAGTGAGTGAAAATTCAGGACTTGGTTATCGATAGATTTGGCCCCAAGAGCGATTAGGGTTGATTGTTCATGTAACCTGAATCCTATACAATAACCAGAAATAAAAATTGTCTGTATTTTCATCTGTCGTGGCTGTTTTTTTTCGGTTGAAACAGCTTTATCCCTTCTTTGTACATTGAAAGGTCTATAAAACAAGTATGAATGTTATACAGGATTGTTCCAATAATAAGAGAAACTACGGATATTAGTTTCCCTGTTTCCTCAGGCAAAATACCAATCCCACTAACCAAAATCGAACCAAAGAATAAACCAAAGAAAAATGCAATTGCCCAATTCATGGTATCACTATGCCATATAAAATCAAGATTCTGCAATGGTGTTTCCAGCGTCTGCCGACATCTTTGGCAAATAGATAAATCAGCCGCATCGATAGGATTGGATTGGTATTTTAGTAGATCAAAAATTTTATTTTCACAAATGAATAGTCCCTTGTATAGAAACCGGACTTGATGTAGATTTAGATAATTACTATTTTTATCCTTGGAGGCAAAGAATGAGACAGAGTGGTCTAACAGCGGAAGAAAAATTTGTCATCGATTTACACGGATATATTGTCATACCTAAGGTATTAACAAAAAATGAAGTTAACCAACTGAATAAATATATAGATCAATCTGATCGACAGGGGAGACCAAGTTTATGGGGCGATCAGTTCAAAGACTTAATCGATCATCCTAAAATTCTCCCTTATTTGTTGGAACTTTTGGGGCCATATGTACGACTAGACCATGACTATGCCATTTTTATGAATGCAGGAACATCAAAAGGTGGGTTGCATGGTGGACCGGATGTTGTCGGTGACCATTGGTATAAGTATCGAGATGGAACTATCAGGAATGGATTGAGTGTGATGACTTTTGCTCTATCCGATGTTAACCAAGGAAACGGTGGTTTCGCTTGTATTCCAGGCAGCCACAAAACTAACATGTTGCGATCCGTACCAGGAGATGTCCGACAGTTTAAACGGGACGCTCATTATGTAGTACAACCTACTATGAACGCGGGCGATGTCCTTTTCTTTACTGAAGCTTTGATTCACGGTACCAAACCTTGGGCAGCCAATCACGAGCGCCGATCACTTTTGTACAAATACAGCCCTGGACACTCAGCGTGGAACATCAATTATCCCAACGAAGAATCATATGGACAGTTGACCGAAAGACAAAAGAGAATGCTCTTACCTCCCTCTATTGGTAATAGGCCTAGGGTTGATGAATTGTAGGATACTAGGCAAATATTGTCTTCATTTCAGAAGGAAGAATAGGAACTGCGCCAGACTGAGAACAAACATAAGCTGCCACCTGATTGGCTTTTTCATTAATCGTTTCAAATTCAAATTGATTAAGTAAACCCATTGCCAAAGTAGCAGTAAATGCATCACCAGCACCAACCGTGTCTTTTACTTCCACTGATAGGCCTGGATGGTCAAAAACGCCTTCGTCGGTTAGCAAAACGGATCCTTTGCCTCCTCTAGTAAGTGAGACTAACTCTAATTTAAACTTTTGTTTTAGCTGTTCCAACTGGTTAATTGTCCCACCTGTTAGACTCAAGATAGATTTGACTACTGGTAATTCTTCATCATTCAGTTTCAAAAGATTTGCTAATTCTAATGATTGGATAATCAATTCATCACTATAATAATCTTGCCTTAAATTGATATCAAAAATTTTTAGACAGTCGACGGGTGTCAACTGTAAAAACCGTTGAATAGTTTGTCGAGACCTATTAGATCGTTGATCGAGCGAGCCAAAACAAACAGCATTAGTTTGTNGNGCTAGATTNTCTNTTTCAATTGACCAAGGAATAAAGTCCCANGCCACATTAGGAGTAATATGGAAACTTGGCTGNCCNTCATNNTCCAAATCTACTAGTACTGTTCCTGTNGGATATTTAGTCGATTGAGNAATAGCTTCAGTATTAACNTGATATCGTTCAAAANNTTTCAGTATATCTANTCCCATTTGATCTTTTCCNATACAACTGACCATTGNAGATNGTCCGCCNAACATTTTGGAATGACAAGCAAAATTTGCGGGTGCTCCACCAAAGTGAGTTTNANCTGGAAACACATCCCACAATACCGCNCCCAAACCAACAACNANAAATTCCTTGANTGATTGCTNCATATCGTCTCCTTACGATTNATTCNTTCAAATTTAGATTTTTTCTGTTTGNNATTTAGACTGTAANNACAAACCATAACAAANTGGGAATGTTAGGTCNCTCATATGGCAGAATTAAGGTGCCATTNTNATTAGAAAANTAGTNNATNTNGACCTCAAATAACATAATTGGATGAAGNTACTCTCACNCATCAATCNATTATACNAAAATNAAAAAACTTGACCAAGAAAATACATAAATGAAACCGTTAATCCGCACATTCATTACAAATCCTGTGTTGGTACATATGATTACAATTGGTGTAATCGTATTCGGCACCTTTAGCTTCCTTACTATGCCTCGAGAGCTGAATCCAAACTTAAATTTCTATTGGATGATAGTTGAGGTTTGGTATCCAGGTGTATCACCAGAAGAAATTGAAAAACTAATTACTAAACCAATAGAGGATGAAATTTCAGATGTGGATAACATTAATACGATCACCTCATCTTCGGCCGAAGGTCGATCAATAATTAGTATCCAATTTGAACAAGATATTAGTGAAAGAGAGTTTAAGCAGTCAGCCCAGAGCTTACGAACAGAAATCGAAAAAGTATATCTACCGGAGGATGCTGAAGACCCAGTAGTCATTGAGCTAGATTCTAGCGATTTAGAATCTATGTTGGATGTAGTNGTTTCGGGAGACCTTCCTGAGATTAAAATTAAACAGATTGCTGAAGATCTCCAAGAAATGATCCGGGAAATCGAAAATGTAGCTGATGTCAGNATGCGAGGAGATCGAAAACGCCAAATTCGAGTTTCAGTTGACCCTGACCGATTAAGCCAGCACGGTATTGCTATCGCCGAGATTGCTAATGCGATTTCAGCGCAAAACCTAAACATCCCTGCCGGCAAATTGAAAGTGGCTCAAGCAGAATTGCTACTACGCACCATTGGTGAGTTCAAGATGGCTGACCAAATTTATGACGTGATTATTCGTAAGTTGCCACAAAGTGGAGAAATTCGGGTACGAGACGTAGCGAAAATTGAAGATGATTACGAAGATTGGCGAATAATTACGAGACTGAACGGCAAAACATCCATTTCCTTATCAGTTGCCAAACAATCAAAAGGTAATACCATCAAGATCGTTGATCAAGTCAAGACTGTTATTGATAACTACAGGAAATACCGTTTGCCAGAATCTGCTTCTATCACTTTAGTTAGCGACTCATCAACTTTTGTGAAAAGCTTTATTCAAGTTCTTGAGACTAACGCCTTTTTAGGCATCATCTTTGTGATCGTGGCCCTTTTCGTTTTTATTGGTATTCGTAATGCCTTATTTGTGGCGGCTGGCATTCCTATAGCACTGCTGATGACCTTCACTGTCATGTACTTGAATAAGCAATCTATCAATCAGAGTTCACTCTTTGCTCTTGTATTGGTCTTAGGAATTGTAGTCGACGATGCTATCGTGGTAATTGAAAATATCTATCGAAGACTAGAAAAAGGTGAACCTCTAACCACGGCCTCGATTGAAGGGACCAAAGAAGTTGCTATTCCAATATTGGCCGCTTCATTGACTTCGATAGCCGCTTTTTTACCCTTGGCTCTACTACCAGGTCTGATTGGTCGCTTTATGCGGGTGATACCAATTGTAGTTAGCCTTACGATCGTTGCCTCGATCTTAGAGTGTTTCTTTATTTTACCTTCACATATTGCTGANTGGGGTAAGGTTGTGCATTCGCCGGCCAGAGACCGGCTAATGCAAAAATTACTCAATCCTTACTCTAAAATACTAAAGTGGGTACTTCGGTGGCGTTACTTAGTCTTGATCTTAGTATTCATAACAATTGGAGGCAGTATTGGCTTAGTCGCCAGCGGTTTAATTCCAGTGAACCTATTTGCTTCCGATGAGTTACCAATGTTTTTCGTTGGTGTCACACTACCTTCAGGTGCAAACTTAGAAGAGACCGACCGTGTGATGAGACAATTTGAGGAACAAGCATTGTCTTTGCCATCATCTGAAGTCAATGCCGTATTATGTCGAACAGGCTTTATTACTAAGAATAATGAGCGTGCAGTTATTGGTAGTAATACAGGCATGTTAGTCCTAGATTTGGTGGAGGAAAAGCAACGAGAGCGCAGCGTAGAAGAGATCATCAGTGACTTACGAAACAGATGTCAACAGATAGCAGGACCAGAATCAGTCGAATATATAAAAAACGATTCTGGTCCACCAGCAGCATCAGATGTAGAAGTATTAGTGAAAGGTCGTTATTTTGACCAACTCGAGGGTCTTTCCAACGAAATTCAAGATTTGCTGTCTTCTACAGATGGCGTTTTCGACGTTCAAGATGATTATCAACTTGGAAAAGAAGAACTTAAACTGCAAATTAAGACCGACAAAGCCCAAGAATACGGCTTGAGTGTAGCGCATATTGCCCAATCTATTCGCCGTTCCTTCGATGGTTTCAAGGCAACTGTGATTCGCGACGGTGATGAAGAAATAGACGTCGTTGTTCAATATGAGAAAGACAGACGCCAGTCCATCCAAGATCTTCAAGAAATGAATCTAGTAACTCAGCCAGGTCTTAACGGGTTACCAATTATTATTCCTCTAAAAGATGTAGCTAGTATGTCACGACAAAAGGGATATTCCACTATTGAACGTTTTCAAAGAGAGCGAGCTATTACTATTCGTGCTAGTGTAGATAAAGATAAGATTCAACCAGCTCAAGTTAACCAGAAGATACAAATCTTCTTCGACCAAGCTGGAATCCGTTATCCGGCTTGTAGTATCAGTTTCGAGGGCGAATTAGCCGAGATTAATTCAGCCTTTTCTGATGTTGGAAAGCTTTTTGCCGTTGGTATGTTGCTAATCTATTTTATACTGGGTACTCAATTCAAATCTTTTGTACAACCAATTATTATCATGATGGCTGTACCATTTGCTTTTATGGGTGCAGTTCTAGGATTAATCAATACTGGACAACCACTATCGCTGTCTAGCCTATTCGGTATAGTAGCTCTTGCTGGTATTGTGGTCAACGACTCGATTGTGCTAATTGACTTTATCAATCGTCGCCGCCAAAGTGGTGCCGGCAAGTGGCGAGCCGTAATAAAAGGTGGGCAGACTAGACTCCGACCGATAATTCTTACTTCTATTACTACTATTTTCGGCCTATTACCCATGGCTTTGGGTATTGGTGGCAGGTCGGCAACTTGGATGCCGATGGCCAGCACNATCGTTTGGGGGTTGACCGTCGCAACTTTACTGACCTTGTTCGTAATACCAGCTTTCTACATAGTGATTGATGATTTTTTCCCGTGGAAAAACCGGGAACATGAGTTAGNGCATGAGTGATTAGTTTATAGGCAGAATATATCAAATCAATCTTTATTGAATTAAATGACGATATTAGCCAGAAATGGTCACCGGGTCAAAATCATCGATCTTGATAAGTTGTCTATCTGATTGGCTTCGCCACTTAACTTCGATGCTGTCAACGGATAAGGTCTTTTGGCTTACCGTCACGCGCAATGGCAGACCAATTAGATCGGCCTCTTTAAACTTAAATCCTGGGCTTTCGGATCTATCATCGTACAAAACTTCTAAACCTTTGCCNGTCCAATCTTGGTAAAGTTGCTCTGCTTTTTCTACGATTTTCTCACCTTTGCCAATATGCATTAGATGAATTTGGTAAGGAGCGATCGATTTGGGAAAAACTATACCATCATCATCGTGATTAGCCTCAATCGAACTAGCCAGCAACCTACCCACGCCAATTCCATAACAACCCATGACCATTGGTTGTGATTTTCCGTTTTGGTCCAAATAGGTTGCCTTCATAGCTTGGCTATATTTAGTGCCCAGCTTGAAAATATTACCAACCTCGATACCCTTTTTAAGTTTGAGGGTGCCTCCACATTTAGCACACACCGACTCATCCTCAGCCAAGGCCAAATCAGTAATAATATGGGCTTGAAAATCACGATCATAATTAGCATTTTTGAGGTGATAACCGATCTTATTAGCTCCAGCTACCAGATTNGTAGATTTTGTTACTGAATCATCTAGAAAAACTTTTANGCCCTCAATTCCGATGGGGGAGGCATAACCGGCTACTATATCATTAGCTTCCAATTCTTCAATAGTGGCCGGTCTAACTTCCTCTCCGACTGCATTAGTCAATTTAGTCAAATTGACTTCTAGATCGCCACGAATGGCGACGAAAATGACTTCTCCTTGTACGGTGGTGTAGAAAACTGCTTTTAAGGTTTGGTTTTGTTGGACACCCANAAATGCTGCAACTTCTTCAATCGTCTGTTGGTCAGGAGTTGCCACTTCTTCTAAGGGTTTCATTACTTGAGTCTCGGTTTGTCCTTTTTGGAAAACGGCCACTTCCGCGTTAGCTGTATAGTCGCAGGAAGAACATAAAATCAGGTTATCTTCACCTGAATCGGAGACCAACATGAATTCGTGGGCAGCCGACCCACCAATCATACCAGTGTCTGATTCAACTACNACTACATCTATCCCTGATCGATGAAAGATGTTCAAATAAGCTTGGTATACAAGTTCATAGTATTCGTCTAGATCTTCCTGACTGGTATGAAAACTATATGCGTCTTTCATCACGAATTCACGAACTCTTATCAGTCCTGCTCGTGGTCGAGGTTCATCNCGAAACTTCAATTTGATCTGGTAAAGTTGAAAAGGTAATTGTCGATACGAATTGACTATATTACGGACCAGATCAGTTACAGCTTCTTCATGTGTCATCGCCAGAACTAAATCACGGTCAAATCGATCGCTAAAGCCTGCTAATTCCTTTCCAATTAATGGCTCCCAACGACCACTTTCTTGCCATAGTTCGGCCGGATGTACCAAAGGCATGTTGATTTCTTGCCCGCCAATCGCATCCATTTCTTGGCGAATGATTTGTTCAATTTTTTGAATGGACCGGTGAGCCACAGGCAAATAGCTATACATGCCAGCAGCTAATCGATGAATCATTCCGGCACGTAGTAACAGTTGATGACTAGGAATTTCAGCTTCGGACGGAACTTCTTTTAATGTTCGTCCAAAGAGTTTAGACATTCTCACTTCAGAATCCTTTAACCTTCAAAATTTTCATCAGCCACCAATTCGGCCACCAAATCTCCGACNCCACTAGTCGAGTATCCCATTCGGCCAGCAGCTTGGCTTTCCATTTTGGTCCCAGTCACTACTTTTATGGCTTCAGTAATTCGGTCGGCAGACGAGCGATAACCACCTTGATCTAATAACATTGCCATAGCGGCAATTGCGGCAATTGGATTAATTACATTTTGTCCAGTGTATTTGGGTGCACTACCACCCATGCACTCGAACATACTCGTACCATTGGGTTCAGGGTTAATATTTCCACCAGCAGCAACTCCCATTCCCCCTTGGATCATAGCCCCCAAGTCAGTAATGATATCCCCAAANATGTTGGTGGTAACAATCACGTCGTAATACTCAGGATTTTTGACCATCCACATGCANCAAGCATCAACATGNTTATAGTCTGCTTCAACATCTGGATAATCGTTTGCTACGTCTTGAAAAGTNCGCCAAACAAGGTCATGCCCAAACGTCAGTACATTGGTTTTTGCCACTAGCGTCAATCGTTTACCCTTCGGGTTATTCCTTTTCTGAGTATAATCAAAAGCATAACGAATAATTCGTTCACAACCTTTTCGAGTGTAAATGGCCGTTTGAGTTGCCACTTCGTCCGCTGTTCCCTTACGAAGGAACCCACCTACTCCACAGTACATATCTTCGGTGTTTTCTCTGACAACGACAAAGTCNATATCTTCAGGACCTTTTCCTGCCAGAGGGGTTTCCACACCCGGATATAGGGTTACTGGTCTCAGATTCACATACTGATCAAGTTTGAAACGTAATTCTAACAAAAGGCCTTTTTCTAAGATGCCAGGTGCAACCTCAGGGTGTCCAACTGCACCTAAGTAGATGGAATTGTACTGGCTTAGCTCTTCAACAGCACCATCTGGTAAAATCTCGCCGGTTGACAAATACCTATCACCACCAAAATCATAATGAGTTAGATCGTATTCAATTCCATCTCTATTAGCTGCTGCCGACAAAACTTTTAGTGCTTCATCAGTAACTTCAGGTCCAGTACCATCGCCCGGAATAACTGCAATTTTGTACATTTATAATCTCCTAATTNTTTTATAAAATACTTGATTCTCCGTANACTCCNAGCTTCCGATAACGATCGTATCGTTTTTGTACCAATGTNTCTTTGTCAATTTTTACTAACTCAGANAGGTGTTTTTTAATAGATCGCTTAACGTTACGNATAGATTGNGCTGGATTNCGATGTGCNCCGCCTANTGGCTCGCGAATNATTTCATCAATNACACCAAGCTCAATCAGATCATCAGCAATTGGTTTATAACCTTCTGTGGCTTCCGGAGCATGTTCTCCATTGTCTTTCCAAACGATNCCACTACAGGCTTCTGGAGGTGCAACACAATAAANAGCATACTCCATCATTAANACTCGGTCTCCAGCAGCAATAGCTAATGCTCCNCCACTACCNCCTTCACCTATAACGACTACGAGCATCGGTACCGATAAACTTGCCATCTGGGCCAAATTTTCCGCAATTGCTACCGACTGCCCCCTCTCTTCTGAGCCTCGGTCAAAATGGGCTCCTGGGGTATCGACCAAACTGATGATAGGGCGGTCAAATTTTTCAGCTAATTTCATCAGTCGCCGAGCTTTACGATANCCTTCTGGATGCGTGTAGCCAAAGCTCATTTCTTGTCTTTCCTTGAGATTTCTACCCTTTTGTTGGGCGAGATAGACTACCGGTTGATTTTGGAACCAAGCGCAACCTCCTATCAGGGCTCGATCATCTCCGTGATATTTATCTCCGTGCAACTCCACAGGGTCATCAAATATGGCTTCAATATAAGAGAACGACTGTGGGCGCTGCTCATGCCGAGCTAATTGAACTTTATCCCATCGGCTCAAACCTTTAAAAATTTTACGAGTCTGAGATTTGACGTTATCTTCCAATGCCATTAATCCTTTGGAGATATCAATTTCTGGATGAGAATCAGAAAAAATTTTCAACTGCTGGATTTGTTGTTCCAGCTCGATTAACGGCTTTTCAAAATTTAGTTTGCTTAGCATATTTTTCTTTTTAGGCTCAACTATCCGATTGGCAAAGAAAATTCATACCTGGTAATTGAACTACCAAGCCTTGTAACTCCATCATAGTTAGTATACCTGCAATAGTATGAACTGGTAGTCCAGTAACGCGAGAAATTTGGTCAATGTGAACTCCTGATTCATCTCCATTATCAATGGCTGACAAAACCATTTTTTCTTGTGAAGATAGAGTACGAANCTTCTCGGAATCTTGCTGACTGGGTTTGGTTATTACGGTATCTAATCGTTCTGTTTNTNGTTTGGAATTGGNTGCTGGCGGATCTTCAGTTTTGAATTGATGGGAATCAATCCGTGTGTCTGATGGGTTCTGGCTTGGGCTAACCGAGCANTTTGGNAACGATTCTAATATTTCTTCTGCTGACTCTACTAATCTAGCGCTTTGGTCAATGAGGCGATGTGTAGCTAGAGACGTCCTAGAAGATAAATTAGCACCAGCTAAGATAAAGACGTTTCGCTCTTGTTCCAAACCAAAATGAGCTGTGATTAGGGAGCCACTCCGATCTGTAGACTCCACTAGGATTATGTCTTTCGATAATCCACTAACCAATCTGTTTCGCTGAACAAAATTCATGGCTTTGGGTTTTGCAGACATAGGAAATTCCGAAATAACGGCACCATTTTCCATAATCTCTGCAATTAAATTTCGGTTTCCGCACAAATGAACTTGGCTTAATCCACAAGCCATTATGGCTACAGTTTTTCCTTGGGCGTCTATGGCTCCTCGATGAGCAGTTTCATCGACACCATTGGTAGCACCGCTAACAATAGTCATTCCTTTGTTAGCAGATTGGCTAGCTAATTTATAACAAATCTCTTTAGTGCTATCCGTCGGTTCTCGGGTCCCAACAATCGAAAGATAAGAGGTTGTTTCGGGTGGTATTTCCCCTTTAAAATAAAGAACAGGTGGTGGGTCTGATATATCTTTTAACAAGACGGGATAAGATGAATCACTATACGTCACGACTTGGCAGTCATTCTCTTGAATTAACTCAAGTTCTTGATCGACGGATATCTTTCCTTTTTCGTACACGATACGGCGGAGTAAATTCGGATCGGCCGACAATTTTCCTGAGTCGATGTCATCTAAGGTTAAAGACAAGATCTTATCGGCTGACTCGAATTCTTGTAGTAGCTGTTGGATGGTCCTAGGGCTAATACTTGGAACTAAACTGAGGTGGATTAATGATTTGTCGACCGACATTTCTAAATATCCACCACCAATTTATTCCAAACCCAAAGCAAAAATTAATTTATTCTACTCAGTCGGAGCTGGAGCTTCCATTGGTAGAGCATAATAAACTTCGATTTCGCGAATCTTTTTATAACTAAGACTAGGAGCACCACCCTCACCCACAGTTCTTCGTTTTTGTCCACCAACACGGCGAGAATCCCACCGGTTAGGTACTCGGATTTGCAGGTGTGTAGTAGTAATTGGCTTAGGACTAACATAACTGTAAGCCTTAGAAATATTATTTTTGACCTCTTTCAAAAGCTCCCAATTTCCTTCGTCATCTTGGTAGTAAATGTTGAAAAATTCCAATTCGTACTGATCAGTTTTGACTACAACCCGTTGAATAGTTTGAGGTTTGACCCAACGCAAAGTAGCCTGCGAAAATTTATCTGCCGCTTCTAGTGAAGCTTGATCACGCGCATCAAGTAGCAGCGGTCCAGTTTCACCATAAGTATTGATATTGTCATCATGCATAGGAGAATCGAGGCTTTCGCTACCAGCCCGACCACTGCTTGCACTGAGAGCAATATTTTNACTCCAGTTGTACTTTGGACCACTTAANACGCAGCCTGTGCTAAGACAGACTAAGACAGATAAAACGAAAATAACGGCAANTTCCCAATTACGCTGATGCATATTTTCTCCTTTATACTAAAAAACGATAGATACTAGAANGTTAATTACTGATAGACCAATTTGTGCCGGATTTAGAATCATTTAATTCTATACCAATTTGAGTTAGCTGATCTCGGATTTGGTCTGCTGTAGCCCAGTCTTTTTGCTGTCGAGCAGATTGACGTAGTTCTAAAACTAGATTCATTAGGCCCTCTACTAACGAATCGTTATTGGTTAACGATTGTTGTGGATTATAAATCCCTAACACTTGGCAAATTTTAGCCAAGGTACGGTAAGCCTGACCAAACCCAATCTCATTCGTATTTTGGCTTTCTAATGAACTTGCCTCTTGTAATCTACGATTTAGATAACCAACGAATGTATAAACAGAACCCATAGCCGACGCCGTATTGAAATCGTTATCCATGGCTTGCTCAAATTTGATTTCCATCTGGCTAATAGCATTCGTCATATTAGAGTCAATCGATTGATTCTCGTCTAGACTTAATTCAAATGGCCGGATTCGATCAAGGCACGTTTGAAGTCGCCGAATAGCACTCGCTGATTCAGACAAACTTTTGCTGTTGTAATCTAAGGGATGACGATAATGCGCAGACAGCAGAAAGTGACGGACAGTTTCCGCGTTATACTCGGACAATGCGTCCCGAATAAAGATAAAATTACCTTCTGATTTTCCCATTCGGTTGCCATCAATCCGTAAAAATGCGGTATGGACCCAGTAATTGGCGAATGGTTTACCTGTTATGGCTTCACTCTGAGCAATCTCATTTTCGTGGTGTGGGAATAGCAAGTCTTGACCACCAGCATGAATATCAATAGTATGACCTAAGTGCTTCATAACCATCGCTGAGCACTCAATATGCCACCCAGGTCGACCTTCTCCCCAAGGGCTTTCCCACCAAGGTTCACCGGGTTTGGCTGCTTTCCAAAGGTCAAAATCNCGTGGGTCTTCCTTTTTTTCGTTAGTCTCAACCCGTGCTCCAGTCAGTAAATCTTCTAGATTTCGGTTAGATAATTTGCCATAACCATCAAAGCGAGTAACTCGATAATAAACATCACCCTGACTTTCATAAGCATATCCTTTGTCAATGAGACTTTGTATCAGGTCAATAATTTCTGTTATGTGATCGGTAGCACAGGGGTGTACATTGGCCATGCNCATTCCGAGCCCTTCGGCATCTATAAAATAAGCGTCAATATACTTCTGCGAAAGTTCGGATGATTCGATGCCTTGNTCATTGGCTTTCCGAATAATTTTATCATCAATATCTGTTAAATTTTGAACAAATTGGACTTGGTAACCTTTGTACTCTAGGTAACGCCGAATAATGTCAGAAACCAAAAAGGTGCGAGCATTACCTATATGAAAATAGTCATAGACAGTTGGGCCACAACTATACATGGTGACCTTTCCTTCCTCAAGGGGTACAAAATCTTCCAGTTTCCGCGTCAGCGAATTATAAATCTGTATTGGCATAAATCGATTGTTAAAATTCCTTAACTTTTTGCTTATTTAATAACTAGTAACCTACCCAGTATGACACTACTTCGATGTTGGTGAGGAAATTAAACAACAAACCGATTGAGCGGCGATGGCTTGAGACTGCCCAATGTCTCCTAACCCCTCGGCCGTAGTCGCTTTGATATTGATCTGGGACATGTCTATACCAATTACCTTGGCTAAATTTTGTCGCATACGAGGGATATAAGTCGCTAACTTCGGTCTTTGGCAGATCACCGTAGCGTCAATATTCTCTACTGCGAAACGACCTTGATTCAAAATAAGCTCACACACACGTTCAAGTAATACTAGGCTATCAATACCTTCATATTGTGGGTCATTATCTGGGAAATGCTGACCTATATCTCCTAGGGCTGCAGCTCCTAACATAGAATCACAAATCGCATGAGTCAAAACATCAGCGTCGGAGTGACCCAATAAACCGAGGTCAAATGGTATCTCGACTCCACCTAAAACTAATTTCCTATCCTTCACCAATCGGTGTAAATCATAGCCAATGCCGATTCTGTGTGCAAGTTTTCTGTTTTGATATATTGGGTCTTGTTCCATGTTGGAATTGGATAAGAAAGTCTGTGCAACCTCTAAATCTTCAGGGGTCGTAATCTTCAGGTTTCGGTAATCTCCTTCTATTAACTTGACGGGTGTTCCATTCTGTTCAACGAGTGTAGAATCGTCTGTAGCCGATTCTACGTTGTCGAGAGCAGAGTA
>PBVO01000139.1 GCA_002729015.1 Candidatus Poribacteria bacterium
GGAGTCTTAACTGCTGGAGGCGACACACCAGCTCTAAATGCTACCCTACATGGGGTAGTAGCTCGTGCTAATGAACTTCGTATCGAAGTCTTTGGTTTGTTGAAGGGTTACCATTCTTTATTGACCAACCCTATACCTTATCTTCGCTTAAATCCCCTGTTCCAGCCTATTCCTGAACTAGACCCAACCTATGGAGGTTCAATTTTAGGTTCTTCTAGGGCTTACGTAGATTCTAACGACCAAAATATAGTAGATGGAATTGTCGAACGTTTAGAGAAACTGTCAATTAATGGGCTGATTTGCATTGGTGGGGANGGNACACTCAATGCNATGGNNGCTTTGGCTGAACATTTNCCNACAGTANTAGCTCCTAAGACCATTGACAACGATTTGGGATTGAATTATCGAAGTGAGCCAACGGAGTGGAAAAGAAATCAANAAAATGAGACTTATTCTCGAACAAGAATGGTTAATCATATGAATTTGGACGATATGATTAACTATGTTACGCCTGGTTATGCCACCGCTGTTTTTGTTTCAGCCCAAGGTGTTCAGCGANTCCGGACAACTGCAGAAAGTCATCGCCGGGTTGCTATTATTGAAGTTATGGGTCGGCAATCAGGATACTTGGCTTTGGGTTCNGCCTATGGGCAGCCTGATTTAATACTAGTACCCGAACATCCGTTGCAACAAGAAGCATTAGTGCAAAAGATTAAAGACATATATGATGTCCAGAAAAACGTAGTTATCGTAATTTCGGAAGGGATAGTTGATGATGCGGGAACCATATTAGGCAACATGAATCCNACTAAAGATCCATCTGGTAACATCGTTTATAATGGAGCNGCAGAAAGTCTGAAGCAAATTTTGGTTAGAGACTTAGGAGATGAGTACTTTATTAATCAACGCCAACATGATTCGGCTAGTGATGCCATTTTTACAAGGAAAGTTGGTCATACTCAAAGGGGGGGACGTCCAATCCTTTTCGACCGATTTTATGCATCTCAATTAGGTGGNAAATCAATAGATATGTTACTAGAAGGATGGCGGAATGGTATAGCTGTCCTTCAGCACACTAGCGAAGAAGGCTTTGTGCTAGATAGTATTGACGCAAACATGCTTAGAGATCCATGGGGTGAAATACATCCCAGATATATGCACGCTAGTTTCTACGATGTTGGACGCTTTCAGCCGTCCGAAATCGGCATACAATACCTGAAGCCAATTTTCTCTAACGCTATTGGTGCAGACGATGTCGAAACTATCCGCTCTCAATTATTCGATTCTAGTCACCTGACTCAGCCATATTCTTCCGTCAATGTTGACATTCGAAAGCGTACTCATTATCTAGAATTACCTTAACGATACCAAAAAAGNGATTTTTCTTAATTAGCCAACCTATTTTCAGTATCTTGACTTTCTAAATGACAAGTGATAAAATGCCGGTTCTAGTTGGTCGTGGTTTTTCCCGGAAACCTCGTAACTAATATTAATTTAACCCGAAAAAACAGAGTTTTTGATCAATGAGTGNTACGAATTTCACCCTAGATTTTGGTTGTAATTAGCTATGGCAAATCAGAGTCGAAATGTAATAGGTCAACAAATTGAACTACCGTTTTCTGAATCTCTTCGAATTAGCTATCAGAGTTTAATGATTCGGTTCGGCCGATCGGTGATTACTACTGCGGGTATTACGTTAGGTATTGCCTTTCTAATCTTCGTAGTTATTTCAAACGAAGTCAGCTTATCGACTAGTGCTGGTAGTACCAGCGAGCAGATTATGGATTTGGGTGAGGAAAAAGAAACTGGCATTTCAACAAAAGATAAATGGTTGATCATTATGTCCTTGATTGTCTGTGTAGTTGGTATTACAAATGCTATGCTAATGTCGGTTACCGAAAGATTTCGTGAAATTGGCACCATGAAATGTCTAGGAGCTTTAGATCACTTTGTGGTAATTTTGTTTCTGCTAGAATCAGGGTTTCAAGGCTTTGCTGGTGCATTAATCGGNGCACTGATTGGATTAGTAGCCTCTCTACTAATGAGTTTTGCGAATTTTGGCTTGGACATGTTCATGGATTTTCCGCTTCTGCGTATCCTTCTNTGGCTGATAGGTGGATGTTTCTTGGGTATGGTGTTGGCNGTTTTGGGAGCAGCTTTTCCCGCTTGGAGTGCAGCTAAGCTACCACCAGCAGAAGCCATGAGAACNGACATGTAGGACCATTAAAATTCAAGACGTTTGGTTAAGGAACACCTTAAAAAATGACAGAAGTTATTGTCAAAACTGACGAAGTAGTCAAAGAATACCGGATGGGTACTAACGTAGTGAAGGCCTTAAGCGGTGTTAACTTAGAGATTTATCAAGGTGAATATCTGTCGTTAATGGGTCCTTCGGGGTCAGGTAAATCAACGTTGTTTAATATGATTGGGGCCTTAGATCGACCAACTACAGGCAATGTTTTTATCGATGGTCAAAACACATCAAGTCTCAGTATGTCCCAAATCGCTTGGCTTCGATGCCACAAGATAGGATACATTTTTCAGAGCTATAATCTACTACCAGTGATGACAGCTTTGCAAAACGTTACATTGCCAATGATTTTTGCTGGCTTNTCGGTAAAAGAAAGAAATGTCAAAGGTGAAGAACTTCTAGAACGGGTCGGTTTAGGAGAGAGAGTACACCATTTGCCAGACGAGCTCTCGGGTGGTCAAAGACAGCGTGTGGCAATCGCTCGCGCTTTAGCTAACGACCCAAATATCATATTGGCTGATGAGCCAACAGCTAATCTCGATATGACGATTGGACGTGAAATTATCACCTTAGTCAAACGTCTGAATACGGAAAATAATGTTACAATTATTTCGGCCACCCATGACCTGAAAATGCTTGATGTATCAGACCGAATCGTAGATATTCGGGATGGAAAAGTTGAACGAATCCGGAATCGGGATGAGATACAACTAGAAGTCGGTGCAGTTGGACACTAGCTTAATCCTGTCATCTAGGTTGAATAATCTCAATGTTCGTTTTGTACCCTCCTTCCAATTTCATTTTTTGCTAATTTACTTTTGGTGTACAGTCTTTTACCGAAATAATATCCTTTTACCGAAATAATATCTGTTATCTTTAGGAGAATACCCAATGGCGCTTATTTTACCTGATGGTGGAGAGCTTNTTGATTTGATTGTGNCTGATCCACAACGGATTGATAAAAACAAAACAGCTCAACACCTTCCTTATCTTGACATCAACGATTATGATTTACAATGGATTCATATTCTCAGTGAAGGGTGGGCCAGTCCCCTACGTGGTTTTATGAGAGAATCTGAATTTTTACAGACACTACATTTTAATGCTATTCGACAGACTGATGGCACGTGGGTCAACCAGTCTATTCCGATTACACTAGATACTACTGAGGAACAAAAAAATCGTTTAGACAAGAGTGAACAAATAGCGCTGCGCTTCGAAGGCCAACCCGTCGCAATTTTGAAGNATCCAGAGTTTTATGCTCATCAAAGAGAAGAACGCTCAGCTCGTACAATTGGCTTAACGAATGTTGAACATCCAACAGTTGAAAGAATTATGGCAATGGGAGAGTATTTAGTTGGTGGTGAATTAGAGGTGCTAAAACCAATTACTTATGACGATGGCCTCGATCATTATCGTCTGTCGCCAGCCGCACTTCGGGCTGAATTTCNGAAACGAAATGCTGATGCTATTTATGCTTTTCAACTACGTAACCCTGTCCATAACGGGCATGCTCTACTGATGAACGACACTAAACGGAAATTGAAAGCTGAAGGCTTCCATAATCCGTTGCTACTATTACATCCTCTAGGTGGTTGGACAAAAGAAGATGATGTACCATTAGACATCCGTATGAAACAACATGATGCAGTCTTAGCAGACGAAATTCTAGATCCCGAAACAACTATTGTTGCTATTTTTCCGAGTCCGATGATTTATGCTGGTCCGACTGAAGTTCAATGGCATGCCAAAGCTCGCATTAATGCAGGAGCTGATCACTATATAGTTGGTCGAGATCCGGCCGGGATGAGCCANCCCAATACGGGAGNTCCCATNTATGACCCATTCCATGGAATGAAAGTAATTCAATCGGCTCCAGGTCTAGACCGACTCAAGATTATCGAATTTCGATTCGCAGCTTACGATATTAAAGCTGAACAGATGAGTTTCTTTGATCCCAGTCGAGCGGGTGATTTTATTAGTATTTCTGGTTCTAAAATGCGAGAATACGCTCGAAATGGAGAATCACCTCCCAAAGGTTTTATGGGTGAACAGGCTTGGAAGGTCGTGGCTGATTACTATGATNGTTTACCTAACTAATACAATAATTAGGTTAGATTGACCGCTGATCACATGGAAAGCGAGGGATTCAGAATTATTCATTCTGTCTATGCCGCACTTTGTACCGGTACAAAGTGCGGCCATATGGTTCAGCGGTTCCTTCGTATTTTGGAAGAAGATTTTTGATTTTGGCTTTGTCTGCAATTGGCCAATCTTCTGGTAGAGACTGTGTTTTTGCTACCATTTGAGCCTTTATTCTTTCTGGTAAACATGAGAAATCAGGCTGGTACCACAGTGTAATGACTGTGCGTCTACGGTCTGATTGGTTNGCGTGTGAAGCATGAAGAAGTCTTGCATCTCCGATTATCAGGTCCCCGGCTGTGACAGGCACATCAATTTCATCCGGCCGGACAGAAAATTCAGCTCTGTCGAGACTATCAGCAGCCGAGATGTCTGCTCGGTGTGGGTTGCCTAGTTGCTCGTGTAATGAGTTATGTTCACAATGGGATCCTGGAATAACCCGTAGGCAACCGTTTTCCCGTTTTGTATCAACTAAATAATACATGAAAAACACTTGTTGAGGATGNCTATCATATGCAGTGGGATCATCCCAAGCAAACCAGTCGTAATGCCAAAACAAAGGTGGGCTATGTGGCGGTTTACTGATAATGTAACCATCAGTGAATGTGGGGGTGTCAAAACCCATCTGCGTAAACAGAGACAAGGAAGTAGGCCAAGCAATCAGTTCTGCGAAAATGGGATCACACATTGTAGATAACATACTACCTTGGGATCGGAACCTGNGTCTCGCCTTCATATCATCTGCACTACATAGTCTNTCTGTAACAATCTTTAGTCGTTTTAACAGTTCAGGAGCNAAAACTCTCGGAACAATACAAAATCCATCTTGTATCAATTGGCTGTACTTTTCTTTTGATTGCATTTTCAATTTCTAAACCCTATAAATCAATTTTACGCAGAACGGGGTTAAAAGGTGTTAACCCAACGAACACAGTGTCCCCCGGCCTAAATTGATGAACCTCATCTTTGTCGACTATCACTTGAACAGAATCTATCCCAATTAAAATTGTTAGAACGAACATCACATCTTGTTGATTAATGTCGATGATTTTTCCGACGAATTCACATCCACCATTGATAGCTTTCTGGTCAGTAAATATCTCAGCTGGCTGACCTCGCTTTTCGATTCGACCTTGTTCAATGGTAAGAACATAATCTGACATTTTTATAATTTCGGCAAGGTCATGGCTGATCAATATTGTTGTTAATTCATATTCGTAATGTAGACAAAGAATATACTGCTGCAGTTTGTGTTGCATATCAANGTCCAGTGCCGATAGTGGTTCATCCAACATCAGGATTTGTGGTCGTTGAACTAAAGAACGAGCTAAGGCAACTCTTTGTTGTTGGCCACCTGATAACATATTGGGTTTTCGGTCTTGTAAGTCTCCAAGTTCTACAAGTTCAATCAGGTCATCTATTATTTGAGGGGNTTGGCCTTGTGTTAAAGCAAAATGAAGGTTTTGACGAACAGTCATATTAGGAAACAGTGCATAATCCTGAAACAGAAAACCAATACTGCGCTTTTGTGGAGGTCGATCAATATTTTTCTTAGTATCTAGCCATACGTCACCATTGACCCAAATATACCCTGTGTCAGGATGCATCAAACCTGCTAACATTCGTAGAATAGAAGTTTTCCCAGCACCAGATTTACCGTAAATCGTTACAAAACTGTTGGCTTCAATTTGAACATCAACTTTGAGTTTCATCAATCCATCAGNTGNNAATAACTGCTTTTCTAGGTTGAATTCAATCATACTTTCACACGACTAAAGCTACCATTATTAACGAGATATACCAATAACAGGATAGTAAATGATAATGCAAATAAGATCAGCGAATAGATGTTAGCTAAACTATAATTAAGTGATTCTACTTGATCATAAATAAAGATAGATGCCACTTTAGTCTTTCCAGGTATATTTCCTCCGATCATCANGACTACTCCAAATTCACCAATAGTATGAGCAAAGGATAAGACTATCCCAGTCAACAGTGCGGGTTTGATATTTGGCAACAAAACCTTAAATAGAGTCGTTATTTTTGATTTACCTAATATGTAAGAGGCTTCAGCCAAAGAAGGAGGTAAATTCGACAAACCNGATTGTATCGAATGAACCATAAAAGGTAGGCTATAGATTGTCGAAGCAATAACTAACCCATGGAAAGAGAAGACCAGACGAAGACCCAACCAGTTATCGATCCACTGGCCAAATTTATTAGATGGACTGAAAACGACCAGCAAATAAAAACCTAATACAGTCGGGGGAAGAACTAAGGGCATACTAACTAGTGTTTCAATCACAGTTTTAAAGTAAGATTGAGTTCTAGTTAACCAATATGCCAAAGGGATGCTAATAATCAATAAAATTATCGTGGTAATGCTAGCTAGTTTGAAAGTTAAAACTAATGGTTCCCAATCGATCATTTTATCAATATNAAATTGTTGGCCTTTATCATAGCCGTGATTTCAGAATCGACCTTTAATTCTAATCGGTTGACAGAAACAGTAGGTATAACTGAGGTCAACATGCCGATCTCAGTCTTCAATAATAGCCGACTCATTAATAAACCAGATTCGATAGTGTAGATCTTTCCAGCTAACCGATTTTGTAAACTAATATGATCAACTAATCCTGTTGAAATGATGACTTCTGTTGCTTTAAAAACTACCTGAATGGGGTTGCCGATTTTGAGATGNGGAGAATTCTGTTGCGTTTGCATCACAATAGCAAATAATGTCACAGTCCCAACTTTAATGCTAACAAATGATAAACTATTCTTAGTCTCAATATTTTCGATTTTCCCAGATAATCGGTTCATTTGATCCTGTTCATAATTCGATTATATTGTCCAGAGAGATTACTCGTCACATAACCAAATTTCTCTAAAATAGTTTTTGCTTCCACAGAAAACAGAAACTCTGAAAATTGCTGAGTCTGATAAGATTTTTTNAACNTATGGTCAATTATAACCATACCTTGTGCAATTGGCTCATAAAAGCTAGTTGAAACTTCTACCCATTGACCTTGGTCAGCCAATCTCTTAGAGAGGACAACCGACTTAGCAGTAAATCCGACTTCGACTGCCTGCGACAAAATAAACTGGTTAGTTTGAGAGATACTTTCACCAAAAACCAGTTTAGCTTTTATCTCATCATATACATCATAATTCTTCAACGCTTGCATAGCTGCCAAACCATAAGGTGAGGTTTGTGGATTGGCTATGGCTATNCGATTAATATTCACATGAGTTAGTATTTGGTCTGAGACTTTTATATAGTCACACATACTCCAAATAACTAATTTTCCGTAAGCATATACTTTTGGTGGTTTGAGGGTCGATCCAGNATCGAATAAAGACATTGGATATTTCATATCAGCTGAAACAAAAATGTCAAATGGGGCACCTTCTCTTATTTGAGCNGCGAGTTTACCAGATGAACCAATAATAACCTGGCAAGGAATACTGGTATGATCTGAGAAAGTATCTACTAGTTCATTGATGGCAAATTGCATATTTGCTGCTGCCGCAATGGTTAGTTGAGTAGTCGGTTTGNTTGATACTGACGAACTTGTATCTGTCGATTTGCAGCCGGTTATATTACCAGATAGAAGAGTATTTGCCAATACAAGGAATACAAGTTTAATTTGAATTGAACGGGTCAGAAAATGAATCATGTGAACTCGTTCTGGCAAGAGAATCAGAAAATTGAATTTAGACCTGTACGACCAATACACGGGAAATACCTGAAAGATCAGGTACAAAGTCGATCTTTTGGTATTTTTTCGAACAGTGAACAAAATCTTCAACGTCGGGCCGTTGATCTTTTCCAATTTCTATTGCTAGGCGACCGTTTGGTCTTAAATAGTTGGGAGCCGATTCAATCAGTTTCCGAATCAACTGTAATCCATCTGGCGGTGAAGTTAAAGCCAACTTAGGTTCGAAGTTTCGCACGTCGGGAGGTAATGTCTTATAATCCTGACTTGAAATATAAGGGGGGTTAGATACAATCCAGTCAAACTTATTATCGACGTTTTCTAGAGTAGACAGCATATCACCTGATCGAAATTCTATCTGACTTTGATGCCGAGTGGCATTAGTCTTTGCTACAGCGAGAGCTTCGATGGAAATGTCAGTTGCCACAATGTACCATTCAGGCCGATTAAAAGCTAAGCTAACAGCAATAACTCCACTTCCGGTTCCAATGTCTACCAAGCTTATCGAACCATGCTTGCTGGTTCGATCAAGCACATATTCGACTAGAATTTCAGTCTCTGGCCGTGGGATTAAGACACGCGAATCGACATAAAAATCGAGCGACATAAATTCACGGTGGTTGGTCAAATAGCTGATTGGGGTGTGTTCTTTACGTCTTTGAACTAGTTGTCGAAATGCTGACAAATGATCTGGGAAAACGGGCATCTCAAAACTTAGGTATAGTTGCAATCTACTTTTTTGCAAAACGAAACCTAGTAAGACCTCAGCATCAAGGCGAGGCGTTGTAATACCACTTTCCCTAAAATAGTTCTCAGTCCACTCAACTAGGTCGAGAACAGTCCAAGTTTTCACTTCGGTTCTTGAGACTACATTGACAAGGTTTTTAGTTTTTCTGTACTATCGGCAGCGGTTAGACCGTCAACTAGCCCCTCTAAATTTCCGTCTAGCGTTGAGTCTAACTTATAGAGTGTAAGGTTTATANGATGATCTGTTACCCGGCCTTGTGGGAAATTATAAGTGCGGATTTTTTCGCTTCGATCGCCACTTCCTACCATCGTTTTCCTAGTTTGAGCACGTTCGGCGTCTTGTTCTGCCTGTACCTGTTCCAAAAGCCTAGACCGCAAAATTTTCATAGCCTTGGCTTTATTTTTATGCTGAGATTTTTCGTCCTGACANGAAACGACTAAGTTAGTGGGTAGGTGAGTAATACGAACAGCCGAGTCAGTGGTATTGACACTTTGCCCGCCAGGCCCTGAAGAACGATATGTATCAATACGTAATTCGTTAGGGTCGACTGCAATATCTACTTCTTCTGCTTCTGGTAATACGGCAACAGTGACAGCTGAAGTATGGATGCGCCCACTAGTTTCGGTTGCAGGAACCCTTTGAACTCGATGTGTNCCGCCTTCAAATTTCAGTTGGCTGTAGGCTCCATGCCCTTCCACGATGAATACGACTTCCTTAAACCCCTTCAAACCTGTCGAGTTAGAGCTCAAAATTTCTGTTCGCCAGTTTTTCTTCTCAGCAAAACGGGTATAGGTACGAAATAATTCGGCTGCGAAAAGACCGGCTTCTTCACCACCGGTACCAGCTCGAATTTCGATAATCACATTCTTGACATCGTTAGGGTCTTTGGGAATTAGCAAAAGCTTGAGCTCATCTGCCAATTGCGCTAATTTCTTTTCCAGAATCTGGACCTCGTCCTCGGCTAACTCCTGTAAATCTAGATCAACTTCTTCTGCTGCCATTGTTTGAGCATCAGCTAGATCCTTTTGGCATTCTTGAAACTCCCTGTAGGTAGTAACAATTGGTAACAGTTCAGCATGAGTTTTGGTCAAGTGCATTAAGTTACGACTATCAGCGAGCTGAGCAGGGTCCCCGAGGGATTGCTCAACTTCCGAAAGCCTAGATTCAATCTGACGCAGTTTGTCGTCGAACATGAAGCTTTGATCCATAAAATTTCAATAAATCAAGTTTGGCTTAGCTATTATCTACTCAGAGTAATGCCTATTTTTCGCTACTTTCTGAATCGTTATCAATTACTTCTTCAGCTTCTACATCAATGACAGTTTCATCATTTTCCGTAGTTGAAGTTGCCTCAGGCTCAACCCCGCCGCTTTCTGCCCCAGCAGCAGCCTGATCTGCAGCAGCTTGAGCGTACATAGCTTCTGCTAATTTGTGTGAGGCCTGTGTTAGAGCTTCGGTATCGGTTTTAATAGCTTCAATGTTATCGTCTTTCAGAGACTCTTTCAATTTATCGATTGATGATTGAATTGTATCTCGTTCTTCCGATGAGACTTTATCACCATATTCAGTCATCGACTTTTCTGTACTGTAAACTAACGAGTCAGCATTATTTCGTACTTCTATATCCTCTTTTTTACGTTCATCTTCTGCTGCGTTACTCTCAGCGTCTTTGACCATCTGATTAATTTCTTCATCAGATAAGCCACTAGAAGACTCAATGCGAATATTTTGTTCTTTACCGGTTCCCTTATCCTTAGCAGAAACATTAACGATTCCATTGGCATCAATATCAAAACTTACCTCGATCTGTGGCATCCCACGAGGTGCTGGTGGAATATCATCTAGATTAAATCGACCGAGAGTACGGTTATAAACAGCTAACTCACGTTCTCCTTGCAGAACATGAACATCGACTGATGGTTGATTATCAGCTGCAGTTGAAAAAACCTGACTTTTCTTGGTTGGAATAGTTGTGTTACGTTCTATCAATTTTGTAAATACGCCACCGAGAGTTTCAATACCCAGCGATAATGGCGTCACATCCAGTAAAAGGACATCGCTGACACCTTCATCACCAGCCAAAACACCGCCCTGAATAGCTGCACCAATAGCGACGACTTCGTCTGGGTTAACGCCTTTGTGGGGTTCTTTGCCAAAAAACTCTTGTACTTGTTCCTGAACTTTCGGCATTCTTGTTTGCCCACCGACCAAAACAACCTCGTCGATATCGGACGCATTCATTTCAGCATCAGCTAGCGCTTGTCGGCAAGGTTCTATAGTTCGCGCAATTAGCTCTTCAGCTAGTTGTTCCAGCTTAGCGCGAGTTAATGATTCGTTAATGTGCTTTGGCCCAGTTGCGTCTGCGGTAATAAAAGGCAAATTGATATCGGATGTCAAAGCAGTTGACAGCTCACACTTCGCTTTTTCCGCAGCTTCTTTTAGTCTCTGTAGTGCCATGGGATCCTGACGGAGATCAATACCATTGCTGGATTTGAATTCGTCAGCCAGCCAATCGACAATTACTTGGTCAAAATCATCACCACCTAAGTGGGTATCACCATTTGTGCTCTTAACTTGGAACACCCCATCACCGATCTCTAAAATAGAGATGTCAAAAGTTCCACCACCTAGGTCGTAGACTGCAATTTTCTCTTCCGAATTTTTATCTAGTCCGTAAGCAAGAGAAGCCGCCGTTGGCTCATTAATGATTCGTAAAACCTCTAAGCCTGCAATCGTTCCTGCATCTTTTGTCGCCTGACGTTGAGCATCATTGAAATAAGCTGGAACTGTAATAACTGCCTGGCTAACTGGTTCTCCCAAGTATTCTTCGGCTGTTTCTTTCATCTTTTGCAAAGTCATGGCCGAAATTTGTTGCGGTGCTAAATCCTCGCTACCAACTTTGATACGAACATCATCTCCGCCAGCTTGCACTACACGATAGGGAACCTTCTGAACTTCGCTACCAATTTCATTGAACCGGCGTCCCATGAAGCGTTTAACTGAAAAAATAGTATTGTCGGGATTAGTAACAGCTTGCCTTTTAGCGACAGCTCCAACGATCCTTTCATCTTCTTTGGTTATAGCAACCACGGACGGGGTCGTACGATGACCTTCTGCGTTCGGTATGACCTTTGGCTCTCCCCCCTCGAGAATAGCAACACAAGAGTTAGTCGTTCCTAAGTCGATGCCAATGATCTTACTCATTTTCTATTTGCTCCTTTTCTTCTATTGAGTTTGATGAATTGTCAGTTGATACCGGGTTTCCGTTAGAGACAACAACCATTGATGGTCGTATTACCCGATCGTGCAAAGTATATCCTTTTTGAAAAGCTTGAATAATGTTATTTTGAGGAACGTTATCAGAGGGAGCCATTGAAACTGCTTCGTGCTTTTGCGGATCAAAAATTTCACCTTCAGTATCAATGACAGAAACACCTCTTTTCTCTAAACTGCCGAGTAACTGCTTTTGAATTAATTCGACGCCCTCCCGCAATGCGGTAAATCCTTCGGCTGTCTCTATATCAGCTTCCTGGGCCGCACCAACCGCTTGATCTATACTATCTAGCACCGGAACTAAGTCTTTAACTAAGCTCTCAGTAGCATACTTCAGAAAATCTTTTTTCTCACGATCAGCTCTCTTTTTCAGGTTATCATATTCAGCCATTTTGTAGAGCATTTGTTTTTGTTTTTCATCGCTCTCGGCTTTAGCATTTTTTAATTGTTCATATTCTTCGGCTGACAACATTACGACATTAACTGAGTCTTCATTATCTGATTCATCCGAGCTTCCTGATTCTGGCGGTTCAGAGTTAGTCGAATCAGTTGGATCAAGATTTTCTTCTTCTGTTTTTTTTTCTTCATTTCCTGTCATCAAGTACTCCATCGGTATTTCACATTTTAAAATGTAAGTATGAATTATCGATCAAGGTGGAATTGCCGAACGGACAAACCTATCATTTTGAGCAAAAATTTGTCAAGTGAAAATAGGGTATTCACCTAGCTTAGGGTTATTGACGATCTTTGAGCACCTTGGTATCATGATCTTGATAGCAAAATGTACGCCAAATTGAATGGTCTAACCAGCAAAGTGATTCGAAAAAAACTGCCAGAATGACAAGTCAGGAGAGTTGGAGGGTTGCCATTCTGGCAGCCTCCAACTGCGTTAATTTTCCAATCCAATTCTTTCTTAGGTAAACCTGACTTTTTAATAGTTTTTGTTTTCCTGTTTGTATCATTTCTCTTAAATGCCAACAGTCAGATTAATATCGAAGAAATAACACACTGACGGAAAACTTGGCTTAAAATATTTTATCGAACTCCTCTGTCGTGGCTTGGTTATGATTGATTACGATAACGATGGAAGTACATTTATTGACTTAATGGATGAAACTCAAAGAACACATAGATTATGATATTAACACTGGCTTAATAAGTGAATCAAAAAGACCGGCCAGTCATATTTCGAACTTCCACAAGTCGCCAAAACAAGTGTATTAATTGGTTAACTATTAAGTTAATTGGGTCTTAGTGTAACCAGAATACTATTGGCTCTAATCTTACGATTTTTGTGAGTGACTTGTCAATTAGAAGCAAAGTAATGAGGTCAAAAGTGAATCAATTTATGTTAATCAAAATGACTTGCGTCTGCGTTTAGGTTTGGGAAAAGCAAAAACGGTTGACTGTATCGAAATTAGATAGCCTAGTGGCAATCGGCGAATTATGGAAAAGGTCAAGGTCAGCCAAGTTTTAACTGTGATAAGAGGAAGAATAAATGAAAAACATCATTGTGATCTTAACTGATACGTTTCGGTATGATAATTTAGGTGACCGGGCTGCACGACCTGTCCACACACCAGAGCTAGACCGGTTTGCAACTGAACGAGCAACTTCAGTAGAGCATTTTTACATGAATAGCTTTCCTACTATTCCCCATCGGACTGATTTTGCTACCGGTGTTTTGGGTTGGCCTCACTATGGTTGGCAACCAATTGATCTTAGTAGTCCTAATCACATTGGTCGAATCCTGAGCCAGCAAGGCTTTGCGACTCAGTTGATTTGCGATTGCCCACATCTCTTTAATGCTAGATTCAACAGCGGTTTTGATGCAGCTTTTCAACACCGCGGTCAGGAAGGCGATCTTCCACGACTTCACCTAAATGATAAAATTCAAGAAATTGTCCCTTTACAAAAAACACGCTCTCACCCGAATTTTAATGGGCACACTTTACCTAACAAACACAGATGGACTAATCGTTATTACGAATTAGAGGTACAGACTTTTTCTGCTAAAACTAGTGAGACCACAGTTCAATTTCTAGAGGAAAATAACCAACACAATCCATTTTTCTTATGGGTCGACTTTTTTGATCCTCATGAACCTTGGGATCCACCAGAGTACATGGTTCGCCGTTATGATCCACATTATGACGGTCCTCCTATGTTGCACCCTAATTATGGTCCTTCTTCAGCATATACTGAAGCAGAATTACGCAATTTATGGGCTCACTACGCAGCAGAATCTGAATTAGTTGATCGACATATTGGTCGGGTTTTACAAAAAATCGATGATCTGCAATTATGGGAAAACAGTGTAGTAGTAGTAATGGCAGACCACGGGATATCAATTGGTGAACACTATCGAACAGGAAAATCCAATATCGACCCGAACGACAATCGATTTTGGCCAATTTATCCGGAAATTGGACATGTTCCCTTTTTAATTGCTGGCGCAGGAATTCCCAAGAACAAAAGTTTAGATTTGATAGCTCAACCAATCGATTTACTGCCAACACTTTGTGATTTAGCTGGTGTTACACCGATACTTCCGCAAGAAATTGACGGTATCTCCTTTGCTAATCAGATTCGGAATAGCCTACATCAACATAGAGACATGGCCATAAGCGGTTGTCACATTAAGTCATCTAGTGTAAAACCAGAAAGAGCAACAACCCCCTTTTTGATCACAAAAGAGTGGGGGTATGCACCCGTTGGTGAAAGGGGAACCCCTGAACTATACGATTTAAAAAACGATCCGCTAGCCACGAATAATCTAGCCGCAAACGGATTAGAAATAATTTCGGAGTTACATCAGCTATTTCTCGGCCACTTGGCCGACCACAACGCTCCAACAGATTTTATTAACTTATGGAAACTTAACGCTCAGACGAGTAATGGTAGTTGGGCTACTGACTATGAAGATTAAAACAAAATAATTTCTTTAGTCCCCACAATTATTTTTAAATTTTCTGCTCCAAACCAGTTTTTTAGAAAGTACCAATTTCAAAAGCAAAAGAGCAGACCTAAAACGGGGGGAACGTTAACAGATCTGCTAGACAAATCTAAGTAGTAATTAAAAGACTCGAGAGATAACTAATTACTATCGTGCTTGCTGGGGGTGAGATGAACCCGAATCGTGTCGACATTGTGACGCATCATTCCTTCATAGGTTGAATGATTGTGTTTATCGCAACTTTGTAGAGTTTGGCTGCTATCTAACACACCTCCGACCAGGATAGGACCTGCTAGGGAGACTTTGTGTCCTTTTGAAAGTATCGATTCTTGCAAAGCCTGCATTGACTTTCGAGAGGTTGTATTATCCCAAAAAATAGTAGTTAATTTTTGAGTCATAATTTTGTAGGACAGTCTTCTTAGGTTTGCGATACTCGCTTCTTGTCCCTCTGTTCCCATCAGTCCATCAGTTTCAAAACCGTAAGCTTGACCAAAATAGCCAAGGGCATTATGTGAGGTAACCAACAAACGGAGATTCGTAGGTATTTTTTTACTTTGGAACCGAATATACTGGTCGAGTTCGTTTAATTGTCCGAGGTATTTGTTAGATGACATGTGGTAAAAATGAGCTTCGCTTGAATCAATGACCTTAAGACTTTTTTCTATTTGCCGGACAACCATCATCCAATGATTAACATTTAACCAAAAATGGGGGTCGTAGTGGTAGCCACAACTATTGTCTGCATGAGAATGGGAATGATGGCCATCGAATTGATGGGAGGATCGTAGAAATTTTTTCGGCAAACAATCCGACACATCTACAAGATAGACGTCTTTTGGAAGTTGGCTAAGTACTCGTTTAAGCCCATTTTCGATGCTAAGTCCGTTGTAAATAACCAAATGAGCTTGGGAAAGATGTCGAATGTCTTCCGTCCGAATCTTATAGTGGTGTGGGTTACTTCCCATCAACGATCGAACTGTCACTTTATTTTGTCCGATTTGTTGAACAGTATCTGCTAAGATTGTTGTAGTAACCACTACACGTAATCTGGCTTCAACTTTTTCTGGAAGAAAAAGCCCCAATGCCATACACCAAAAGATCACTAAACTTCTACCTAGAATTAGCTTAGACCACTCCATGATTTTACTCGATATAGAAGCACAAACCTAAAAAACGACACTCAGAACCTAGGGTGATGTTATACAGTAACATTACTCCAAGTGTCAAGTGAAGGTAGCATGATCAGTTCTTCAATCCGATCTTCAGCTTCCGGTTCATGTTATAATCAGCGTGAAATTTAATCTTTGGATTAAGGTCGTGAATTATGTCTTATGAGTTGGAAGACGAGTTTGGTGATATTATTAAGAAAGCTCGAAAAGGGTTAAATTTAAGTATTGAGAGATTAGCACAAGATACACAAATTCTCCATACTCAAATATCCAAGATGGAAAGTTACTCCATAAAACCAACAGCCGGTCACGTCGATAGGCTTGCCAAAAGACTGGGATTGTCGGCTAAGAAATTGCAACTGATTGCTGAAGAAAATTGGACTCCAAACCCTATACCTATCGATTACGATTCAAAATTATCTGTTTTAAAAATAAGTAATAAAGTCAATGGGTGGCCAGTCCATGCCTATGTGCTAACATGTGAGAAAAGTAAACAGCTTGCAATTATTGATACTGCGGCGAATCCAAAAATTGTGATTAAAAGAGTCAAAGGATATGGTTTACCCGTGTCAGCTATTCTACTGACTCACGCCCATCAAGACCATGTTGGAGGGTTGTCTGAAATTCAACGAGTGTTTGATGCTCCCACGTATATCCATCGAAATGAGCCCCAACCAACAAGCGAGCGAGATTTGATGCTTGTAAGCCATGGAGATATTATCTCGGTTGGTGCCTTATCTATACGTGTTCTGGATATACCTGGTCATACTGCTGGAGGGTGTGCTTTTCAAACTCGAAATACGGTATTTGCAGGAGATTCTATTTTTGCAGGTTCAGTTGGTAACGCTTTTTTAGCTTATGATGATTTATTGAATAACATTCGTAAATCAATACTAAGTTTGCCCAATGACACCTATATTTTCCCTGGGCATGGGCCTTCAACAACTGTAGGCGAAGAAAAAGCTCACAATCCATTTTTTGCAGAGTTTTAAATTCGGGCTAAAAGTAGTGATAAAGCACAATTTGATTTGCTTGTTTTTTTTTAGTCTAGTTATTAGTAACACAGAGGCAGATAACTTGGAAAAAAGAATAAATAAAAGCTTATCGGTAATAATCGATGGAGATAAAGTGCCTATTCGTTACTACGATTTTTCTGTTGAGGGTTCAAAGAATACTTCCAGTGATGTAATCCTGTTTATTCACGGTTTTCGTAGTAATGCTCGTTATTTTTATCCTATTGCATCGGCATTTTCCCAGGTTGGTTATCGATCTTTTTCACTTGAATTGCCTGGCTATGATAAATCAACTTGGGGGTCAACGACTGAGCTAGTGAACTATGAACTAGCAACATATGGTCGGTATGTTGCTAGTTCTATAGAAGCAATATCAGGTGCTGAGGAGATTGACTTAACACACCTAACTATCTGGGGACATTCGATGGGATCCAGTATTGTCTATAGAGCAATAGCTGACCAACCGCATTTATTTTCTTGCCTGAAATCGATCGTTTTTGAGGCTCCTGCATTTTCTAACAGCATCACCCAAGTTTCAAAATTTGCCATCTGGCTATCAACCAAAATTCTTAAATTTGGTGATCGACATGATGGATCGGCACCAAAGTGGCTGAAGTGGTTAGGGATCGGAGGTTCGACTGATAATTATCAAGTTTTTGCACAAAACGCTTATTCCATGCTAAAACCAGAAAACAACATAAAGCAAGAAGTACTAGAACAAATTGGAGTGGAAAAAGTACTTTGGTTATGGAGCGCAAAGGATATAGCTGTCTACTCCCCTCCTCCCGATTTCATTCCGAATGAGCAAAGCATTCAGGTTTTTGTTGGCCATAGTATTTCCCATCGGGCACCAAAGAAGATTTGTGAAACGATACTAGGCTGGCATTCTAAGACACGTGTTGAAGTCGGCCAATAATGCTAATCAGTTGAAATTGTTCAACTGGCCTCAACCCCAAACTAACTTAATAATTATTTTGGGGTGTACACTTCTAGAAATTCGTTGATCCAGATTAGACAGGTTAACGTTACCAAATCGCGGTAATTATGTAATAATACGACTCAACAGAAATCAACGATGCCAAGTGTACAAGAGCAATTATATATTCTTTTTTCAATATTTAGAATTACTCCTGAGACCTTAGTTTTATTTTCAATGGTCCTTTCTAATGGGTGTTTCCCGTATAATCTACGTTTTTCTTTGTCTCATTTCTGTCCTGAATGTAAATCTAACTCATTGAACTAAAGTTTTCGAGCGACAAAGTTAACTCGATCAGAAAAGAGACTTGGACGGCTAAAAGTGTACATATCGTACATACCAAGAACTTCGTACCCACACTTTTTGAGTATCTTTTTAACTAAACCGTTGTCAAAAATACGTTGTACATGAAGTTCTTCAAAGCGCTCGAATAAATCACCATCCCTTATAAAAAATGTTAAATTGGTTCGGCAGACTTGATCCTTTTTTGAATACAGGTTCTGCCAAATATAAGCGTAGTCTTCGTGATTTTCAGCGAAGGTTTGAGCATGAAAGTGACGTGTAATATTGCGTTCAGTTGTGACATCAAAAATAAACAAACCACTTGGCCTAAGATGATCAAGAATTCGGATACATGCAGCAGCAAAATTCTCTTCATCCTGCATATAGTTTATACTATCGTAGGTACAAAGTACTGCATCGAACTGCTGGCCTAGATTAAACGTTCTCATATCACCATGGGCTAACTCAACTTTTAGTCCCAGATTGGAGGCCTTTTCTCTGGCAATAGTGATCATTCCTTCAGCTAAATCGATCCCGGTCATTTGAAAAGATCTTTCTGCTAGAACGAGTGTCAGAGCAGCAGTACCACAAGCAACATCTAGAATAGTCCGTGGTGATTCACCTTGTTGATTAAAAATACTTTGAATATAATCAGCCCACCGCTGATAATCAACATTGTACATAATTCGGTCGTAAGCATAAGCGAATCGCTCGTAAGCTGGAGCTAAACCGGTCATAGATCAATTATCTCCCAATTGATACTGTTACTAGTGTGTACTAAAACCAACTGCTGTATTAATCATGGTAAGTAATGTTTTTACTTCTTCTGGATCAGATCCATCAACTAGAAATGCATAATCAACAGCAGACTTAACCTTACGCCAACTAATCTGACCTGACACCAAACTCATCGGCATCTTCTGTACTACTACTTTCACTTGCTTGATAGTTTGAGTGACTTCGTTTTTTTCTATGCTCGATGGTATTCGCGAAACGAACTGAGGCTCAAATAGATCAACTGCAGCTGAAATAAACCAACGGATCGCATACCATTGAATGATGAATAGTATTAGAAGGACGACAAGTGCTACCGTTAGTAGGTTAGCACGATGACGCCAAATCCAGTTAAAGCTTGATTCCATCTGACATTTTTCCGAGCAGTTGACAAATATCGTTTAAGAGTTACATCGCGAGGCGACTGCCAAGTCTAGCATACAGAGCATAGACTTTCAACGACCAACCTGCAAAAGATTATTATTTTGAGGTAAAATAAATAATAGAGGTAGTGCTATCAAAGAGTATTCATATATTATATCAAACAAAATGGTGATGGAACACGAGTCCGGTTGTCAAAACGCAGATTTTTCTTCTGAACTATTTTGTTTTTTAAGCCTCAACTTCAAAAAAGAGTACCCCCAGCAGAAAAATGAAGTAGCGTGGTAGAAATTATGCTAATAATGATTCAACAGCAGATCTCACTGCTAGTTGAAAGCAACAGATTTTTGTATCATAAGTTAGATCGATTATGAAAAAGAACCCACAAAAACTATTACATCCGCCGAAACAGTTTACCTTTCGCTCTGTAGTCAGCACTATTTGGGTTTTATTCCAGACAGCTTCGATATTAGGAATCGTTCTTTTTTTCTTCTCGACTGGTATGATTGGTGGAGTAGTAGTATCTGCTTGGAAATCTGTTAGGGTAGTGGATTTGACACAACTTGAGTACCAACAGAGTGATACATGGAAACAACACCTCGAAATTTATTCGGCTCCTTGTACTATTCAAAAAGGTGATTCTATTAGCTTCGTTTTAGAAAAAATTAATCGCTTATCTTATGAACAGGTAATCCCAAATCAGGTTAGAAAAGATAGCTGGCAACCGAATCAATACTCCCTAGTTCTAGACAAAAGTAAACGAAATGGACTCATTAATCTGTTTGCGCGACCATTTCATTATCCCCGAATGGATCAATCAGCTAAAGATTTGATTTTAACGATTATCGATGGGAAAATCAGCTCTATCCAACTTTTAAATCCTAGCCCTAGAAATATTGTTAGCTTTGAGTTGGAACCTGAGTTGATTAGCGAAATTTATGATAGAGGTGGAGAAGCTCGTGAAATTGTGAGTTTAAACCAGGTACCCGATAGCTTACTCACTTCGTTCTTAGCAGTCGAAGATAAACGTTTTTATGAACATTGGGGCATTGATCCAATAAGGGTTGCCGGAGCTTTTTTGTACAATCTAAGAACAGGTCAATTGCATGGTGCAAGCACTATAACCATGCAACTCAGCCGCAACATATATTATGACAACCGAAAAATGTGGCTTCGAAAGGTCAAAGAGTCCCTCCTAGCAGTGAGAATTGAGGCAAAATATTCAAAAGACGAAATTATTGAGAGATATCTTAATTTTATTGACTTGGGGCGGTATGCTAACCGAGATTTAAAAGGGGTTCAGGAAGCTGCAAAGAGCTATTTTGGTAAATCCGTTTCTGAGCTGGAATTACATGAGTGTGCAGTTTTAGCTGCAATTCCCAAATCCCCCACTCGCTACTCACCTATTCGGAATGCTGATCGGTGTAAAAAGCGCCGAAACTTGGTTTTAAAATTGATGAGAGATAACAGCTTTATTACGCAAAAGCAATATCTGAAAGCGATTCAGCAACCGTTAGAAATACAGAGACAAGACCTCTCCGGGCAAAAAGTGGTCGCTTATCATTTCTTGGATCATGTACATAATGAACTTAAAAAGATAAATAGCCTTAGCCAGCAACTTTACAATCAAGGATTGAAGGTCTATACGACGATTGATCTGTCCATGCAGAAGATAGCTAATTCTTGTGTAGATGAACATTTGAGAGAATTAGACCGCGACAAAAGTAAATATCCCAATCTACCGGACTATGATCAGAATAGAAATAATCCAAATGGCATTGATCCCATTAAAAATTACTTACAAGCCGGACTAGTTGCTATCGAACCACAAACAGGGCACATAAAGGCAATGGTTGGTGGACGAGATTATTATGTTACCCGCCAAACAGTGAACTTCTATAATAGAGCTGTTCAAGCAAAAAGACAACCGGGTTCAGCCTTCAAGCCAATTGTAGTCGCGGCATTATTTAATCAACCATCTCTTGCTACTCCGGCAACAGTCGTAAACGATGAACCATGGTTTACGGAAGATGAACCAGGTGAGATTTGGGCGCCGCGTAATTATAGCGAACGCTATTTTGGTAATGTGACCGTTCGAACAATTCTCGAAAAGTCAATTAATATTGGCATGGCCAGATTAATGAATGAGACTCCGGTGGACCCAAAAACTGGACGGCCAGAGGGAATTATACGAACTCTTAAATTATCGAAGGAGATGGGGATCGAGAGTAATCTAAACCCTTTCCCCGCATTAGCTCTTGGAGCCTCAGACTTGACTCTATTGGAGATTACTTCAGCTTATGGAACCTTTGCGGACTCCGGCCGCCACGCTAAACCTATTTCGATTCAGTATGTGGAAAATAGGGAAGGAGAAATTTTGATTGAAAACCAAGTCAGGCAAAAACAAGTACTGAAACCGGATATTGCTTATACCGTCACACAACTACTTTCAGGTGTTATCAAGAATGGTACTGGGCGGCGGGCTAGAATTATGGGCTTAAAAAGACCTGCAGCTGGAAAAACTGGAACCACAAATGATTTTGCTGACGCATGGTTCGTTGGTTATGTTCCCAATATGGCGGTTGGAGTCTGGGTTGGCTTTGATGACCAACAAAAAAGTGCTGAACAGGAAGGGGCTAGCGGAGCATTGCCCATTTGGACAAAATTTATGCTACATGCATTACGTGGACCAGTCACTAATTTTTCAAGACCAAGCGGTATAATTTTTAGAGAAGTAGACAAAGAAACAGGCCTGTTGGCATATACAGGCTTGTGTCAGCCAGAAAATATAATACGAGAAGTATTTTTAGTTGGTCAAGAGCCTAAAGTATTATGTAATGCACACCAATAAGTGAGGCCGTAAAGCGCCCTGAATCCACAAAACTCTAGATTATAAATTGTTTACTCCCTCTATCAAGCTAAGGAAAGAATGTCGGCTTTCACAAGAGCCAGAAAAAGAATAGTTATCAAACGCCTAGAAATAATCAAAATACTAATCGATCCATTAGACTTCCGCCCAGAGACAAAAGAGTCGTGGTATTAATCTTGAGAAAGATGAGCTTTTTCCGGTTTTATTTTTTACTACTACTAGTCTTATATCAAGCAAAGTCAGACGAATTTATACTAATTGATCGTATTCTCGTAGATGTAAATGGACATGCTATAACTCTCAGTGCATTGGAAAATGAATTAGCTTGGAGACAAATCCAGCAACCAACTCCAATTACCAAAAAGAAAATTATAGCCGATTTAATTGATCAAGAAATAATGTTTCAGGCTGCCGATCGGTCAGGAATTCTTCTCGGTCGATGGGATAAGAAAGTAGCTGACGAAATTCAGCGTTTACGTGGCCAACATGAGTCTGAAAAGCATTTTTTAGATTATCTAACCAGCAAACAGTTGACTTTAACAGATCTGACCGATCGGATAAGAAGACAATTTATTTTACAAAGTTTTATAAATCGTCAATTCACCAATCAAATTGATACTGAAAAAATTTCTGAAGCAGCAAAAATCTACTATCAAAAGAACCACTTACAATTTGTTCTGCCAGCTACAATACGATTTCAATACATATTGATAAATATACCCGATTCTACTTCGGGCAAGATAGCTAGCCAAGCTCAATCTCTGGCTCAAACGATTCACCAAGAGCTGATAGATGGTAAAACTTTTCGACAGATTTCGGACCAATACAAGAATAAAACCAGTTTATCTGATCAACAACAACCAACAATCAAAGTCATACATGAACCACAAACTAGACATACCAGCACAAAATTAGAAATTGACATAGCCAAAATAGATATTAACGGCATAAGCCAACCTAAGCGAACCGTTGACGGATACTTAATCGCGAAACTATTAGGAAAATCCCCCTCCTACCAACAACCATTCAAATCAGTAAAGGAACAAATCGAGGAAAAGCTTATCGAACAACAAATCGAAATTCTTTTGGATGATTGGCTAAAGAGTGAACGGCAGAATAGTAGTATTCAAGACTTTAGCCAATTCGAAGAACGTTAATTCTTTTCTTTTTTCGGTTAGGTAAGGGTAATATGGGTGCACAGATCCACAGAATATGGGGTTGCCTAAAATAGTAAATTATTGTGGATTCAAAGGTTTAGAAACTTTTATGTAGAATGGCTAGCTCTTCGATAATCTGAGCGGCCCCTCTTGTAGGACAGATAATTGGAATAAAAGCGATTTTCTGCACTAGCTTAGCCAGTCTAAAATTGTTGAAGGTTCAGTTGTCTCTCGATCATTCATTTACTAATTATATTAAATTGTCGGGCGTATATCCTCAATACATTGTTACCACATTGTATTGATTATTACTTGCCAGATCATGGATCATTCTCTCCGAATTAGACACTAATTTTGGTGAAATACACTTCAGATCAAAGAATAAGCTAGCTTTATGCAATTATCTCGAAAATCAAACAATGTTCTACTTCACACTAATTGCGCTATTTCTACTTAGGTTCGATAAATGAATTTTGCTAAAACTAATGTCAACATTCTCTTCTAAATCGATCAATCGATTGGTACAGAATCTTTTCATGGCTTCTAAACAACTAAAAATAAGAAGTACTGAAATAAAAAACAGTGGTATTATTCATTCGAACTTACCACACACCGAAACCCATATATGTAGTTCCTATTAGTTGGATAATTACTAAATCGATTGTCTATCCGAAGACCACTGGTATAGCTAGTCCAAGAACCACCCCGTAAAACTTTAAAATATTGATCTGTATCGTACCAGTCTTCGCACCATTCCCAAACGTTTCCTGAAATATCATAAATTCCATAGACATTCTCTTCCAAACTTCCCACTGGAGCAGTAGACGTACCCCATATATCCTTACCACTAGTCCCTTCATGGTTGGCATATTGCCTAGCCACATTTTCCTCATCACCCCAAGGGAATTTTTGTCCAGTCAAACCACTTCTAGCAGCAAGTTCCCACTCTTTTTCTTTTGGTAATCTTTTTCCAGCCCATTTAGCATACGCCACTGCATCACTCCAGTTAACATAGATCATCGGGTGCTTAGGACTAGGGGAGTATTTGGTGACATTATCCCAATTACCACTATACTGATAACTGCTTTGTTTCACAAATTCCTTGAACTGTCCTACCGTAACCTCACATACGTCCATGTAGAAAACAGGATCACTAAGATTCCGTGAAGGAATTTTCACCATTTCAGATCGATCTTTCTTCCAAATGACTTTTCTATCTTTGGCCTCTTTCAGATGTTCTTGACTGTACTCAGGAAACTGACGATCGAGAGGTGATCCGTTTACAACACAAATAGTAATAAAAAATACTAAAAACGTACCACTAAATATTTTCATAATCATAATCTGCTTTGTTTTTTTATAATCTCTGTTTTATTCTTTTAAAACACTATTCAATAATTATTTTTTGATGGTGTACGATTTTTTCCAGTCATCCTGCTGTTTCGATAAACAGACCTTTTATTGTTTCTTTATGAAGCCTGGTTCTTTTGAAACCATCAAATCTGTTGTAATTGATCTAATCTCCCAAGACTACAAATTCTTATTATCAGCTTAATTTAAGATTATCTTCCTAATCCTTACCGATTAGTATTGACAGGCGCCCACTACTAGCAATTAATACATACTAATATTTGGATGTAACTGCCAGTATTCCCTAAAACCCCAATCTTATTTCAGCAAGAATTTTTTTATAATTTCTTGCTGAAGTAACTAAGTTTTTAACTTAAATACAACCTAGCCACTTCATGACTTTATCAATGCTTAGTACACAAATCTAACAACCAGTCCATATCTTTTATGCATTCCCAGACATCCGTTTCATCCACCAAAAGGCCACATTATTCCGGGGCACCTTTTAAACCTTCTACTGCTCTATTCAACTAGCTCAACTCTGATATAGCTTTTTAACCCCTATTCCACTTGGTAGTGGACTGCCTATCGACAGCAATCCCCTCAGGTTGCGTAAATGCATCACTGCTGCTACTATCATCATATCTACTGCTAGCAGGTCTACCTCTCGCTGATTACTAGGCAAGCCTCTAGCCTTTAAGTAGACAGTACACAAGGCACGCCGATTGGCCCCCACTGGCACATTCTGTAGACAAGGATGCTTCTGATACACCTCTTCTTGCCATGAATCACACCTGTTAGTGGATGCTGTGTGTAGACGTGCAGCTAATTCCGCTAGCCGTCGCATCCTGATTTCTGTGTTGGATTCTTGCTTCTGGTTAGCAAAAACTTCAATCACCCAATTATCAGCATACCGTTTAAGTACGACTTTAGCAGAGCTGAAGTCTGCATTTGGGCAATTCAACGGTGAAAATACCCAACGAGTCTGCTGACATCCCTTCCTTAAGTTCACTGGTTTGGCAAGTAGACGGATCCAGCTCAGCTGGCCATTTGGCATGCTTGATCACAAAAGCCGAAATTTCGTCCATTCTAGCTTTTCTAATGACTGGGGAGTCCCAACCCCAAACCAAGTCTGGTGTATGTATTGACGGTAAGCTGCTATCCAGATTCAGCACGAATTGTTGAGTCTCTTTTACTCTCCGCTTCGTCTTTTTTACACCCGATAAGAAACACCATATTCACTTTCATATTCACCTTGTACTAGTTACAGTAGCATAAAGGTATAGATGTAATAAAACAAGTTGATACATTTATCCATTCCATCTAATTTAAATTACTTTCTCTTTTTTCCTGGCCCGTTATCTAGCTTGCAACGGCCAAATTTTTGTTCGTTTGAGAATACTTTTCTTAATCTTACAAATCACGGTGTAGGCTGGGTCAAAGACATTACCCACTTCATATTCCACGCACTGACCCAGAAGAATATGAGCTGACTGTTTCTCCAGTCCTAGTTCCACTAGCCATTGAACTAATTCGGTAGTGGCATGCTGTAGCGCTTGATCCAAGGGTCTGGCATTACCAGCGGTTAAAAGATAATCTGTATTTTCTGCCCTTGGCCAACCAATAGGGTTCATATTGGTCGCCTTAATCAATTGGACGGAAAACTGAATATTAAAAGAAATCTCGATTCCTGTACCAACAATTTCACCATCGCCTTGAACTGCGTGGCCATCGCCTAGATAAAACAATGCGCCAGGCACAAACACTGGTAAATAAACTGTTACTCCCTCTGAAAATCCTCGGTAGTCCATGTTACCACCATGAGTAGACGAAGTAGCAGTCGAAATTGCTTGTCCTCTCGGTGGGGCTACACCGAAACAACCAACCATCGGAGCCAAAGGTATCGTAAATTCACCTAACTGCGTTTGGGGAGAAATTAAGGTTGCAGTCCATCTATCAATGTCAATGTCCCATTCTGCGGTACCAGCAGTGGGCATTTGCGATGTAACATAGCTTGGATCGAGGACATTAGGAGCAATGACTGTGGCAGATCGACCTATTTTCCGGTTAGGTGTCAATCGATCAAAGTGAACGACTAATCTATCACCAGGAACTGCATCTTGAATATAAAATGGCCCTGTCTGTGGATTACCTCTTTCCGTTACGGCTTGATCATGTTCATCATGACCAGCATTATCCACAGTAGTAGTAATAACAGTATCACCACTTTCAATATGTAGTACTGGCTCGTGAGCACCAATAGCGGTATAGTAAATGGTAGGACGAAATTTGTGAATTGCCATTGGGTTACCTCCTAAATTTATAGTTGGTTAACTTTTTGCATGATGGCGTAGTTCTTATTCGGCAAAAACTAAAATCTTGTATCGAAGTTATCTTGACCGATTGAATTCTGGTATCTTATTTTCTCATTGTAACACTTCAGGATTGACTGGGGCTGGTGGAGTTTTGTCAGCAATTACAGAAATTAGGTTTTCAACCGCTAACTCTCGCATTGCGAGGCGAGTTTCCTCGGTTGCAGTACCAATATGTGAAAAACAAATAACGTTTGGCAACCTAACAATGGGATCATTTTCAGCAGGCGGTTCAGTCTCAAGGACATCAAGTGCGGCACCGGCAATTCGATTTGATTGTAGGGCTCTAGTCAAAGCAGACTGATCTATTAAGGCACCACGAGCGGTATTAACCAAATAAGCAGTTGGTTTCATTAATTTTAACTCATCATCACTAATCATATGATAGGATGAGTCATCCAAGTTGGTATGTAGACTAACAAAGTCTGATTCTGATAATAAGTCATTTAATGTTCGGTATGTACTCTTCGGAGCATTGGGTTCAGCTACGTCAAATACGTCATGCCATAATGTATGCATGCCTAGGGTCTGCATACGTCTAGTGACTTCTTGACCAATACGACCGAAGCCAATCACCCCCAACGTTTTGCCCTGAATATCATTCCCTAGAGCTGGCATTTTTTTACGCTTGGCCCAACCACCACTTCTAACATAGGATTCATATTCAAATAGTCGCAAAGATAAAGAAAATATAGACGCCATGGTCAGGTTAGCAACTGCAGGTGTTAACACTCCTGGTGTATGACAAACAACAACACCATGTTTGGTTGCTTCTGAAATGTCGAAAGGGTCATAACCTACACTAGTGGTTGAAAGAACTCTTAACTTTGGAGCAGCATCAAAAAAAACACTATCTGCACGCACACGGGGTGTTAGTAATACGCCTTCAACATCTCTAATTTTTTGCAGTAACTGTTCTCTTGGTGCTGTTACTGCTAATTCCTCGACTACGGCTACTTCCTCAATTTTCTTGGTCAGGTGTTTTTCAATAGCGACATGAATGAGGACTTTGGGTTTAGTAATCATGAGTATTACTCCTAGAAGCATGGGAAAGCTTAGTAAGCTAGTAGATCTTTTCGATAAACGTATCTACTGAGAGAAATTAGAAAAATACCATTTCAATGTTTTCCTTTCCCAAAGTTAGGCATAGTTTAAGAAATCTATCCACTTTGTCAAGATTGATCAGCGAGATCTAAAACGAGCAAACGGGCGTCCTTGTGCCTTTGCTACCCTTTTTTTTGAGTACTCGTAGGCTTGGCTTCTAAATGTAAACCGCTTTTTGCTATTATTCGGCTTATTGTTTTTGGGCTCAATCGGAAAGCGAGTCACTTTATATTTTTTTTTCATACCTAGTCTTACTTTTTTTGTTTTGTCTTTTGAACTAGGAGGTACTAACTTCTTTTCAAGCCCACCAATAGTGAAAATTCTCATCATACTCAAGAAAACAATAGAAAAAACTTTAACAAACCACTTCACAATACTATTAATCTATACCTTTTAGTGTTAGTGAGAGCTAGCCATACTTTCACACCGAAGTATATTCGTCAATGTAAAAAAAGACCGAATAGTTAGCTGTACTCTTATTCTAACAATCAAAAGAACCACGAACAGCAAAAATCATGGTAAAACTGTACTGATTTAAGATAGAAAAACTCATTACTTATTAACAAAAACGGAATCGTGTGCATAGTACGAGTTTCTGAACACTACGACGACATACAAATCTTTCTAGCACAAAAGTTTATCTATGAATGTAACATTACATATGATTAACAGATACACAAAATTACTAATAAAGTCGATACGAGAAATGTAGCTTACCAAATCAACAAATACTTTCGGGTCTCATTTGATGGCTTATCTAGTCAATTTGAATATGAGGTCTAATTGTACTATTTTAGGTGATAGTCCAAAAAGCGGAATGATGCTTTTAAAGCTTGCCAAAACCGAAATAATACCCAATAATTAACATCTAAGCTGTGGTTCAGTTTTGGAATATACCTATACTCCACTGGAACTGATTGATCTGATAATGACTCAACTAATGCCTCTGCTTGTTTGATAGATACCACTTGATCAGCGGTTCCATGTATTAGGAAGAAGGGGGGTGATTTTTTGGATACTTGAAACAACGGTGATGCGGATCGCCACAGTAGATCATTTTGACTATTGTAAGGTTGGCCGATAAAGTCTACCAACCATTGCTCCACTTGTTCTAACGCTGGTGATTCAGCTAGTTCTTTTCGGCAAGTCGACAAGCGCAGATCTACTGGTCCCGCTAGGCTCACTACACAGGTGATTTGACTACTGATTGGATAAGACGGGTCGTCAACTAGACCTAGCATCGAAACTAAATGTGCTCCAGCTGAGGCACCTACTCCGCCAATTTTTTCGCCATCTAGTTGATATCGATCGGCGTGTTCTCTGATCCAACGAACAGCTGCTTGTACATCTTCCAACTGAGACGGGAACACCGATTCTGGAGCAAAACGATATTGTACTGCCGCCACTACATATCCGCGGTTTGCAAGCTTGATAGCAATTTCTG
>PBVO01000140.1 GCA_002729015.1 Candidatus Poribacteria bacterium
TCCATATAGAAGGCATCCAAAGTCACCGTATGTACTGGTCTGGCATCCTCCATCCATTCTTTCGGTTCATTTTTTGAATCGACCATCTCAAATGAACCAGCCGGTATCAACACCATCTCAGCACCATCCACTTCCGAGGTAATTCATTGCGGTAAATCATTTGCCGCACTATCACCTTCATTTAATAAACCATCTAGTCCTAATCCTTCCAAAAGAGAATCAGTCATCATCTTAGCCATTATTTCTGCCATTGCCGCGGCCAGTCGTTCGGTTAGCTGTTCGGCCCGATCTTGCTGAGCAGCTGAAGGTTCGGCTTCTAATTCTTCGCCTCTAGTCTCTATCCGGGCTCCATCTTTTTCAAATTCTTCCAGATCAAGGGCAGATATCTGGCCAGACTTTAACTTGGACTCCCACTTTTCTACTATTTCCTCAAATTCATCCAAATATTTCGTCGACTTCTTTTTGGGATTGATCACAGCCGAAAATAAGGCTGAGTATAATGATTGGAAACAATATCAAAATTAACTTAATAGGTGGTTTGAAAAACATATAGCACTCCAAAAATGTGATTTAGCCAATCCCAATCTGCAACAAATATATTTACACTAGCGTAATAAACTCAACATCTAACAAAAGCATGAGTCATGCCAATAGAGGAAAGAATATTATTTTATATTATTGGTAATAAAATGTTGATAATTATAAGACGAACTGCTACATAGAAATAGCAAATGCAACACCAATCTAGCACAAAAAAAATTTACAATCTTTTTTAACTATTCTAAAAAAATCCATTAGAAGTTAGTGAAAAAGACAGGTAGGGGGGATTTTAGAGTCAAAAAGGATCAAAAAGAGTACCAATGCCCGACAATGCGAGGAGCATTGTAATCCTCAGCAGAGATCAAGGTTGAATCATTGGAGTTTGAAGCTGAAATTACCAGGCCTGGTAAACGGCTTTTAAAACGATTTTAAAATTATTTTAGTCAGTAATTTAAGTTGAATAACAAATCCGGTTATTGTTGGTTAAAAGTGAGAAGAACGGGGTTTGCCCGAGCGATTACGGCTGCGAGTAACGGGTTGGAGCGACCGAGGATGAGGAGCGGTATTTTGATGTTGTTGCCAATAGAGGGGCAGAAAGTCGAAAGTATTGGCCCAAGCCCGCTTGAAGAAGGAGTCAGAGATAGAGAGCAGGAATCAACCCGGACGTCCAACCGGTCGACCATTGCCACCAGTTTTAGGCATGATCTTAATACACTCTTGAAGTAGCTGGAGGGCTTGGATAGGGTTGACATGAGGGCTTAACTGACAAGCTTGAGAGACGAAAGCATCAATACCGAGGGGATGATCATGTCGCATGATTTGATAAAGATCAGCGTTGGAGGGCAGGGGGTTACCCAGTTTTTGGTGTTGATCTTGCCAGAGTTGAAGGATTTGAAGTTTGAGTTGTTGGTAATCGAGATGATGATTGTCAAAATCAGCCTGAGAGGAGAAGAACGAGTTAAAATTGAAGTTGCCAGAATTAAGAGACCTTAGTGGAAGAAATAATCCAGAATTATAAGTACCCCCATCCAGATCCTTACGAAGTAATCAAATTTATATCCAGTTCTCAAGGAAATGACAGTCTAATAGGTATCTCAGGTTAATTGGAAAGATACAAAATGCCATCTGTGTTAATATCAACAAAGGCTCATGAAAGGCTTTTGTAAACTCCTAGCTCATAGCCTTTCAGATCGTCATAGCCGGCATGGATACAATAGAACAGGTGAGACAAAAACAGCCTGCAAATAGCCTGATTAAAACTAACTAATAAGCCTTTAGTATCATCTATCAAAATTTCGTACTTTTCTCCATCTCTAATGACTCGCCAGTGGACTGCAACATCAATAGTATTAGTTGTAGTAGGGTAGAGTGCATTCACCTGTCTTTCGATTACGTTATAGTTGGGGTATTGATCCTTGAAATATCTTTCCTTGATACGTACATAATCCATAGCAGAACACCATCTGTCTATAATCTTGTCGTCTTTCGGCTGATCGGCTACCCACTTATCAATCAGCTTGACCAGATCATCATGCCAATGTTGAAATTCAACTTTGATAGTACTCAGACTAATAGAGTCAGAATACTTTTTATCGGCCCAATTAGCCCCTACATATTCCCTAATCCGATCTTCTAATAACTGTGGGTTGGCATAATAATCCTGTAATTTGTTGGGCGAAACAATATCTAGTACAGGCTTGATGCCCCCAAAATGTAGTGTTCTCATAAACTTAGGTATTACCTTTTTCCATATTATTAACAAGCATAAAAAACACATCTTTGGTCAGGTCATATACCCTCTGCCGTTTGTTTGCTCAGTACGCCCGTACGAAAGATGTGGTTTGTCAAATGACTTGAATCGTAAGCTCTACTTTAGAGCTCAGCATTGACTGTGTCAACAATAACTTTATGGGTTATGAATGGCTATTTTGTTTAATCAAAAGAAAATATTTCTGTAATTGACAAATACCAGAGAAACGATGTGTGTTAATAATTGCGGTATATAGATCATTGTTATCTGAAAGATGATGAGTTTTTCAAAAAATGGGAAGGATTTGATACCTAAACCGGTGAAACCGTCGGCTAGTTTATTGAGTTGTTCCGGGTATAAAAAGATGCCTAGATGGGGCTAGGCATCTTTTGTCATTAGGAGTTACCCTCAAGGAGTTAAGGGATTAGAAGTGTATGGTTTAGATTGAATGTTTTCAAATAAATAAGCTAGTGTCTAGCTGACACTTTAGGTTTGATACCTTTAAAATAAATTCTAAATGGTCTGCAGACGAAGAGTTTAATTTGCGGCAGGTGAATATTCCAATAGCGTACTTAATAGGTCGATGAATTTACAAGTAAAAACAGAACCTAATATAGCTCAACTAGGGCAACATTGTTAACTCAAAGAATTACTCAAGACTCGACACTAAGACACAAAAGCGGCAAATTACTGATAGTCCTGGGTAGAAATGAATGATTTTCCATCACGAATGGCATTTATGATGGACTGGTAAACCCGGTCGCATTGATCCTGAGTTCCAATAAAAATAGTTATCAGCCCATCAACATCAAGCTGATCATGAGATAGATAAGCAGCCACGGCAGCGTGCTCTTTTTGTAGTGGGTGTCCATTTGGTAGTTTTGAACCTGCCTTTGTGCAGCTGATAGACTGGATTTGATTAAGGTTTATTAAGCTTTTTTGGTTGGAGTCAACTTCTAACCAAGCCATATGATAATTTCCTTTTTGATAATTCAAATAGAAGATTTATTATAAGTAAAATTGTGCTATGAAAATTAGTGATCGACTTAAAAGAATTTTGAATGGATTTTACATTTGTAGCGGTCAATTAATTTAAGTTGAGTAGAGACAGATGATGTCAGCTGTAAAAAGATACAGCCAGAAGTTTTATTATGGCTTAGGGTAACTAATATCTAACATAGCTTCGATATCCATTGGATCAACGCAATATTGCTGCTTCAGGGCTTGGTAAGTTTTAGCTTCGGCTTCGGTTTCACCCACGACTGGTAACTGTATTCGTTCTCCTTGATTGAGAGCCGATTCCTGTGCACCGATTTCCATCATTAATGACATCAGTGCATCTTGTTCGTCAAATTCACTCTGTCGTAATCCACGAACAGACAAACAAAAATCACTAATATGGTCAGCAATAGCACAGCTGTAGCCTATGCTCTTTTCTCTATAACCATCAAGACGATATGGATTGAGATATTCGATTAAGGTATCATCCGTTTGGCAGTATGTCCGTAACCACTGTCCATCTTCTCCAATCTCTTTTACTACCGGGTAGACTCGGTTAGCTCTACCATCGCCTTTACCCGGTAGGTCATATTGACTCTGTTGGTTGTTTTCAGAGCAGTAACGCAACTCAGTTGTTTCAGGCCGATATAATAAAGTGCCAGATTCTCCTTGCCATTCAGTATGACCTGGTCGTGATTGACGCCCCAAAAAGCCTTTGATATTGGAAGCTGAATCTACAACCAATAGGTTTTGATTGAAACCAAAATAACGTGCCCGAAAGTTTTCGTTGTGGTGAAATCTTTGAGGAGAAGAGTAAAAGGATATAGTCGGCATAGAATGCTCGATAGATTGAACCCATAGTGGATGAGATTGGGCAAAAGCAATCCAACGTGAGTTATTGTGATAACCGGTGTGATCGTTATAACTAAAGATTCTTTGTATACTACCCAGATAATCACTATCCCTAAGAATTTGAGCAAACCGATCAATAGAAAAGCGGAAAAAATTCTCGGCTACACGTACGATCACCTTATTATCCNTAGCTGTCTNTATCATCTGACGGGCTTGGCCTAGTGTGTTACACCAAGTAGTCTCACACATATTNTGAATTCCATGACTGGATAAATAAACNGAGATAGAGTGNTGTGAAGGTACAGGTGTTACCACTAATGCNGCCTCCATTGGCTTATCTTTGACCAACTGNTGAATATCATAATAGGCTGTTACANNGAGCATTTCGGCGGCCTGATCACAATTTTTTCGAACCGGATCACATACAGCCACGACCTCCACCCAAGATTGCAGGAACTTGAATATTGGGCAATAGTGGCCTCGGGCCCTACCGCCAGTACCAATTAGGGCAATTTTGAGAGGGTCAGTTGGGTATACTAGCTCATGATTAGTCATTTCATCTCCTTACCATACACGAAGTTACTAACTTAATTATCAGGTAATAAGGTGTAATCAATCTGATAAATCTCTAGCCCTTGGTCATGGATTAGTTTGAAGCCAGGGATTTTACCTTCTACCAACGGCCTCAAGGCCGGGCGCATATTGACCTTGGGAATAATATGGGTCACACCATAGTATTTCATCACCGTGATAATCTGGTCTAATTCAGCCAATGGCACCTGAATCGTTTTCTCTTCTGAGTAGAAGTGTAACTGGGCTGGTTCACGAAACATGGTAATGGACCCAGGTAAATTATCTTTTATCCACCGGCCGGTTCTCATCCATGAAGCCCCCTTGTTNCCATAAGGAAATTTACCGTCCTGATAATCATCATAGACAGTTCCCCAGGACTTGAGCAGAATTGGTAGCATCAATGCTAACATTAGGCTGGATGTAATTACGTTAGACTGTTTTGACCATCTAGATCCATTCAAAGTTTGTGATATTAGTAAGTGGAAGGTTGTCCAACCTAGGNCCATATTGATAACTATAAATGGGTAGGCTAACCGCTCAATAGGTTCCCAGCAAATGGATAAAAACACCAAGCAGACGACACTAACCAACCAGAGAAGGTGAAAATCCGGCTGATACCAAGGTTTCAGTAGGAGACCCACGTGGTGGACGAAACTCGACTGGTNAGGTTTGGTATCCTTGAAAAATAAATGACGACACAGAAAATAGAAATTGGCNAAAAAAAACAAGAATAATCCTATAGCCGCAGGAATGCCAGTATAATAAGTATAGAACTTCTTGGCATCAAATTCGTACCACAATCCATCAATATCAATAAAACTCCACCACAAATAGGTTAGCAGAAAATTAGTGCTTTTTTGCCAGACTTTTGATAAGCCGGCCTGCTTCAATTTGTCTACTAAAGTCGGCCTATCTTGGTTCCAATAAAGTGAGTAAGTTCCTTCTTCCCACTCTTGATAACCAATGTAGCCAGCTGCATATTGCTGTGTGCTGAAGGTGGGACTACCGAAATGAATTGTATTCCTGATGAACCACGGAATCATGATTAATAATATAATGGCCAGACAATGCCATAGCTTAGAATTACCTAAAATCTTGAATCCACCTCGAATCAAACAAAAAAATCCATAAACAGGAATTAAAATTAAAGCATTACCCTTGGCATAATAAGATAGACCAATGAAGATACCGGCCGGATAGAAGTAATTAGAGTTATCCATAGCTCTGATGATAAAGAAACAACTAGCTATCAAAAGACAATGAAATATTCCATCATCATCTGGAATGAGTGAATGTTCAAAGATCTCAGGGAAAACCATCACACTTAGGCCAGCTGCCAGCCCTGTCAACCTGCTAGTACTTAGTTCAGTAACCAATAAGTATAGAAAGACAGGCAACAAGATAGATGCGACTAGCATAGCAGGCAGTTTTGCAGCTAGAGCCGTCTTACCCAATAGTAGGTAAAAAGGAACAATTAGTAAAGAGTATAGGTGCGGGTAATGAGCCTCTGGCTGGGTAATTTGGGGGTATTGAAGAGGCGAATAGAAGTAAGAATATTGGATAAAATCGTTGGATAGACCTCTCCCTTGGATAAAACTATCAGCGGCCTCTGCAAGAACGGACTCATCGGTGCCTCCGATCCAGTCGATTGGTTTGGCTATCCTCAGTTTGAAGCCTAGGATAGCCAAACCAGCAACAATAATCAANAGGAGAAATGGATCAACCTTCCACCGNTTCATGTCAGNCTAACTAAATATCNATCCAAGCTTGGGCTCGTTCATCAGTCAATTCACCATCGTAAGCNACTACGCGTAAGCTGACAGTCCAAGACTCCCCTTTAGCTACTGAGATCGATTGCGTCCAAGTCGGATTAAATAGAGCCATACCATAATCACGGATGAACCAAGGGCCACGAATATCAGCATCCAAAATGTGCATCATAACACCAAAATGACCGTGTCCAGGTAGGTGATTTTCATAAGCCACGAAGTCAGACTCACCCTCATGTACTACTTTCACCCCNCCTCGCCGGTTGTTGTCAGCTAATATCACTCCACCCATTACCGGTAAAAGTCGAGGTTCAACGCGGATACCAATACTACCGAATTTAGTTTGAGGATATTCGACGGCACCGTAAGAGGCTATCTTCTGGCTGCTCATGTCGCAAACTGTTGCATCTTCGACTGACATCAGATTAACTATTCGTACTTCATCGACCAATGGTTCTTCGTTTTCATCCAACCAGACATTTTCCAGCCGAAACCTCGCTCCATTTCGGTGGACTTGACTCTCTGGTTTTTTAGGTGCATCAACTCTTCCGCTTAACGGACGAGTTCTAAACCCAGCGTAATGCCAGAAATGACCTTCTCGCTGATCAACAATTATGGGGCTTTGTCCAACGTAAAAGCCATTATGAAATGGNTGNTCAAAGGCATACTCTTGGATTACCGTATGTCCAGAGGGTGTATAAAACGGGAAAACCCAAGACCGCTGGGCATTACTACCAACACCGCCCAAACACCGTCCGGTTTGGCTTTCGACTACCATATTTGTTTTTGCATTGACTAAAATTTCGAAGGGATAATGACTCATGATCTATCTTCTATCCTCTTGGCAAAGGTAGATAAACTTTGGCATTATCGCGTTTCTGTGATTCGAAAAATCCATAAATCACTTCTAATACATTGAGAGCTGACCGACCAGGTGAAGCCACCTCTTGGCCTGATTCTACAGCCAGAATCAGTTCTCTAACACCAAGTGGTATACCTGAGACTTCCCATTTCGGAGCAGAAATGGTTTCAGAATTCTTGCCACGGTGGAGCACAGCCTCTTTCTCGATTGTAATATAACCTTGGCTACCCATTACTTCAAATCGCCATTTGGGACCAGCCGTATTTTTAGATGTTCCGGTGTAGAATCCACGTATCCCATTAGCAAAGTGGATATAGCCACTAGCTGATGGTTCTAGTTCGGGTGTTCGCCCCCCATCGCCACGATACTCTGTATGATCTTCATAGCCTTTCTCTAGCTCGGCAAACACCCATTCTGGTTGAGAGNCTGCTAGATAACAGATAGCATCAATCAAATGAGTTCCATTGCGAAAAAGCCCACCACGCCTACCACTCAACCGACCATCAATATACTGNAATTCACCAATTTGACCCTCATCAATGATTTTTTCTTTGAGATGACGCCAGAGTGGGTTAAAACGTCGAGTGTGATCAACTGATAATATAGTCCCATTTTTTTCGCAGGCCGTAATCATCCGATCTGCATCGTCCAGTGTGGTAGCGAGAGGCTTTTCGCAGAAAATCCCTCTCGCACCAGCGTTGGCTGCGGCTACTACTAAGTCAGCATGTTGGTTATCAGGTGTAGCAATAGTGACAATGTTAGGTTTTTCCACCTCGAACATTTTGTTGTGATCATCATATAAAGTAATATTGGGCCATTGGTCTTTCCATTTCTCTTTGAAGGCTAGTGATGTTTCGGCCGACAGATCGCAACCAGCTACTACTTCTGCATTAGCCAAACCGATAGCACCNTGAGCGTGCTTTTGGCCAATCCCACCACAACCAATAACTGCAACTTTATAGTTATCCATTAATTAAATCCTTGATNCAATATTGTTGAATTATTAACTAAATCCGAAAAAATAGAATAAATAGAAATAGAAGGTTGACCTATTCGTCTTTCAAAATTCTCGCCCTATATCAGGTAAGTAAAAAACTGAAAGATTCTAATTAATAACCCTTGGGTTTCATCAATCAACTGTTTGATTGATTGCNACTTAATATGATTAAGTCCTAAATTTGCGGTCAATCTCTACCAGATACTCAATTAGCTAAGCGGATAGTCTCTAAATTTATTATCCGTAACTGTTTGGGAACAAATGTTTATGAATTATAACTTTGACAGTTAATCATTCTGGCCTAAGGTACTAATTTTTTAAATTCACATATTGGGCAAATGATCCNGTTTTAGTGCTTTACCGTCGGTAATGCCACATCCGGCAAACAGTGTTTCCTGAACCGTTAAATCATGAGCCAAAGTATAATCGGCTGTTTTTTCTCCACTGACACAGGCAGCCAACTCTCGTAATAAGCTTGGGGTTTCATTGGTGGTGGTAATCTCTAAATCTTGACTTCCTTTTTTATAGCCTTGGTCAGCTCGTTCTAAAACTAGATGCAGTCTACTCGAACCAATTGGCGTATGGATAGCAGTACCCTTAGTACCGTAAACCTCGATCCGCCGAGGAAAACTACTATCAATATGCATTGATGCTGTATCGATAGTCGCTAATCCATTTTCGAATTCATGTACAACAACTGCGTTATCGGTATGTTGTCGATTATTCCCATAATGCTGGCCGAGGGTAGATTGTACTNGCTGAGGTTTACCCATCATAGCCACCATTAAGTCGACCAAATGACCGGCCATTTCAAAATAGACAGAACCTTTATAATAACCGTTCTCATTTTCCATAGTTTGATGCCAAGATTTCGGTTTAGGAATATGTCCACGATAGTAGAAAATATCACCTAAGGTCCCGTTTTGGACAAGACGAACTATCTCGTTAATAGCTGGATTGTATCGCCACATATAGGCCATCTGTAAGCAAAGCCCCTTATCAATCGATAGCTTTTGGACTCGCCTCAGCTGTTCTAAATCTACCCCAGCTGGTTTTTCCAACAAGACGTGTTTTCCTGCGCGCAAGGCTTTTTCTGCATAATCTAAATTCTGGAATACTCGCCCTTCTATAACTACGGCTTCTGCTTGACTATCTAATACCGCCTCGGCGGAGGGAAGCATATCGACCCCGAATTCCTGACTCCACCTCTTTACAACTACTGGGTCACTATCGTAAGCACCAATNAGCTCAACTTCATTGGGACGAGTTTCCGCTTCACGCAGATGCATCTTAGCGTGACTATGCCAACAACCCAGAAATGCAAATTTGAATGGCATGACATCCTCCTATCATAGCTATTTTCATTTTCATATTACGTCGCTAACGACCAAAATATGTGCTCACAGTACGAACAAATTCCTAACCATTTAGAAAAGCGAAAATTCAATCTTTACCTGGTCCTTGGGCCTATTCGTAGGTGTCAATATTCAAACAAAAAAGGTAGAAACTTGACTAACAGACAGCTTATACCTATATCTCATCCTGGTACTCAAGCACATAGAGGTGGCATCTTATCACAAGAATATCTAAACTTCTAGCAGAACGAATTTAATAATAATTTCGTATGTTTGGCATCGTTTGAGCCAACTTACATTTAGTCTGTTCTACCCCTATGCTCACCTCTATTTTGACACCTAGCGTAAATTTAATGCCAGAAAACATAAACTGGTATTTGAAACAAAACACCGATTAAGCTCCAACCGCCACCAATCACAAATTCCCCCAAAATTAAGCCTAGAAAAAGTGGGATTGAACGGCGGTAGAATCCCAAACCACCGTGTTTTAGAATTACCCATTTAATGACCCAACCAAGAAAAAATGAAAACCATAGCCAGACCATCGAAAACGTTGGTCCCAAAGGATATCCTACCGGATGAAAGGGAATCCAAAACCATCTTGTTTTACCAACCATTAACAAAAGGGTCAAAACAAAACCAAACCCCATGAACATAGTTGCCGGAACATCAGTATGTGTTGGTGTTGTAATCCATGATTCCAGGCGACGAATTGTTTCTCCACCCCACCCTGGGCGTAATGCGCCCCTTTCGTAAGATAAATCCAGTAAGATCCAAAACGATACAAGCGTACCAATTAGAATTGAGCACATCGTGGCCCAGACTAAACGCCGTTTGTTATCAATNGTTGAAGCAAGTTTAAAAGCTTCAAGTTGGTGTGGCATGACATGTCCGCGTTGAGCTCTTGTGAACCCCCAAAAAAGGGCAATGATAGACAAACTAGATGACCCAATACCTTTTGGTCCAAGTGTGGTAAGCAAAATAGAGTCGGGACCACGCCAGTATAATTCGTGTGCAGGGTGACCAATTTCAGCCCGCATTCGCGTGATAGTAATTGACAGTAGAAGATAAATGCTAAAGAAGAAGACAGCAATACCCAGTTTCATACCTGCTCTGTGAGCAAACAGGATTAGCAGGAAGGTTCCAATCAAAAANCCGGTTACAGCCAACCGGTATGGCATCGGTTCCTTTATATCCACCAGTTCACTTGTGTTGACAATTGACTTCCAAATGTGCTGGAAGTGTCGACGACAAAACCAGAGCGCAATACATCCAATGCAAATATATGATCCAGCGGATTGGGCTTCAGCATAAGGAAATCCGGGTAAGCTATGCAAGCCGGCCATACTGCCCAAGATTCGCTGCAATTTCCAAAACAGAAAAAAGAACCAGCATGAAAACGATAGATCTAGAGGAATAAAAAAAGCAATACCAATAGCATAGGGAAAACAGCGAAGGCGAATTCGACCAATNGAACTCCACGGTTTTTCAGTGAAAAAGCTACTGATGTCTGTGTAAAGCTTAATTTCCGGAACTGTAGGCATTAGGTAATGTAGACTATTGAGCATATTCAACCCACCAGCAATTCCGAAACCAACCCAGAGTAGATAATTCCCGAGAATTCCGTTACTAACTTTTTTAGTCATCTCCAGTGGTAATTGTATATTGGGGTAGCTTAGCTTCTCACGCTCCGTCCACTGCTGACGAAAAATTGATGCTAGACATAGCATAACAAAACTCATCACGATCAAAAATGCTGACCACCAAGCTACTGGTCTGAGCCAAGCGTAGATGTGATTTTTAAGATAGAATGTTGAATCGCCATTGTAATAGGACTTCAGCACGGTAAAATCATCAACGGTAAGCCATCGAGGGATATATCGCCAGAACAGCTCTCTCCATTCATTTTCTGCTGTGGCGAACCAGAACGGGTGGCCTAAAACTTGGATTAGTACTTGGATAGTATCAAAACCACCAATTGCAGTTGCCATTGAAAGCAAACTATAAATGGTCAATAGCTCAGATTGACGAAAAGCTAAACCAGGAATCAGATGTTTTAGACCAATGTTCAGTACGGTTAGTACGAATACGCAAAAAATGACGTTGTAAAAAAGCGAAAGAGTTGTCGGTGGGCCACCCCAAATCAAACCTCGCTGGATAGACCAATAACAATTGAAGGGGATTAGAAGGAAGGAAATTAAAATACTACGCCATGTTATCCTTANTTGACTAGTCTTTTCCACTAGAGATATCCCAGGTACTCACCGAATTCCTATCAAAAATCATGAAGATTTTGAATTTTTTATAATCAGTTTAAAAATAGAATTAGTTAGTTCAAGTTCGATTGGTTATTTCAGATTTACCTTTATCAGTTATGCCNACATATCAAAGTAATTTAGTTAGGGACGAGTTGTAATTTAGTTAGGGACGAGTTCTAGTAACTATAAAGCAACCTNAGTCATAACGATGAAAATTGGTAACCAATATGATCTTTAGGATATCAAACGACGAAAATTTTTGATTCGATGAAAGGTTATTCTATTTGAATCATGGAAATTGTGAGCGCCGTCGTATGCGGTACGTACCAGACAAATTATATCTTCCCCATCAAACTGCCAGTCAGGATATTGAAATCCCGTCAACTCGATTGATTGATTATAGGGTAAACCGGAATCATCTTGCAGCAAGGTCATTTTATGTTGCCAATCGGTTAGGTTTTCTGAAGCATGAAGTGACAGTACACTCCGCCGAGACGGATTTTCTGTGTTCGGGTTATTGTTACTTAGAGTTAAGTAAAGCTCAGAGACTGAGTCGAAGCGAATAGTAAACTTGGTTATTCCGCCTGGAAAATCAATAAATCCATCATTTGGTTGAAAAGTAATTTTTTGACCACCATCGTGAACCTGAATTACTGCTGCCTTATCCCATATCGGAGTGGAATTGAATCGAAGAATATTCCAAACCTCACCACCCTTGGTTTCTACAAGATTACCTTCCAACCAACCAGGCTTTTCTAATTTTCCCCATTCACTAGGTACATGTGAAGAGTCAAACGGGAGTTTATTACTCATCGTCCAACTAGAAGCTTGTAAAAGATCAGCGCTGGAATCAGCCGAAATTATCAAGGACTGGAAGCCTGTCCCCCAAAGACAGGGGGTACAATCCTCGAAGGCTCGATATAAGCGACCGTCCTTCTCTAGAATTGGCACTGGCGCACAATGGTAGTTAGGTGGTTGGTGAAAAGGCCCACCCTGAAACAACAAGCCTGACCTATCATCACTAGGATGGCTCCAAGTATAGCCACCATCNCTACTACGACGAATGACAATCGAGCCGTATTGTTGTGAGGTTCCAATCAGATAAACATCTCCCTGATGAGTAAAAAGCGTACTCCAATAAGCATTGGCNACATGTGTTAAGTTAGACCAAGTAGCTCCATCGTCAGTAGAACGGTAAACACTAGTTAAGTGTTCCTCGTTTTCATGGTTCTTTGGACNGCCTGGACCGAAATAATCATGGGTTGCCAACATAGTACCGNCTATTAGTCGGATGATACTGGGACTACCCAAGTAAGTTTTTGTCTTTGGGTGCTGAAACTTAATTTGGTTAAATTTCATGGACTTTCCTTCGGATTCATATTGACNGGTAGCAGAAACCTTAGAGGTTATATATGCAAGCTCACTTCATGCCTAACCTGAGGTCAGATTTTGAGCTTTTTAGTACTAGTAGGAGAGAAGTATAATTCACTCCAATCAAATTTGTATTGAAGTTGGGTTCGATTCGTTGAAAATGACTTTGCGGTGATTTGGAGTTGACCGTTAATATGTGTAATATTCCATTTTTANNACTACGAAGTACNCAAATCCTGAATAGAACTTTCAATTTCCAAATAGTGGGCAATTAAGTCATCCGCAATCCTTTTTTGAAAGGAATCGAAGACGTAGTTGTAACGCATCACCTCGGTGTTAAATATCCCCTTGGCGACCAATAGCCGTTTAAAGAAAGCAATCGAGGTTTCCAAGTTCTGATTAGCAAAAGCTANAATTGGTAATAATTTCCAGAATAGATCTTTGGCTTTTTGACGATCGCCCGATCTATAGAGTTTGATAATCGCGCTGTATACTTTGATCATTGAGCTCTCAGGAATCATTGCATCAATATCTCGGTCTAACGCCTCTAACATCTGCGGAACAGCCCATCCTCCNGNAANNAAAAANTCGCGACCGAATAAATGACGAATAGTTGTATATTTGGGTCCTGCAGGAACTGTTTCAATTTTCATACCAGCCAAGGTCGGCAAGGTTTTGTGCAGCTGTTTGATAATATCAAGAGGTAAGCCTGGACCATTGAATTGCAAATCTTGGATGATAATTGGAAGATTAGTAACCGGGACAATTGCCTGAAAGAAAGAGACAATTTGAGACGGATTAGCGTANAGTTCTGGTGTTACTGCTACTAAGTAAGCATCGGCCGAAACCTCATGAGCAAGCTTCGCAAAGTACCGACACTGATCNACNGTTTGGCCAGAGGCTCCAACAATAAACGGTANTTTNTCTTTTGTACTATCAGCAACNAAGTNAATAATATCTTGCCGTTCTANCNGCGTCAGANAANNAACTTCGCTNGCTACAGCAGGTNCTAAAAAACCATTCACACCNGATTGNATCGAGTTNCTGATCAGCTTTCCGTAACANTTCCAATCGATCTGTTTTTTTGAANTGAAAGGTGTTTGCAAGACAGAAACGANNCCCTNGANATCANGTAACNTTTGATTGTCTTCTTTTTCCATATCGGTAGNATNTAAACTCAGATTGTTCTTCTTCGTGTNAGGCTGTGANAAGNCTNTATTAGAGTTGAATAGCTGAGGGTGGGGGAGTNNTCAACCACTCAAGATTAAAAGTGTAGTGTTGCTTGCTGCTAATGAGATGAATTAGGCCATCAGGAGCCTGGCATGCCGCCATATATCCTCCTGGCTCTGAGCTGTCGAACCCCATCGTAAATGGATGTCCATTCATTGTTTCAAGCTTGCGTCCTGAACCATCATCACTTATCAGGCGAATATTTGCCCAAGTCTCAGCCTCATTAAAGGAGACAGCCGCAAACAATCCCTTAACCGGCCGTTTTGTGCCCGAATCATCGGTAATATGCATTACCGGTTGATCTTTTCGATCTCCAGTAAAACTAACCAGTAATAAAGGCCCTTCTCGAAGCCGCATCAGTACTATCCTCTGACCGCCGCCAATCGCAGGAAAGGGGCTTCGGTGGTAGGTCCAATTTTCACCCATATCATTTGAAAGACTCATTGGCATCCTATTTTCAATCGTGTCACCTCGTCCAAATGCTAATAAACTACTATCTCGAAGTTGAACGACACCTGCATGAATACCCGCAATCCATTGTCCAGCCTTATCAACAGAGAAATCTGGTTTCGGTGTGCCTGCTCCTGGTTCTTTCCATGTTTCTCCGTCATCTTTGCTAATGTGAATTACTGTACCACCACTTCCACCAGGTACGGCATCACATGGTTGAATCAGGTAGCCTTCTTTAGTTTTGCTTGTGCCACTGATGACCTGATTACGATTCTGATGCTCAGGATGAACAAAATGCGGAGTTGACCATGTTTCTCCGTTATTGGTTGAGGTTCGCATAGCTAAAGCTAAAGGACCCCAGGTTCCTGCTGCTGCTATTCCATTGAAGTGATACATCTTTCCATCTTCATTGGTAAAGAGTGAACAGCCAGTCATATTTCTATCGGGAGCATTAAAGAATTCGGATGGTTGATCCCACTCATTACTTCCAGATCGCAACCGAGAAGCCATTACAGCCATCTCTCGACCCCGTTCTGAATAAGTTGAAAACCAAATAGCGAGTAGATCCCCATTAGGACACCAAGTAATACTTGGTTGGTGGTTGTGTTCTCCAAAAGATGGAACTGTNTCAGCTTGGGGAACATGAACGAAAGGCTTTGGATCTTTGAAGAGAGGAGATTTTAAAGCTTCGGAAGCGTTCCAATCGTGTATTTTGCCTGAGACATGACTTGACCAAAATTTCCGACCAATTTTTGGTATTGGTACTGTCCTTGGTAATTGACCAATAACAATACGAAAGCCAATCAGCCACGACTTATCCTCTGGTAATGTACCTAGCCGATTCGAAGAACGAAGATAATAGATAGGAGTCGAATGACTACCCCCACGCGTCACACGAAAAATTCCAGACTCATAACCAACTGGATCGACTGAATCCCCGCCTTGATAAGGACCATACCAATCTTGGCACCACTCTTCAACGTTACCGTGCATATCGTGTAGGCCCCAAGGGTTTGGTGATGTTTGCCCTACGGTTAATGGAATAACCTCTTCTTTCATACTACCACCTCGACCGACTGAGGGGTACCAGCTTTCNTTAGGGTTTTTGTGAAATGATTCAGGTAATGTATCACCAGTGTGAAAATGNGTAGTGGTTCCAGCGCGACAAGCATATTCCCATTCTGCTTCCGTTGGTAATCGATACTNGAATCCGTCTATTGCGCTCATCCATTGACAAAATNCTACAGCTTCATACCAATTAACGAAGATGGCGGCTTCGTCATCTGTTTTAGAAAAGCCTAATTTCCCACGGAATTTACGGTGGCTGGGATCGAACTGCTCATACTGGGTGTTAGTTACTGTTGTGATCCCCATATAAAACGGCTGACTAATGGTAACTTGGTGTGGTGGATATTCGTCAAAGTCGCCGTTTTGAAGATATGGCCGCTCGTTTGGTTTCCAAGATTCACCTTGAGCCTTATTATCAGTAATCTCGCTTGATAAAGGTGTTTGACCAATACCCATGGTAAATGTTCCTGGTTCAATTCGAACAAATCTCAGGCCAACCGGGTTAGTATAGGTTTCTCCTTCTGGTCTTAACATTTTAGGCCCCNTTGAAATTGAGTTTCAAGAAGTTGATTGGAATCAACTGTAGAAATCTCAATCTGGATTCTTGTAAAATATTATGTACTGGTCATCCACGATCACTTATTGCTCTTGATTATCTGATTTCGGCTCAATATTATTTCAATCCTTGTGAGCCCAGAAGTGGGGTACTAGTCTCCAGTTAAATTGAAAAAGACAATTTGATTTTGATACTATGAAGTATCTTTTATTACATTTGGACCAATTCCAAAAAGTCAGTTTTGTCTAATTCATTGTATAAACCATGCAAATCTTTTTCTGGTAGCGGTAAATTTGGCAGACATGGCTTNCCAAAATCAAATCCGATTTTGTGCATAACAGGCTTAATNGAACTTTCAAACCCATACGATTGCATAATACGGGTAATTTTGTTGGCACGGTTTTGGAGTTGAATACCATAGTGGTAATTACCTTCTTCAGCACTTTTTCGAATTTCGCGATAGACTCCCGGCATAAAATTTAGCGTCGAGCCGACATTNCCATGCGCACCGGACATCGCAGCAAAAAGGCACTGTTCATCCATGCCAGAAANAATAGTCCAATTTTCTTCACGCANTTCGACTAGTTGACGAAATTCGAACATATCAGCTCCACTGTACTTAGCACCAGCAAGTGTAGGTATTTTCATTAACTTTTGCATTAAAGATACGGCGTTAACTGTGCCACCAAACATATAAGCTAGAAGTGGCATCTCTGGTACNGAGGAGCCAACCTGCTCGTAGTAGTGATAAAGGCTATCAACGTTCTTATAATAAGGTGTCACAACACTACTAATACCATCCGCCTTAATATAATCCGCGTGCTTGGCTAATGTAATTGCATCATCCACCGAGATAGANCCAACGTGGATGATAATAGGGATACGGCTGTTGACCTGATCGCTTACCGTTTCGGCAACTAGCTGGCGGGAGTCTAGCGACATAAAAATGCCTTCTCCAGTGGTTCCACCAATATAAAGTCCATCCACCTGTTTATCAACCAAGTACTCCACGGTTTCCCGCAAAACTGGGACATTGATTTCACCGTGCTCAGTAATAGGTGTAGCTAGTGCTGGCCACGCGCCAGTAAATATTCTCACATTTTTCTCCTTTCTAGGTACCTATTGGTAAGTTTGATGGTGTTTATACACCAGATTGGCTGAACTACTACGTTAATCAGAAGTCTATTACAACTTCTAAAACATCATTAGCCAATATGAAATAATAGGATTTAACCATGCAGAAATTACTTTACACACTTACCTTAGCTCGATACCAAAATAACGCTCAAATTTATTAAACAACTCTGGGTCTAATGACATGGAAGATTCCCTTCTTAAACCATTATCCAGTCATAATTCTTCTGGTCCAATTTTCGTCATTTACTAGTCATTTTTGACCCATACCAGATTGACTTTATTCATTCTAGCTAANACACTTNCACANTATTTAGATATAAAGTCATAATTTTTTACGAAAGGATTCAGGGACACTGCCATCATCCAAATTTCGTGCCTGCAAAAATCGGCCCAGCATAGCATGACCAACCATAGAATGCAATTACTGGTTAATATTGATCTGAATAGAAAAATTTGTACTCAATATTCAGCTAGCTGTATTGTTTGATTTTATTTCCCAACTAATCTTGTAATACCATATCTTTATCAACATAAATTTATTTCTACCCTGCCTGCGACCTTAATTTGGTAGATGGATTTTTGCTAATTAGCTTGATATTTGTTGGAATACTCGAACGGTCGCTTTTTCGATTTTGGCACATCGTGGGACTTATCTCTTCAGCCTAAATCCAAAATTTCGTATTGTATCTGAACACCCAAACCGATAAATAACTAAGGAGGAAAACAGAATTACTAGAACAAAAGGGAACGGAAATGATTGAAAATGAGAGTGAAGCAAAGAAATATTGGAAAAATACTTAGCTAAACATCATATAATTTACAACGATACAGTATGAAACTTCCTACCAGAGTAACTTACCCACTTCATTTACTCTGGGTCCCTTTATTTTCAACATAATTCTAGGNTAAATTTTCGCCACACTCCCATAGATATTCTTTATCTACCGATTCGGCGTTTAATTTTTCTCATTTCGTTTTAGGGACTTAATCATTTACANCTACAAAATCTGTATGGTAAACAATAGAAGGTGGGTAGTCTTTCAGACTCCACTTACCGTTTTCAAAAGTGTTTCCTTCCCCTAAGNAAGTAATCCCCCAAAGACTGAGTGCCTAACCGAGCCAATATTTACTAAAACAATATNGGGTATCCAGTCGTTATCATTACATCCGTGGGTGTTACTTCCTGAGACATCAGACCTTTCATCAATATCGAACTGAAATAACAGAAGATATCAAATTTTGACTTCTGATAGATATTTTAGTTTAGTCGAATAACCTTCGATTGGTTTTCTGCCCTAGTGGATCAGGAATTTATTAATTAGGAAGTTTTACTTTAATATTGAATTCACCTAGTTGATTTTAATTCAANAAACTCATAGCCCGATTTTCCTAATAAAGATTTGTCTTCAACTGACTCAATCTTTATTTTTGTTATTCTAATAGCATGTTCCGATTGGTCTATGCCGATCCATTTTCTCTGGCTGAGATAAGCTGATTTTAGAGTAGTACCAGAACCACAGAAACAATCTAATACGATACTGCCTTCATCAGACGAGGTACGAATAATTAAGTCTAGTAAATCAGAGTTTTTTTCTGTTGGGTAGGACGGATACTGAGGATCCTTATATTCCCAAATATCTTGAACTCTTTTACCCTCTTGCTGGTCAGCAAAAATAATTTTTCTCGGATTTCCCGTCCGGGACCATTCGATCAACCCCTCTTGATCCCAANGTTCCAAGGTTTTCACATCAGTTCTCCAGTGCCTGCCCGATGGTGGTAACAGGCCTCTGAACGGCTGACTGGACTTGCCTTTTTTTGTTTCTCCAGGTGCGTGAATTGGTACAGTGGTATATCTTCGGCCTTCCGAGTTCATTTTCGGAAACAGTTTTTTCAGATCTTGGTCAGTATAAGGTTTTCTTGGTTCATTCCAAATAGGCTTGTTTTTCGAATAAAACAAAATTAAATCTTTAATATTGCCATATCCGATGCGATTGAAATTTTTGGGATTACACTTAATCCGTGTAATGTCGTTTCTAAAATTCTCCATTCCAAAAATTTCATCCATTAGTAGTTTAACGTAATGCCCTATTTTATAATCAATATGAAGATAAATAGACCCTCGTTCTGACATCAGTTCTCGCAAAACCAAAAGCCTTGGGCGAAGGAAATCTAAAAAATCATCACCGGTAATTTTATCGGAGTAAGCTAGATCTCCATCTCTTGGACTACTGACGGTAGAGGCTCGATTACCAGTTATGGTAAAATTTCCACCCGTTGCAAATGGTGGATCAATGTAAACCAAATCAATTTGTCCTTTCAACATTTTGTCTTCTAACAAATAATGTAGTGCAGCCAAATTCTCTGCTTTAATTAGCAAATTTTTTACCATTTTAGTTGTGGTTCTTCATTTGATTATTCTAACAAAAAAACAATTTTTTACATTTCAGCTAATAGTCTTTTGTTCAATTTCGGTCAACGTTCTGCCCAAAATGAATAGTGGTACCAACAAAATGGAAATGACAGGCCAATTTTGGATGTCGAGACTTCCCGATGATATCTCTCTAGCTAATTTGAATATTCCTGGCACCCATAATAGTGCTGCACGTTACGAGCTATTTCCCAAAACAGCCATATGCCAAAGTTTATCTCTGACAGCACAACTTCGGGCGGGTGTTCGCTTTTTCGACATCCGTTGTCGACACAAAAAAGACCTGTTTTTTATTTTTCATGGACCAATTAATCAGCACCTTTCTTTTGATCAGGTATTAGGTCATATGATTTCGTTTCTCACACAGAATAACCAAGAAACACTCATTATGAGTATTAAAGAAGAACATATATCGAAACAAACAACTCGTCCATTTATGGAAACTCTTCACTCATATATCAATCAAAATGAAACCTATTGGTATACAAAACAAAAAATTCCCAACTTAGGTATTGTTAGGGGAAAAATAGTACTGCTTAGGCGTTTTTTTCATCTAACCCGATAGGAATACCCGCTACTGACTGGCAACATCACGGTTTTCATCAAACAACCAACCTCTTTATACAAGACCGATTTGAAATCCCTAATGCATATGTAAAATGGGAAACGGTGGAAACTGCTCTAGAATATTCTATCCAAGACAAATCTCTAGACCGCCTCCACTTACATTTTGCTAGTGGTTACATTAAAAATAGGTTAGGTATCCCCAATATCACCAAACTGAGCTCGCAAATCAATCAAAATCTAGCTCAGTACCTTAGTAGTGCTTCACAACACCGGTATGGGTGTCTCATTTTCGATTTCATCACTTCTGATCTAGCTAAGCAAGTCTACGAGCTCAATTTTATAAATAATAAACAAATCATCGGGGGAAAAAGTAGATGATCCATTATTCTAAAAAAGTCAAGCATATATAGACAATAGTGCTTCTTAGTATCAAAAACAGTAATTATTCACTATGAAGACTAATCAGGCTAGCCAATTTTTGTTCATACTTGTGACAGCATCGCTCAAATAAACGAATGATCTTTCCACAAATCTGCGGGCTGACATTTGCGCACCAATCGGAGGATCAATTGAGGGCTTGTTGATAAAAACTAACAATTTTTTTTTCGTATTTATTTGGATAAGCGATTGGAGCCTCGAAATGTTCTACTTCATCCATGATCCAGGACGTTAAATTAGCGTTAGCTCGCTCAGCTTCTTGAACCATCATTTGTGTATGGTGTACTCCGACTCTTTTGTCAGATAGGCTATGAATAACCAACATGGGTCTTCCATTTGAGCGTGCCACTGCAGACAGGGGGGGCATGGAAAGAACATCATCTCCACTATGCCATTTAGCAGTTAAAACCGCTCCTTGGGACAACCAAGTGGGAAATCCATTTCGACCTAATTCCTCTTCAATAATCATTTTCAAATTGGCATAGGGTGATTCCATGATCACTGCGGGAATGCGTTGATCCATCATGAAGGCAACCGCTACATAACCACCTCCCATAGACGAACCATAGAGGCCTATTTTGTGAGCTGGTATTTTCTTATGTTGAATTAGCCAATCAAAAACGGCAATGATGTCCCGATACTCACGTACACCGAGTGAAATCATTCCATCTTCTTGAGTACTGAATCCGTGATCCCGATAATCGAACAAAACCAAATTGTATCCATTCTTGTTTAACATGCCAGCAACTAATAGCAGAGTACTATTGGCTTTACTGGAATGAATACCATGGCACATAATTACAGCAGGAGCCCCAGGTTTTCCCAAAACCCACCAAGCAGCCAAATCGATGCCTTCATCTCCACCAGGAATGACCACATCTTGGTACTTAGGACATACATATTCCGTCAAGTCAAATGATTTCCGCTCGCCCCAGTCAAGGTGAAAGTATGCTGGTGTATTATTGTTGTTATCCCCGTGCCCCTGGCTACCGGTGGCCAACTGCAAATAGATATAGTAACCAATGGACAAATAACCAATACAAGCTAATAGAGCTAGTCCACCTAGAATTACAGCCAATCTTGTGCGTCTACTGAGTCTTTCTTTCAACAGTTATCCTTTCGAATAAATAATTTGAGTTATGAGTAATAATGAGGAAATTATTGTACCTAAGTGTACACTGTAATTAGATATAGTTGCACCGTAAATGGCTGTCATTTATATTTACCTGTTTGTTATACTTGCCCACGCCCTTAGTAGGCTAACAATTGGTAGAGGATAATTTATGCTAACATCCGCTCAAATCGCTCAATATCAAACCGAAGGTTTTTTGATTTTGCAGCAGTTCCTATCTACTAAAAAACTTGGGAAGTACCTACCAATTCTAGAACATCTAGTAGTCGAAGGCCGTGCTCTGACTGAACCTCAGCCTCACTGGTCCTTAGAAGTTACAGAGGATCGTCAACCAGTTGCAGGTCAAGTACATAAAGTGCAGGGCGTATGTGTTGTGGAACCCCGTCTCTTAGACCTAGCTCGAGAAGAACCACTATTAGGATCAGTCACCTCATTATTAGGTCGTAATCTAGACGTTTTCGGTACTAAGTTTTTTCCCAAACTGCCACCCAGTGGAACATCTGTAGGATGGCATCAAGACAATTACTACTTTGGTACCAACCAAGAGAGAATTGTTAGCTGTGCGATTTACATGCAAGATACTGATCGTACCAATGGCTGCTTACGGGTAATACCTAAAAGCCATCAATCTCAGAATATCCGCGAGCATCAACCTATGGCCAATGGACAAAGTCAACACACTAAGGTTGATGAAACAAAATCCATCGATGTTGCGGTTCCAGCTGGTAGCGCTGTCATTTTTTCCCCTAATTTATTACATGGTACTTATAAGAATTGTAGCCAACGAAGCCGTTATTCAGTCATCTGGCACTATATACCGAATGATTTTGGTCTCACACGTTTCCCCAAAAGTGGTGAAGGCGACCGACACGCCATCAGCCGTTGCTAGTGATTATTTTTCAAATGAGTGATTCAACCAGTTATCATCGAGCTATTGAAGTAGACAATTTTTCCGGCTTGGACAATATTCGTATTATTCTCTGTGAGCCACAAGGTCCACTGAATATCGGTTCAGTAGCTCGCGCTATCAAAGGTATGGGGATCAATGATCTTTGGCTAGTTAACCCAATTGAATTCCTTAACCAGAAAGAAACTTGGTATATGGCACATGGGGCTCAAGATATTATCCAAAATTGCCGAGTGGTTGAAAATTTGAGTCAGGCACTAGATGGTGTTCATTTTTTAGTTGGAACGACTCATAGGCGCAGACGGAGACGATTAGCTGAACCTGTACCAGCTAAACAAGCCGCAATCGAGATAGCAAGTATTTCTCCACAACAAAAGGTCGCGGTTTTATTTGGTCGAGAGGATAAAGGGTTGACTAATGAAGAACTCTGCCGCTGTCAACTCACGGCAAGTATTCCGATGGCAACTAAAAACCCATCTCTCAATCTCGCACAGGCTGTACAAATTATGGCTTATGAAATCTTTCTAGCTAGTAGCCGCCAAGTGGAGACTTCGGTCATGGAGTATGCAACTGTTGACGAAGTAGAAGCCTTCTACCAACGGATAAATAACTTAGTACAAAAAATTCAAATCAAGCCAATTAATAATAGTTGGCAGTCATTCATGTATACCATACGCAGAGTCTTTTCTCGCAAAGGGTTAGAAGAACGAGACATTGCAGCACTCGATATGATTTTCTCGACCGCTAGTCGATATATTAATCGATTAGAAACCCAACTTGATTCAACTAAAAGTGATAATTCACCGAAGTAAAAGCTATTTCGGGTAATAATTTTCCGTCTCTCTTCGTCTTTGAAAAACAGGTAAGTGCCGACAATAAATGAATAAATTTTTGTTTGAGCAAATAGGTCCAAAGACACAGTTAGCTCAATCGTTACCTGGCTACTTTTGGGAATCAATAGGATTCATAGTTTAGTAACGGCGATACTAGCTTCGAAAATATGATTGCTATTTGCACATCACCAGTGCAAGTAATAGAGCTTTCGTTGGTTGAAGTAGTCTGAGATGTAATGCAGACCTATTAGTCCATAAATTTGGTGGCGAAAATTATAATCCGAATTTAGGATAGAGAGAACTACAGATAGCCATTCAGGTGCCCTCGAATTTGTGACGGTCAGTTCACCTCAAAAACCAAACCTACCAGTATAGCCAACAAAACCACAGCCGACCGTATTTGGGAGACCAAAGTGGCCGAAAAGAACTGAGGAACCATAGTTTCCCCAATTACTACTTAATTAGGTAGAAAATTGAGATCCTCATCATCGCAGGTTGTAACTATTTCAGACTGAGTAAATTCGTCAAGTTCTATATGAATCCTGTCCCCAAGCGATCTACTGTCGTACCAATCATCATAGTCCAAAGATCAGTTTGGAATGTCCAAAAAAGCTCTTAGCAACGATTGTTGGAAATCATAACTATTACTTTCAATTAGTCTCCAATTCAGGTGAAACCATCGATTTCGAAAATTGATATTTGTGACCGGACTTAGGACACCCAACGCAACCATTCACGGCGAAGATGAGGTGGACCATATCTAGTTCCAACAAGATTCCTACTGACAAGCAGAACAGAGTCCAGAAACTTCGATTGTGTGGTCTTGGATTTTGAAGCCCATCTCTTTTGCAGTAATCTCAATGCTATTATTGACTGATTGATTGTTAAGTTCAGTAGCAATACCACAAGCTGTACAGAGAAAAAACTGGCTGATATGCGGCCGACTAGGCTCAGTGCATCCGACGTAAGCATTCATGGAGGAGATCCGGTGGACCACTCCTAATTCCAGTAAAAAATCGAGGGCACGGTAGACAGTAGGCGGTGCACCTGACCTGCCTTGCTTTTGTAAGCTTTTTAGTATGTCGTAGGCACCAATTGGCTTATGGCTAGACCAAACTAATTGCAAAACTTGCTTGCGCAAATCAGTTAGTCTGGAACCACGTTCTTGGCAGAGGCGAGTCGCAGACTGGATGGCTTCATCAACGCAAAGTTGATGGTCATGAGGGTGGGTTGTCATACCAGCATATTATCGAGTAATAAATTAAAAATGTCAATGTACAAATGGTAAGACCTACCAACAGACCATCGAATCTTCAAATAGATGAGTCAATACTTTTGAATCCACTGGGATCGGAGAAAGTTTTGTTACACGATGTTGTGGTAGTGTTGCATTCACTAACTTTGGAATGTCAACTGGTTGATAACCAACAGCGCTCAATCCATTGGGAATACCTGTGGCTTTCATCAGGTCAATAATAGCTTGCGCTAAGATTTGGCCTGCTTGATCAATCGAAACTTCTTGTACATCAACTCCCATCAAGCTCGCGGCCAATAAATGAAGGTCTGGGTTCGCTGAAGCCGTAAATCGAAATACTGCTGGAGCATTCAAGATCACGGACATGCCATGTGGAATGATGGGTTCAGTGTTATTCTTAGGACGTGGAAATCCCTTTGGAACAAACTTGCTAACCATCCCAGCCACTGGATAAGACATACCATGTGGTAAATGAACACCAGCGTTACCGAAGCCAATACCAGCATACGTTGAGGCTAACAACATCTGACCACGAGCAAAAACGTCGGTTGGATCTGAAACAGCCGAAACTAAGTTCTCAGCAACCATCCGTATTGCCTCGGAGGCCCATATATGGCTGATTGGATTAGCCCCTTGATAGGCTGGACGATAGAGGGGACTTGGTGGTGCTGGTCGGTCGGTGTAAGGTAAGGCTGTCAACGATTCCAATGCATGGCTTAAAACATCCAGCCCAGAGCAAGCAGCTACAATTGGTGGAACAGTACGTGTGTTTTCTGGATCGATAATGCCCAACGTTGGCCGTAATGCGCGATCGGCAATACCGGTTTTAGCCTTCATTTCTAATAAATCAAAGATGGCAACACCAGTCGTTTCGCTACCGGTTCCAGCTGTAGTTGGAACTGCTATTAACGGCTTGACGGGACCAGGAACGGGTTTACCTTGTCCAATTGGTTGATTGACGTAAGTAAGTAAATCAGATGGATAGGTTGAATATAGATTGGCCGCTTTTGCTGTGTCCATACTCGAGCCACCACCGACAGCTACAAACCCATCAAATCCTCCATCTCGTGCGAAATCGATAGCAGATTGAAAAGAAAGGTTAGTCGGTTCAACTCGAACTTGATCAAAGAGAACAGGATCAACCCCTATTTGTTTGAGTGATTCCAATACTCGCGAAACTGGTTCACTATCCGACAGATTGGGGTCAGTAAGCACCATTACACGGTGGCAATTAAGTGCTTTTATATCTTCCCCAATCTCGTTGGTGGCACCTATTCCGAATTTGATACGAGAAGTATCCATAATGAAGGCAGTTTCAGCTCTGCTTATTATTTCTTTGCCCATTTAGTTTGCTTTGCCTTACTCATTTTTAATTTTTTCTTTTTATGTTAAGATTAGACAGGTAAGCCTGTTACTTGCCCACTGGGTAAAACCAATCTGCCATGTTAGTTAAAAGAAGTCAAGTTTCCACTACTCCATTTAGTTGCCTGTTGAAGGCATAACCATTACTACTAGCCATGTGCAGATCAGTTTTATTAGTTTCTAAGGTTAAATTATTTTGGGAAACTTAGAAAGCGAGAACTTAGTATTGGTTTGTGGCATAGAATTTGAAAAGCTGAAGATCCATTGTTTATTCTTTTATTACTGTTGATTTAGCAAAATATCATATAGATTTGTATCTTTCACACCCTATAAATTTGGGATTCTTTCTTTTGGGAGGTTAGACTCGATTCTGAAAAACTGAGCTCGTACGGCATGAAACTAATCTACAAGAATAGTAGCTAATGTTTC
>PBVO01000141.1 GCA_002729015.1 Candidatus Poribacteria bacterium
AAGAATTTAAGACAACAGAAAAAGAAATTTATAGCTTATCTTTTAGTCCTGATGGAAAGTATTTAGCGGTATCGGGTCAGGTAGCCAGCTTGTGGGAACTNGAATCNGGAGAGCTAGAAAGCACTTTGATTGGACATGAAGGTGAAATCTACAGTTTGAGTTATAGTCCTGATGGTAAAAAAATAGTGACNGCTGGNCAAGATGCTGAAATCAAAANTTGGGATACAAAAACGGGTCAGCTACTACTGTCTTTATCAGGTCATTCTATGGAAATTAAAAAAGTAGCCTTCAACAAAGATGGTTCGCTTATGGGAACAGTTAGTCTAGACGGAACAATTAAAATTTGGGACTCTGAAAGAGNGCAAGTGATGCGGTCTATAGCCATTTGGCCAGAAGANCCTCAAGGTATTGCGTTCAGTCCTGACGGNAGNCAANTTGCTACATGNAGNAGNAACAAAGTTGCAAANGTCTGGGATATTTCTTCGGGCCAAATTGTCCTAACGTTGCATGGGCATTCAGCAGAGATTACTGATGTCAAATACAGTTCAGACGGGAAAGCCATNGCCACGGTAAGTCATGATAANACTATTCGGTTTCACCCATTGATAGATATNTCAGGNTTAAAAAGATTAGCTGAAATCAGATCAACACGNCAGTTGACTAGCNTCGAGAAGCAGGAGTTTTTACTGAATGAGTAAATCAGNATCAAATCAAGNTAAGANTTTTCTCAAATTNTACATACATTTNCCTATATTTAGTAAGGTNTNTCCAATTGGAAGTNCGTTAAATTTTTCGTTNAGTACAATTNCTGTTTTATCTTTTTNCATAATAATTTGCCTAAATCTGATTGTAGGAGAANNCCTAATTCTCANAGCAAATAATCAAATGCCGGTNGGTGTCCGTCCACTTGGTATGGGTTCTTCNTTTACAGCGATTGCAGATGACGCTAATGCTATTGCTTGGAATCCTGCNGGTTTAGTCAACGTTGGACAGCAGACTATCAGTGGGATGATGACTAATCTATATGGAATTGAAGGCCTNCANCAAAATTATCTCAGTTACATTTTTCCAATTACAGACCNGCATGCGATTGGTATGGATTGGATACAACTTCGTTTTGGAGATGATGAACTTGAATTTAAAGACGATCGTATCAGTGTTTCGTACGGAATTGGTATCACGAAATCAATTTCTGCTGGTCTGAATGTCAAAAGAGTATCTATCAGTAGTNCACTGGATACANACCCAATTGGTAATGCAACCGGATTTGGTTTTGACGTTGGTCTACGCTACCAGCCNACCGATTGGTTCGCATTTGGGTTATTCGGCCAAGATATTAATGATACTAAAATCAANTTTGATTATGAAGCANNTGATATCGAAAATTCGAAACGAAACGAAACNGATAAGTTAGCNTCTCGAAATCTCCGATTTGGTATNATGTATAANCCCATGCGCCAAACTACANTAGCTCTCGATTTAGATCATAGTCTTCACTTTGGAGTTGAACAAACTATACAAAACATTCTAGCAATTCGNGGAGGAATAGAAGNCCCCCTNGGCNNGATTACTCCCNTCGGTTCGGAATCAGAATTNCGAGAGCCCATTAGNCTATCGNNAGGAGGTACACTTCAGTATGGAGGATTGAGATTTGATTANGCTTATTTGAATTCACCAACCTTGAATGATACTCACCGTTTCTCAATGATTCTGGGGTTTGATTATAATCCTAAGCGAATTTTGGTAGATTCAATTATCCTTAGAGATGTCTTGCTATCCTTTTACCAACAATATCAAACACCAAACCCACTAAGCGGCGAGTTAGTGTTGACTTCAGCCTTTAAAAAAGAACTAGAAGTTTCAGTTTCGACCTTTATACCAGAATATATGGATAAACCTTTGGTCGTAGCAAAAAACATCTTGCTGAGTTCAGTAGGTTCGAATCTGAGTACTAAGAGAATTCCACTAGCCTTTCAATTTAATAAAAATGTGGAAAAATTGGATCAAGANATTCGTACCGAAGCCGAAATTTTGATTAACTACAAATACTTGGGGCGAACTCGCGAGATTCGTCAGCGTCGACCTATCGTTTTAAGACAAATGGGAAAAGTAGCTTATCGTGAAAANTTGGATCCNATGGTAGCATTTATTGATCCAGCTGATCCAATTACCAAGTCATTTGCCTTGTCTGCATCTCAAATTATGGTAAAAGATAACCACGTAAANCAGTTTACTAATTTAGTTACTGCGATGAAAATCTACGAAGCCTTGAATTCATTAGGTATTCAATATCGCCCAGATGCAAATGTCCCGTTTCAATCGATATATGGACAAGGNTATGTTATCGATGAAACAGCCAGTTATACGCAAAGCTTACTGAGCGCCGCTGACCTTTGGTATATTGATGTTGATGGACCGTTCAAAAAGATGAAATATCCGAGATCAATACTAGCAACTAAAAACCCAATTGGAGATTGNGACGAATTGACAACATTGTATGCAGCATTACTGGAGTCAGTGGATATCCGAACTAAAATAGTTGATCTCGGNGATCATATTTTTTTGATGTTTGAAACCTCCATGACTCAACTTTCTAGTATTAACATTGAAAAGANATTAATNGTCCAGAATGAAGGGAAATCGTGGATTCCGGTTGATATCAGAGCTCTTGGTTCTTCTTTTATATCAGCTTGGAAAGATGGTGCAAAAGCTTACGAAACTGGGAACAGCCAGAATGAACTGAAATTAGTCGATGTTCATGCCGCTTGGAATACTTATTTTCGTATGCATCCCCCAACTACTTTGGGTACTATTTCCACCNCCGATGAAAAAGTAATAGATCAAATTTTGGTAAACCTAGATGAATTGGCGGACATATTAGATTACTAGGTTGTAAACTAATCTACGTCGACTAACTGTTTTATTTAATCCTTATCTATCCAAAGTTAAAATCTTAAATAGGAAAATAAAATCTTAAATCGATCANTTCTAGTATGAGCTTTTTGAATTGAAGATTTGATGAAATTGATTGAATTTCCGAACAAACATGTCGGCTGANTATAAGCGGATCATAAACCATAATATATAGAAGTATGAAGGATTACGTACACGAAAATATGTCACTAATTCCAGCCGGTATGTTTGAAATGGGTGACAGTTTTCAGGAAGGAAGTCATGATGAGTTTCCAATTCACTCTGTTGAACTTGACGCTTTTTACATGGACACTCATCTGGTTTCCATTGGACAGTACAGAGAATTTGTACAAAAAACTAATTCTCGGCCAATACCTGATTGGGTGAGCAAATTTGCTCCANATGACAATCATCCAATCATTGGTATCACTTGGCATGATGCCAATGACTATGCCANGTGGGCAGGAAAGAGATTGCCTACTGAAGCTGAGTGGGAATATGCGGCACGCGGGGGACTCGAAGGAAAGCGTTACCCCTGGGGGNATGAAATTGATAGTACNTTAGCCAATTTCGAAAATCCNAGTGGAGACAGTAAATGGGATAATACACGCCAAAAAAGATTAATTTTGTGGATTCGTAAACGATCAAAATTAAGCCAAGCAGATACATGGGACAAAACCTCTCCAGTTGGTTACTTTGCGCCTAACAAATACGGATTATACGATATGTCAGGTAATGTTTGGGAGTGGTGTGCTGACTGGTATACGCCCGACTTTTATCAGAATTCACCNAAAAAAAACCCACAGGGNCCCCGTGATGGAAAATACNGAGTGTTAAGGGGTGGGTCATGGCACGATGACTGGTATAACCTGCGAGTATCAGCTCGAGCTTCTGATCAACCCGAATCGACTTCGTATTTGAGACAACGCCAAGGGTTTCGCTGTGCTAAGNATNTGATTAATTGAGAAAANTCACTAAATAATTAANGTTTTGNTTTCTCCTTTATTATTTTTTTTTGTAATGCTACTAGCTGAGGACTGATTTCGACCGGATACTCGCTATCGTTTGTATCTTCGTCATTTTCACTTAAAGTCTTGTAAAANTTAGGTAGTTTGGTCAATTCTTCCGTTGTATATTTCTGAATTTGTTGTACCGAAGGNAAATTGTAAATAAGTTCTCCATTTTTGACGATTGGAATCANCAATCCGTGGTCTTCTGAGACTTCATCCCAAAGACAAATTTGGTCTTTAATATACTGAGAATTTCTAGATATTCTCAACACTTGTTTCTTGGCTGCGAGCGTCGACTTACCTGGATCAGAACTAATTTTGAGAGTGGGAATGGTTATGCCGTTTTCTTCTCGTTCGACATGTTTATACACCCCTGGCATGGAAGAAGCTCCACCTTCACCTGTAATGGAATTTAGAACAGCNCCAGTTGCTAANCGAGTTCCCACTCCGAANCCGTCAATTGGTGCTTTTGCTTTTATGAGTCGATCAATTTGGAACTCGTCTAAATCATTACTAGCAAATATTCTTACTTTGTGTAAACCTGCTTGGTCTAAAATTTCACGAACAGATTGACTAAGAAAAATAAGGTCGCCGCTGTCAATTCGAATGCCATGTATTTGTTGNCCTTGCATCTCTATTTCTTTTGCTACTTGAACGGCATTTCTAGTCCCCTGTAATGTATCATAGGTATCTACTAGTAAAATGGTATTGTCGGGAAAAACCTGTGCATAATCGCGAAAAGCTTGAAGTTCAGAAGAACTATCTTGAACAAATTTATGAGCCATTGTTCCTACATAAGGAACATCGAAATACTTTGCAGCTACCACTAGGGAAGTTGCTTTGATACCACCGATAACGGCTGCTCTGGCAGCTAGTATAGCAGCATCACGACCATGTGCGCGCCGGGCACCAAAATCGAAGCAAATTCGTCCCTGTGCACTATGTGTGACGCGAGCGGCTTTTGTGGCAATCAAAGTTTGAAAATTCATAATGGTTAACAAATAAGTCTCAAATATCTGTACATCAATTGACTTACCTGTCACATTAATTATTGGCTCATTTGCGAAAGCTAATGAGCCTTCCGGTAGAGCATAAATATCGCCATCAAACTTAAAATTGCGCAAATAATCAATGAAATCAGATTCCAATTCTACTCCAGGATCAGTGCTTTGTAACCAATCCAAATCNGCATCGGTAAATTTTAGGTTTAGAACATAATGTATTACTTGCTCCAGCCCTGCAACAATTAAGTATTTGCCTTGTGGGATCTTACGAATAAAATAATTTTCTGTACAGATAGAATTGTTTTTACGTTTAAAATCGGCTTGTCCCATGCTTAGCTGATAATAGTCTAAAAATAAGGCGAGGTTGTTATCAGTTAGTAAGGAAGATTGAGGTGGTCGCAACATATCAGACTCCAAATGATAATTTATCAGATAGAAGATTTACATGAGCTGTAGTTTAGGAAATTAAATTTTCTACTACTAACTCCAATATATCAACTCATATGTTTTGAGTAAATGATTGTTTTCGGAGTCATCTTTTTTTAATCAATAAATATTGAGTCTACTTTAACGAGATTACAATATTTTTGAGTCGATTTCTTGTGTATCAGCGTTCTAGATCTGTAAAGTTAATGTAGTTAGCGGAAGGTTTCTCTCTTAGTAAGTTATCCTGATAAACCCAACTAGTCTTGNTATAGTCTATGTGNTTTGGAAGCTGAGATAGAAAGGAAAAATTATGCTGAAAATGCCTCGTTTCCCTGAGGAAACACCCAGAAGGTAAAGGATTCTATATGAGTTATACCCCGAATCCTATAGACACTTCTGATGTAGAATTACCAGAAGAATTAGCTGATTTAACAGAATTACTATCGGAAAACACCCATGAAATATGGGCCCAACAAAGAATAAAAGACGGTTGGACCCTTGGTCCTGAGCGTGATGATAAAATAATGACTCATCCTTGCTTGGTAAGCTATGANCAACTCCCTGAGTCTGAAAAAGAGTATGATCGAAANACATCAATGGAAGCTATCAAANCTATCTTACATCTAGGCTACCGTATTATTCCACCAGTTGAAGGGCAAGTGCGAGTACAAGATGAAGTTAGAAACATTCTTGATCGTCTGGAAGATAAAAGTTTAAATCTTCGCGATTTNAGCGACATTTGGCGTGGTAGATCTTCNAACAATTGGAGAAACGTNCCAGAAATTTATCGTCATCTAGGACATCGAATTCTAGGCATNGGAGAACCTTTGTTAGCTTTTGATGTTATTTCGGAAGGACTTGAGGTTTGGAGTAATGATTTACGACTGAGACAATTGCTGGGCCTNGCGCTTGCTCGAGGTGGTTCTCCTTACAAAGCGAACCAAATAGCACGTGAATTACAAAGCGAAGGTCACCAAGATGATGACACCCTTGGTTTACTCGGTAGAACGCACAAAGATTTATGGGAAAAGGAAAGCNGTAGTCGAGAAAAACTATCGCAACTAGAACANGCATTTCAAGCTTACTATACCTCTTATAAAAACACTGGTAGCAGTTACACTGGCATCAATGCTGCCACACTGGCCTTGATCAAAGGCAACCTAGACATAGCACACCAAATTGGTAGCCACGTTTATCAGCTCAGTCTGGAGCAGAGNAAAGAATCAGAACAAGATTACTGGACACAGGCAACATTAGGCGANGTCTTGCTTATTCTGGGGCAACCAGAGCAAGCTCGAGAATATTATAGTTCTGCGGGTGAAATTGGAAAGGGAAACTTTGCAAGCTTACACTCAACTAGGCGTAATGCNCGACTATTACTAGANGCACTAGGAAAAGAACCTCAGTGGTTAGATGATTGTTTTGCTTTNCCTAAGATTGTTGTTTTCACTGGACACCCAGTACTTCCAAGTGGNCAATCAGGCTCCCGCTTCCCTACTCATTTGGAAGCGGAGATCAAAGAGCGAATTACTAACAAGCTAAATCAATTAAACGCGGATATTGGGATTTCTACAGCTGCTGCTGGCTCNGATATTTTGTTCTTAGAAGCTATGATAGAACGCGGCGGCGAAGTTGACATAATACTTCCTTATGAGATAGAACAATTCGTTAAAGATAGTGTTGATGTAGACCCAAATTCAAACTGGAAGAACCGATTTGAAAGTATCTTAAAGCAAGCTGGTCGAGTAATCATGGCTAATGATTATCCGGCTAAANATAATCGTGTCCTTCTAGAATTTACCAGCCTAATTGTAGATGGAACTGCAATATTAAGGGCGCAAGAATACGACACGTCACTTGTTTCTCTCGCAGTATGGGATGGTCAAGAGCCAGGGAAATTAGGTGAGACCCCAGANGTGATTAATAGATGGAGAAAATTNGGGACGTGACATCGAGATTATAGATGTACCAGCTAATAAATATAAACAACATGAAAGTGTTTCTATTTCGGAAGTAGACCCTCATTTTTCGCATGAAATACGAGTTATGTTTTTTGCAGATGTAGTTGGATATAGTAAATTATCCGAAATGGAAGTTGCACATTTTATCCAAGAGTTTCTTGGTTATATAGTTGAGGAAATGGAGAAATATCCCTACCAGCCATTGACCAGAAATACGTGGGGTGATGCTTTCTATTTTGTATTTGCTTCAGTAGAAGACGCAGCAAAGTTTGCGCTGAAGCAGAGAGATCTAATCCGTGATACGGATTGGGCTCAGCGAGGGCTACCACCGGACATTAATCTGCGTATTGCACTTCACACAGGTCCAGTATATAGGTTCACAGACCCAATGATTAAACAGCTTAATTTTTCTGGTTCTCATGTGAGCCGAGCTGCTCGTATTGAACCTATTACACCACCAGGTCAAGTCTATGCCAGTGAGCATTTTGCTTCTTTAATTGTCGCTAATAATATTGATGATATAACTTGTGATTATGTTGGATTATTACAATTAGCCAAAAACTACGGTACGTTTCGTATGTACCATGTAAGAAGAAGCCACGAACCTGAATAATGATCCTAATTCAATTTTAGGAATAGTGTCACAGTTGAAGCAATTTTTTTGCTTGATGACGTCTTTTTACTAAATACTAATCTTTGCACAAAATATAACTGGCGAACCTAGTAGTCAAATCGCTGTCATATAATCCTTGCTTTGACTTTTCTTTATTAGCTGTTTTACCTTGATATCTTCTTGATCCAACGTATAGTCTTCTGGCAGGAAAAGTCATAAATTATCTTCATATTACTGTTATCGTTTTAGTATATTTTTGGGGAGTTATTATGCAATCATTCAGTTCTGAAATTTCCTCCAACAAGCATGCAAAACCTTCGGATTCGCAGAAAAAGTGTTCTTTTGATATCACATTTCAGATGGAATATCTTCTTTTTCTTCCCGAATCTTATGCCCAATCAACTAACCAAGAATTCCCTCTGATTCTTTTTCTCCACGGTGCAGGAGAAAGAGGAAGTGATCTAGATTCAGTCAAAAGACATGGTATCCCAAAAATTGTCGAAACTAATCCTGATTTCCCTTTTATTGCTGTGTCGCCACAATGCCCTGAAGACTCATGGTGGACTAGTGAACTGCACACAATTAATGGTTTAATTGAAGAAATAGTTGAAAAATACCAAGTAGACACTAGCAGGATTTACTTAACCGGCTTGAGTATGGGAGGATTTGGAACATGGTCTTTAGCTTCCATGTTCCCTGAACGTTTTGCCGCTATAGCTCCAGTTTGTGGGGGTGGGGAAGTCCGTCAGATCCTGAGATCTCTGACAGAAATGCCTATTTGGACATTCCATGGGCAAAAGGATGATGTGATTCCTTTCTCAAGATCAGAAGAAATAGTGACAGCTTTAAAAAAACATGGAAGCAGCATCAAATTTACGATTTATCCCGAAGCAGGCCACGATTCTTGGACAGAAACCTACGATAACCCAGAACTCTACGAATGGTTTCTAAAGCACTCTAGATAAATTGAAACACAATCTAATATTTGATTATCTGCATCAATTTGGGGTTGGGTTTCTGTTTTTTCTAACTTCAAGTAAACGTCTGAATTTTTTGTCCAGATCGGGTTAGACTGAATAGCAGGATAATTCATGTCTCTACTTTCCTCAATTTTATTCAATCCTTACATACAGGTTGTTATTGATTGCTGGTAACAGAAAATCTGCCAAGTGAAACCTATACCAGCATCTTTATTGGATCTTGTGACCAAATAGTGATCTTCAAACTTGATTAGATCTATTGGTTCTTGGTATTTGATTATCTGTTTTTTCTCATCGAATCTGAGGATAAGTTTGACTTTGATTCCGTTTTGAATGCCGTACAATTTAAATTGACAGCCTTTGCAAAAAGACATAGAATCCTACTTGCCGGGCTAAAAATTTAATCAAAATTGGCTTAGAGGAGTTTATAAGACATGAACAAATTATTCGTTTTTGGGTTGTTATTGGTTGGCCTGACGGCTTTTGGTCAACAATTCACCACAGAAGGTTTGGTTGCTTTTTATTCGTTTGACAAAGATACACTCAAAGGACAGGTTGTACATGATGTTTTTGGTGAAAAGAATGCCAAGGCCATTGACAAACCAAAATCGGTACCTGGAAAGTTTGGTGAAGCATTCGAGTTTAATGGCAAAAGTGCCTATATTGAAATTCCAAAGCTCGGTGACTGGGAGCAGGTCAGTATTGAGGCTTGGGTCTACGAAAAACAGTTCGGTGGTATCCAAGGTGTTGTCTCAACTTGGATGTGGGCTGCAGGTAAAGTCCACTATAAATTCGAAGGTGGCGAAATTCAGGTACACAAAAATGATGGCGACAAAATTCGAATGAAATGTGAAGAAGAGCAATGGTACCATGTTATATATACTTCGGATTCTAAGGATGGTGGAGCCAAAAGTTTAAAATTGTATGTAGACGGTGAACTAATTCAAGAAGGAAAAGCCGGGAAGCAGCCCGAAAACATGAACGAACGGCGCATTGGTAGCGAACACAACGGCCGTTTTCTGAACGGTATGATTGATGAAGTTCGCATCTATAACCGAATTTTGGACGAAAAAGAAGTCAAGCAAAATTTTGAAATTAAGTCTAATAAGTTAGATGTTGATTCCTCACATAAACTAGCAACTACTTGGGGTTATTTAAAATCCTGAGTTGATCTGGAATATTAATTTAAAAAAGCAACGGGAATTCGAATTGATTCTTCGTTGCTTTTCCGACTATGTGTCAGTTTAAGTTAGCAAAACTCCAAACCGTAGTCGAGCGTACAGTAAAAAGATTAATTCCAAAGCTGTAACTGTGATAATAAGAATCTATAGTTAATTTTTAACCATTTTGTAAATTCACAATCTAGGGCTAATATACTAAGTTTTACTGTTTGTATCTTCATTTGCTTTGCTTGTGGGATTGATCTGATTGCTCCCTGCGCAGATCATAATTCGTGTATTTGGATTTTTGTATGAATTTTATATATATGTAACGGATACTAAATGGAGCTATAAACCGCGCACTTATGGGTTTCTTTACCTTTATTCTTCTTAATGCTAGAACTACTCTTCCACCACTTAGATTAAACGAACCATAATTTTTTACCCCATTACTTATTTTTTCTTCATTGATCTAGTAAATCAAACAATCAGATTGATGAAAATTGCTTTGTCAACTATTTTGATTTGGCTGTTTATCGTGTTGTTTTTAAAATAGACCATTTAGTTGTTAACTTAGTTCTAGAGTCTATAGTCCATGGCTTTGAAAGAACAAATGCTTCCAACATATTTTCCATAAACATTCTTGCTTTTTTCCTAGTATTATCGTCATTACCGGCAACATGATATTTATCTGGTGCTATACACATCATGACAAATTTACCTTTTCCATATACTGCTTCCATAATGGCAGGTCCACCTGTACTTTCTGCTATAACAGTAAATCCTTTGTGGGATTTGATCATTTCCCAGACGGTCGGCCAATTTTGGTGTCCCCACTTTTCAAAGTCTTTATCGGTTAATCTGTGTGGTGCTTGAAATAAGGGATGTTTAGGTTTTTTGATTTTAAAAACAGGTAAATCCGTATCGGTCCTAACACAAATTAAGCCTTCGGGTAACCAATCTACATTGTCTTCATTCTGATCTGCTTGTGTTGGTTCCATTACCAGACCTCCTTTCTTGACAAATTCTTGTATTACTCCAGCATTATTATCAAGACCTTGATGCAGTTTGGCACTATTTGTGGCCATACTACCTATAAAGAAAACTTTATTTTGTCTAGTAAAAGCTAATTTCCCATTCTCAATCTCTTTGGTGTAATCGTCATATTCAATCTTAAATTCGTCTAAAGTATCTCTGAGTCCGGTCACTTTCGTCCATTCATCGGCAAAATCAACTATTGCAAGGTCGGCCCCATACAAGTTGAAAACAACCAATATGCTGAAAAACAGACTACAAACAAACGGGTATAAATTTTTCATTCTTTCATCTCCGATAATTTTTGATTTTTTATCCTAACACGTAGAATTATTTTCAAATAAAATATAATTTATCAACATAAAAATCTGTTCACAGTTTTTGTATAATTCCCATATAACCATGGCTTCATCTAAATTTTAGAAAAAAATTGTAATGTTTGGTTAGTATTTCTAGTAATTGGAATATCAAACCATCTTAAGAGGAGATTGATTAACGAAGACCAAAAAAGATAATACAAGTGTTAGACGATCAATAGTTTTTGATTACTTATTGTCTATTTTTCATGTGCGGTCTTAACCAAGAAAGTGTTTTGTTAAGATGTATGTCATTACTGGTATAATCATTTTGTTTGAGTTTTAATTTACAATAGATTAAAGATTAGTGCGTACGTTTTTATTTTCGACCTGGTAATGCTGTTATCTGACAGTAAGTATCGTAGATTTGATGTGATCTAAGACACTGAAAAACAGAGTAAAACCAGTTTTGGTATGTTTTTAGTTTTAGTTAACTGATATCCTACTGTTCGAGTTTAATATAATAAGATGATATGGGGAACAATTACAAATGGACAGAATAATAATTTCGCTTTTGGGTGTTTCACTTGTACTGATACTGATTTCGACTGTTGATGCAGGCGCAGTAAACAAGCACACAATGGCTTATTGGTCTTTTGATGAGGGAAAAGGTCAACAGGTCAAAGATTTAGTGAATGGTAACGTCGGAGAACTTCAAAAAGCTCAGTGGGTGAAAGGTATATCGGGTTCAGCATTAAAATTTAATGGTAAAGATGCCCGCGTGATGGTGAAGAGTAACAAGACCTTACATTCTGACACCGGTGATTTGACTATTCAAGCTTGGGTCAATGTAACAGGTAATCCCGGTAAATGGACTGGTGCTGGTGGAGTGGTCTTTAAACAGGGAGCTTATCAGTGGTGCGTCAAAAAAGAAGGTGTGTTATGGTTTGGAATTTGGGGCGCACGTCTTGAGTCGGGAGCTGATTTTGACTTTTTAGACCGTATCAATAAGTGGCATCATACAGTCATAACTTTTGAGGGCAAAAGTAAAGAGGCGAAGATTTATGTGGACGGTAAACTAAAAACTAAGGGTAAGGTGAATGAATCAGTTGATGCGACTGCTGACCCACTATACATTGGTTTCAAAGGGGATGGGAATCACTATTTTGAGGGTTTAATAGATGAGGTTCATATATCTAACTCAGTTTTTAGCAAGGAAGAAATTAATGAAGCAATGAAAAAAACGTTAATCGTAACAAGGAGAAACAAATTACCAGTCCAATGGGCTGATATAAAAAGGGCCAATTGACCCAAGAATGTTTTTGTATCAACATTGCAAAAATAGAACACCAAACAGAAGTTAGCCTGTGCACAGTTTAGACACAACACAAAATTTTTCACACGTTCGAATCTTTAATTCATTCATGTCCTCGGTGATTTACGTCTCCTAAACCTACTTTAAATATGAATCGTGTATGAACAGTGAGTATCTTTGAATCTAACTAACTTTCTAAACTACGGGCTGTCGATGATTCTAGGTTTTTAGGAAATCGTCCCTCATTTCCTGTCCGGAATTTTTATTTTTTATATCTAATCTGATGATAACAAATAAGCTAAGAGTTATTTAAATGTAAAATATCAAAATTCAAGATGAAAACCAAAAATTGGCAAGACACCAAACTGATAGATTTTTTTCTTTTCGTTTGCTTTTCTCAACCATTCAAAAGACCAGATATTCTGACGATTATAAACATTAGATACATCCAGATATGCTATCAAATTCAAACGATCAAATTGGAAACGCCGGTCTATTCTTAGATCTAGACTGTGGTAACTGTCTAAACGAGCTGAATTGGCGATTGGATCGTAGATTGCTTCCCAATCGCCGGAATCATCGGTAGTCTCAAAACTGCCGATGATTGGCGTGTACGGTCGCCCCGATAGGTATCGCCATTGTAGACTAAACTCAAATTTATTTGAGAACTTATACCCACCATTTATACTAAAGATGTGTGGTATGTCAAAATCCCATACAAATTTTCCTCGTTCGGGTGTTTCAAAGCGAGATAGAGAGTAGGTATAACTAGCTCGCCCGTATAGTCGATGGGTCAGCTTTTTGTGTAAGAACAAGTCAATTCCTGTTACCCATCCCGAACCATTGTTAGATAAATTTACCATTTCATTTTTGATGGGAACCGGATAATCCGCATATTGTTTCCCATAAACTTCAACACTGAATAGAAGATCTGTTCTCAGTAGATGTTGTAAGCCTGTCACATAGTGTGTGGATTTTAGGTCTTTTAAATAGCGGTTTTGGTGATCCCACAAAATAAAAAAGTAAGGTGGCGTTTGATAATAAACACCGTAAGCGAGATTAAATCGACTTTTGGAGGTGACTTGCGAACTTAAACCTAGACGTGGACTTAGATGTTTTTGACTAGTTAAGGCGAAGTAGTCGGATCTTAAACCAAGTTTCATGTCTAGTATAGGAAGTGGTCGAATTGTATAGTGTAGGTACGTGGCCAGTTTATACGTTATTTCGTTTTCATTAATATCTAAGCGTCCGAATCGCATTAACTGTCCCGTTTCATTATTATAAAGATCGATTCCTCTAGATTCATACTGATAATCAAGATGTGCTGTTTTGGCAGAAGCCCCAAACTGTAACTGGTGTTGTGAGGTCAAATCATAGTTAATTTCTCCTTTGAGTTGATTCTCACCTTCCCAAGAATCATTAGTAAAAGCGCCACTCCCAACACTATCACCGCCATCAAACAGGTAACGATAACTGGAATGAGATAATATGATGGTCGAATACCCTTTCTCGTCAAATAGGCTCTGCCATTTTAACCCCCATGTGTATTGGTAATTACCGTAATCAAGTGTATCAAAACCACGACTAATATTATCATCAGCACTCTTAATTTTCATTTTATCAGAACCACCTATACCAATCAGAGATACAGTATCGGTATTCGATAGGTCGTAGGTTATTTTAGCCTGAAAGTCACTATAGTTAGGAATTGCAGTTACACCAAGCGAACTGGGTAATACATCTACCAAAAGGTCCAAGTAGCTACGACGAGCTGAAGCCATCCAACTACCTTTTTGGCTAAATAAAGGACCTTCTACCGTGGTACCGAAGCCCGCAAAACCAGAATAAATATCTGTCTGCCACCGGTCCCTATTACCGTCTCTGAACTTAATATCCATCACTGATGATAACTTATCGCCATATTTTGCTGGAAATCCACCGGTATAAAAGGAGCATTGACGAACAAAATCGAGGTTGATCATGCTAATTCCACCGCTCGAGGTTCCTTGGTCTCCAAAGTGATTACTATTGGGAATTTCTATGCCATCTAATAGTGTGAGGTTTTCGCGAGGGTGTCCACCCCGTACTACTAATGCATTGATACCGTCAGAAGTAGAAAAGACACCTGGTAGGGCTCTCATTACCCGATGGATATCTTCGGCGCCGCCAGCAGAACGACGAACTTCCTCGAAACTAAAATTGTATGAACTAGTCGAAGCATTTGGTTGTTGTAGAAAAAAATTAGGCGTTGTTTCTACTTCACCTAACAGGAAAATCATCTTTGATAACTCGATTACCAATGGTCGATTGCGTCCTATAGTCGCTACGAGGTCGGTCTTGACAACGGTTTGATAATTCGGGTGAGCCACCTGAAGTGAATAACTACCGGTTGGTAATGAAATCGAAAATTCACCTTTTGGGTTACTCGTAGTATTCTTACTGACCTGCCCGAAGATTGATATCTTGGCGTCAGCCAATACTTTTTGTGTGGTTTGGTCCAGAATCTTACCTGTCAAAACTGCTTCGTTCCTATTTTCTGCCTCACTATTGTGATATGCTAGCGTCAGCCAAAAGAAATTAAAAATTAGAAAGAGTACCGAGCGTATCATCAACGTATTTCACCGAACCATTTATTGAAATCAATATAACACTGACAATTGACTCTGACAAGTAGCACAGGAACAACCTATATATTTGGAGTGAGGCTCATCAAATGGAGGAAGTAGCGGTAGAGACAAAGGCTAGTTTTTATTTCATTAGCTATTTTTTCTAGTTTAACATCGAAATAATGTGTCTAAGAACTTACTTCTATCGAATTAAAGAAAGTGATTACAAAACTAGACCAAAGTGGAATACTGCTTGTATATAGATGAAAGCGAACCATAATGGGGTAATTATGCCTCTACAGGGTAAATTAGCTCCAGTTCCTCTTTCTTTTCTATTCTCGATACTTGTTCTCAGAAAATACTATCCTGTCGGTCTCTATTACATCTATCTAATAAGTTCCAATTTAACATTCAGATTTTTCTTTTCTAAGCTCTATTCATTTTCGTTCCGTCAGTTTAGATATATAGAATTGTCTCCTGACACTTATACTATTCTGAATCTCTATAAAGGAATACAATGTGATGTTCAGGTCCCAAATATCATATTGTCTCAGATTTCAATCTGGACAAAAGAAAAGTTTTGCTCCCATTTAGCTTAGGTCATCTGATTGCTATTTTATTACTGGTAACCCCATTCGCTCTTTTTTAGTACATGTATTGCTTATCTTTTTAATATTGGAAAACAGTGAAAACCTATACCGACTTATTGGAGTCTATTAAAAAAGGGGATAAAGTTCAAGTTCTTGATTTGAGTAATCAAGGTTTGCATGAAATTCTCCCTGAGATTGGTCAACTGACTAATCTGCGCACACTCCACTTGGGATCCAACCAAANCGAGGTGATTCCGCCCGAGATTGGTCAACTGACTAATCTGCGCACACTCCATTTGNGATCCAACCAAATCGAGGTGATTCCGCCCGAGATTGGGCAACTGACTAATCTGCGCACACTCCACTTGGGATCCAACCAAATCGAGGTAATTCCAGCTGAAATTGCGCAGCTGACTAGTCTGACCGCACTCCATCTAGTATCTAACCAGATCAAGCTAATTCCGGCTGAAATTGGGCAACTGACTAATTTAACCAGACTTAGTTTAGCATCGAACCATATTGAAGTGATTCCGCTCGAGATTGGCCAACTGACTAATCTGGGTACACTCCACTTGGGATCCAACCGAATCGAGGTAATTCCAGCTGAGATCGGTCAACTGGCTAACCTGACTGCACTCCACTTGGGATCCAACCGAATCGAGGTGATTCCGGCTGAGATTGGCCAACTGACTAATCTGCGCACACTCCATTTGAGATCCAACCAAATCGAGGTGATTCCGGCTGAAATTGCGCAACTNGCTAATCTCACTAGACTTGGTTTAGCATCGAACCATATTGAAGTAATTCCGGCTGAAATTGNGCAACTGGCTAACCTGACTGCACTCCACTTGGGATCCAACCAAATCGAGGTGATTCCGCCCGAGATTGGGCAACTGATTGGTCTGAGCACACTCCACTTAGGGNCCAACCGAATNGAGGTGATTCCGGCTGAAATTGCGCAACTGACTAACCTAACCGCACTCCATTTAGTATATAACCAGATCAATATTATTCCGCCCGAAGTTGATCAACTGTCCAGTTTAGTCATACTGAATTTGGTAGGAAATCACATCCAGATCATTCCACCCGAGATTTTTCAGTTGGCTAATTTAATTGAACTTCATTTAGGGTATAACCAGATTAAGGTGATTTCAGCTGAGATAGGGCAACTGAGTAATCTGTCTAGACTTAGTTTAGCCTCGAACAAGATTGAGGTAATTCCAACTGAGATTGGTCAACTGACCAATTTGTCTAGGCTTGGTTTAGCATCGAACGAGATCGAGGTAATTCCGGCTGAGATTGGTCAACTGACCAATCTNTCTGGACTTCATTTAGGGTGGAACNAGATNNAGNTAATTCCNGCTGAGATTGGTCAACTGATCAATTTGACTGAACTCCATTTGGGATTCAACAAGATTGAGGTAATTCCAGCTGAGATTGGACAATTGACACGTCTGACTAGATTCCATTTAGAGTGGAACGAGATCAAGCTAATTCCGNCTGAGATTGGTCAACTGATTAGTCTGAGCACACTCCACTTAGGGTTCAACCAAGTCGGAACCTTTCCGCAGATATTGAACAAAACAACCAATTTGAAAGTCTTAAATTTAGAATCGAACTTAATAGAATTTTTACCCAGTATGATTGGAAATCTGAAAAGTCTTNATGACCTAAATCTGAAAAATAACAATTTGACAGATATTCCAGCTGAGATAAATAAGCTATTCAAACTGCAATCTCTCAATTTGAACCAGAATCGATTACAGAAATTTCCTACTGAAGTAAATAGATTACCAAATTTACGACAACTTTATTTGAGNGATAATCAAATAAAATTTTTACCAGAGACNATTAGAGATTTANTTAAACTGGAAAAATTACGCTTGGATGGGAACGCACTCGGGCAATTGCCGATCGAATTGAGCCAATTGAATCTGTTGGCGGAATTAGACCTGAGCAAAAACTTAATCTATCAAATTCCANCTGAATTAGGCAGTTTAAAGAGGTTAGTATCACTTGATCTGAGTCATAATTGTTTAACAGAGATACCATCAGAGATTCTAGAGCTACAAAAATTAGAAACGCTTAATTTGGATAAGAATGTCAGACGTGATACCGTGACTGATTTCGGCNAAGTATTGACTTACCAAGAACATGTTGAACAATTAGAACTTCTAAAACAAAATGCAAAGAAGGAAATTCAGATCAAAAANGACTTCTTATCCCAAGTNAGCCACGAAATCAAAACACCAATGAATGGGATAATTGGCTCTCTAAATTTAATTGATACCGAACAGTTAAATTCTGAGCATAGGAGTCATATTAATAGAGCAAAAAATTCTGGACAATACCTNCTAACGGTTGTTAATGAGATCCTCCAGTTTGCCGAGATAGAAGATGGTAGAATCGTATATCACCAAGAACCATTTGATTTAGTTGATATCTTTAAACAAGTTCGACAAATCNTACTTCCTTTATCTGAGCAGAAAAAAATCCAATTAAATCTAGATTACCCACCTACGATGTGTGGTGAGTGGTTGGGTGATCGGCAAAAAATCAAACAAGTGGTAATCAATTTAGTTGCTAATGCAATAAAATTCACGATGGTTGGTGAAGTGAAGTTATTACTTAAAACCACTAAGCTTGGAATTAGAGTAGAAATNATAGATACAGGAATTGGCATTCCAACAGATCAAAAAGCGAATATATTTGAGTCATTTAATCAGGCAAGTCCAGAGATCGGTCGNAGTTACGGGGGAACGGGTTTAGGTTTAAGCATTAGTCAGAGGTTTGTTATAGGCATGGGTGGAAAGATCGGGGTAGACAGTAAAATTGGAGAAGGATCAAATTTCTGGTTTGAATTGCCGTTAGTAAGAGTTGGTTTACCGAAAGAAACAGAAATGGAAAAGAAAAAATCAATTAACTTGTCGAACATGAAGGGGCTAGTAGTTGATGATAATATGGTTAATCGCTTTATTTTTCGAAAATTTTTGGAGAATTTAGGCTGTCAGGTAGATGAGGCCGTTAATGGTACAGAGTGCTTGACGAGTTACCAACAAAATCAATATGATCTCATCCTGATGGATTTACAGATGCCGNAAGCAAATGGCTACATGGTAACGGAACAAATTAGGCAACTGGAACAATCGTCTGGACTTAAAAGGGTCCCAATTTTGGCGATATCGGCAAGAATAGNAGAAGTACAGGAACAGTGCAAGTTAGCTGGAATGGATGGNTNCGTAGGTAAGCCGTTTACGTCTGACGAACTAGTTGAACAACTGAACCAAGTGATAAATTAAATACGTAATTTGGACTCCCTCAAAGAAAGGNTATGCTAGGAAGTTGTGCAATCAATTAATCAATTAAGAGTGGGTACGGNGTTCTTCCTAGTAGTGCATATTACATAGGTATGTATTTGTTCGACTCTTAGGTGTTTGATTGTCATTTAGCAAAACCATTTTGTCTTCGTCTCCTATGTTGTTAACTCAATTTGAATCTCAACTGTATTTCAAATCAGAAAAATCAAGACCAGATTGTCTGTATAGCATACTACAGATTTCTTTTGTTGCGGTGTAACGTTCAGGTTCTTTCTAAACTACCCACTTCAAAANTACATGACTGCTTTTAACGATCAGCGCCACAAATTATTATGGAANCAGATCATAAATTCGCCTNGTTCCAACTTTGNNAGGTAGATTTCGTTTTTTGTTTTTTTAGTCTCGACTTNATTCATTACCTCTTCAATTAATTAAAAAACTATGATGTACATGACGTCCCCCAGCATTCTTCCATTTTGTTTTACTTACTATCTAGAGAGCATTACATGAGACAATTTCATCTTATTTTGGGCTTAGCTATNGTAATTACATTAATCTTCATTAGTGATTCAAAGGCTGATGACACATTACCCTGTTGGAATGGATTTATGGGTAGTAATAGATCTGGTCGATCACTCGAGCTAAACGTGATACCTGATCACAACCCTGTGTTAGTTAGAAAATGGACCCAAAAAATTGGTACAGGGTATTCAGCAGTATCTTTAATCAAAGATACTGCTGTTACTATGTACTCAGACNAACAGTTTGATTATGTGATTGCATTAAATATAAATGANGGAAGTATACGTTGGAAGTATAAGATCGGCCCAACGTATAAAGGGCACGGTAATTCCCAAGATGGTCCTCTTTCAACACCTTTTATATATGGAGAAAAAGTATTCTGTCTNTCGCCATATGGATTATTGTTTTCACTGTCGTTACAAGACGGAACACTAAAATGGAGTNCGGATCTCGAAGTTGAATTCAAGGCAAAAGCACCNGATTGGGGATTTACCAGTTCACCATTGGTCTATGAAGATAATGTTTTTATCTTAGCGGGGGGTACAGATAAGTCTAGTTTTATTCTTGCATTCGACGTNAACACAGGAGAACTTACATGGAAATTCGGTAATGACTTTGCTCATTATAGATCAGCTACTATAAGTAAGGTAAATGGTGAGATAGTATTACTAGCAATTGGAAATGAAACATTATATTGCTTGTTACCTTCGTCGGGTGAATTGGAATGGGTTTATCATGTGAAAAATGGTTTTAAGGATAGTGCAACACCCATTACTGTTGCGGCTAGACAGATACTGGTTCAGACTGACAAGGATGGTTTACAACTTCTTACTATTGATTCCAATGAGGAACCAAATGTTGAGTTGTCTTGGGAGAACCATAGAATAAGCGGTTCTTATTCTTCTCCAGTAGTACATCAAAATTATATATATTGCTATAGTGGTAGGTTTTTAACTTGTATTTCTTTAGACACTGGGAGGATTAAATGGAAATCTAGAGACCCGGGAGAAGGATTTCCAATTCTTGTTGATGATCATCTCCTAATATTGACCAAAAAAGGTTCCTTGTCAATAGGNGTAGCGAGTCCAAATGGCTATGAGGAGAAAGTATCCTTGAAACTCTTTGAAGAATTAGCCTGGTCCTTTCCAAGCTTTTATCAAGGATCGATATATGCAAGAAGCTACGGTGAAATCGCTCGTGTTTCAGTAAACGAAGTTAAAAATAAAAAATTAAAGACGGATAATCAGCCAGTTTCTTTCAATTCTAAGTTTGAAAAATGGGTCAATCGCGTAGACTCCGCCTCACAATCAGAAAAATTACAATTAACTGAAAATTTTTTGCTAAGCCATAAGTCACTTCCCATTATTGAANATAATAATTATGTTCATTTTGTTTATCAAGGTGATGNTGTAGATGTTGCGATCAATAGTGATCATCTGGGTATATGGGATGAATCAAAAATGAACCNTATCAAAGGAACCAATTTTTTTTATTTGTCGACTTTTATCGAGGCAGATGCTCGAATCAAGTACAGATACATAAAAAATTTTGATGAGTATGAATTAGATCCAAAGAATAAGTTAATAATTAAGGAGCCAGATAATACTTACTCATGGTTACTTATGCCTGATTGTCAGGACATAAGTTATGAACAATCTTACAATAAAATCCAAGGTAGAATAAAATCATCAAGCTTTTTCAGTAGTATTTATGACCGAGAGCAAAATTTGAAAGTTTACCTGCCGCCTAATTATTCAGAAAAATCAGTTCCACTTCCCGTGGCATATGTACATCTTGGTCGAGAGTCTTTAGAATTTGGGCAGGTTCACTTTGTTATTGATTCACTGATTACGCAAAACATAATTCGACCCATTATTTTAGTCCTAGAAATGAACTTAGATAATGATGAAGAAAAATACAGTGAATACTTTATCAACGAACTTATACCTTTTATTGACAAAACTTTTCAAACTTTAACAAATTCAGAAAATAGACTAAAGATAGGCAACGGTAATTTAGGCTTTATTAGTTTATATACTGTCTTGAAAAACCCAAATATGGTTAGCAATGTAGCATGTCAATCTAGTTTTTATTGGGCCTTACAGCGAGAAAAGATTATCAACCAAATGATAGACAGCGCGGGATATCAGCCCATTAATATTTATCTTGATTGGGGGAAATACGATATCAAACGAAGCAACATGGATGTAGAAGGACTTCGTGAAAGAAACAGCAGACTTTTTAATAAATTTTCTGATCTTGGGTATAATATTTCAGGTGGAGAATTAAATGCTGGCCACGGTTGGTCCAGTTGGAAGCTAGAGTTTGGTGAGATATTCAACTTTTTCGCTGAACAACAAAACTAATTGTTGATTTCCATTTCAGTTTATTTTTAAGTGGGTGATACTATTGTATATTCTGTGAGCCGATATGCTGTATACATAGATTCAGCCTATATATCTTAGTTAATTAATAAATTTAACTTTTCATACACTAACTCATAGAAAAATTAGATCATTTGTTGATTAGGTAAACATCGATATTAATTATTCTCCCATCCGTTATGGCAATGGCAATTCTTCTTTACTACTGCCTCGTGTTGGTTAGCGTTCTATCTACTGAATTCAGTCTTCAAAAAAGTGAATGATGTAAATAACTTAGTCTAACCAAAAGTTACCATGAAAATAGTTTGTTGAACTTACTCTCCTTTCAAGAAAATCTAGAAACCTTACTCTATTTTCAAATTAAATAGGGGATTCAAAAATAAAGACGTAATCATGATTACTGAAGTATCAAAGATAAGTCTTGAACAACAGCTAAAAAGATGATCGAAAAGATATTGCGAATGGTACACAAATTACTTTCAGATCTTATAATTCATTATTGGAATTTCCACAGGTAACTTTGCACACTCACTTTTTGAATGTTAATTAAGAACGATAACGTCAGACAAGCCGTATTACTATAGGTACATTCCAAGGTTCATTTCGTCCTTTTTATCTTCACTCATTTTCGTATTTTTCATAATTATAGTAATATCTTATTAAATCTTTAGATTAGGAAAGGAGTTTTCGATCGAGAAGATACGGTTTTCGCTCTAAAAAAATGCGAATTTATATTATTTACTAATTTGTAATTGAAAGTAACCAGTATCAAAACCATGGTTCCTAATTCAAGATACTAGTCAAATTTGTCTCTAATGAATCCTAGTATACCTCCCCCTAATTTTGTGATCAGTGATATTACTCAGAAATCAAAATGGTCAATTTAAATTTGAAAATAGTCCTTCAACATGTTTTTTCGGCTCTTATGGGACTCTTTTTCGTATTAGTTGGTATAAAGCATTTTACGGATCCTGCATGGTTTGAACCAATTGTGCCGGATATACTAGGGAACTCAAGAATCTGGGTATATATAAGTGGTGTGCCTGAGGTTTTGCTAGGAGTAGCAATTCTCATCCCGAAATACCGGACTTGGGCAGGTCCATCAATTGCCCTTCTTCTGATAATCCTTTATTGGGCTAATCTCAACATGTGGATAAACGACATTCCTCTCAATGGAAAAACATATGCGGCTAGGTGGCACATATTACGTGGGTTAGCTCAAATTGTTCTGATCAGTATTGCCTTATGGTTAAGTGATTGGTCGATTTCTATTTTTGCCAAAAAGAAAGCTAAATATGAATCGTATGATAAGTGATATTGATTAATTTATTGTTTCTAAGTTCATCATAGTTGTCTTTAGTACAATTATGATGAAAGAATTGGATTTACCCTCTATCACTGTTTTACCCAAATAGTTTCAAATTTTATCTTATCTGATTTTCATCTATTACACACAGATATTAGTAGCGAAAACATGCCAAATGTAAAATTTCTGCCCCATCATATTGAGCATTTATAGTCCGATTTATTCTTCGCTAATTTTCGTTTTAATAGCCACCTAAATGTATGTATTCTTAATGATTAATTGTTCTAATTTGCTACCCCCTCTCACCTTTACGAAACAATAACGATTCTGTATCATACCTGTACAATCTAAAGATAATTAAAGATGAATCTTACTCAAAAGAAAAAGGATCTACTGAAACAAGAATGGTTAAAGCTTTCGTCTCCTTGGATCAAAGAAACTCGTGAAGGTCGTAATTCTCATAGAAACGGATTATTGGATCAACCGATGTTAGAGGCTTGTGGACACGTAAAAGGGTTACGAATTCTTGATTGTGGATGTGGAGAGGGCCGTTTTGGTCGAATCCTGACGCAGCGTGGTGCCAGTTATGTATTGGGTCTGGATCTTTGTGAGCCAATGATCAGAGCGGCTAGGGAATTACAGCCAAGCCGTAATGAATATAGAATAGCTGATGTACAAGATTTGTCTTTTCTTGCAGACCAGAGTTTCGATCTGGTTGTTTCCTATCTCAACCAATGTGATTTACCTGACTTTATGGCTAATACGAGAGAAGTATATAGAATTCTCAGAAATGAAGGACGATTCGTTATCGCCAATTTACACCCGATGAGATCAGCTGGAGAAGGCTGGTATAAGTCAGAAGATGGGATTAAACAACACGTAATGTTAGATCGTTATTTTGAAGAAAATGAGCGTCATTGGAAAATGATGGGAGAGAGTTTGACCAATTTCCATCGGACATTATCAACCTATATACAAGGATTTATAGAGGTTGGATTTGATATCGAGGCGATAATCGAGCCTACTCTTAATAAAAAGAAATCGGTAGAATTCCCGGATCTATTGGATGAACTGAGGGTTCCCAATTTTATAATATATTGTCTAAATAAGACCTCCGATCAACCATAAAATATTCCGGCTTCGATAGTGACAAGGGTTAAAATTTGTTGTATTGCTTCAGTTGAAGAAGCAAATTTAGCTATTAACTTTGGTGCTTGGGCTTTGGGATTAGTTGGACATATGCCTAGTGGTCCTGGGGTTATCTCAGATCTGGCTATTGCAAAAATTACTTCCTCTGTCCCAAGTTATATCAAGACTTGCTTACTGACCAGTGAAACTACTGCAGATGGAATTATTACACATCACAGAAAAACATCGACAAATATGATTCAGATTGTTGATTCTGTTGATCGTAAAGTCTATGAAGTCTTAAGAAAAGAATTACCGAAAGTGTCCATTGTGCAAGTAGTACACGTAACTGATCGATCTGTGATCGATACCGCCCTAAAAATTACATCTTACGTTGATTATCTGTTATTAGACAGTGGTAATCCTAATTTAGCAATTAGGGAATTAGGAGGGACAGGTCGAACTCATAATTGGGAATTGTCTGCAGAAATTGTTGAAAGGAGTTCGATTCCTGTGTTTCTGGCAGGGGGATTAGGAGGAGATAACGTTAAAAGTGCAATCGAAAAAGTAAACCCTTTTGGGATAGATCTATGTAGTAAGATTAGAACAAAGAACAGGTTAGATCAGAAAAAACTTCAGATTTTAATGGAAAGAGTAACGGAAAATTCATAGAATCACCTCGCTTTGAATATCTCTAGTTAAGTTAATTTCAGTCCGTATTCGAAAAAGAAACACACTGTTGAATCTATAAGAGTATTCCACACAACAAGCATTCGAGCGTACACCGGTTTATCTTTCGAGCCAATTTCAGTAAGAAATTACTTAAGAAACAAACGTGAATTTTGATTTGGACGCCGACGATCTAGATACCGAGTGAGCAAAAACTAACCCTTTCAGAGATTCTTTAGTTATTTAACATAAAAAACTCTTCAATATCTATCCTGTTTACTCGGCCTGCAATTGTTTGTCCTTTATCACATGCCTCAGGTAAGCTACTACTTTGTCTTGGCCATTATATTTAGCCCACCCCAAAGCATCTGATTGGTATCTAAAGTCTTTAATTGTTGGGTCCGAACCTCGTTCAATTAGAAATTGAACCATATCTAATTTACCAAAAAAAGCCAAGTGGTGTAGGATAGTAGCGGGTTCATGTAAACTCCACTCGGCATCTATATCAGCACCTTGGTCTATTAAATAATTAGCTATGTCCTTATGTTGGTTCATGCAAGCAAGAGCCAAGCCAGCAGCTAAATCTGCATTCATGTGGTGGTCCAGGTAAGTTTTTACTTTCGATAAATCACCCAACCCTGCTAAAGTCGGCAGATCGTACGGGGGTGTCCATAGGTCCTTCAACAATTCCACCATCTCACGATTTCCATATTCAATGGCGTAGACTAAAGCATTGGAGTTCGGGCGAGAATTGGTCTTACCGATATATGCCCCTGAATCCAATAATAATTTGGCAAATAAGTACCCATCCGAATAAGCCGCCAATTCAAGTAGAGCTACTTGCTGCCTTATAAACTGTCGACTGAGTAGTGATGGTGTTTCTTCTACAACATACTGGAATAAGTTCATATCTCCGTTGACAACAGCAACCTCAGCCTGAATTAGTTGATACATTTCCCACGCAGGCAATGTATCATTCATAATGATTTGACTTCGGTGTTGAATCATATAGGATAGAAAATCGGGCTCACATTTCCCCTTGATTCTTTGGCATAACTCTTGGTCTATTTCTACCAACTGTTCTAAAAGAAGTTTGGCTGTCGATTTATGATTGAACCGAATAGCATATCGCAAAGCATCGGCAATCAACCATTTATCTGTCAATTCACCATTTTGATCTTTCCATACGTAATGAAGAGGATCGGAAGTACTCCTCAGCCAATTAGTTGGTGGTGCTGTATTTACCCTAATATTTTCACTTAGTAACCAATTTTTAATTTCTTTGGTCTGACCTAGAGCTGCTACAACCCTAAGACAGACTGGTAGCTCGTTTTCTTGCCTTAACCACTCAATCATTGGAAAATCAGCTGTACTAAGAGCTCTTAGACAGAATTTAGCGTCAATTACAGCACCATGTCTTTTCAGGATATCAGCGCATTCGGGCGTTGACCAGAAATCAGGTTCATCTCCCGAGAAATTAGCATACGAAAGTGTATGATGGATAAGGGGTTGATCGGATATGACCACCTCGGAGTTGTGTAGTAAGTCGGAGTATTTTCCTAGTAGTTGATGAAGAGACTCTGAGTCTTTTTGCTCGATAAATAAAACAGCTTGTCTGAATGCCTGAGATCTGTTTGTCATTTTTCTTCCCTAATTAATAGCTATCCAGTTAGGTGTCAGTACGCCATTGTAATTAACATTTGATCCAATTATTTTTAATCGATCGAGATTTCTATTTCGGTTACATGCTGGTTCCTACCACCAAAGTCGTATCGATGATAGAGTTCTCGGTACAAAACTTCTGTATATTTATAACCAGCTTCTGCCGCCCTACGTTCCCAATTAATTTTCTGCCAACCGCTATTCTTCTGATAGGGAAATGGGCCGATATACAGAATGCTACATACTTTCAAAGCTGGTAAGTGAACCAATTTGAACTTAGTAGATGGCAGCGTGTTTGTATTAACCTGATTTACTACAACACCTGTTTGGAAGATCATGGCTTTTTGAGCTTCATCCACCCAGTTGTATAGGTAAATTTCTTCCGGTGTGTCAAATCCTCTGACAATTTGATACTTTTTCATAAAAAACCTAAGATCATCGAGCTCCATGTAGGGCAACATCTCTGTTCCTAATTGAATAGGCTCAGGGCTACTCTTGACTAGGAATTGGGTGGGTTGATAGTATTTGACCACGGGTACCGTAATAATATATTCTTCACCAGCCTCTGCTACTTGATATTTTTTTTGGTCAACTATTGAGAGGACGTGGCTTGTTTTCATGGTAATTCTCAGTGGGTAATGGGTCTCTCGGTCTGTTGTAGAATCGTTCAAGCTTGGAAAACTATTGGGATAGTCAGTTATGAATTGTTTCCTGCAACCAGTTAGGCCTAAAAGCAAATTCAGGCCCGCATATAGCCACAGGCAAAAATTACTAAACCAAGGTTTGAAAAAATTACCCATGGGAGATCCCAACGCAAATCGGTCTATTATGTGAAAAGTGAAACGAAAATTACTTCATAGGGAAGTGTGTTTCTGTTACACTCGATAATAACTAAGAATTGATCATTTGTAAATACCGAGATAAGCTGAAACTATTCTCTATATCGGAAAAACATTATGAACCCACATCAATCCAATCAAGCTTTTTGGGATGCTTCCGCAAACTGGTGGAAAGAAAAAGAAGATCATCGTGGACTGTGGAGGAAGGCTCATGAAAATCCTTCTTTGGTTTTGGGCCCACTAGAGATGTCCTTTGTTAATAATATCGAAGGGAAAGAGGTTTGTGTTCTAGGTAGTGGGGACAACGAGGTCGCTTTTGCTTTAGTGGGTCTTGGTGGACGGGTCACTTCGGTGGATTTCTCACAACGTAGGCTTGATATTGCTGCTAATCGTGCCAGCCAACTTGGCCTTCAACTGTCGTTTCTACAGGCAGATGTAACAGACTTATCTGCCTTGGCCTGCAGTAGTTTCAATCTGGTTTATACTGGTGGACATGTATCCGTATGGGTTGCTGATATTGAGAAATACTATTCTGAAGCAGTTCGTATATTAAAGAGTAGAGGTATTTTCTTAGTAAGTGAATATCATCCCATCCGCCGAATGTGGACTGATGCCAATGGCAAAGAAAATTCTTGCTATAACTATTTAAACCGAGGTCCTTACGAATATAGGTCAGACGAAGGATTACCAACTTTTGAGTATCACTGGACGGTTTCAGATCATGTTCAGTCGGTGGTAGATGCTGGTTGTGAACTGGTCAAAGTTGAAGAACATGATCTTCAGGTTGAGGATGAACATTGGCTCGAAGTCAATCTGAATAATTTTCCATCTACCTTGATAGTCGTTGGCCGAAAAAAAACAGTTAACTCCGACATTTGAAAGATCATATGTGTTCACACAGTTAAGTGCAATGAACTGCAATTAAACTGATTATTACTTTAGGTCTGGGGATTAGTTATTTATCTCAA
>PBVO01000002.1 GCA_002729015.1 Candidatus Poribacteria bacterium
GTTTGTTGTTGGTAGATGGTTGGACTTGATGATGCTGATACCAGCAACCTTCAAGACTGTTCCATCTGCGTATGCTCCAGATCCACCCCAGTCTCTGTTGAGTACATCAGTTGTTTGAGCCAACTTATAATATTCTGTTGGGCCTAAGACGAGGGTACGTCCCTCAGCAGGAACATTGTTAATGTCCATCTGCTCAGCCGCTGACCACATAGCAGCTACAAGGTTTGCACCTGTAATAGCAGCTTTGTTTGCAGCAACAATCTTGATCCGAGTACCACCAGGTAGGTCAGTGTTGAAGTTAGTACCAGTACGTGCAGCTTGAGCAATAGTTGCAGCTACATTCTTATCAAAAGTGTAAGCTAATGCGTTGCCCATCTCAGTTGAGTACTGAGATCTTACATCATAATGATTCTTAGCCTCGTCTATGTCTGCAATGAAAACATTACTAACAAGTTTGTCATCTATGTTGATAACAGCTTCAGCATGTTTGATTGCATTACCTGTTAGCTGTGTGCCTGGCGTATGGTAGGCAGTTGAGCTGAGTCCGATAATTGGAAATTGTGCTGATTTGCCTGATGAGATAGTTCTTACAGTATGAAGACTCTCGAACACCGTGGCTTTACGGAAAGCAGAGAGAACCTCTCCACTAAAAACCTTGAGGAAGAGAGCGTCATAAGAAGTACCTGTCGCATTGACAAGACCCAGCCGTGAGCTGGTGAAGTTAGCCATAAAGAATAAAACCTAGAAAAAAATGAGTGCCTGACCTCAATTCTTTCCACACTGGGTATCCTTCGCAAAGGGCCGTAGCTTCAGTGAATCGGTCTAGGTATCTAAATGATAACTCTTATATGACATTTGATCTAGCAAGTTTACTTTCTACTTTCTTTCTAAAGGCAGGATCAGATTGATAAAGAGGATCATTCATTGCTGCTACAACCTGAGCCATTGATTCATATTTATCGGCTGGTCCTTTAGCAGCTTTACCTCCAATTAATCTAGGTTCGATGTTTGCTTGAGCTTGATAACGACTTTGTAAACCACCGATTACAAGTCTGATTTGATCAAGATCTGTTGTCTTAATTGCACGATCAAAGGCTGCTTTCTCTCCATCTGTTAATGCAGTAGCAGCCCAAGTGATCATGTCATCGTAAGCCTTCTCACCTCCAAACTCTTGTTTGATATCTAAAACTTGTTGAGCTGCAAGTTGAGAATCTTGTGTCGCTTTAAATTGAACGCCTTCAAGATAAGCGTCCACCATATCTTTATTAAAACCTGCCTCATTAAGGGAGGTGTAATCCTCTTCCGTTAGCTGACCTGTCTGTTGCCAACGATCATTCATTCCACCGAAGTCAATACCTGCCTCTTCAAAGCGACCACCAATAAAATCTCCATAGATTTCTTTTGCGTCACTTGTAGTTTCAGGTTGTTCTTCTTCTGATTTGGTTTCTGTCTCAGTTGTTTCAGCAGTGTCAGTAGGTTCACCCTTACTTAATTTCTGTTGAAGTTCCTGATAACCCTTCTCTAAATCCTCAACTGATTTGTATTTACCAGCGAGGAGTTCAGCAGATTCAGATGTGGATTGTTCAGCCTTTTCAGATTCCTGAATAGCGGCTTGATCTTCTAAGGATAAAGCTGGGGTTGGTTCATCCTTAATAGTGATTGAATCGGGCATGGTCTGTGTTGTGAATTACTTAATGGTGATATGTCCAGGTCTATCGTGAATGACCTGTGGCTTCTTAGGTTCTTCTGGAGCCTTAGTGGATTTCTTAGGCTTCTCTTCTTTGACAACTAATTCCTTTACATCCTTATCAGGTGGTGGAACTTCTTTAGGCGGTGTCGCCTTGGGTATTGGTGGGGCCGCTGGGGACTCCAGCTTCGGTGACTGCTGTGGGGAGGGCGTTTGGGACTCCTCCTTCTTCTGTTGACTGGGGGCCATAAGGTGCTCCTGGTTGGGTGTAATTTTTCACCAACTGTGCGGCGGCTGGTGATTGCAACAGGGAACTCATTTGTTCCTGTTGTTGCATCTTATTCTGAGCTGTTTGTTCTTCAATTCGTTCTAGTCGTAATTGCTCAGAAGTTTTAACTAAATTAGTAGTGTCAATAGATGCGCTTGCTGCAAGTCTACGCAAAGCTTCTTCCATGTTCAAGTACTGAGCCATCACCTCTGGACCTAAAGCTTGATGACCGATACTTATAAACTCAGTTAACTTATTCATATCATCACCTCTACCTATTGCTTCTAATCCTGTAATTGGTTTGGGATTAACTAAGGGTTCTCCATTCTGTTGGTTAACAGGGAACTGAGGTAACTTACCTTGACGTTGAAGAATATACATTAACCTTTTAACTAAAGGTAGTTGTAGTTCTTGGGTAAGTATGGAATACAATCCTCCGATGGATGCTTCGAGCTCCTGGCTCATATAGCGGATTTCTTCCGCAGTGACTCTTTCGCCTGGTCTTTGTATTGCGCTGTTAAGTAAGAAAGCAAACTGCATACGACCTTCTATCCGATCAATAATGTTATTAACTATCTGTAGGTCTTGACTCTTCTGACTTTGAATAACGCTGACATCATTAGCATTACCCTGAACGATTGCACCGTTTGCTGCTGATGATAATGTCCTTGGTCTAGTAGTACCGTTAGGATTAACTAAGAACAGAATCTTTGCAGCGGCTGCACTTGCTTCGAGTGCTGATTGATATAGAGATTCGAGCGCAGTTAAGTCACCGTAATAGGCTTCAACATGTGAGCGACCGTATTCTTCTGTGTCAATTCTCTCAAAGCGTAATGGAATCCAAGGGCTGCAATCTTCAGGACACATACCGTGTGTGCCTGGTATTTCTTTACCCTTTGCTTCTTGATACCAGATAGCTTTGTTATCTATAAACTTTACACATGTATAGAGTTTAATTGTTTTCTTAATAGGTCCAATATTTTCCTGTGATTTATCATTAACAGGAAGAAAATCTTCTGGTAAAGATTCAGGATAGACTTCTTCTTCTACTAATATTTCAGTAACAGTACCCATTGGGTCACGTACTACACAATATCTATCAAGATGAATAACTCTTATTCCTTCTGGGCCTACATAAAGAAGTACATTTCCTGCTACTAATAGTTGCTTGAAAGCTTCGTGCATAGAAGCTCGAGCTGACATGGTTTCAAGCATGGTCATTACAGCTTGCTCAACCTTTACTAATGCAGTGTCGAGTTCTGTCTTTATCGTTGGATCTCGTTGATCTAATTGAAGAGCCAACGAATCCATTTCTAATTTAAAGAAAGGAGTATTAGGAGGGAAAAGACTAAGACCTAAGCGTGCTGATAAATGACTAACACCTCTTGCTCCAACTGATTGATAAGGAGTTTTTAGCTTTCCATGATCTCCCATGTTGGAGTCAGGAACCAAGCTAGGTATTGTAACTTTGCTACAATCTCTTGCTCTTTGAAGGAAAGGATCTCTTGATGTGACTAGCTGTTGGTAACGAGCAGCTAGTGTTCCATCTCGATCGTCATCGTAAGGCTTACCTTGACTATCAACGTCAGTAGTTAGTGTTAATTCCATTAGGGATTAGTAATACCTAGACCAGTAGATGATTGAACTAAATTCTTATATCCTTCTCTACCTGTTTTTCTTCTATTAGTAGCAGCAATATCTAAGGCAGGGGCGGCCATGTCTGCACTTTTTTCTGGAGCTTTAGGAGCTTTCTGATCTGCTATTCTTTTCTGTTCTTCATGTCTAGCTTTCGTATAATCAAACTGTTGTTGCCAACGGACATCAGCCAACCTCGCTTGTTCCTTAGATGCCTCTAAGGATTCTCTTTGCAAAGCAATTGACGCTGAATTGTCTGAGCTTCTGCCCCCGCCACCTCCGCACATAATTAAATTTCGGTACTGTTTTGGTCAGTGTAAACGGAATACAACATTCTTACCACTGACCTTGCACCTACATAATGCCATATCTCTCTATCTTCTTCATCAGTAGAGGGACATTTCTCAGGATAAATCTCATCTAATCTCTTTAATAAAGCCTCATCAATAGGAGGCCAAAGCTCTTCATCATTCATAGTGTTGGCTCCCAAAGTTTTACATTACCTGTTGTATGATCGTACTCCCCGTCACGCAAGATACGTGTCAAGCGTGCAGTCATAATGGCATCAGCATAGGTTTTCTTCTTCTTAACATAAGCAGCGTGAACCTTAGCCCACATTTCTTCCATAGTTTCTGCGTCACCTAATAATTTTTCTGCTGTAACTGGACCGACACCAACTAAACCTTCTACATTATCAGTCTTATCTCCCGATAAAGTTTGTAACATCCAGTGTCGATCAGCTTTCTTACGAGTAACTAATTCAAGATCATCATTAGCCAAGAGAGTACAAGGAACACCTCGCATATCTTTATCAGGCGACACGATTACAGGGTTGTCATACTTCTGTCCTGTTGCAAGTAACCCCATAACATCATCACCTTCTAATCCATCAAAGCTAATAGCATGGAACTCTTTAGCTACTCTTTCTCTTATATTTTTCAGACCTAGAGGTTTACGTTTACCTAGTCGATTAGCTTTGTAATCTTGATAGATCCCATGTCTGAAGGTGGGATAATCAGAAAAGCACATGATCGGATTACCTGGACTGATGATCTGATACTGAGCAACACGATCTTCAATCAGTTGCATTGCATCACGTTCATCTAGGTGGAGGGTATGAAGATTTTCATCCCATCTAAAATCTTGTTCACATGCACAGCATGAAGAATAGATAAGCCAATCAGCGTCAATTAATAAAGTCATTAGAAGTAAGAAGACATTGGTACAGATAGACGACCTGTGTCTTGGTCGTAAAGAAGTTTGTCAACAGGGCCAGTAAATCCTGCGTGTCTATTTTTCAAACAGCGCAGTTGCATTTCACTACGTTCTGCTGCATCTCCCTGTTGATTTCGTTCACAGGAGATAACGGCGTCCGATAATTGGGCTATTGAATGTGAACCTCTTAAATGGCCAAGCGAGACTTGGGCTCCCTCCTCATGGCCTCTCCCTTCGGGGCGTTTGAGATGACTGACAAGAAACAATCCAACGCCAGTCGATTCAACAACTTGTCGAAGCTTGGTGCATGTGACATCAAGAGCACGCCTCTCATCACAGTCAGTGAGGCCACTAACGATGATGGTCAAGTGATCAATGAAGACAACATCTACACCTTCTACATTCGCAAGATATTGGATCTGTTCTACAAGGCGATCAGGGTCCATCGAACCGAAGTGGTCATAAAGAAAGAGACGTTGAGTAGCACAAAGACGATCAAAGGCTGATCGAGTTGTCTCTTCATCTGCAAGAGATGGATCAAGATGAATAGGTAGGTTGAGTTCAACTCCAACTATCCCTTGCAATGTGCGTTGAATACTTTCTTCGAGTGCGATGTATCCAATCTTTAGTCCTTGAATGAGGAAGTGATGAGCCAGCTCCCTACACATTGAACTCTTCCCTGTTCCACTACCAGCGCAGATAGTAATCATCTCGCCTTTGCGATATCCCTTTAGATATTTATCTAGTTGGGGCCAAGGGTATTTACATATAGCAGTAGCTCCAGGTTTGATTAATTCATCCCATAGATCCGCTGCATTAATGATCCCGTCTGGTCTGACGGGTGTTGCTTTCCAAAGCAAATCCCGCAACAGCTCTGCCTCTCCAGCGATGAGCATCTCATTAGCGTCCTTGCGTGGCAATCTTGCGATAGCTGCTTTTCCAGCAGGTAATACTTCAATTGCTTTTTCGGCAGCCGCCATACCTGGTTCATCCGAATCCAGGCAAAGAACAATTCGAGCGAAGTTGGATAACCATTTCAAGTTTGCAGATATATATTTGCTAGCACTCTGCGCTCCATTAGGCAATGAAACAACAGGAAAGTAAGTACCATTAGATGATTTTGTGGCTTGTGCCACGCTCATGCAATCAATTTCGCCTTCGGTAATTGTTACAAACATATTTTGTGTGCCATGTTGTCTCCATAAATGTTGACCCCATAGCTGCATGTCTGAACAGTCACCCACCCAACTGAATCTTTTGTCCTTAGTTCTTATGTGTTGAGCACACGGTTTGCCTAGTTGATCTCTAAAGGTAGAGACCTGAACAGGTTGTCCATGTCTTTCAGTTGTTCCATATCCATATAGTTCTGCTGTCTCCTTAGTGATTCCACGCTTAGTTAAAGCTTTGGAAACAATTCGACACTGATCTATAAGGTCAGGCTTTTTCATGGGAGTCACAGTCATTGGTCGTTTCTCTTTCTTTGAAGGTTGGAATTGATACCCGCAGCCATAGCAATGTGCATGTCCGTCATCGAACCAAGCAAGATTATCTTTGCTATCACACTCAGGACATGGGCCGTGTCTCAGGTATTTGCTTTTGCTTTTCATTTTTCTCCCAGTGGTGGATCAGGAGTTTTAATTCCTTGATTCTTTTTTCTGCATAGTCAATGCGTTCAGTAACGTTCATCTCTTCTCCAAGGTTTAGGCTCATGACTATCAATCACAAGGCACTTCCATTCTGGATTTTTTTCCTTGACTATCTCAACTGCCTTAGCTGCTGATGATGCACGTTGGAATACAAGAGTGGCCTTGTCATCTTTTTTATCAGGGTCAATAACCTTGATGGTGAACACTTTGATTTGATTAGCAGAAATAAAAGAAGTCTCTTCTTCTGCTATTACTCTTTGTCGTTTAGTCATACCAAGATGAGGGGATAGTACCGCTACTCCAAATGAATCCATGCCTTGTAGCCCAAGCTCCATAGGTAATAGATTTTTTGGCACGGCTGATTTTATCTTTGGCGTTTTGGAAGCACATCCTTATATCAAGTTCAGGATGTTGCTCCTTAACGCATAGCATTTTGCGCCTGTCCTGAGCAGAAAAGAATCCTTTCAGTTCTACTACTATCCCATTACCAAGAATGAGATCAGGTGTGTACTTAGCTTGAATTACATAGTCAAGGACTATCGGTTCATAACTAAAGGGAAGGTTGCGTTGTTGAAGGCTGGTAGCTACACCAGCCTCAAACTTACTACGATATTTAGAAGTCGGATGCGTCCTCTTCCGTTGAGGAAGTCGAGACTTCGCACGCCCCTTGGAAGTTCCCTTCCGTTGCTTCAAAGCCATAACTTGTGGAAGATTTTGTGTATTCTTTTAGGTCAATAATTTGTGCAGCTAAAGGTTGAATCTTTATTCCCACCCCAGTAGAAGGATGGTTATAAGGAACAGCTTCAAACGAGATGCGACCAGTGGAGCCAGGTCCAATCTTGTCTACTCTCTTCTTCATCTCTTCAGACAATGGCTTGCCTTGAGCATCAAAGAGTGCAGGTGGAGTGTTCTCCCATACTGAGCCATCTTTTCTTTGACCTGATACCTTGCGTTTCATCTTGATATAGAAGACAGGCTCTCCTTCTATGTCGTCATAACCAAAGGAAGGAGGTGCTGACTTCCAATTCTTTTTGTTTGGATCAGCTTCTTTGCATTGTTTCTGGAAGCGAGTTAATAATCCTCCAAGCTGTTCTTCCATTTCACTAGCTTGATCGGCTGGGATAAGTGCAGTTACTTTCCACACTGCCTGTTCATACTTGGTGTCAGGTGTGACAAGCCATGCGTACTGATACTTACAAGTTGGTGTTGTGAGTTTGAGTCTTTCAAATTGTTGTGCAGAAGTCATGTGATGAAATAGTTAGAAGTTTGTACGGAAGTCAGATCAAGATCACCAAGCTCAGGCTTAGGTAATAGTTCATCCTTCCTTTGAATCTGTTGGGTGAGCTGTGTTGTGATTGCTGTGAACCAATCCCCTGAATACATATCAGAGAATGATTGCCTAACTGCATCCCTTAGCTTGCTCATTTCTGAGGGAGTAGTGGCAAAGCAATCGTGTACCCCACCTATATTCTTGACACCTAGAGCTATTGCTTTGAGTGTCGAGAATGACATGTGACTTGAGTCAAATGAGTGGACTACATTCGGGCTAAGTGCATTAGCCATCCGACCTGAATCAAGATCGTCTTGATCTATATTTGTTCTGATGTCCATGTGAACGTCAGATAAATACTTGAGTCGGATGCGTGTTTGCTTGACGTTCTTGTACTCCTGATGAACTAACAAACCTGATGGTGTTGTCCACTCAAGAGGGATGTTGTCCTTACCAGCAAGACGACCAAGTTTTCTGAACCACTCCATTGCTTTGACGGCTGGGTTAATCAAAGCTGTTGTCTCTTTATGTAAGAGCTGTGCCATGAAGTGCATGGTTGTCATGGCTCCAGGTTTAGTAGTCCATGTTTTACCAGCGAATAGATCTTTCGATCTCTTCTGAGCCCAGTCATAACAGTAGTAGTAGAAGGCAGTAGATGTAGCTGAGTAAGGACTAGTCATCACGCACGGTTTGGCGAGCGACCTATCTGGCTCAAGCATTAACCACTTCCTTGCTCGTGGATCTTCACTCTTTCTCAATTTCTTAAGGACACTGGTCATTACTTCGGAGTAAATATCCTGTGGCCTATCACTTGAGATGAGGTTGACTGATCTGCCCATGTCCTCTGACTTGAGGAGGGCTGCATAATGTTGGATACCTGAGCACGTGCAGTCCAGCATTATGGGCAGGGTGCATTGATAACCCCAGCCATGTTGTTTGAACTCTTTATAAGTACGAGCGAAAGCAAGAAAGCACCAAGGCTTATCAGCTCTCATCCAAAACTCAGAGTTCAACCACGGGTCATTACCTGCCCCAGTAATTAATTGTTCATGCTCTAGTACCCAGTCAACACGAGTCTGCCAATCTGATTTACCTAATCCATAGAGGTTAGCCCCATGTATTCGTAACCAATTGAGTTCCTCTTCTGTGTTGATAGGTGTGCCTTCAGCAAATAAGAGAAGCGACCTTGATACATCATTACCTTGTGGGTTGAGATAAGGAGGGCGGTAATAGTAACGACCTCTGAAATCAAGGGACATAGGGAAATAAAATTTCTCTTCATCCTTGAATCTGCGTGCAACCCATAAGGTTTTAGCTTGACCTATGCGTGCGCCTTTGGTCTTGTCATTTCTCTCATGTATTTGCTTAGCTCTTTTCCTCCACTTGAATACACCTGGATCGTCTTCATCTAAGTGCTTAGGAAATGGAGGGACAGGCCATCCATCTCTAGGAAATAAGCACCCAATTTCTAGGTTGTTGTCATAAGCATGTTCAACCTGATCAAGCATCCAGTTATTAACCATCCAAGCTACTGATTGATGGACATTTGCTGCCTTGATAAAAGGTTCATCACCTTTACAGTTCTTAGCTACGAGTTCATCATTACTCTTCAGTAATTTGAGGGGTAATTTGTAGTACCCACCATCAGGCCAAGGTCTAGGTTCAATCACCATCGGTAGATAGTTAGGTGTCATCAATTCTTGTTGTGCTTTAACATCCTTAATCCATGCCATGCACTCATCGGTTGCTTTAACTACCCGTCTTGCAGGTTTATAACCGTGGTCCTTGACGATTTGAATTAAGCCTGTCTCTTTAGCAATCAACTCAATAAGAAATACACCTGATGCCATCTTTTCCTTGGGCTGCCAGTTATCAGTCCACTTCATGTGTCTGATGGCTGCCATCTTGTGTGCTTTACGATTACGACCACGCTTGAATTTAATTAGTTCATCTTTCGATGCACGATCAAGCATGGTTTCAATCCAAAGCTTGTCTGCTAAGTCCATAGCTACTGAGTGCAGCGTTGGACATGAGCTAAGACTGTCGATAACAGTGCGAAGTGAACACGCTGCTACCTGTTGAGGTGGTAGGTGAATGATCGGAGAGAGCAAAGCAAAAGATCTACCTGCTACTCCCTTCTCTATTTTCTTTCTGATAGCTCGGAGATGGATAACTATCTGATCTATTCCATGTGCAGTGAGAGCTTCACCCCACTTGGAAAGGGACTCCATCTGTCCTCGCTTGCGTATGTTGGAGAGAAGTCTCACTCGATCGCAACCAAGCGTAAGCATCTCGTCCTCGTGAGCAAGCTCGTCTTGCAGGGTCTTCATCGGAATACCAAAGTAATTCTCGGAATCTGACTGTCACTACGTCTTAGTACTGGAATAGAGAGCGAATTCTCTAGCCCAATTTGCAGACAACCATTCTCCAATCATTGTTCTATTCAATTCAGAGATGCCAACGTCTTTAGCTTCTGCTAATTGAACGACCATCTCGTATTGAGTACGAGTAAGAGCACCTTGTAGCTTTACTAATGGAGAAGGTTCATGCTTAGGAGCTTGATACTCCTGTGTTTCTTGAGTAGTTTCTTCAGTCATGGAAATAGAATTTGCGTAAGGTTGATTCAATTAAAAGATTGTTGACTGTTGGTTCAGGAAATTCTTTTTTTAATAGACGTTGAAAATTCTTTTCCTCTATCTCTTTCCATGTTGCAGCCTCATCAGTTGGAGGCGAGTCAACAATCATTTGCCAATGCGTAGCTTCTTTAGGTATGTGTTCCCAGTTAGCTGACATTGACCAGTCACTCATGCGATAGAGAACATGGTCATCGTTGTTGGCATGTTTAGCGGTTGGTTTCTCTTTACTTAGAGGAACCCAAGGGTGATCGGACATGGTGGGTGGACATAAATTTTTCATGGAGGCCTGTATATAGGCCGTGTTGTGGATGATCAGGAAGGTAACGCTCGTCCCATATATAGAGGGCGTTCATCCTCTTCACTCTCCACTCGTTTTCTCTGATCCAGTTTCGGTCCATTGCTTAGGAGGATTCTTTAGTACATGCCTAGCGAAGTCACAATAAGCAACGGCATGTTGTGTATTTGGATGGTTTCCGAGGCTTTCACTCCACTCTCTAAAGAGGTCGTAAAGCTCACGGTTCCTGGCGTACTCACTCATAGGTAGTGCATAAAAAAAGAGGTGCATGAAGCCTTAAGTATGGTTCAGATACACCTCTAGGATTCCTATATGATACATATTGTTATCTTATAGGGTGAACAGGGGTACTAGGTTGGTTCTGTCTCATCTGTCTCATCTCTATCAATAATCCTAAAGAGAAGAACAATAGAAGGTAAATCATCAGAGACTTAAAGACATCCCACTTAGAAGGGACATAAGGTGATCGCATTGGCCCCCTATAGGTAGTCCTCTTCATATGTGGACAGTTTGTTTTTGTTAAAGCTGAAGCCTTTATATTCGGGCATTGGATGCTGCCTAAATCTTTCTTCTAGTTCCTCGTCCGTAATCTCATGGTGGAACCACTTGTCTACATAATGAGCAGTGATGTCGGCTTCAATTTGTGGATCGTTCATCTTCCATAAGCTCCTATGTTTTTAAGAAGAATAAAAAGGAGGATGCTTACGCATCCCCAGATGATGAATGATTCCATAATTATTCATTTGAATTAGATAGTTCTTCTAGTGTTGTCTTTTGATTATTAGTTAGCCCGTTGTCTAGGTGTTGACCACCTTTTCTTAGGGCTTCACTAGGTGATGTTTTTTCAAGGTCGAATGACTCTGATTCACCGTTGCAATTGACAAAGGTAATAGAAGGCATAGTTGGTAGAACCTAACGTGTTTAAAAAATCCCTCAATTAAGAGGGAAGAGCTAGGTCAGGGCTTGAACCTGACCGCCCGCCTTTACGGATTAGCTTCTTGTTCAATATCAGCAATGAAGTAATAGTGATTGTGATCGTGACCCCGCCCCTTTAGAACAAATTTAAAATGTTCATTGAAGGGCCATGAATCTATAAGGGCCTGAGCTGCTCGCTCGTGGTTCTTATCAGAATCTAGGGCCGAATCATAGCCAACCGTCTTACTCCATTTCGTTTCACTGTCCCTTGTATGTGTAGCTTTAATTCTTGAGCCCCTGTAATCAGTAGGGCCAAGGTATTTAGTGACGATACAAGGGCCAGTTAATGCTTCTAAATCCATGCTGGTAATACCTAGCGAAATGTTGAGGGTGAGTCCCTCAGAGAGGCCCGAAGGCCTCTGGGAGAGAGTCAGTTCAAGACTGGTTTTCTTAGCTCGGCATATCCTTCTTTAACCCATCGGATCAAAGATTGATAACCGCACCGTGCGTCCTTGAAAAATAAAGGACGCTCAACCATATCTTTCTTAACCCGTGGCATGATGAACCGTTTCTGAACATCACCCCAGGTCAGCTCGGATTCACAGTTGGCAACTGCTCGGAGCTCTGCAACTTGGGCTTGTGATTCAATCAATGCAGCGTGCATTTCTGCCAGCTTCCAGACCTTATTTGTGGCTGGGTTGATTTCCTTGAAGCGTGTTGCCATGTCGGTAGTACCTGACTAGGTGGACAGTTGAAGGGCGAACCCTTCAGAGGATTCTCAAGGCTGGTGCAATCCATACAGCAATAGAAACTCATTTGAAACTTGGCTTTGAGATAGGGACAAACCTACATTCATCTCTTGCTCTGCAAACTCTGTCTAGTGCATGGAGATTTCAACTCACTTGAAAATCCTGTGAAGGATTCAACTATTAATTGTCGAGGTTCGGAATGGTTGCCCCTGCGTATTAGCTGCAAGCTGGGGCGGTACTGCGGAACTGCTCGCCTAATGAACCGAGCCTCATACCGTGCATGTCACTTGATTAGAGCTCAAGTCAGTAGGCCCCTGTTGATTAAGGCTCAACTAGTCAAAGCCTGAGAGAGTCTTACAAGACCCCTCATTGATCAATATAGACCCCTCCCCCCTCTTTGTCAATCTTGGGCGACCACAGAGACAACCACAGAAGACCCTCCGCAGACTCCTTCAGGATCTTCAAGACAATATATATGACCCCTATGGGGGAACTGCGGCGGCCCCGTCCCTTCGTAAACCCCTCAGATTTTTCCACCAAAAAAGTGAACTAATGGACCCCTATAGGGGGGAGGTAGAAAGACTTATCTTCTTCATATATGGACAGTAAGTGGTGGACAGGGATTTGGGATAAGGTAGAAATAAGGTGTTGATCCAGCAATCCCCATCACTTAAGATCAACGAAAAAGGGGCTTCCTGTGGTGGGTGGGCCTCTTTTTCATTAGTGTGTAAATGAGATATAGTAAATTACATGGCAAAGAAAACAACAACAGAAGTATTAAGTGAGCTACATGCAGGGTTAGCTCATTTATTCATGGAGAGATTACGGGAAGGGGAATTAGGTACAGCAGAGTTAAATATTTTAAGGCAATTTTTGAAGGATAATCAGATCAGTGCGCAACCAGTAGAGGAAACAGAGTTTGGGGAGTTAGCTAAGGCATTGCCTGATATAGAGAATGTGATTGAATTTCAAAAGAAGAGAGCGTAATCATGCCAAAAGGGAAAGGAACTTACGGAAGTCAAAAAGGAAGACCTCCAAAGAAAGGAACAAAGAAGTAGATGCCAACGAAGAAGTGGCAGAAACTACCTGAACCTTATAGCGAGGACTTCAGATATTTTTTAGTGCTGGTATGGAGGCATCTTCAGTTACCAGATCCGACACCAGTGCAGTTGGATATAGCGGAATATATGCAGGGTGGTCCTAGTAGAAGAATTATTGAAGCTTTTCGTGGAGTAGGAAAGAGTTGGATGGCAGCAGCATATGTGTTGTGGTTATTGAGGAATGAACCGCAGAAGAAAATTATGGTGGTGTCGGCTAGTAAAACGAGGGCTGATGATTTTGCACAGTTTTGTTTGAGATTAATTAGGGAGATGTCGTTATTACAATGCTTGGACCCCGATAAAGACGAACAAAGGAGTGCAAGTAATAGGTTTGATGTAAGACCAGCGATCCCCGATCAGAGTCCTAGTGTGAAATCGGTTGGTATTTTTGGTCAGTTAACAGGATCTAGGGCAGATTTAATACTTGCTGATGACGTTGAGGTTCCTAATACTGCTTGGACAGTAGGAATGAGAGAGAAATTATTAGTTTCAGTCGGAGAATTTAATGCAATTTTGAAACCAGGTGGGGAGATTATGTTCTTAGGAACGCCCCAAACTGAAGAAAGTATCTATAACAAACTACGGTTAAGAGGATATGAGTGTCGTATTTGGCCTTCTAGGTATCCAGAGAAGCCAGAGAAGTATGGAGAATCGCTTGCGCCAGTGATTCAAAAGAAATGTATGTCATCAAAAGGAGCTCCGACAGATCCCGATCGTTTCTCAGATCTTGATTTGTTAGAAAGAGAAGCAAGTTATGGTCGCTCACAGTTCACTCTTCAGTTTCAATTAGATACAACATTGTCGGATTTAGAGAGATTCCCTCTCAGATTATCGGATTTAGTTGTAATGGAAATAAAAGACCATGCACCAGAGAAGATTGTTTGGTCATCTGGGGCGGAATATCGAATAACTGACCTACCTGCTGTCGGTTTTAGTGGTGATTATTACCATCGACCTGCGTTTTTACATGGCGATTGGTTGGAATTTCAAGGTTGTGTCATGTTTGTAGACCCTTCTGGTAAGGGAATTGACGAAACCGCATACTCTATTGTCGCTCAATTGAATGGAAACCTCTTTATTCTTGAGGTAGGTGCATTTAAAGAAGGTTATACAGAGAAGGTCTTAGAAGGGCTTGCACAAGCCGCTAAAAGACAACAGGTAAAACTCATCCTCTTGGAGGATCAGTTCGGTCAGGGGATGTTACAGAGCCTTTTACAGCCATATCTGAGGAAGATCTACCCCTGCACGATTGAACCTGTTAGAAGTAACGTTCAAAAAGAAAGAAGAATCATTAATGCACTAGAACCTGTACTTAATCAACACCGTTTGATTGTTAATAGGTCTGTCGTAGAAAATGATGCGAAGGCTAGAGAGAATGATCCTGTAGAAACTGCTCTTAGTTATCAACTATTTCACCAATTAACACACCTAACTGTTGATAAAAATTGTTTACAACATGATGACAGACTGGATTCTTTGGCTGGAGCTATAGAATATTGGAATGAGTCACTTGCTATAGATGAAGACAGAGCCATCAAAGAACGAGAATCAGAACTCTGGGATCTCGAATTGGCTGCGTACAAGGGGGATATTGAAGGGCTTCTCGACTCACAAATACTTGGGGTTCCTCTTGAGAAAATCCAAAAAGCAAAAGCAGGAGCCGAATGGATGCGAGTCGTGGGTCATTAAAGAACCAAGGACTTGGGTTATTCGTATCCCTGGTGCTTTTGATGGAACTGTTGAGGAAGGTGGAGGTGGTTATCAGACAACAGTTATTGCAGAAAGTTGGGAATCTGCATGGGAAGCCGCAATGGATGCGGATTCATGGGAAGTTCTTCCCTTTGATATAAAACATATTGCTTGTTTTCCTAAAGAAGTCGTAACTACTTGTGATTAACCACGCCAAGTTCTTGGCTTCATTGTGGCTACTTGTTTTTCCAGAGCATTTACTCTATGGAATAATTCTCGTATATCTCTTTCTTTCCTAGAACTGTTATTACTAATAGCTACTACTACGGTGGTAGCAGCAACACCAATGAGAGCAGCCCAGATTTCAGTCATGCTACATCTTGTTTAATTGTTCTTGGAGTTGTCTATTGCGTTCCAAGATTGTTCCGAAAGTTCCACCTCCCAGTTCTACGTTGGGATTTCCTGTACGAGCTGCTTCAACAGCATCTCTAGTTTTTTTAATTTGAAGTGGATTTAATACATTCCATTTGGATGTAGTGGAATCAGAAGAAGTTTCTTCTTCTCCTTGATTCATCATTTCACCTAAACCGCCACACATAGTCTGAGTTTTGTATTTGTTTTAGTTTATCGCTAATCTTGACTTGTGTTTCTTTTTATTTATGGCAGACCAACAGACCGTTCCTCCTTCAGACAAGAAGGAAGAGAAGAAAAAAGGAGTAATGAATAAGCTACAAGAATTAACTCCAGANAAAGAAGANCANNTAGCANTNATTGGAGTTGCTGTGCGTTTGGGAATTGTTGTTTGGAGTGGATTTTGCTTGACTTTGGCATACATAGATCTACCTGGATTTCCTAAGCAGACCTTTGATCCCACGTTCATAGCTTCGATATTTACATCAACATTAACGACCTTCGGGGTCCAGGCAGCATCCAAGAAGGGTGGTAACGGAATCTCCAAGGAGGATATGCAGAAAATGATGGCAGCTAATCAGGCTGGTGCTGGTGAGCAAATCATTCGTGTCCAAACTCCTATTAAAATTCAGTCACCTGATGGTGGTGAGCTTCAACAAGTAGTGCAACCTCCAACTCAAACACCACCTAAAGACGCATGAAGAAATTACTTTTCCTTTTATTCCTAGCAGCTCCTGCTCAGGCAGATATTCACCATGCTATAACCACGAGCACTCAGCTCACAGTTAACGCTGCTGCGACACAAGCACAAAGAATAGGTTCATCCTTCTCAGCTGCTGGGAGCAACATAGACACAACTGATGGAACAACTGCGAACACCGTCTCGGCAGGGACAATTACGAGTGGCGTTTATTCGCCTGGAACGATTGCTGCAACGCAAGATAACCCAGGAGCCGCCTTCTCGTATTCCCAAAGTTATACTCAGGCAGATGCTGTACCTACTTCCGCACCGAGTGTGGGTGCGGTAGGTAATTTTAGTAACGTAACTTCTACTGCTGCTGGTACTGCTGGTTCATTAGCAGGTACNATTACAAGCCAAGGTGTATTAACAATAACNGCNGGTGGNGCTGGCACTTCNGCNATTGGNAGCATGGAGAGTGCTTTAACTATTAAGTGATGAAGNGGCTTNTGCCACTGTTATTACTTATAAGTTCNCCTGCTTATAGTGTACCCGTAGTNCCAAATTTNACTCAAGGNACTATGCAATCCACCACGAGAACTACATCAGTGGTGACAGAANNNATTGTNNNTCACGANTACAATACGGGCCATCAATATTCAATTAACGGTAGCAATCTCACGATAAGTGGATCAACAATTTCACCTGACAGTAGCAATGTAACTGGAACTATCAATGGACAATCACAATCATGGACTGGTTTAGACCTTTCTACAAAACCAAACGTGACAATCACGAACACTTCTCAACCATTTCAATACGTGGAAACGTATCGAGGGCCAGGTCTATCCAACATGACAACAATAAACAGAACAACAAATATAGAAAGCGTTACAGAAACTACCTCAGTATTTGCGCAGTAGCTCTCCTATATGGAGGGAGTGCTGTAGCACAGACCAGCTCTACAGCAGCTCCCGTAGCTAACAGTAGTGGAAGTGTAACCAATATGGGAATCCAAAATCTACCAGGAAATAGTGTTACAAATCATTACGGAGGTAATATTATTTGCCAAGGTCCAATGTTAACTATCTCTCCATTTGTTACCGACTCACATACATATAGTACGCCCAGAGAATATTGGTATGACAATCCTAGTTACAATGATGATGGGACTTTGAGCCACCATGTTGCTACACGTACAGGGCAAAAAGATAATTTTGCTTTGAATCTAGGAATCTCTGCTAACTTCTCAATTCCATTAGACAATTCACTTCAAAGAAGATGTAAACAAGCAGTAGATAAGCAGCTTGCTTTACAACAAGANTTAGTAAATTATAAGAGACTAGACTTNGAGATTACNAGGCTTAAGAANTGTGGTGAACTCATTCTTGCAGGAATACAATTCACAGCAGATAGTCCTTATAGAAAAATTTGTGAAGATGTAGAAGTAAAAGCAAAGATGGGGCAAGTATTACCTCATCGACACACACTTAAACCTTTAGAGGTGGTAGTCCCTTCTTCTCCCGATAAGCGTTAGCTCTTTTTTCTGATGCAGTTAATGCTCTAACAGGCTTACCAAGTTTCTTTTTAATCTTATTAATTATCTGTTTAACTATTGGCTTTACTACCTTAAGAAGAATTGGGGTTGCCAAAGCGGCAGAAGTGGCAATGAGAGTAATACCAGTAGTGCTAACAACCTGAGGAGCAGTGGGTATAGCATCAATAATTTGTTGTGTCGTTGTTAGTTTCTTGTACTGAGTAACACAACGGTTACCTATTAATTGATATCCAGTTATTTCTTTCCTGCCATCCTCGATTTTAGTTCCAACTTCCGCTGCTCCAGGTGGCGGGCAATCCTCGATTTCCTTGGCGGGAGGTGCATCCGCTGGTGGGATGGGTGGTTGTGGGTATCTTTGCTCCTCGTTCTTTGGTGGATATACAAGTTCTTCTGGCGTGTAATCCATTGCGTTGTAGCTTGGATACTCCGCTTGGCATAAGACAACATTTCCTTTTGGGTCGTTAGTTAGTAATGCACTATTCTCTCTTGAATTCTTTCTTGCTTCAACACATCCAGGCATATCTATAACAGGGAAACCTAATTCAACTGTTACTGGTGCTTGGATATTTAAAGATTGAGGTGGCTGTATCTGCCAAACTCTAATAACTGGAGTCTCAATCTTTGGAATNTTCTCCATCAATAATCATATTGATAAGCATAGTCTTACTGTAATGACTAGGAGTATGGGCTAGTTCTCTTAACTCTCTATTAGATTTAGTACTTAAATAAGAACGATAACTATCAACAGGATCAGGACTTCTATAAACGAATAGAGATCCTATTGCATTNAGCAATCCCATTAGAACTTAGGAATACTTATTCCTTTAGGTGCTGCTGTTGGTAGGGCTGGGCTTGATAGCTCAGGTAANTTNATTGACTTGGTTACTTGCTGAACAGCTTTCTCCATTAAGGCATCCTTNTTCCCTTGGAACCATAAGAANCCATACACCCCGCCACCAGCAATAGCTAAGACACCAACGCCTGAAGCAACTGCAATAATGTCAATGATTTTTCTCATGGGTTCATCCGATTGCTGTGATTCCTATAGTAGGTTGGTTAAATATTGGTCCAGCGGTACCATCCCAATGATCGAATCGGAATAATTCTGCATCATAACCAGCACTATAATCTCTAGCTTGGATTTTTATTGTTTTTGCACTAGTCCAGCTAGCAACTCTACCAGTATTAGTATTTGNAGTGCCACCTATATTAAAGCCATATTTAATATACCATTGCCCTTCAAAATAATTATTAGCTGTTACTGTTTTCCGTTGATAAACAACTTCATCGCTATCTAAATATAATCTGAAATGAGGAATTGGCCATACATCTGGCTCAGAGCCATGCATACCATGAAACTCATAAATAACCTGTGTAGTTCCTGAAGGCGGTGTATATGAAAAACTAGATCCATTTACATCTGCATAAGATGTAGTCAAATCTTGAACTGCAGTTACATTACCAAGAGTATGATCCCCATCTTGTAAAGTGATAACTGAACCATCACAAGGACTATAGAACTGTTCTAATATTATTCGTTGACAACCATTAACCTTTCTTGCTTCTACATTTCCACTGTTATCTAAAACAATATTGTTACTGCTAGATGAAGGGTGGACTAGGTTTGTGGCTTTTAATGTGCTCATTATGCTGCTCCTATTGCAGTGATACCTATACAGGGTTTAACAGGAAAATCCGTTACGTTTTGATCCTCCCAATAATGAAGTTGATGTANATAACTTCTATTACCACTACCGTAATCGACCGCTTGAAGTTTAATTTCTTTTCCAGAAGACCAACTAGCAACACGACCTGTTGCTGCGTTAGCAGTACCTCCTATATTAAAACCCCATTGATGGTTAACTGTTCGGGCGTAATCCTGCACACCATTTTCATGCCTTCTAGCATCTGTTACTTCAGTTCCTGCAAGCANAAGTNTCANACTGGTGAAACCAGTACTACCATATCCTATATAAACANAGTTAAAGTGATAAATAACTTGAGTCGTACCAGTTGGTGGTGTATAAGTAATAGCTGATCCAGTCACATCTGTCCAACTTAGTCCGGTAGCTAATGCTGCTGTCACGTTTGGAACAGTAATATTACCTTGACTTGTAGCGATAGTTGAACCATCACAAGGAGTATAGAACTGTTCTAATACTTGAATTGAAGAAGGATAAGTACTTGTTTTTATTACACCATTACTTGCATCATCAGGTAAAGTAAGTGTTCTATCTGCACCACCAGCGGTACTAGCAGGAGCATCTATTGATACGCTCCCTGATGAGGAGCCGTTTAGTTTTAATGTCATAAATTCATCCTATTGCTGTAATACCTAAAGTGGGTAACACAAAACTATCATCAGAACCACCCGCACCCCAATGAGAAGTTTCGTGCAGTAAAGCAGGGAAAGTAGAGCTATATCTAGCACATTGTATCTTGATAGTTTTATCACTAGTCCAACTAGCTACTCTACCAACGGTTGTGTCAGCAGTTCCACCAATATTAAAGCCCCATTTGATTTGAACCTTACCTTCATAACTTGAACTTTCTCTAGAGACTGTTCTACCTTTAGTTACTTCATCACTATCAAGTAATAACTTATAACTAATAATTGGACCACTTCCACCATCATTCCGTTCTGCAAACATAAAATCATATATAACTTGTGTTGTGCCTGTAGGAGGTGTGTAAGTGAAACTTGATCCTGCTATATCAGTAAAAGTATTAGTTACTGCATAGTTAGCAGAAGGTCCAGATAATGTATGATTACCATCTTCTAATGCTATAACTGATCCATCACAAGGAGAATAAAATTGTTCTAATACCATACGTGAATTAGCGGCAATAGTACCTGCATCCACTACATCATCATTGATACCACCACTAGAGATTCCTGAGATGGTACCGCTTCCATTAATTGTTATTGCCATAATTTATACGATTGTCCAGGTATCACCAGCATCAACCGTAACGGTTTTACCAGTATTAATTGTTATTGGTCCTGCTGACATAGCATTACATGCTGCACCAAATGAAGTTCCAACTGTATAGTCTTGATCTATTGTTGTTCCATTCTCCCAGAATATTTTCTCAGTTCCTCCGCCAGTTGCGCCAGATCCAGCATCAGTCCAATCTAAATTTCCCGATCCATCAGTTTTTAAAACTTGATCTGCTGAACCATCTCCATCTGGAAGGATAAATGTGGTTGTACCTGAAAATGCTCCATCAGATTTGAAAGCAATATAGTCATTAACAGTTGTTCCACCAAACCTTATATCACATGCTCCAGCATTAGTAGCACTAATATTTATTCCATGAGAATTTAAGGAACATGCTTCAGTTATACCTCCACCACCACCAGAAGCTGTACCCCAAGCAGTTATTGTTCCTCCACTAGCAATAGTAGATATATGAGTTGCTTGTAAAGTTCCAGTACCAGCATTGAACTTTAACTTATCTTCGTTAGTCTTGGGTGCTTGATCACCTGTAGCAGCTGTAGTAAATACAGGGAAAGAGGTAGTATCAGTATCCTCATCAGCTACTGGAATAGTAGTTGTATCTACATCAGCCCAGGTTAATTTATCTGAGCTATCTTTATATTGTAAGAATTTACCATCAGAAGGTGCATTACTAATATCTAGTTTAGCTTCTGCTATTGTATCGTCTGCAATATCAGCATTAACGATTTCACCATCTTTAATGGATTTTGAATTAATTTCAGTTAATGCCATTAATCAACCTCCTCTGGCCAAAGTGTGATTCCTGCAGTCCGCTTACCATCACTATCATAAGTACCATCTATAAGTGTTTTTAATGCTGCAACATCAGCTACTGCATTGATTTCTGTTTCTCGTGTAGTACAGGTGGTTCGTATTGCATCTCTATATGTTTGTATATTAGAAGGTATTTCAGTTCCTTTTTCAGATTTACGAGTTACATACCAATCTGAGCTTGATAAATTACTCCTAGCTTGTTCTTTTTGTATTTTAACCCATATGGTTTTCAAACCTTCATTAACAATTTGCTTACCATCTGAATCCTTTAAAAGATTACCATCGTCATCTTTTGCATTTTCATCAACAAGACGCTTTGGATTATCTACACCCCAATAGAATCGTCGATCATACCAAACTGGATCAGCTACTTCTGTTATACCTATTGCCTTTTTCTCATCCAACGTAGTTAGTCGTAACCAATTCGCTGGGTAATTTATACCATTCGATGTAAAGGCGACATCAACTGGTAATGTTTTTCCGTCTAGTTTAAATGCCATTTTTACCTCGCATTAGCATATTTAAAAGGT
>PBVO01000142.1 GCA_002729015.1 Candidatus Poribacteria bacterium
TGATTGTGAATACCTGGCAAGATCCCATTCCTGAAAATGGACAGATTGAAAATAAAGAAAGTAAGGATGCTCAACTAGAAACGTGGATACCATTTGCGAATAAAAAAGAATGGAAGCTGACCGAAGAAGATGAGGAAGGAGAAAAATTTGTATATGGTCAATTCAAAGACCAACTGGAGAATCTAACAAAACCACCTTTGATAGGAAAAATAATTTATGATACTACTCCCCCAATTCCTGCTATTCAAATACCTAGTTTGGACTTAAAAAAACAAATCGTTACCATTGAAATGCAGCCGGAAGATAATCTTTCTAATATGCTAATTGTGGGTAAAGTGCGGTTGAGTAATGTGTATTTTGACGGGAAACAAGACAAAGATAGTCAAGGTGAACCGTTAGAATGGTTACCAGTAAAAAAAGAAATGGAGTGGAAACTTTCAACTGGTAGCGGGAGGAAAACTGTATATGTCCAGTTTCGCGATCCAGCCGGTAATCTGTCTAAAGTAATTTCAGAAGAGGCAGATGTTGATGTCACACCACCAGAGATTGTTGAATTTTCCCCTAATGACGAAAAAAACTTTGTTCCTGTTAACGCTTTAGTTACCATCACTTTCAATGAAATTATTGATGAAGAAAGTTTAACAAATAGCAAAATGGAAGTTATTGGGTTGTCCACAACCGGTAGCAACGAAACTATTTATAAAGGTAGTTTAGGTACAGTCGGATCAACCATCCAATTCCTTCCGGACAATACTTTTAGTAATTTAACTGAAATTTCAGTTCGGTTCAAAGCTACTGTTATTGACCAATACCAAAACCCAATCGTCCAAGAAAAGGAATGGGCATTTTCTACTGGCTTAGGTGTCTGGCCAGGAGATACCAATAACGATGGTGTGGTGGATATATTAGATATCATTCCAATTGGTCTTTATTGGAAAAAACAAACGATTGTACGTGAATCGCGTTCGTTGATGTGGTTAGTTCAACCTGCACGACCAGCCGTTTCAATTGATGCACTAACTGAAGAAAAGATAGCCACCACCTTTGCTGATGCTGATGGCGATGGATTGATCTCAGCAAACGATATTGTACCAATTGCACAAAATTGGGCAAAAACTCACCAAATACAAAATCAGCCTAGTAATGTTGTTGAAACAGCACCAGCAAGTTGGCCTAAAAATCAACAGCAATTAGCGGAGCAATTTAACATTTATGAGCAGATGCTCCACCGATTAGAAAAGTTGCCTGATTCGGAAGGGATATTACAACTTCGTCAATTTCTGGGTAAGCAGATATCATGGATAAACCAACAGTTAATACCCCATCAGACACAACTTTTGGCCAACTATCCAAACCCATTTAACCCAGAAACTTGGATGCCTTATCAATTAGCTAAGGATGGAGTCGTTGTTCTGATTATCTACAATACTTTAGGAGAAGTCGTGCGTTCGTTTAACCTAGGTTATCAAACGGCCGGTTATTATCTTGACCAAACACGAGCTGTGCATTGGAATGGTAAAAATCGAACTGGAGAATCAGTAACCAGTGGTTTATATTTTTACCAAATCCAAGTTGAATCTGGTAAATGGAAATACACCGACGCACGCAAACTTGTCTTAGTGAAATAGATTCAGGAATAATAGCTGCCTGTCATTTCAGAATTCGTTTTGATATAATTGGGGGTAGTTGGATAAGGAGTTGAAAACAGATGCTGAAATTTATCACTCGGTTGTTTGAAGGCTCAATGGATATTGAACGGACTTATGGGCACTGCGACCAGGCAATCGGTCTACTACAAAGCTATAACGAAAACCCAGATGAATTTTCGGAAAAGAAAAAAACTAATATGGATGAAACCGTCGAAGTAGCAATTCGAGAAGCAACTAATCTTATNAGTCTGGAAGGCGAAAAAAACTGGATCGGCGTTTTTAGGGAAATGCATTCAAATCTAGCGTCAATTCACTTGGAACTTGGCGATCGAGACAAAGTAGATTATCATTGCAAGAAACTAGCTGAATATGGAGAGCCTGGCCGTCTAGATGCTGAAGAAATTTTGGAAAAGCTCGATCAGGCTCAATCCGACACANCATCTACGAACTAGCTCTGANGGTTTAGCTTTTACCACTGTTAGCCATGCATTTCTTCGAACCAGCGATGTTGACATTGTTGGTTTTGATACCATTGCTGATACTATTGTACTGGTTGCGACTCAAACGTTCTCGCTACAACGTGACAGCTTTGTTTTTATGGCCAGAACCTAGTCAAGNCACAAACGCTCGGTTTTCCTTTCAGCGATTCAAATCGTCTCCAACCTTAACGGTACAATTGCTTGTTTTAGCGTTACTGATTGCTAGTTTAGCTCGTCCTGCGTTTCGCCAATCTCGACTATTTTCGAAAGGTCAAGTGGCTATCATCGTTGACAACTCAGCTAGTATGGCAGGTTTAGTCGAGGTTGGTCGTGCCCAGACCCGCTTCGATTTAGCAAAAACTGTAGCACATCAGCTTGTTGACGAACTTGGTACAGAAAGCCAAATGGCAATCCTACAGCTTTCTAATACTAATCTGTTTTTTGACAGAAATGTCACATTTACTAACATGAAACAGCAACTTCGTCAAAATATTGGTCAATTNACTATTAAGCCCACCGAAATTGCCCCGCTATCGCTCCACCCTGATTTCTCACTAAACCAAGTTGTTTTCATTACGGATTACCATGACCCAGATCATGATTCTAACCCTTCGGTGCATAGAATCTATATCGGGCAAAGTATCGAAAATTTAGCAATCACTAAGATTGAATTAACCTCGGATCTACAGCGGAAGCCAACTGTCAGGGTTGAAGTAACCTGGTTCAATGATTTGCCCGATTTTAGCCGTGAACCGACGGTTGAACTCCAATTGCTGCTTAATGATGTTTGGTTTACTAGCCGCTTTCTCGATCGACTAGGGGGGCAAATCCAGAACATTTTTTTCGATTTGTCATCTATTCCCNCACAATCGCAGATCCTAACAGCAAAACTAAAAATTGAAGACGGNCTTTCTCTTGATAATTCAGCGAGCTTAATCTTTCGNCCCCAAAATAGGCCAGAACTGGTATTAGTGAATAACCGATGGTCTTCTCCATTGAATGCNTTTTTAGCTACTCATCCAGAAATTAATTTAACATTAGTGACTACAGATACTTACAACCCAAATTTTGGTGACATTATTGTTTTTGACCAGATTGTGCCCAAAGGGATTGAGATCGGTAACCCAACAAAACAAAACTTGCTGTTCATTAACCCGAACAAAGATTTACCTTTTGCCAAAGTTTTAAGCAACAACGATTTAACTGTAATCGCAGATCAACAACAAAACCATCCTGTCATGAGTAAGGTACCGATTCTGGACCTGAAGATCCGCAATTCTACTCACTATCAGTTACCGGATTGGGCNACTATACTAGTTTCTGCAGTTTCCTCTAANCAAGTTGCGATACCNGTCATTTGGGTAGGGGAGNNNCCAAATGGGCAGCGGGTTGGCCTAATCAGTTTTGATGCGTTTAACTTGCGTCAGAGCCGATTTCCATTGATGATCCCGGAGATGCCTTTAATNGTATCTCAACTGATAGAATGGTTGACTCCACCTCTTCACTTAGTTGAAGAAGCTAGTATTCAGACAGGAAATAATATTCGACTGAATCAATACCTAACTAGTGGAAAAGTCAGNGTTCGTCAACCCAATGGAGTNATTGTNGATGTAACAAAACCAATTTTCAATCAAACTGACCAGATCGGTATTTACACTGTTTTATCTGATGGTCAGCCGATAGATAAGTTCACGGCCAATTTGCTTAGCCCAAACGAATCGAATTTATCTACGGGAAGAGAAATAGGTGATTATGAGATTCCACCGAAAAATACTAAAGCTACATTGGCTCAACTTTGGTCAGCAAAACCTGCTTATGATTGGAATGAAATTTGGTCCTACCTTGTTGTACTAGCTACGATAGGACTATTAGTTGAATGGGTCATATCTCGTCATCGCGCCCAAATGTAAAGTTATAAACCTAGGAAACGGCCAAAAAGCACTATGGATGACTTATGAAGCAGCTTAATCCCTTAAATGGATTAATCATTGGTTTGACTGGTGGTATTGCATGCGGGAAATCGACGGTAACCCAACTATTGCAGAGAAAAGGGGCTGATATAATTGACTTGGATCAAATTGGGCACGAACTGTTGAAGGCTAACAGCCCGGTAATGAAACAATTACTCAAGACTTTTGGCCCCGAGGTCTTAGATTTATCCGGCGATGTGAANAGAACTAAGTTAGGAAAGATTGTATTTGCTGACCCATTGGCTCGCCAGCAATTNAACGATATAGTTCATCCCGAAATCCACCGNATTTCACGTCAATTAGCTCAATCGAAAGTCAAAAATCAANCTGANAGCATAGTAGTGATCGAGTCTCCGTTATTAATTGAATCAGGAGGGTATCGTAGTGTTGATTATGTTGTGCTGGTGTCTGCTACTCCCGATCAGCAAATAGTGCGGTTGATGAAACGTAGTCTGGAACAAAATAAAANAATGACCCAGTTGGATGCTGAAAAACGANTAGCTGCCCAAATGTCTCTAAAGGAGAAAATGGCTTACGCCGATTATATAGTCGATAATCAAGGCGATCTGACTGAGCTCGGGAAACAAGTTGATCAACTTTGGTTGATATTGACTAATTTGAATTCTTAAGTTTCTATCATATAGTTTTTCTTGAGCTTTTTAGCTAAAAATAGACAGCTAATAATCTGATTTCTCATTCTTTGCTTCTATATAAATACTTTTTATTAGTCATGNCATATAGNTTGCCAAGTGCGTTCTAAGGCTAGAATACACTTGGCAAGCTAAGACGTTTGTGCTANACTGGGGGAGTTTCCAATATGGATTTAACTGCTGTTAGTTATACGACAAGGTTAAGCATAATATTGGAACACGAACCGATTTTAATCACAAGGAGATAAATCCATGAGACCAGTTAGTCTGTGCCTTCTGCTAATTGTTAGCCTAGTCATATTTGGGTGTGCTGCCAAAAATACAGCAACAGTTTCTGAGGCGGATAAGACTCCCGTCGCCCAGACTGTAACTTTAAAGGTTGATGGCATTAAGTGTGGGAGCTGTACTACAGCCATTCAAACCGAACTAGCTAGTGTTGACGGCGTTTCTGAAGCTACTTTGGCTGACAGTACCGCAACCGTTGTAGGTACTGCGAACTCTGCGGATCTGATTAAAGCCGTAGGAAGTGCGAAAAGCTGTTGTCCTGCAGAATTTTCCGCCGAAGTTGTATCAAAATAGTTAAATAGGTCTGATTGGTCATATTAATCTGATCAGGCCTCCTTTCTTTGTTCCCAATTCCTACATTCTTGTTTAAAAATAGCTTGATATTTTCGGTTCTTTCTAAAGTATTCCTCCACACCTCATACTTGACTAGCGTAAGTTCCAACCTTATAATTGGCGAGATCTAACTTGGTGAGGAATTCGGCAGATGCAAAATCAGAACCTAAGCCTTTCATCTTCGCTTGCTGGCCAATACAAAGCTGACGGTTTTGTAGTTTGCCAAGACCCAATTATACCGACTGAAGTTGTGCGNAAAGCCAGTTGGGGTATGGATGAAATACGAGCTGGTCGTTATGAAACGGGGCACCCACCCCAACCATCCCCNTGGCAACCAGGCGACAGCCATGAGAAGTTATGCAAAATTGAGATGCCTCAAATTGCTAACANCGCCATCATGAATNTAATAACTTATCCTACTATCGGCCAGATTGCCGCCGAAATTACGGGAGCAGAAATGGTTCAAGTTTGGTGGGTACAGCTATTAGGCAAGCCACCTGTTTCAAAAAAGGAAAAGACAAATATAGGATGGCATCAAGACCGTACTTACTGGCAGGTTTGGGAGGAAGGTAGCCCATTGCTAACAGCTTGGGTAGCAGTCAGCGATGTAACTGAGAAAGACGGTCCGATGCGTTTTGTTAAAGGTTCTCATCATTGGGGCTTTTTGGAAAATCAAGGTGATTTCTATGGCCAAGATCACCAGCAACAACAATCTGAGATCAAACAGCGACAAAANAGTGAGTGGGAAGAAATATCGGTGACTATTCCCGCAGGTGGTGTGAGTTTTCACAATTGCCTGACCTATCACGCTAGNGGATCTAACCTNTCATCAAATCTCAGNCGCAGNTTCGCCATTCATCTTCGAACTGAAAAAGCTAAACCCGTAGATNATCGGCGTATTGGCCTGACTCAGTTCATCGACAACCTTGACTATTGCCCAATTATTTACGGATAAATTCAGAGTAGCTGACCCGAATGAATAATCTTTCCAACACTTCAGATTCACATCCAGTAGATCGGCTACNNGTTAATTTAGCCGGTATTCGAATGCGAAATCCAGTAATGACGGCTTCAGGAACATTTGGCTATGGAAGCGAGTATGAAGATTTTGTTGATCTAAATAAGTTGGGGGCAATAGTAGTAAAAGGCATAACGAGTGAACCCTGGCCAGGCAACCCGATGGAGCGTATTGCTGAAACACCTTCTGGAATGTTAAATGCCATAGGTTTGCAAAACGTTGGCGTAGATGATTTCATTCAGCAGAAGCTTCCCTATCTGAAAGACTACGATGTACCAGTAATTGCAAATGTATGTGGAAGATATGATTCTGAGTATATGGAAGTCGTTGACAAGCTATCTGCTACCAACCAAATCGCTGGTATTGAACTTAATATNTCTTGTCCTAATCTCAAATGTGGTGGCTTAAGTTTTGGGTTAGAACCAACACTTACAGCCAAACTTGTTAATCAAGTACGNCAGATAACCAAACTACCACTTCTTGTTAAGTTGTCTCCGAATGTAACAGACATTAGTAAGATTGCTATAGCCGCTAGTGATAACGGAGCCGATGGATTATCAGCTATTAATACCTTNCTGGGTATGGGTATTGATATAAAAACTCGTCGTCCGCTTTTAGCCAATATCACTGGTGGTCTATCCGGTCCTGCTATCAAGCCTGTAGCGTTACGCTTAGTGTGGCAAGTTTACAATTCAGTACAAATCCCTATTATTGGTATGGGTGGGATCACAAATGGAAATGACGCTCTTGAGTTCATAATTGCTGGTGCTAGTGCTGTCGCTATTGGCACAGCTAATTTTGTGAACCCNCGCGCAAGTATGGAAATTATTGATCAACTAAGCACGTATTTAANGCAACAAGATATAGGTTCTATTAATGACCTAGTTGGCGTGTTGGAGACATAAAATATATTGAGACATTTTGTATCTACTGACGATTTTTCAAACTTTGAGATTCAACAACTCTTTCGTTTATCCGACCAGATGAAATCTAATTTAGCTACTTGGTCAGGTTTTTGNGCTGGAAAAGTACTAGCCACTTTGTTCTTTGAACCCAGTACTCGAACGCGTCTTTCTTTTGAAAGTGCCATGGCTCGATTGGATGGTAGGACTTTGGGATTCACCGACCCTTCAGCTTCCTCTGTAGCTAAAGGGGAAACNTTAGCTGATACGACAAGAATGGTTTCGAATTACGCCGACTTGATTGTTGTTAGGCATCATTTAGCTGGAGCTGCACAAGTTATGGCTGATTACGCCAGCGTACCAGTCATTAATGGTGGAGATGGNGCGCATTCACATCCAACTCAAGCGTTAATAGATCTTTACACAATTCAAAACCGAAAAGGTAATGTGGCCGATTTAACNATTGGTATTTGTGGTGATTTACGATATTCNCGATCCGCACATTCATTGTCAAAATTGATAGCGCGATTCGGTGGCCGACAAATTCATGTCGCACCTGATGGTTTCCATATGCCTNATTGGATTTTGAACCGGATCCAAAAACAACACAGTCAAAAACCAGTTATTGTCAAACACTTACCGGAAATCATTAATCAGTTAGATGTAATTTATGTAAATCGATTACAAGAAGAGCGACTTCCATCTGAAATAGATCCAATTAAAGCTAGAACAAGCTACCAGCTCAATGCAGAAATTATGAAAGCAGCTAAAGATTCAGCAATCATAATGCATCCACTACCTCGAGTCAATGAGCTTGCACTAGAACTGGATGAGGATCCTAGAGCCGCTTACTTTGAGCAATCTTCGAATGGTGTACCACTTAGAATGGCTTTGATCGCTAGCCTACAAGGATTAGAGCACTTAGTTTTGACTGACCCTCCATTGCTTCGTATGAGCAAAAAGCAAACTGACCTTGTATGTAAAAACGATAACTGTATTATCTCCGCTGAAAACTACATTGTAAATGAGATTAAACAAAATGATGCGTGTATTTACTGTGAAACAATAATAAAAACATAGATGCAAAAATCAAATAACTAGAGGAACCAATGATCACTTCAGAACAAGCTAACTTTTTTTGGCAACACGGATACTTACACATAACAAAAGTTTTCACTGATGATGAGATCGATCAAATGGCAAATGATCTAGATTGGTTAATTGAAACCTGGGCACATAAGACGCCAGGCTGGTCTGGTCCTTGGCGAAAGGATTATATGGACGAGGAAACAGAAAAGCAATCTAAACTGATAGCCATGCACGATCTGTACTTTTATTCCGAGTCATGGATGAAGGCNGTAACCAATTCAGGACTATGTGATGCCATGTCATCCCTTTTGGGGCCCAGAGTTGAGCTTCATCACAGTACCATGCACGTCAAGCCACCAGAGACTGGCCACCCCTTTCCTATGCACCAAGACTGGGCTTTTTACAAGCATCAAGACAATAGGTATATAGATGTACTGGTACACCTTGATGATACCTGTCATCAAAACGGAGAGATTCGTTTTCTAGACGCTTCTCACAAAAATGGGGCATTACCCCATATCACAAATAACCCTGACGGTAGCGCATGCACGCCACACTTACCGACTGATCAGTATAAGTTGGAGAATACGGTGCCTGTGCCTGCAAAAAGGGGTGATGTAGTTTGTTTCAGCTTGCATACCATTCATGGTTCATACATTAACCAAACTGAAGTTAATCGACGAATTGTGCGGTTTGGTTACCGACATCCTGAGAACCAACAAACCGGTGGACAAAGCCTTGGTCGTCCTGGCTTAATGGTAAGAGGTAATCGACAGCGTCAGGGGGGACAAGAACTGTTTTCTAATTCTGGCCCTAAGTAATTACTCCTTCCGAAAGCAACAAATTANCCAGACGTGGTTTTCCNATAAGGATAGGGTNAANACAATAATAAANCCCNAACTANNACCGAGAAATTATTGTAGAGCTNGAATAAAATACTAATCATTCACAACGGGTATGTTTTTACATTTCGACAATTTGGCGCATCCGTTTAGCTATGTCAATTTGGGTTGGAATATCACCATCAACTTCGTGGATGACGGAATCTTGGTAGCCAATTCGGCGAAGNTCCTCCATGACGATGGACCAATTCGTGTCTCCATCTAGTAAGTTAACAAAACGATGCTCTCTTCTATTAAAGTCTTTGAAGTGAACTCGTTTAATACGAGAACCAAGCTCACGGATCCAATGTTCCGGATAACCATAAGCCATCATATTAGCCGTATCCAAATATGCGCCAACCCAAGGAGAAGATATTTCATCGATNATTTCTCGCATCTCTTTGGGGCTTAGTAGAAACTTATTCCATACATTTTCCAGACTNATTGCGACGTTNTTACTTTTGGCTAAATAGACTAAATCTTTCAAANCGACGACTAAATTATTCCATACCTGTTGATAGGTTCCTTCAACNGCTAGTTGTCCTGGATGAACNAATATTGCNCCAACCTNCATTATTCCNGCGATTTCTATANTACTCACAAGGGATTCTTTGGCGGATTGGCGTTCGTTGTCATCGNGCGATAACAAATTTCCTTTTAAACCTGCTAAACTACTAATTTCAATATTAGCGGTGGAAAATTTTCTTGCGATTGTTTTAAACTCATCTTCACTCAATTCTGGATGACAGTCAGTTCCATCTCTTAGGGTTAGTTCGACAGCCTCGTAACCAGCATTCTTGCATAATTCGATTGTGTCATTAACGGAAATATTGCCCAGAATAATTTGTGTAATACCAATTTTCATAATTACTGTTTTAACTACCTCNTCTGTAATTTAATTTNTCAACCAAAATTTTCCATTTCTTTTAAATAAGACTGGATAACCAACGGATCCCCCATCATTCCCGACATAACTGCAACACCAAATGCCCCAACTCGTTGGCAACGTACAATATTTCTGGGCTTAATACCACCAAGAGCAAAAACTGGAATATCAANCATTTCTGACACNNGAGCTAAGNCANAAANACCAACAGTATGACCAGGTTTACTTNATGTCGGAAATATAGGACTGTAAGTTATAAAATCAGCTCCCTCAGCAGCTTGTTGTTGAGCTTCAGCTANATTATGCGCTGAGCTACCTACCAGCAATCCAGTAGATTTTGCTCTTCGAATCTGGTTTGTCAGTTGTGCCGGCAGATGCACACCATCAACTCGCATTTTAGCCGCTAATTGCCANCGAGAATTGATAAATAAATGAGTTTGGTAATCGACCATCATTCGTTGAGTTAAATCAGCTAGCTGCTTAAAGTCCTCATCGGATAATGATTTCTCTCGGAGTTGAATTGCTGGCACACCTAGACCTAGCAGATACCGAATTTGCTCCAACAATGGTGTTGGGTAGCAGCTAGATTGATCTGTGATCGCATACAACCGAAAATTGATCAGTCGAGTCCCTCCCAGTATTTCCACATATTTTCAGAGAAATCGTATCGGATTTCGTTGAAGTTTTTCCTTCTTAGTCGAGCAATGCAAGCAATCCGAATATTACGACTCACATTATGGCCTGCGGTATGAGTCATTAAACCATGCCAAAGGCAAACATCTCCCGCTTGCCCAGTAAACTCGTACCCACTTCCCATATCAAATGGAGCCACTCCTCCAGGCAAGCAATCTACATCGTGATAGCGAAAGAACTCAGCCCAGACTCGNTGGCTACCAGGCCACACAGTAAAACCACCTCCCATCTTTTCTACATCATCCAAATATACAGTAGCTCCAAGCGTAAAATGACCCACTGTTCCTTTTGGTACACCATTATGAGGTGTGTGATATCCATCTAAATGACCATTTGGGGGTGGGTTCCATTTTCCTTCTCTAGGGAAATTGACGTGTGGACCGGCACCACCGTCAGGATGAAGTTGATCTTTACCTACTAGCTCCTCTGCCATGGCGAAAATAGGATCTTGGTAAATTAGGCCCTTAATTTCAGATTCATTTCCACATTGTACTGTTCGATATCCATTTCCCATCCATGTCTCCGGTTGCCCTCGCTGAATTTCTGGGTTCATCTGATTCATATGCTCCCAGAATACATTCTGCGCACTTGCCACAATTTTTGGATCGATCGCTTGCCTAATCTCCAAAAAGCCATTTTCCTTAAAAAATGCTTTGTCCTCACTTGTCAAGTAAGGCATGTTTTTACCTATCCTTATACAAAGAACTAGCTTCATTTTAATTCTTTTGTTTTTTTGGGTCAATCTTTTCTACGGTTTTAAAGAAATAAAATTGCTTTTCTATCACTAGAAGTTAGAAAGGNAGCTTTTTTTTTGACAGTCCAAAATGATAATGCTATACTCAGCACTTGTCGAATTTTATCTTGGAGCTACAGTTGTCCAATTCCGTTGTTACTAGACCAGAAAATATCTCACTGTTTTCCATTCCAGAGACCACAGTCAACCTGTACGGTAAAAAGACCCCTTTTTCGGCAAAAGTTTTGGATAAATACCGGATTTCGGGATCATCTAGNCCTAATTATTGTTGGCACGTTGTACTTGATATCTCTGGTAGTCAGATGGCACAGAATTATCGANCCGGACAAAGTATCGGAGTAATACCCAGTGGTCGTTTCAACGACGCCAAATTCAATCAAGCACACAATCAAGTTCGAAATGGGAAATTGGCTGAGAAGATTCGCTTATATTCGATCGCTTCTTCTTGTTGGGGAGATGATTGGTGCGGTAATACTGTATCACTCTGTGTAAAGAGGGAGATTGGCGAGGATGCCGATAGTGGACAACTAGTTATGGGTTCGGCGTCGAATTACATTTGCGACGCAGCCATTGGTGACGAGATCACTATTACTGGCCCAGTTGGTAAGAGCTTTTTGCTTCCAGACAACCCTTTAAATTATAGTTATGTATTTGCAGCGACTGGTACTGGTATAGCGCCCTATAGAAGTATGCTAATAGAATTGTTCAATCANGGTTTTCAAAAGGAGGTCTGGCTGTTCTTCGGTGCCCCTTATTCAACGGATGTGATGTATGACGATGAATTCCGATATTTAGCCGATCTTCATCCCAACTTTAATTATGTCACTGCTATTAGCCGAGAACAAAAGAATNAATTAGGTGGACGTATGTACGTCCAAGACAGGCTAATCGAACATTCTGATCAGCTTTTGCCTTTGCTAAGCCAACAAACAACACTGATGTATCTGTGTGGCCTCAAAGGAATGGAGTTCGGAATTTACCCTTGGTTATACCGTATTAATTCTAACCTAGTAAATCTACCGGAAGGAATGTCTGACCAAGACATTCAGAGCCTTCCTGCATCAGCGAAAGAGTGGGCTCAGGTCGAAAGGGCCAGAGATAAAGATCGTTTGTTCAAAGAGACTTACTAAANAAATCCCTCTTTTAATTTTCTTCTTCTTCACCCTTCGAACCGGACTTCAACTTCAGCTAGGCTGTCNGGTGAGCCGACGACTGCCACNTGATCACCTAACTCCAGTCGGGTATAGCCATGAGAATCCAGTCGGTTGCCTTGTCGATAAATAGATAATATTAACACATCTGATGGAAAATGGATGTGGCGAATAGCAACTCTGTTTAGATCCGGGTTTTTCACTTCGATCTCCATGAATTCTTCAGTTGGATCCATGCCTAACAGCAAAGTAGCTGCAAAAGGAAATCTAACGAATTGATCCAGCAAATTCACCATCGCAGTTGAAGGTTCAATAGCCAATGCACCAAGCTGATGAAACTCCTCGAAATTAGCCCGATCGTGTAATCTAACAATCACGTTTTCAATACCGAATTTCTCGTAGATTAGCTCACAAAGAACCAAATTTTCTTCATCTGATAACATCAANAAAATGCTGTCAGCCGCACGTAGATTCAAATCTTGCAGAGCGGATTCTGACATTTCGGGTAGACGTACGATATTAATTGGTTCGTCTTTCATTTGTTCAATTACCTGTTGATTACGGCCAGCCAGAACAACGTTCCAGTTGTGGCTTTCTAGNTGTTTGGCTAGTGCTACTGATTGNCTTTCTACNCCAAAAATAATCACATCCCTAATACCATCGAANTCAGGNCTNTCAGCTCGAGTGTGGGATTCACCTACGTGGTGGATCACCCATTTTAGTAAAGGTGGACCTATAAGCTGATTAAGAACTACCACTCCGATCGACAGTGAAGCCAGGTCTGGCCCCCAGGCGTCAAATTCGATTCCTATTTCCTTAGCCAGACCAATACTAATTCCTGCTTGTGTAATGAAACCCAGAGTAAGTAAAGAGTTACCAGATGTTCGATCCTGAACTATTATGTCACCTATTAGNCAACCAATAAAGATTGCNACTGTACGAACACAAACTAAGACCAATATGATCTGCCAAGCNTCTAGAACCACGAAAAGCTGTAACTCAAGACCAACCAAGGTGAAAAATAGTAGGAATATAGTAGGCGACATCCGTTCTATAATATGATGGAATTCGGCGGCTCTTGAAGTGAAGTTAGTCATATAAAAGCCNGCTATTAAACAGATGAGTAACGGNTCAGAAAATAAACTGATGGGCAACGACAACAAATGAAGATGATGTAATTGTTTAGAAAGCCAGAATACGCCTAAGCCAATTAGGAGAATAAAAGCCTCTTTTAGCAACTGTGTAGGTAGTAAAAGAATAGTTCGGAGTAGTAAGCCAATCAAAATACCNACTCCAGCATCGAGAANAATCTCGATGGAGACAAAAGCTAGGAGAAAAACGTTGAAATGTTCTCCTTTAACCAANACTTCTGCTANAGAAACTGAGANCGCAAANACTATNATGACAACAGCATCAGTCAAAACTGTAATTCCTAGTACCTTATGAGTAAATGGNCCTTTAGCTCTTAGCTCTTTGATAATTCCTAACGCGGATGAAGGTGAACGAGCAACCATAATGGTTGAGCCTAGTAATGCGACTGCGAATAATTCACCTTGTGANAGAGTAGACATAAAAGGNANGTGCTCNTTTATCAAGAAAAAAGCAGCTGAACCAATTCCTAGNATCGCTATTGTTTGCCCACCAATNGACGANATGATACTTCTGAAATAGCCACGTANNACCTGTAGTTCTAGTTCAGCACCTGCAGCAAAAGCAATAAAAGCTAAAGTTGACTTATCTAGAAAACGTAGCTGATTGACACTTTCAGCAGAAATGAAATTGAGGACAAANGGNCCACTAATGATCCCCATACAGAGAAATCCACTGATTAAAGGNAGTTGAATNCGAGAAAATAGTTTACCCATCACNTGTGAAGCTAACACAACAACAAANAGGGCACTGANTATNGGTATTAGTGAATTGAAANTTGAAAAGCTAAACATAAAATATGAATTAAGGANAGGTANAGAAAGATNAATTGATAAAAAATTCGCTATTACGAATAATGAACAATAGTATTCAAAGGACNGTCTGCCAGATCGCCAGNTTGNTTACCACCCAGAAAGNGTTTNGCATCATTAACACGACTNGGATTACTCANNTGATCAACTCTNGTNCCNTCGGGATAATAAGTAACAATCATNGCCGANCGNACTTTATCNGTTTGGTTNGCTGATGCACCATGAATAGTCCAACCATTGTGNANNGTGGCATCACCAGCCTTCATTTCTTGATGCCAAATTGGATATTGTTTTTCGTCAATAAATTGCTGAAAAAANNCCTGAGACTGNTCCGAAATAGNCACTTGNTTGACNAANCCATTTCTGTGAGAGCCTGTTGCAAAACGAATNGGNCCCATANCCAANGGAACATCAACCAAGGGCATCCATAANCCNACNGCTTGGTCNGTAGCCAANGGCCAATAGTATTGATCTTGGTGCCAAGGAGTTAGAGANCCNTTGGGTTCTTTAAATAGNGCCTGTTCGTGNAAAATGCGAATGCTAAGNGATTTTTTGTNNGGATCNGAGCTAATNGGCTTGCTAACTAGNTCNGAGACAATTTTTCCCAGTCGAGCGGACANANCAAACTGCATNACCTTANTACAATGATAGCGAAGNTTTAGAGTTTGTAAAAAAGGCCGTTCGTCGTTTTTTNNCTGAGGGAAATTTTGCCATGCTATTCTAGAAATNGCTTCTCGATAATAAGCGANTTCGTCTGGAGAACAGACTTCTGGTAAATAAACATGCCCNTTTCTTCGGAAAGATTCAATTTGTGNNTCGCTTAAATGATANTCAGATGACAAGTCAAATACTTTNTTCATACAATANNCGNATTTAGATTAAGCTTNATGNATGNATNNTACTNAAACATCANCCTANAAGNTTTGGTTNNATTGTTGTNTCTATCCAATTGCCNAACTAAGCTNCTTATGTGTAANTAAAGCTTTGCTGGGTCTAGTNGCTGTGAATTGGTACTAGNTAGACAANCTCGATGATTCTTATTGGGATAGTTTNTTCAATCTNTCTAAAAAACTATTAGCCCGATTGAGGATTTCGGAATTTTTGGCTGTATTTCTCAATTTNTCTAATACCTTTTTGGCTTGATTTCGATCTCCTTTCAGCTCATAGCTGATACCTATATAAAGTTGNGCTTCTTCAAAAACTTGACTTTTTGNATATTTTTTGACTACTGTCTCGAAAAAAGNTATTGCTTTCTGGTATTCTCCTGAGGGATCTGGTTGATTGCTAGCATTTTGGCCATAATACAAACCCAGTTGAAAATATAGACTAGATAGGTCTGTATTACTATGATGGATAGACAAAATTTCTTCTAGTTGCGACTCGGCTGAATCGATTTCTCCCTGCGATAAGTACATTAAGCCGAGGGCTTGATAGATAATCACTAAACGACCCGCTTGGTCTTTAGGATCGTTTTGGATAATTTGGTCAATAAGCGGTTGGGCCTTACTTAAATTTTCACGTTCAATGTATATTAGAGCTAAATCAACCATCAAATTTAGNTTTTTGGGATCATTTTTCTGCATTACTACCAACTTTTTGAAGTTGGCCTGCTGTTCCAATGTTCTTTTCATGAGTTCGGCAAAGGGAACTGGTGGCCGGTATCCTGGATTATTACTAATCATATTTCCATCAGGTGTTGCGAAAACAACTGCGGGGAATCCATTTACCTTATACTTTTGCTGTAGTTCTCTGTTTTTTGGTTCTTTTTCATCTTCTGGGTTTAGCTTAAGATTAATGAACTGCTTTGATAATTTGATCACTTCTTCATTGGTAAATGTGTCGGCATCCAGCCGCCTACACCAACCTCACCAGTCGGTATAAAAATCAATCATTAGTAACTTGTCGCTATTTTTAGCGGACTCGAACCCTTTTGTCGCTGACGTAGCCCACTCAATTTTGTTAGCAAAGCTAAAGCCATTGCAAAGAAAAAATAAACCAAATATGACAGCAAAATAGTACGAAAAACCGTGATGTAATTTAGAGGTTTTTGTAGTTGATTGGGCTTTTTTTATCATAGTTTTTGACCTCGAATGTTACTAGCGGGCTCAGAGTAGTGATAACAGTTGTATGAAAATGGACTTTTACCTCTAAATTCAGATATTGATACACAACTTACCTGTGTTGNAGGGGTAAATAGAGGTTTTAACTTTTTCTCCAAATTGAAATAGCCAGCTGATAAAAAAGCTACCAAGACAAATAGCAAAGCCAGCGTTGTAAACCATCGATTTTTGAGGTCGCCTACCCATCGAGTTTGGCTGTTGAGTAACAGCAAAACTAAAGCTAACATAGGCATAAACATCGCACCAATAATAGAATAAAATAATTGGACAGACTTGAAACTATACATCAAGCCAACCATTGGTACCAAGGNGAGGACGAAAAGATATAGATAATAGAATCTTTTATTNTTGGCTTCGTTTTCTGTCCGGTTAGTATATTTTTTTTGGACCAAATTACAAAAGTCAACGAAAATTGAAGGTACGGCTTGCCAAACACCGAGAAGGCTACTGAATACAGCACCCCAAGCACCAATCAGGAAAGTCCATCGTCCCACTAGACCAAGCGGTTGTGTAAGCTTATCGGCTAGGTTAACTATGAGTTTAGATCCTTTACCTTCAACTTGGATTGTACTGCCAATAATAACCATTGCTAAGCCAAAAATAGCTGTAGTAAAGTAAGCGAAACCAAGATCGAGACGACAAGTTTTGAGGGCAGAAGAGCTATTTCGCCCTTTCTCACGCATCCAGTAACCATAGCATAGAACCGTTAGTGTTCCGCCAACTCCTCCCATTAGAGCTATAGTCCAACGCAGGCTGTCAGAGGCAATTTCTTGAGTATTAGGGATTTTTGGAATAAAAAGACCACGAATAACGGCTGACCAATCATCGCAAATCAAAATGGCTGTTGCAAGCACGCAANCGAACATGAAACCGATACAAACCATCATNACTCGCTCGAACAACGGAAATCCACCCAACAGGACGAGGACTAGTCCTAGTAACCCATGACCAACACCAAAGATGATTTTCCCATGACTTGCGGAGCTAAAAATTGGCCAAATAGCGTGCATTGTTACACCACAAGCACTCATTAAGGCTGAACCGACAAAAAAGCTCCATAACAACAAGTAAGGCAAAAAAACAAGTGGTACAGTAATACCAAGCCGGTTAATCGCCCCCTCCAAAATAGTTTCTTTAGTTGCTAATTGCCATCGCATTAGCCCTTCATTAAGTACAAATTTAAGAAATGCACCTAACAAAACCGCCCACAAAACTGTAGTACCTAATTTGTTACCGGTAAAGGCAGCTGTCGCTAGGTCTCCTGCTCCAACCCCAGTCGCAGTAACCAAAATGCCTAAGGCGATTATAGAGAATGTTTGCCTTACGTTCAAAAACAACCTCGACGGCTTAATTATTTAAGCTAAAACGTAACGTTGTAGGTTAATTCCGCTTTGATTCGGTTATACCAATCAAATGTATTTTCCGTGCCTCGAACGTAACCGAGTTCGTCATCTGATGAGGAGTGAAGCAAATAGCGGAATGTCGGTTTAACAGTAACTGTTCGATGATCTTTTTTGGCTAATGTCACTGTATATTGGGCATGAAGGTAACTTACAGCGTAATATCTGGAAGTTTCAAAACGGTTGTCAGTACCAGACCAAGGGTACCCTCGTATTTGAGCGTACTGAGCAAATATTTTAAAAGCTCCAACCCCCAATTCCTTGATTAGTATTCCCGCATGTCCAACTAATACATCACTCTTTTGGTGATTATCTAGATAAAAGTCATCNGCATTTTGATTAACTTGGGCCATAGAATAGCCAGCGGCCAAATCCATTCTCGCTCTTTTTCCAATCTTCTGCTCCATCAAAAGACCCGTTGTAATACGAGCAGGAGAACGTAACCCTCTTGGTCGATTTTGGCGATCTATTTCATCAACAGCACTAAGAGTGACAATACCAGTAGGTACTAAAGCTAGAGTCTTATTAGGTTGGATTTTGTAATTAAAGCCGAAGGTTAACTGATCATTAACAGTAGCATTAATACCTTCGCCTTCGTAATAAGTTGGAACTGTGGCTGTACCAATAGCAGCAAAAGTTTCCAGATTAGCATAAGAAAGCTTCGTTCCNGTAAAGGATTGATTACTAATCAAGAGATATGGCAAATCAAGTGGATGATCTGGATAGTGATGGGTATCGAGTAGAACATTGTGCCTCATTGGCAATTTGCCAAGGCTAAACTCTAGTTTATTCTTTTTGTATCCTATGTATAGTTGCAAAAAATCAACAGGGCCTGAGGGNGATGTACCGTGAGATTTACTACTAAAAAGATAGCTCTCTTCTCCCATCTTATTCCAATTTGCTATATTGTTAGTAGACAGGCGAGTTTGAAAAAAGAAACCGTCTGCTATATCTGCTTTAATGTTGATCCTTGCCCGATAGAGATAGTAGCCATCAATTGANCGTTTTTNCGNAATTGCAGNCNCTTCTGATTTATCNTGNTAAGTTTTGACGTCNAACCGAGGACGAACNGCAGCATCACCNGAAAAGTAAATGTGTGCCGTNGTTTTNCTGGCAAAGATAAGAAANAGGAAAAGGAATACTTTTTCTNGNAACATAGNCATTTNTNAACCNCTGTATCTTTNAGAGCCTTCTGTNNCACNCAGATCCANACTCTACAAANANTCCCNTTAGAATTTATTATGNGTAAGATTAAANTTNTTANTTAGCTCANTGATTNAGCCAAGANAAATACAATTTCACTCTCGAATNAAATNGACNTATCAATTGCCAATAANAAATCNGCTGTAANTNATNTTGAANCAGCNGTANTCNTTTTCTTTCTCTNAGNNCNCGAATCACTNGTTGTGNATGNTANTAAAAAACAGNTTCNCCAATTTNAGATAATNNGNCTTCNTTAGCAAANGATTTATTATAACAGGTTTTAAAACCCTATCNAGTAAAATCGNTATGNCTTAGCTTANACCACANCGTTTTCGNTAAATCCATTCCAGATAAAACAAGATAATCAGAAANGNAAATACAATCGGTGAATGCCATAATTCGANAAATCTAGAGTTTGTANTAGCTGACCTCACAAATGGTATTTTGTCNGGGAGCTCAGCAAAAGTCTACTCATTTTGCCTCGACTGATTTAAACTGGTAGAAAAATAAAGTCCACCACTAATTTGCGACAAACGTTCTAGTCCAGATTTATTCAGACTTGAGTTATTAAACTCTTTACCATTATCAGAGACTGAAAATTGAGTAATCTCAGGACCAACAGTCTCCATTTTTTGGTTGTTTGGGTGAAGTTCAGCTTGCACTTGTACTTTGTAATCTCCCAATTCTGTTGGAATAAAAGTTGCTCTATAAGAACCAGGTTGGTACAAGGATGGGCTGAGTTGAACCCCGTGTACTGTTATTTCATCTGGACTGGTTAGATAAGCAGTAACTATAGATGGTACGACATCGTAATCAGCAGAACGTACCTTGGCCTTAATATGGACATTTTGACCAAATACATAGGTTATGGGATTAAGGTCAATCATGATTCGTTTTGGGGTAGATGTTGTAAGCCATTGAACGGTTTGTTGCCATAACCTATGATAGCGAATGTCATCTTTGTCTGTCATCATTTGCCAACGCCAAGAATCATGAGGGGTAAAGACTATAACTCGCCCCTTACAGTAATGGTGATAAGCCAATAAAACACGTGGTCCAAATTCACTTTTGTCTGATGAGTGAATAGCTAAAACTGTTGCATTAGCTTTGGCTCGTTTGACACGGCTGTAACTAACTAATTTTGGTAATTGTTGCCAATGCTGTAGGCTTTGGTAACTATCATCATCTAGAGCTAGTAGTGGACTGTAGCGCCCCTCACCAGTTGGTATAAACTGGTATTGGTTACTGAAATTCTCATTAGTAACTGGGGTAAATTGTACTGATTCTAATTCGACTGGTAGAAGANGACTCATTGTTGGTTGCCAACCTGAATTAGTACCAAAGGAAGATNAGCCACCCAANATTAAGAGCCCTCCCTTCTGTGATACGTACTGATAAACCATTTTTTACTGTGTGCTAGTTAATACACTCATTGGCAAATTCCCAATAATTAATGTGTCATATTTATTTAGCTGAAGTAAGTTTTCGGGAAAATTTCTTTCTCGTTTGGAAGAAACATCAGAAATTGATGATTCTATTACCTTAAAAGTGAACGGACGCTGAAGTGGGTAGTCTGTTAAATAACGATCAGTGAGCACAATCTTTGAATCTTTTTGTAAGGTCCGCTTAAGGAAAAAACTCTTGACAGATCTTACCTTGTAGGAACAATATCTCTCGCTTTGGATCTGAAGTGATTTTGAATAGTAAATCTTGACTGTTGTTTTCCTTAACCCTGTCTGGAGCCCGAATTTCCACCCTATATTTCCCAATGCCTGGTTTGCTAGCGAAAAACGGGATCTTTAATTCTTTGGTCAGAGGAAAACATAACTGACTGCTGATTCAATATCCGTTCCTCAGGCATTAAATACACTTGGATGTCAGTACTGGTTGCGTTACCATGTTTTTGGATTGCTATCGGAATTTTTATTAGTTGATTTTGTTTTATATCAGACCGAAAAACAATTGGCTGAAGGATAAAATCCGGTAATTCTTTAGCGGATCCAATCCCGATTGTATGCACAGGAATCTGTTTTCCCTGAAGTTTATACGCTAATTTTATTAGATTTTCAGACGCTAATTGCCGACGGGTTTGATCAACACCATCGCTTAAGATCACCAATCCAGCTAGAGGTAGATGATTAAATTCGCTAACCACTTGGTAAATAGCTGTCTCCAGATCGGCTTCTGACCCGTCTGAGACAGTCAGTGGTTCGACGGCAATAGGGTAAGCGGTGCTATCAAACCCAAACAGTCGTACTTTGAAATTATCTCTTAGTTTTTGGTAAATGCCGTCACTTTTATCAAATAGTATTTGATTGATTATCGAGCATATCAGTAGTCTGCATGCTTTTGGAAAGATATACCAATATTCCTAAGTAAGATGACTTTGGTTCAGTATAGTAGAAACTAGCCAGTGGTCTAAGTAATATTACTAGTAAGGACAACAGAATAGTAAGCCGCAAGGTTATTAAAGAAAGAATGAACGTTGATCTAAATTATCTTGAACAAATCGATAAGAAAAATAGGAACAGTCAACCAGAAAAGAAGTAATCAAAACCAAACTGAAGGTTGACAGTTGGTGACCAAAGATAAACTGGCCTTCAGTTAAAAACTTTCTTGGCACAAATAATTTAATTAATTTTTCAATCGGTTAGAAATACTAAAAAGACAAACTAGGTTTGACCAATCGCTGTTCTTCCTGTCCGGCGAGGTGGTTCGTAAAGTGCAGATTCTTCCGGTGTAGGATCTGTGATTGGGCATTTGGTATGTGGGGATCCCCAAGACAAAAACCCAGGCGAGTACTTGAATAGAATCGATCTCCGAAATCTATCTGTACGAGTCCAAGGTAGAGTTCCGTGGACTAAAGCCTCATTAAAAATGATGACCGACCCTGCTGGTGCTACGACTTGATGGACACAGCCGAAGTCGTTTTCCAGAGATACTACAGATTGTGGTGGCCGATAGTTAGATTTATGACTGCCTGGTATACAGGCAAACCCTCCGTCACCAGGTTGCACATCGGTTAGTTGCCAAGCGGCTACACAAAGACCACAACTCATACGACCATGAGAAAAATGATGATACTGGCTAGGATCAAATGTCATACCTCCATGCAGCCAGTGTCCTTCAGTACCTTTCTCCATTTGGATTAACCCTGGTCCGTGATCTAGTCGGAAACCAACGCCCAAAATTTCATTCAGGATAGAAATGACTTTTGGATGTACCAACATGTGGCGAAATGGTTGGCAGTATGGATGTTCAAAGGTTAGTGGGTTACGTTGAAACTCTCCTCGACCACTCTCAGCTTTTAGCGCAGAAGAATTTTGAGCTAGTCCAGCAGGACGATTGGTAATTTGGTGATGATCAGTTGCGACATTCGCTGATGTAACTTCGTCCGCGCTAAGTACATTCTCAATTACCACATAACCCCATAAATCGAAGAGAAATTTTTCTTGTTCTGTCATGTCTAACTTCCGAATTGAATCAAATAGCGAATATGAGTTGAATATTGCAGTTTTTCATACTTTACCAATGAGTTAACACCTTCAAGCGCCCTGATATAGTAGCTTACCCCAAAATATAGTAACTATTTGTCTGATAGTATTGAGTTTTAAATACAATTGCCAAACTCATGCTGCAATTCAGTTCTAAGGATCTAACATATCTGCGAAGGTGATCAGTCGATTCAAAACCAACTCAGCGGCATTCTACTGAAATTGTTCGGATGAGGCAAGTATTATTTAAGGAGACCAAAGTACGTATGTAGGAATTCCGAAGATTGTGCCCAACAGCGACCACGCACTAACAAATATGTAATCTCCCAAGACCAGACCTAAAAAGAACGGAATTGCTTTCTGGTGAGTTTTAAAACCAAAAGATTTGAGTAATAT
>PBVO01000143.1 GCA_002729015.1 Candidatus Poribacteria bacterium
CTCAAGATATTCAAATCCGGTCTTGCTACAATATGCCAAGAAATCGTCGATTGTACCGGCAAAATTATAGTGAATCATTCCAATTTTTATTGACATAGTGTGTTCCTCATTTAACGATAGATCGATATTAATTTAGAGATAAATTATTGACGATTCCAATTGACAGAATACGATTAAGTTAATTGATCATAGAAAAAGGCGCTTGAAATCGTAATTGATTCCAAACGCCTTTTTCTGATTGTGTTTTCGATAAGTAGTCGAAAACGTGGAGATACTGTCTATTGACCTCTCTTCTTCTGATCGGTCAAATAGTTGCTGATAACACCAATTTGTTGCTGGGCTCGTTTAACTGCTTGCGAAACTTGCGCATCGCTGGGTGGAGCAGTTTGATACTTGGTCCATAACTCATCATAAGCTGTAATTGCTTGTTGGTACTTTTCTTGTGCTTCTGCACCTTTGCTGCTATCCGCAATCAGTAGATAGGAATCAGCAATCTGCAGGAATGACAAGTCAGCATACTTGGTTTTCGGATATTTATCGATAATCGCCTGATAAGCCATGATTGCTTCGTTGGTCTTATCAGCAATTTCGTCTGTTAGCGCCGTTCTCGCTCGGTTCAACACCGTTTCAGCATTTTTGTACTCATAATAAGCCAAAGCTGTTTGAGTCTCACGCAAATACATGTCTGCATCTGTCTTGGTTTCCTGGCTGATGCCAGGCACCTTCAACGCTTGAGCATATCTCTCTATTGCTTGAGAATAAAGACTAATACGTTCNGANGCTTCAATATCNGGNGCTGACCCCTGGTTGTAGAATTTATTACCTAAATTCACAAACGCATTGGCTGCGTAGGGAGTTGTTGGGTAACTATCAGCCAAAATCTGGTTGGTATCAAATAATTTACCCANCCATTTTTCGCTTTCAGCCTCATTCTCATCATTTTTGGCAACTTCAGCCAAATACGAGTAGCAGGTCGAAATGGCATAGACNGCTTCCGGTGCTGTGTCTGATTTAGGGAAGTTTTTATATACTTTCTCATATTCACNAACAGCCATCTCATACTGATTAGAAGCATAATATGCATCACCGGCTTGGAACTGCCAGGTAGGAGCATCTTTAGCTGACGGGAATCGTTTAGCTAAAGACTGGAAAGTAACTGCCGAGTCAGCAAAGTAACCTTGGACTGCATCAGAAATACCCTCGTCTTCACCTAATTGGACACGTCCTAACTCAAATTGAGCTGTGCTAACATAAACCAAAGAGGTTTGAACAGCATTGTTCAATTCTGCCGAAGCTGGGAATACCCCCTTGTCTGCGTAAGACACAAACTTCTGTAGAGGAACAATAGCGTTTGTTAGGTCTTCCTTATTTTTAGAAGCCGATCCCAACGAATAGTAAATCTGGCCTGATTGGAATAAGGCATTCTGAGCGTAAGGTACCAGACTTTTATCCAACTTAGAGAGGTCACCAGCCACGGTTTCTACTTCAGAGAAAGCTGCACCTGAATCTCTCATCGCCTGAATATAAGGAGCCAGATCAGTTCCCGGAACATCAGAGAATAGGGTCCTNGCTTTATCGAANTAGAGACCNCCGATGTTATACTGTGCCGATACCTTTTGGGTCATCGGTGTTGAAGGGTTACTTTCGGCTACGCGCAATGACTCTACCGCTTCAGCAATAGCATCGTCCAAACGACCTAATTGTTTGAGCAGATCGGACTTTCGAAGTTGGGCGTCAGCTACCATTGACTGGATATTCTGGTCGCTTTCTTTCCCATAGTCATTGATNAGCGTATTGTAAGCAGTCAAACCATTCTCGCCATCATTCATTCGGTCTTCATAAATCAAACCGATTCGATAATANGCTTGTGCTTGCAGAACNCGATTGTCAGTAGTCTNGACCGCATTTTGATANGCTAAAAGAGCATCGTCGTACTGTTTTAACTTTTCATCCAACGCGTATCCCATTGCAAAATAGGAACTACCCTTCAAGTTAGTGTCTTCAGTGTTATCTATGATGTACTGATACTCACTAACTGCCTGTGCGTCTTTACCTGTATTGCTATACAGTTCGGCTAATCGCGAATGGGATTGGAAGATTAGGTCTATGCGACCAGCATCATCGGTCTGCCCTTCAAAAGAGGTCGCGATATTATAAGCAGAAATAGCTCCATTACTATCACCAAGCGCCTCTTTAGCCAATCCAATAGTGTACGCAGCACTTATGTTATTTTCAGGACTAACATCTTGATCTAACACTTTTTGTGCTGTTGAGGACGCATTTTGGAAGGCTAGCTGTTTGGCTTGCGGGTCAGTTTCATTATTCCCACGTTGGTAATAGCACACACCAAGTTGATACAGTCCATTAATCAAGACGTCGGTATCAGCCGTGGGGTAGTTCTGCTGCAATTTCTGGTATTCGACGATCGCGGTGTCATAATCGTTCACACCATAGGCTAAATGCCCAATCTTCAGCTGTGCCCGTGATCTAGAATCGACAGGAGCGCCTTCATTATCCGCAATCCTTTTCAGGCTGGCCATCAATTCTGATCGTTGCTCTTCAGATTCGATACCTTGTTTTTCGATTGCACTAGCTTTAACTAAGTCGATATGACTCAGCGCTTTCAGAATCTTTTCTTCATCAGAATCACTGAATTTTTGATAAGCTTCATCTGCAAAAGCTGTAACATTCGCCCACTGAGTATCGTCTCCAGCTTGAGCTTTATCTCGATAAGCCAAAACCAGTCCGTAATAAGCTTCGACCAAATTCGGGCTATCGCCATAATTAGCCAACATATCGTTGAAAGCACTAATAGATTGATCAAGAACGGCTACATCGCCACCAGCAGCTTGATAGTAACAGAGGCCCACCAGATATTGAGCGTCATCAGCCCATTCGCCTGTTGGGTTGCCCTCGACAACCTTAGTGTACTGAACGGCAGCTTTCTGGTACTGTTCATCAGCTCTCAGCAAATCAGCNAGTTTAATCGCGGCCAGCGATTGATTATCAGCATCCAAACCAGGCATAATTTTGTCGTAGTGGGCGATAGCTGATTGCGAATCACCTTCGTTAATGTAACTTTGAGCGACTAACAACTGTGCTCGCTGGTAATTATCACTATCCTCGCGAATTGCCATATAGAGCTCACGAGCTTCAGCCCATTGCTCTAATTTTTCGTGTGCTAAGGCTTGATTGAGTTGACAACCTTCTACTTGACCAATTCTTTCAGGAAAATCATCATATCGACCTTCCTCAATACCACCTAGAAANGCATCATCTTTAAACTTCTCAACGGCGGCATTATAGGCCACTACGGATTTCTCCAATAATTCTTGGTCGTATCCACCGTCAGTATCATCTTCAGCAGGCTTTGATGCTTCATAGTAAGCTCGACCTTCCTGAAATTTTCCAACTAGTTTGATCAAATGAAATTTGGGGAGATCCATAAATGTCCACAAATTGGCATATTCTGCTGCAGCTTTCAGATATTGCTTAAAATCGTTGAATTGCATGTCAGCAAACTTAAGCTGAACCTCTGCNGCTAGGATATCTAGTTCCGGATCTTCCTTGTTTTTGTCNATGAACTCACGAGCAACTTTTTCTAATTCCTCTGTTCGTCCTAAATCATTTAGCGTCCAAATGGCACCATACAAAGCATGAGGAGCAACTGGATCCGACGGGAATTCGTCNACCGCTTTTTGATACCAACTTAATGCTGTTTCCAAGTTTTGGACGGCCTGATCCTCTTCACCAGTGTTTCTTTGCTTGGTGGCGAGTTTATAATAGGTTTCACCTAACTGGTANGTGACATACGGTGTTAACTCTGATTCGTCTGCATGCTCATCTAAGATTCGTTGATAAGCAGTTGAGGCATCAGTCCAACTTTCCAGTCGAAAATGACTGTCAGCAATACCTAGCTTTGCTTCAGAGATGAAAACACTTTCAGGATACTCATCCAATAACACTTGATATGNATCAATAGCGTTACTATAGTCTCCCTCATCAAAATAAGTACGACCTATAGCAGTCTGAATTTCAGACTGAACATTTTTGTCGTCTGTATTCTGAATCGCCAACTCATAATTGACCCGTGCNTTATCATAATCTTTCTGTCGAGCGTATATCGCTCCAGAATCAAAATACGCTGCCGTAACATACTTACTGTTGGGNAACTTGGTGATGAAGTTAGTATAACGGCCAATAGCATCTTCAAATCGGTTAAGTTGGCTNGTACAGTAAGATGCTTTATACATTGCTTCTGCCTGAAGATCAGGGTAGTTCTTGAANTCTTCTGTAGCCAATTTATCAAATTCTTGATAGGCTTGCTCATAGTTNTCCTCATCCAAAAACGATTGAGCAATCAGGTGTTGTGAATCATCTTTGAACTCAGAGTTTGGAAAACCATCCAANACTTCCTTGAAAGCCTGACGTGTGGCGTCAAATCTTTGTAATTTGTAGTTCAGTTGGCCAATAGCATACCAAGCATTTTCTACAAACTGGCTATTGGGAAAGTTCTCGATTAGCTCCATGAATTTTGGTTCGGCCAATTCGTATTGTTCTTGTTTGTACAAAACATTNGCCCAAAGGTAGGTCAACCCTTCCATATGTCGAGGCACGACGGCATTGGGAAAAATTTCCTCGATAATACGCGTGGCCTCCTCGTAGTGATTTANATCACCTGTATCTTCGGCCATCTTCGACCAGCAGACGGCAATCTTAAATTGGGCCAGAGTATAAAAATCCTTATCAATGACCTCAGTTTTGACCATTGGCTTATTAGATTCTTCTAGCGCCTCTTTATACTTTTCAATTGCACCTTCGTAGTCTTTTTTGGCATATAGTGCCTCGCCTTCTTTGTAGAGGCTTTCAACCTTCTTGGAGCTACCAGAAGGCCAAAACAGCACCACGCCCAAGGCCAAAACAGCCAACGCGGTTAACACCCTATTGTTCATCTTATTCTCCTTGTTGAGGAACTAACTTTTAAGTACGCTCTAAAGCCCACTTAAACTTAAATTGATATCACGAATGAGGTCTTGTTTTAACGGCACCGCCATATCACGAACAACCTCAGGTAAGCGATTGATACGAGTCATTCGACCCCGTGGCGGTGTACTATAAGAAAACGTAAAAAGGGCCGATGCNTCAGCGCCGACCTGTTCAGAATTAANTNTCAAATCAGTCTGTAGAACNGTCAGAGGTTGCCNCCCNTNAATGGTAAANTCNCGACTGTTCAAATCGACGATGTTNGATTTTTNAAGAAAAAGGTCAAACTGATCAAATGGTAACAGCAAACGATCTCGATTCNNTCTAATAATTGTCAAGCCCCANATTTNCTGNTTAGCTGAGNGAGNGGTTTTAGANATNAAGCGTTCAAAACGCCGGTTTTCTNCTGAATAATCGGCTTTAGTAAACAGCANNCGNCCACTGTTTGGTTGANAAAAAGGAACGGTANCGGACGACACCTCNTCCNGANCAAAGTTAGCAACCNTCAAGNCCGTTGGNAGNCCCATNATTAAACCTCTTAAAAAGAGCAAAACCGAAAGTAAAACAATCAGCATACCAGTATAACGTAATACTACGATTGGTATCCTTCGACACCCAGCATTTAGCCCTAATACCTGTTGCCAAGCAGGACCGGCGTCCCTTTTTTCTATCCGACTTTTTAAATCAACCATTACTCGGTCTGGGTCTGGCAACGCTGGGGTAACGTAATACTGGAGTAACTTCTGCGTTTCGGTTAGAGATTCTAACGCATGTTGGCAAAAATTGCAACCCCCCAAATGTTGGTCGATAGCCAGCTTTCGCCGCAATGTCAGTTGTTGGTCAATATAGTATGATAGTTGTCTTTGAACCTGCCTACAATTCAAAGACATAACTGACCACAAATTTGTTTAATTTTGCTCGGTTTGAAATTCTTTTCTTGTTTACCTTTGACATCAATATATGGTGCTAGCAAAACTCGTAGCCTCTTTCTAGCATAGTGCAAGCGAGAACGAACAGTTCCTTCCGAACAGTCCAAAATTTCGGCAATCTGTGGATGACTCAGCCCTTCTAATTCGTGTAATATCACAACGGATCGGTGTTTAATTGACAAGCTGTTAACAGCTTGTGTCACCCATTCCTGTAGTTCATTTCTTTCTGCCTGTCGAGTTGGATCTTGCTGGGCATCTCGACTTTGATGAACATCAGAAACCCCGGATAACGAAGCCATTGATTCTTGTTGACGCTTCCGCTTCTTGACTGCATCAATCGATAGATTGACCACAATCCTATAGAGCCAAGTTTCGAATGCAGATTCCTGCCGAAAAGCATTAATTGAGTTATAAACCTTTAGAAAAGCGTCCTGTAGAACATCACTAGCATCATCAGCGTTTTTGGTGATTTGCATTGCCACTCGATATACCAAGTCCTTATGTCGATTGACTAAAATGGCTAGGGCCGTCATATCTCCATCACAAAGATCAGCGACCAAAATGGATTCTGTTCGTTCCAAGTTTCACTCTCTCGGCTAGCTGTACTAGGACCAGACTCAGTTTTAGACTGCCAAAGACCTTCAGCCGTTCATTTTTTTTTCAAAAGTATTAAGTCGGGTTGGATTTGTTGAATTACCAAGTCAGTTGATCTAGAAATACCAACCAACACCTGCAGAGATTTTCTAGCATAAGCTGGTTGTGAATCCAGTTTACTTGCAGCGTCATCAATTAGCGACTGAATGGCCGCCGGATCAACTTTCGCTAATTTAGCGAAAGTTTGCCCAGCTAAATCCCAAGCTTTGGCTTTTTTGTAACAAACTCCTAACTGAAGGTAAACATCCGATTTTTGGATGCCTAGAGCGACTGTTTTTTCCAAACAAGCGCCAGCTTTTAAATGATCCCCAATCATGAAAAACCGCTGCCCCAGATTCATTACTACATCATCTAGGAGTACGCCATTGCCAATTAAGCTATCCCTAACTTCTCCAACTTCTAGCATACCACTTTCTTCAAGTAATGTCCTAGCGTTATGTTTGAAAACAGTCGAACTTTTCCAACTGTTGATTTCTATCTGGGCATTAGGGCGAGACAAGGGGCCAACACCTGCTTCCGAAGTCTGTCTTCTAAGACTATCACTATCAGCGTCAGTCATTTGTAACGGAGCATTTGACATTACTTTTTGATTGCCCTTTTCAGTTATTCCTCCTAGAGCTACTAGTATTGGCTCAATTTCCAACCTGCGTTCTGGAAAATCTCTCAATACTTGGAGGTAAGTCCGTCGAGCCAAACTCGTTTGGTCGGTATTTTGATAAATTTCTGCTACGCGTAACAAAACCTCAACTTCCTTTTCTGTTTTGGTAAATCGATGCTGATAGTCTTGGTACGCATCCAATGCCTGATCAAATAAATTTTGGTGAAATAAGCAGTCGGCAATCCGTTTTTTCGCCCGTGCTATTTGTGAGTCATTCGCAAAATCGAGAGCAAATTGCAGATACCGAGTACGAGATTGAGTGTAATTTTGTGCTTGAAAATGGTGCTCAGCCAGCTCCAGCAAAGCGATACCAGCCTGAGAAGAAGTTGGTCGCAGATCAATGATCTTTTGGAAAATTTGCAGGGCTTTTTCTATTTCTTTAAATTCATGATAATAAAGTAGGGCAGCGTTAAGCCTTGCTTGCTGAGCTTCCGAGGAAGTTAGAGGGTTAGATGCTGCAATTACAGAGTACTGACGTAGGGACTCTCTCAAGTCATTTTCTGCCGGAGGTATTGGATTTGCCAAGTGACAACTGACCAAAGCTAGGCAACACATCCCCAAGAAGCGTCGAGACAGACGAAAAATATGACCTGTCCAGTTAATTTTTGGTTACCAAGTTTAAGCGAATAGTGGTTGAATCAACTGACCTTCGCTTACCACTCGGATGGGGCGACCAGACCGAGAGTAGTTTTCGTGATTGTGGTCAATTCCAAGAGCAAAACAAAGCGAGGCGAATACATCTTGAACCGAAACCTGCCCCGATAAGACCTTCCCTTCATTATCCGTTTGTCCTATAACTTGTCCGCCTCGTACACCGCCACCTGCTAATGTCATTGACCAACCATTGGGAAAGTGGTCTCGACCTTCGTCTTTGTTGATTTTTGGAGTTCGGCCAAACTCTCCCATCCAAATTACCAATGTTTTATCGAGAAGCTCACGCTCTGACAAGTCATTGATCAGGCTCGCGAATGCAGGATCAACAACCTGCATTAGATTACCAACGCGAGTGAAATTATCGTCATGAGTATCCCAACCGTCCAATGAAATTTCGACAAACTTGACGCCTCGCTCGATTAGTCTACGGGCCATTAGACAACCTTGACCGAACTGATTCATGCCATAAGCCTGGCGAATGGCCATCGGCTCTTCCTGTAATTCGAAAGCTTTTTTTCGTTCTGAATTGATCATCTTGTCAGCTTTTTTGTAAATGGCTTGGTGTGCTTCGGTGCTTCTACCAGAACGATTACGTAGAAAATCCTTTTCTAAATCCTGTAACATCTTCAAACGGTTTTGAAAACGGTGTGCGTCCATCTGTTCCGGATATTCGATGTCGTCGATTGGTTCCAATGGGTTACTGACTACGAATGGGTCGTGCGACGCATTCAAGAAACCGCTGTTAAAACTAGGAGAATTTATGTTTATGCAGTGCGGGAGTTCAAAGGATTCATTTCCCAAATAGTGAGAAACTAATGACCCAAAGGTTGGGTGCTTGACCGACCCAGTAGGTGCATAACCCGTATGTAGTAAGTAGCGGGCACGTTCGTGATTTCCCTCTCTGGTTGCCATGGATCGGATCACCGCTAGATGGTGTGCTTGCTCAGCCAGCAAAGGCAAAGTTTCAGCAAATTGCAAACCTGGAACACTAGTACTAACGGTTTTGAATGGACCACCATTTGGTGAGTTCGGTTTAGGGTCGAATGTGTCTAGTTGGCTGGGGCCACCATTCATGAACATGACGATACAGTGCTCCGCCAACGGCGCAGGCTGTGTAGTCTGTGCAAATGTCATCAACTGAGCTTGTTTCATTGCAATCGCTCCTATGAAACTGCTCATTCCAAATTTGAGAAACCGTCGCCTTGACAGATCCTGTGGGCAAAAATCAGGCGCATTAGGATCTTTCGAATCAAATGACATAAATGTTACCTATCACATGAGTTTTTAGTCGAAAAAACCAGTTTAGAAATTCGATTATAGCAAAAAAGGCGATCCAAAATCAATCTGGATCGCCTTGTTAAAACTCCCCCGGACGGGCTCGAACCGCCGACCTAGTGGTTAACAGCCACCCGCTCTACCAACTGAGCTACCGGGGATAATTGGTAAACGCACAAAAACCAAGGCACAGCATGAGCTTAGCAATTTTCTTACTTCTAATCTACGTCCTGTTAATATATTCGTTAAATGGGATGTGAAACGCTTTATAGCTATGGACTTCTAGTTATGGAAATGGAAAAAC
>PBVO01000144.1 GCA_002729015.1 Candidatus Poribacteria bacterium
TCCGCGGGTTTGGCATTCCACTTCGGCATCCCTTGGGCAATTTCTTCTGTGATATCGAGATCACGTTGACGAATGAACTGTCTCCTTTGTTCCAAAGCTCGATCAAATTGATAAAATAGCTGTTTTTTTACACCTTCTTCCCACGCATCATCCGATTCTTCGACTTTATCTTTATCCACTTTTCTTGATGATTCTTTTTGTTCTACATTCTCTAGGTCACCAATACCTTCGATTATCATTTCTTGCGTTTTTGCTGATAAGTTCCTAAATTTTTCACTGTCTATAGCTCCTTGGCGTTCTTTGGCAGATGCATTTCTCGCCCATTCAATCCAACCTCTGGCTTCATCTTGATTGTAATTTGATTCGTACTCATCTCCAACAGCTAGATAAGGTTTGACTAAAGCTTGAATTCTTTTTGTTTCTGCTAATAAAGCAGTATCACTCCAATTCTGTGCCATAATTTCTTCCAGCGCGTTTTGGTAGCGCTGACGACCTGATTTCAATTGATACAATCGATTGGATATTAAGCCTTGTGTCTTGACTGAAACAGGATCTCTTCTGTCATCTCGGATAGGACTGTATCTTTCAAACATGCTATCGGCGCCCCAAGGAATAAAGTGGAATTTATCTGTCTTTGGGTTAAGATAAATGAAGAAGTTATTTCGATTACCTGAGTAACCGTCCCAAAAACCGAGTAATCCTTCCATAGCCCAAAAGACATAGAAAGATTCAAGATCAACTAATTCTCCAATTAGCGACTCGATGTTGTCATTAGGATTATTCAAAACATCGATTAGTTTTTGAATTTTTTTTCGTCCAACCTCGTCTGAACCTAACTTGTGTTCAAAACTACCTAACCAACCCGGATAAAAATCAACTACTGTACCTTCATATAATACGCCATCGTCATTGCCAAATTCTCGTTTTAAGAAGGGCCGATGTATTCTTTCTACATGAGCATAAATACCTAGGTCTTGACCATTGACGGTCACATTAGCGTAAGCACAACGAGGAGCAGGTATACCAGCCGCATTAAATAAACCATATCCCATAAATTGGCTAATTAAGCTAACGTCTTGTTGATTATTGTTAAAGGTCAAATTAGTCAATCCGTCAATTTGTCCTTCTTTGTCCACATGATTGAGTTTTACCTTGATCGATGGGCGAGTGGAATTTTGTGACCCAATAAAACCTTTTTTGCGAATACCAACCTGAGGGAACTCAACACCATCAATTAAAACACTAGCCTCAACATATGTGTAAGGATGATCAATGGGAGCATGTTGTCGACTTTCGTTCAATGCTTCAAAAAAATTGCGCGATTGGTAACGGATCGAATCCCAATCCTTGGAATCAATCGTAATTTGTACATCCAAAACTTGGTCATGGGGAAAAAGATCGTCTATCTTCAATTCTCTTTGGTTAATATTTTTTGCTATACAATTTGTACTAATAGCTGCGATGATTAGGCCAAGAAATAGTAAGAACCGACGGTGTATGATAAACATGGAATGCTCCCAAATGCTAAATTNGTCCTTTGNTNTATATCAAAAAANANCTTATAAATTTCANNCTAAGNAATTAGNTTCAAAANATTTCGCANAGTTTANTCTNGGAANAGGGAATGTATCTCAGNNCCATATTTGAATTCAGAAACATCCGAATAGGTTNTTGAAAGGTCAATTGAAAGGTAGGAGGATTTNCCAGGNAANGCNCCATGNCCAGAGGTAAATACTACCTGCTTGTNGTGCAACAAAGAAATGCCATCCTTTATACTTNTGTCAGGTAAATAGCTTAGTGGGGTATGTCCAACTAATAAAAATCGCCCCCCNATTTTNTGNAGAAAATCTTTTGTCTGTTGGTGNGTATAGCCATTGCTCATNGCAACATCTGGACGCCCCCATAAAAGTTGAGTCAAAATCTTTTCCGTTGGTTGTATCAAATCTGCTAATTGAGTTGTAGCGAATGAAGTTCCCGCATGGACAGCTACAAGACCATTCTTTCCTATAGCAATAACAGGTAACTTTCTCAAGAAGTTATATTGTTCATCACTCATTCTCTCGATAAAGTTAAATTGTTTGAAGTAACTGCCTTGGGGGCTACGATAGAGAGAAGCAATCATNTCCTCACGATTCTCTCTATTCATGCCGTTTTCTTTTAACATAGCATAAATTTCGGTAGCCGCCATTTCATGATTACCCTTTAAGTAGATCAACCGATCCCCGCTCGGACCAAGTTCTTTTTTCAATTCCATAACTCGACTTACTAGTTTAGAGTCTGATTCGGGATCCGGTATTTTTTCTGTCAGTTTATGGTCAATTGCATCACCGAGAATTAGACCGTATACATCCTGACCAGCAGCGATTTGATCAATAAGATTCGTACGTTTAATCCACTGATCGAAAAAATCCAACTTCCCATGAAAATCAGTACCCAAGTAAGCNGTACCATGAGATGGTAATACGATTAAATCACCATCTTTTGTAACTCGATCAGGATAATCAGCTAGCATTTTTTCGGCTAGTGGATTTGACAGGCACCACATCGGGATACACATCAGGCAACAAACCAGAAGACAAAGTTTCGTCATCAATCTATTGTATAACATGATTTAACTAATTATAAACTATAGCCAGCATTAATATATGCGGCGTCAGCGTCTGGGCCATGTCCCAGCTGACTTAATCTTTGCCGAAATTGTTGTACTGCGTCAGTATAATCTGGATGGGCGATGAAATTTTTCGTCTCACTAGGATCAATTTTGAGATTAAAGAGAACTTCTGGTCCATTACGACCATAGTATTGATATTTAAGATGATCCTGCTTAATCATCAAATTGGTAGAACCAAATTGAGAGACAGTTTCGTTTGACCAATCATCATTTTGACCAGTCATCAATGATACTAAGGAGCGACTATCTAAACCACTTGNACAAGGTATATCTACTAAGTCACACAGAGTGGCGAACAAATCACATAAATTAACGTTCTCTCTAACTGTTATTGGCTCAAAATGTTGAGGGNAACGAATGATAAGTGGAACTCGAGCACTTGCTTCGAAAAATTTCTGCTTCTCCCAAATACCATGTTGTCCCAACATCTCTCCGTGATCAGATGTATATATGATAATCCACTCATCCAGATTTTGTCCAACATGCTCTAAAGCTGATAGAACTGATTGATAATGATCGTCGATAGTTTCCACCATACCGTAGTAGGCTGCGACTGCCCGTCTCAGCTCTCGCTCAGAAACATCCTTTCCGGGAATAACACATCGTTGTCTCAGAAATGGATGTTCAAATACATTCTGGTTTAAATAGGGATTAACTCGATTGAGATAATAAGTAAATTTTTCATGATCCGTCTGGTAAGGATAATGTGGTTGTAGAAGGCTGAGTTTTAAGAGCAATGGTTTTTGACCTTGTTCACGGTCATAGTATGCGCTGTTAAAATAATCGTCAATAAAATGTAAAGCACTGTCAGTCCAGATTTGGTCTCGAGTTACACAAGGTGATAGACCGACCCCAGCACGCTTGATCTCTTTACTATCAGACCATTTAAAACTAGAAAAAGAACGCGAATATTGTTCAAAATCAGACTCAGACCTGTCTGCTATTTGATTGCTACTAACGTGGATATCCCCAGCTGGTCGNTGCGTCCAACCTTGCATTTGGTCTNGGCCTTGATGGTGNAGTTTNCCACAGGCTACTGTNTCATAGGCGAANCGNGATAAATGGCGAGAGAATGTCATATGGTTAGCAGGTAAATCAACCCANCCTTCACAACCCACTGTCTTAGGAAGTTGGCCCGACATCATACATTGTCGACCAGGCACACAAACTGGTGAAGGTGTGTAAGCATTACGGAATACGGTACCAGTTTGTGCTAGCCAATCGAGAGTAGGAGTTCGAACAACTGAGTCACCTTCATATCCGGTTACATCAGCTCTGTGTTCGTCGCTCATTAAAAATAAGATATTTGGTTTCTTTTTCATTCATTTATCTTTGTATTTTTTTTTGATCAATATTTCAACTTAGATCTTTTTCTTACAAACTGCAAATTGGTATAGAACACTAAAACCGGACGTTCAAAAAGCATTTTAATCTTCAATTTTTTATTAATTAAAAAAAGATCAGACTAACTTACATTCGTAAAATTGCACCCAATTGTGGAATATCCTAACCATTATAAGAAAACTAACCAAATTGGTCAACCAACAAGGATATTGGCTAATTGACAAAAATTGGTGGAATCTGTATAATCGCACCTCTTTAAAGGTAAAACTACAAGATATGGTTTTGGCCGTAACTTTATCTGGAGATACAACATCTATATGAGTAGTAAACTAACAGCTGTCACCATAGGAGCAGGATGGGCGGGTGAAGGACATACCAANGCCTTAGAGTTTGCTGGTGTAGAGGTACAGGCTATCTGTGCTAGGAAATTAGACGTTGTACACGAAGTTGCTAAACGATTGAATGTGGCTGAGGCCTCTGTGAATTGGCGCGAGACGCTTGAAAGGGTTAAGCCAAATATAGTTGCAATTGCTACGCCAGCTGCTTTACGAGAACCAGTAATTGAGGTAGCGACAGATTTAGGTTGCCATATTTATTGTGACAAACCTCTTGCAACTACTGCCGATGAGGCTGGTCGCATCTATCAACTTGCCAAATCAGCTAACGTTAAGCATGCATATGCAGCCACACATCGATACGACTCAGGTGTAACTTGGCTAAATGAATTACTAATGAAAGATACTATTGGTACATTGCGAGATATTGTTGTCACCACTAGAGGGCGTAGATCTCCATCATCAGTTATGCCATGGTCGTGGATGCAGACATTAGACGCCGGTGGTGGGGCCTTGAATAATGGACTACCACACATGCTGGGCATTTTACAAGCTATAACTGATGGTAGGTTACTACGATCAATGGGAGAAGCTAGGGTCCTGACAAATAAAGCCCCAGTTATTCCAGATCTGCATGACTATCGCGACTGGCTAAAAAAAGGTGGTGAGCTGACTCGTGAAGATGCAGCTCATCTGGAATGGCGACCTGTAGATGCCGATAATGTTTTTTCTGCTCTTTTTCAGTTTAGGGTCAACCATGTGGATGTTTCCGCTACAATTTTATTTGGGGTAGGACAACCAGTATCGACTGGTATTAACGGAATTAGACTTTATGGAGATAAAGGCACATTGGCAACAGAAGGGACATTTTACCTAAACAAAATATTATTGTATAACAACAATTCTGAGGAAGCTAGGGAATTGAAAGTTCCACAAAGGTTAAAAGATCAGTTACCTCAAATTGGTGATTTCGTTCAAAATCGATGGTGTGCATTGGCAAGAGATTTTTTGGCTGACATCAAAGGTCAAGACCATCAGCCTTATCTAACCTTTCGTGATGGTTGGCGTTATCAACTTGCTATTGAATCTATTAGGAATGGGCATGGATGGCTAGAATTGCCTGGAGATGATCAATGAGAAAGAATTTTGTTTGTCTCAAATTATTTTGTTTATAGCCTGCAACAATATGTTATCGAGAATCATCAAAAATAAATTTTCTGTGGGAACAATTTGATCCTGATTCACGGTTAACCGTTTTGGGTTGATGAACATAAAACGGCAGTTCAGGGTGCTTGAAACATCCTGCAAAAGTCGGTCGGTTTGTCA
>PBVO01000145.1 GCA_002729015.1 Candidatus Poribacteria bacterium
AAGATTTTGTCCTGTTCTAACGTTATTAACAATTTGCCAGCGAAAGGTGCCTTTACCTGTAGTTGGGCAATCTCACCAGATCTATAACTTTCCTGATCTAAAACCAGATCTAAACGATCAGGGTTTTCCATCGCCCAGGGTGAGTATCCCCATCCGCTAGTATAAAATGTAATAGAGCTTCGGCTACCACTTTCAATTTCTCGTACGGTAACTTGGTATTCCCCGTATTCATCAGGAATGAAAGTATAACGACTTACTAATTGAGTTGAAGTCAGTGTATCGGTTCGCAACAAGTTGGGTTGTTTTTCGGACTGGTAGCGATACCGACCTTTTTTATCCTGTTTTAAAATCGAGTTCCACTGTAATTTAAACACCTGAATCTCTAATTTTCGTTTAGTAACCGCTTCACCCGCTTGATTGACTGATACCAGTAGAATATCAGCCGGTTGTCCAATTTGAGCGTAGCCTTCGAAATCAGTTTTTAATCCAACATAGTGGCTATAAGGGTGAATATCGATCCGTTTATAGGCACTGACTGCTCGACCACCGGGTTCACTTACTGTCCCGGTGATGATGCCTTTTAAAGCTGATGGTGCAGGCACAGTCGGAGGTAAACTTAAGGTAAATTGACCTTTACCATTTGTATCTAGGACTAATTCACCCAAGTTAATTTGCTGCCGTTTGAATAGACGATCCTGATCGTAGAAAGAGAAAGAGGCATAATCATTTGGCCGAAACTTGCTTGATTCGAGGTCACAAACAGCACTTGCACTCATACCTGCAGCCGGTGGTCCAAATAAGTTTACCCCTCTCAATTCTACTGTTAGTTCTTGGCCGAGTTGATAGGATGACTGCAGTGTACGTAGTTCCACGTTGATTCGGTCTGGCATAAATTCTTCTAATCGAAAAGTCTGTCGACCAACTTCTTTTGTAGCTACTATCAAACGGGCTGTATAACCACCCGTTTTAGCATATTTTGGAAATGGAATCTCGAATTCACTGTTACCTTTTGTATTCAGTTCTGCTCGTAGCTCTCGAAAAATTCTCTGGTTAGGTCCTAGAATTTGAAGTAGTACCGGAAACGGTGCTGGGGTTAGGTTTTTTTCATCCCGAACCAAGACCACCAAATTAGCTTTTTCCCCTGGCCGGTAGATTCCCCGATCAAAATAGAGAAAAGCATCATAAGCATCGGTAGTGTAAGGATCGCCACGAACGTTGAAATCGGTCAAAGAAACTCGTGTTTTGTCTAGTTGAAGAAAAGAAAAGTCTTGTCCATTATTTAAATCACCTTTTTGTGCTATTAAAAAAAATGGATAGAAATCCTTGGTTTTTTGCTCTAGATCTGTGAAACTAGTGTAGCCCTTACCATTGGTCTTTCCAGTCAATAAAGTCTGGTTATTTTTGCTAACTAATTTGACAGTGACATTAGCTTGCGGCTCTAGTGTTTCAAGCGAATTGACCCAAACCCTTAACTCCTCAGTTGAACTTTTCGCAATTATTCCCAGATCGGTTACCACTACCCATCGAGTTGCATCTAACCAACGCTGATCCGATTTCCGNGCCTTAACCAGAAAGATCCCTTTTCTTTCAGCATCGATATAATCCGCTAGTGAGATCGGGGTTACAACCTGATCGTTTTTAACTGAGTTAATCGGTAGTTCTTGACTCGACAAGAGTTGTCCCAGCGAAGAAGTCATCCACTGAGACCAATTACTTCTAGCCAAATGATTGATGTTATTACGAAAGACTTTATAAATTTCTAGCTGTACTTTACTAACATTGATAGTGGCCAAACCTACATTCATGTTTCCTGTTCTGGATAAGTACATGCCATCCCCTAAAAAACGAAGACTAGGATTCAGATTTGCAAATTTGATAGTCTTTTGAAATGTTTTTTTCAATTCNGATTCATCATTAGCTATCAAGCCACGAAGAATCTTTAACTGGTAGGAATTACCAGGTTTGAACTGGTNACACTGTATTTGTATCGTTCGNCGATATTTTGGACTAATCCGCAATTTCTGATTAGGTATTGGTTGGTCCTCAGCTGAACTGATCTGAATAAATGACTTTAGGCTTTCTGCCGTTACATCAGTATTAAATTCAACCTGTAGGTATTGCCCCATATTATCTTGAGAAGGGAAAGCACTTTCGACTACCAGCTGACCTAGCTGGCGTAAAGCCAAACCTACAGTATATTCAGTAACTAAACCTTGATGTCCATCAACCGGTTTTAAACCCTTAGCAATTTTTAAGACAATAGGTTGGTCAGTATTNCCTCGCTNTAATTCAATCGTCTCAAAATCAAAAACTTGGTTATTGTCATTATTCGTATTTGTAGAGTGAACTAGGCTATAGTCAATTTTCTCCTGATTACGCTNAATAGTNGTTGCCTGNAGAAAAGAACCNGTNCTAACTGGATAATTAAACTTAACTTTACCCACTAACTTAGCTCGGACTCCTTTTTTCGACTGATAGGCAAACTGCAAGTCGGCACTTTCAACCTTTATCTGTTCAGTCTGAAATGTAAAAACNCGATTACCAATCAGGTTAAATAGTTTGTTATCTAATATTGTTGGNAGCACTTCGACTTGAAATGAAGTGGAAGGAGGCAANGTTTTTTCTGTGAAAAATTTTAGTTGATTAGTCTCAATCCACCTAACTTTACCAGGTATTTTTGGATTAAGACGAAGAGGAAGGTCTGCTAGATCTTGACCAATTAAAGTTTGGTNTACCACTGGANCTGAAAAGGTAATTGTAAAGCTGGCGTCTTGCGGAACAACACCTTGTGGATGAAAATTATTGACTTGTATATTAGTTTTTTGCGGATCAACTTCAACCGGTTGGTCAGAGATAATTACTGTCTCAGGAGTTGACTGTCTAAGTTCCGTTAATTGTTGTTGGAGGTCAGCGATATAAATCCCACTCACTAGAATCACTAATCCCATCACCGATATCACCAACCACAAAATCTTTCTGTTATCCATTATCATATTTNCCAGTAAGCTTCTGGTGNNTTCNGGTTGATTTCTCGATTAATAATTGGGANNNTACTCAATTGAAGTNTCCTTTNATAAANAACAATNAGAAAACTTAACAAAAAATATACTTAGAGAGATATTCNGACGACCATTGATCCCAAAGGATAATTTTNNACNANTTANGATCAAACATAATTTTTGTGAATTATATTGTNTAAAAGNAAGATCTAAGAGAATAGNTTCCAAATNTATATCTNCCNGCCAGGTTATTCTTTGGAACCTNAGAGNACTNAATTANTGAATGCTTGGTCTTGTTAAGGTNAGGNACCNAAAAACATATAACAGACGTNCAATNGAAAATCCTTTCATCAGTTNACACTTTGNTGNATTGAAAGTCAGAACTGATATTTATGAACAGAATTNCAAAANTNGGCAANNCNNTNTTCGATCAANACTTNTTTACACTCAAGTAATCTATACTTCTNAATCATAAAGTATGATTANACTTAAATTTGGCNTAATTCAACTTTATATTTTTTTAGTGTGTCTAACTCTCTTTTTAGGTGGTTGCGGTAGGGGTCAGACCAACTGATCCATTCACCACTAAGATAGCCATCATAGTCGATGGTAGAAAGACACTTCATGGCTTCCCGGTGATCAATATAGCCAGTACCTATCGGTACTAAGTTATTGTCCGAATCGCCATCATGAATGTGCAGATGTTTTATCCAAGGGCGTAAGATATCGAATGATTCTGAGATAGTAGCAAACTGACGACGTACTGGGTGCATGATATCCCAATTAACGGCTATATTGGGATGATTAACGGCTCGCATTACATCAGCTATATCAGATGGATTACACCAATCATCATGGGTTTCCATGCACAAAAAGACTTCTCGATCTGCCGCGTGATCAGCAACTTGAGCTAATGCAGTAGCTACTAATTCAACCCCCTTTTCACGATTAACACCTTCTCCCAACTGACCTCCAAAGAACCGAATTCTAGACGAACCAATATCAGCAGTTAGGTCGATCGCACGGTGTGTATCATCGATCATCTCTTCTCGGTTAGTTGGGTCTGCGTATCGACAGGAAGTAGCTACACAAGCTATAGCAATACCGTGATCGTCCGCCTTCTGACGTATTTCACGACGTTGATCGACTGTGGTCTCAAACTCTACACTATGTTGATGGTTAGCGCTAATACGAGGTTCAATCCCGTCATAACCAAATTCTTTAGCCATAGATAAGACCTGGTCGAGTGTAAGTTCCGGACAAGAGAAGGTCATAAATGAAAATTTCATGTTGATAAACACCCTAAATCAGTTGATTTTAAATATGTGATCAGAAAAAACAGGTTCACAATTAACGTTGCAGAAAAATTATCCTGTTCGTTCGTCTTCCCGGTCAGTAGCCAATGGAGGCCGTGGAGACAGATCTGATATACTGGCATATAGGTCACTGGTCATGTTGATTTGTAGTGAGGCTAGAGACCCTTCTAACTGATCTGTATTTCTGGCTCCGATAATTGGGGCTGTAATTGCTGGGTGAGCCCCCACCCATGCCACGGCTAAACCTGCTGGGTGATAACCGCTCTGTTGGGCCAAATGGGTAAAATCTTGAGCAATTTGGTAGTAATGCTTACCGGCATATCGGCTCTGGTACATCTGACTTTCTAGCAAACGACCACTATCTGGTCGATTGCTAACACCATATTTCCCACTTAGTAATCCTCCGCCTAATGGACTGTAAGGAATCACCCCCATCTGCTCAGATAGAGCCATAGGTAGTATTTCAACTTCGACTTGTCGTTTAACAAGGTTATACATTGGTTGAATGCACTCAAAACGTGCTAGTCCTTCTTGTTCCGAAATCCCATTGGCTTTAACTATCTGCCAGGCCGCATAGTTGCTGACTGCCGGATAGAGTATTTTACCTTGGCGAACTAAATCGTCGAGAGCTCTCAATGTTTCGTGAATTGGTGTTTCCTCATCAAAATGGTGAATAAAATAAAGATCAATAAAGCCTGTATTCAAGCGACGAAGGCTGTTATCAACTTCTAAAAGAATATGGCGACGCGATGATCCTGAAGCATTGATATCTGACCCCATACTACCATAAAATTTAGTGGTAATTATGACTTCAGATCGACAGCCAGCGATCAGAGTTCCTAAAATTTGCTCTGATCTACCCTGATGATATACATTGGCACAGTCGAAGAAATTGATACCGACCTCACGACATCGGTGAAATATTTTGGCTGACATAGATTCGTCGGCATCACCGAAAGTCATGGTCCCTAAACAGAGTGATGATACTTTTACACCTGTTTTTCCTAGAAGTTTGTAATCCATTATTTACCTTTTTATGTTTTTACAAGAAGACGAAAAATATTTATTAGATTGCCGACAAAATAGACCAACAAAGCTGACACAGTATAGCATTGATCTGAACAGCCGACAACGAATAGGAAGTCTGTTATTATTGCTACGAGATCATAAGAAAAGTTTTGACGTCAATCCCTACTTGATTAGCTAAACGGCTGGTTAAATCAGCTTAGGTCTAGCTAAACTTAGGGTTATAAAGTAAGTTCTAGAGGAAACAAATTGAGTAATTTTACTTTCAACCAAATATCAATTTGGCTATTGATATTTTGGATATTAGGTTGCCGACAGCCCACTGAAACCGTTTTAATATCTTCACCTTCTACAACTGAGCAACCAGATGTTGTAATCGCCCAGCCAGTATATCTTACTGATCAGTTGGATCAGGAATGGTTTTTGGTAAGTTTCAATGATCAAGGAAGCAAGAAGAAAGTAATTGCCAACACCCAAACAACCATACAATTCTCAACCGAAAGGTTATCTGGTTCGGCTGGTTGCAACCGGTACTTCGCTGGCTACCAACTTGAAAATAGATATGACTTGACAATAGAAAGAATAGGTGCAACTAAAATGGCTTGCCCCAATCCGGTTGGTATCATGCAACAAGAGCATACCTACCTACAGTTGTTGTCTCAAGCTAAGGCTTACTATATTCGAGACGGCCAACTCACTCTTTATAATGAAGATAAAATCGCCATTCTTATCTTTCAACAACAAGAAAACAAAGAATGAATTTCAAACTGGTCTGGAGAATAAATTCTCAACAAAGACCCCATTCGACAGCAGGTTGATTTTGAAAGTATTGGTTCAAAGAATAAATCCAAAAGTGAACTCTTATGAAAGTACACCTAAAACTGTCAAAGATAAGAAATCTATCATCTAGACTGACCTACAATAGTTTGATACTGATACACGGCTATTACTACCTAATTCAGGCTGGTTAAGATAAGAAAGTTAGCTTGAGTTGGTATATAAGGCCATTATTTCTGAGCTAAAATCACAACTAAGCATACTATTTGCTATATCAACTAAGAAATTAACAAAATTGATTAGTTCCAGAAAGACATGCGAGTTAAATTGTACCCAGTATTGTGAATATCTTTAGTGACAATCTTTTTAGATTCAGAATATATAAGTATGGTCTGGTTCCATAATAACAAAAAGAGGGTTGTTCCAGTCAATTTCCACATACAGTTACGATATTTGCTCGACGGTCGATTTATCCATATACTATCGTGAGCATTAATTATAATTCACTCAAGTTGGAATCATAATGGAAATATTAAGTGCAACACCTAATCCTTACAAAGGTATAGTAATCAACTCCGCTGAGCTTTGTAAGGATGTATCAGCTTTTCAAATTCAGTTAACTCACTCGTTAGATTTTTGGCGAAAAGAAAATTATCAGGTCGTTTGGTTAGAAATCTCATTAGAACAGGCAGAACTCATTCCAGTCGCAACAGCTGCGGGATTTGTGTTTCATCATAGTCAGGAAAACTACTTGTTACTAACTTACCGTCTAGTAGAGGGAGCATTCATTCCTGCATTTTCAACGCACTATACAGGGGCAGGAGGTGTTGTACTTAATGAAAAAAACGAGCTTTTAGTTGTAAGTGAACGGTATCGAAACCGACAGAGGCCATCGTATAAACTACCGGGTGGAGCACTCAACCAAGGCGAACATATCGCTGAGTGTGTTGTGAGAGAAGTACAAGAAGAAACAGGTGTCCGCACCCAGTTTGAATCTTTAGTCTGTTTCCGACACTGGCACGGTTACCGATACAACAAATCTGACCTCTATTTCGTTTGTCGACTATCACCACTATCCCAAACTGTAACCAAACAAGACGACGAAATAGAGGAATGTCTTTGGATGCCGGTTTCAGATTACCTGAATGATGAATTTGTCAGTATTTTCAACAAGCATATCGTAAAGGCTACTTTAGAAAACTCTGGTTTAGCACCGATGAATATTGAAGGTTATTCAGACCCAGAGAAACACGAAATTTTTATGCCTGTTGGGATGGAACATCTCTAGTTAAGAATACTTGATCTAACAATTTTTGTCTTTTTCTATGACTAGCTAATAGGATCAGATATTAGCTAGCTTCTATCAAAAAGGTCTTGGTAAATTAAATCATGTTTGTCTTGAAAATCCTCCCCTGCTTTTACTGCTAATTTCCTTAGATTAATCTCATGTGAGACAAAATAACCCCCAAACTAACCTGCGGTCTTTTTTATCGCTGATCTCGCTCTACAAAACTCAGTTAAAACTGACATAACCTCCGCATTTTATTCTGGGATGCTCAGATAAATTCACCAACCGTTTTTTGAGTGTTGATAACTAACCTAGATAGCCTAATTTGTTAATCTATTTAAATTTAGGCAACAAAATGATTTTTAATTCTTAAAATCGCTTTTAGGGTATTCTAGAGGGGACTTTTTAAGAATGTCAGGCTCTTGTTCAGTTATTGATCTTCTGAATTAAGAGTTCTGTCAACATTTTTTATGACAACTCTGTAGTACTATGATAGTTGGGCGTATAAGATCAGCAGTCTCTCTATGCCGAAAGTTTTTTGCCTATTTATTTTTATTATTTTCCCTTCTTTTATTTATTCTGATGATTCAACTCCCAATAATGCTCAACAAACTTCCAAAAAAATCCATTAATAGCTACTTGCTGGCCTCTCATCAGTCATTTATGGTCTTATCATGCCTCTAGGTATGGGACAGATTTACAACGATGAGCGCAAAAAAGGTTCGTTTTTTAATTTCATTCGCTATGTTTCTTTATAGCATTGGGTTTCATCTCAAACCCTGTGGATGATACAGACTTGCCAGGATTTGGGAGTAATCAATTATGGAATGGTATTTTTACAGTCAGTATGGTTGGCTTCGTGGGTTCATTGGTTTATCCTCAGATTGATACTTATTAATCCGGCCAATTGAATCAATACCAAAATTGATCAACAGCAAAAAGAACAAAAATTATCAAAATTACTAGGAAGCATTAATTCTGAAACACTTATCTTGTCAGGAAGAACTGTTATCGTATCGCTGGAATTTTTAAGCGTATCTGACCGAAGAAACATAAACATACCTGTATGCAGTCGTATGCTAGTTATCTTATCCTGTGAAAATTGGCCTCAGCCTCATCAATAATGGTTTCGGTTTTTTGCTATCTTCGATGATTAATGCTCGTTGCTAGTCTATCTAGGCATATAAAGCTTTACAATTCGAGGATTATGCCTGCATTAGGTTTTAGTCACTTGTGGCGAAATCTAGTTGGTTTTGTAGCTGCTCAACTTAGTCTTGGTTACTTACCTGACTGCTTAAATGAGTGTTTTTTAAGCTTCCCCCACGCTACCGTTATCTTTCGATGAAGCGATATAGCAGAGGCCTTTTCTAGGCCGTCCCGCATGATATTATTAATAGTGTTGGCCTTGAGCGGAGTATTAAAAACACCAATATCGTCGAGTACTCCTCTAAAATCCCAATTGGGGGCCTTCCAACTGGCCAACCAGATTGAACCTTGATGTTCTGCTGGTGTCGCTGGATGTGATTTGGCATCTGCCTTTCCTACTGCTTTATCTCCAACTATTTTTCCATCAACATAGAGTTTCAGCTTGTCGCCGTCGTAAGTTATGGCAACAAAACTCCATTTATCCTGTTTCCATGTACCACCACGAATATGGGTCGCTGCCTGGTCAGCATTGACCGCTATACTAGCATAAAAATCAGTAGGTCCAATCTGGATGGTCGGATTATGCCAATCTCTCTCAATGATACGAGTATTGACGTTGGGTGGTGGTTCCGTCGGTTTAATCCAGAGAAGATACGTAAAACCATTTTGATAATCGTTTGTCGTCTTGCTAGCCGGAATTTCTACATGGCTTTTTCCATCGAAGTATAGTCCTTTAGCAAGTTTTCCATTCGTCCACTTAGCACCAACGATTTTCCCGTCATTCCCGTTTCCCGATCTGTCTCTGATACTCTTGCCCTGACCTTCATCCAACAACCAAATCCCAACAATTGATTCGGGGTTAATTTCCGCATAGGCCATATTCAGTACTGATACTACAACAAGTATTACCATAGTCGATTGTCTGCACATTTTCCTGCTCTCTTTTGATTGGAATAAGTCTAATCGAATTTTCGCTCCTAATCAAATCCACCCCAGTCAAGTAGGTCTAACAGCCAAAAATGAATATAATAGACTTTTGATTGAAGCCTTGGCATTTCCACTGTAGTTCACGGGGGCGGCTCATTTCATTAATTCCTTCACCGAGAGTCTGTGATCGGTACACTACTACTATACAGGAAAATACCTACCCGTGATTATCGTCTTTAAGTCTATCGTTCCGATTCAAATGTAACCAAAGAAAATAATTTACCCAATATGTTGATTTTTATCAGGTAAGCGGTTTTAGAGCGTACAGCGTTAAAGGTCTGGTCTTGGTTTGCGGCAGAAGCTACCAAACGTTGAAGACTATTATCTAATCAGTATATTATGGAACCATTAATGGAACAGTCAGATAGGAGAAATTGTCAATGATTACTACCATGAACCAACAAAAAATGATTTTAGGAGAAAAATATCTGGGTTGGCTAAGGGAGTCAAACGATATTTTAGATTCAGTGGATGATTTGCACCATCGATTTGAGGAAGATGGATACTTACTCATTCGCAACCTGCAACCAATTGGCGTAGTAGAAAAAGCTCGACAACACCTAATAAACCAACTTTCCGATCAGGGGCAAATTGATACTAATTTTCCTTTGCTCGATGGGGTAGCAGAAAGTGGTCAACGAGGTGGTTTTTTCGGGGGACATCAAGAAATGACGAGAGATAGTGATTTTTTAAATTTGGTTGAATCACCTCAGATTATGAATTTTTGTGACCATTTTTTTGAAACACCAGCTTTGACTTATGACTATAAATGGTTAAGAGTTGTTCCACCTAAGGGATTCACTGGAGCACATTATGATATTGTCTATATGGGGCGAGGGACAACTAATGTTTTGACTTGTTGGACACCCATCGGTGATATCCCGATAGAACTTGGCCCACTGGCAGTTTTGGTAGGTTCACATCGATATGATTTAATCAAACAAACATATGGTCAGATGGATGTTGACCGAGATCATGTTACTGGGTGGTTTTCTAATGACCCTTTCGAACTGATCGATAAGTATGGTGGGCAATGGCAGACGACCAACTTTCAGGCTGGTGATGTACTGATATTCGGGATGTTCACTATGCATGCTTCTTTAGATAACACAACCAACCGTTTTCGTCTATCGTCGGATACGCGTTACCAGCCCGCTAATGAGCCAGTTGACGATCGTTGGGTAGGATTACAACCAATCGGACATTATGCTTGGCAAAAAGGTGAAACTGTCCCTATGTACAAAGCTCGTCAGAAATGGAACGTCTGAAAAAATATGCATCAGACAAAATTTTTGTTCTAATTTTTGGTCTAGTCCTAATTTCTAATCTTAATAATTATCGGACTTTACTCGCCGATTGTCTTTTTTAGCCCGTTTTAGCCTTAGATTAAAATACGATATAGGTGCTGAATATTTACTAAATAATTGGTTCTTATGTTTTTTGTTACAATAGATAATAAGATTGTAACTACCTATCTCCTCAAATTTTCAATTTGATCCGCACCATTTCTGCAAAATCTTTGTCAACGCAAAGCAAGTATATGATGAGGGACCTCCGCAGACAAAAAGCCAAGACATCTGAAGAATTTGAATCTAAAAGATAATGAAGAACTTACTCCTAATAATTGCAATTGTACATCTGGTTGG
>PBVO01000146.1 GCA_002729015.1 Candidatus Poribacteria bacterium
CCAGCTGCTACTCTCGATAGCTTGCTCAAAGACATACCCCGGCTCAAAGACCTACTCCTATACCATGTTTTAGAAGGGCAAGTCCCATCCAGCGAAGTCGTCAAACTGGATGAAGCCGAAGCGATGAACCAACAAAACCTATATATCAGTCTGAAGGGGGACAACGTTTTTATAAACGAAGCCAAAGTTACACAAACTGATATCAAAGCCAAGAATGGTATCATACATATCATCGATACCGTACTTGTTCCATCAGCTCCAACCTCAGTCGAATCAGTCAAAAAGCTTCCGACTTACTGGGGGCTGATCAAAAACGTGCAATAAACTTTCAACAAGAGTCTAATTTAATGAATCAGTAAATAAATCGTGCTGGTTAAAATAAATTTTTAACCAGCACGGTTTATCTATGTAAAACCAAGTATGCCTATATCGTGAAAAAACAAAATCACAATCAGATCAGAAAATCTTGTTAACCACCAATCAACAAAAATTTAGCTTAGTAAAATCGTCAGAAATAGAAAAGATAAAAACGAGAAAAAAACAAGTTTCATTTCTCAATTATGAAAAGAGCAGACCAACAAAAACTGACTTGACCCGTCAAATTAGAGGTAGTAACTCAGTAATACAATTACCAGTACTAACGAATCTGCACTAGAATGTTTAACAACCTCTTCTGAGGAAAATAATAAACCAAAAATAGCACCGAGGGTAACAAACAGGTACTACTTCTTCCTAATTTTTCATAAAGTTGGTCGTTGTATGTGGACACTCGCCAGCTGCCAAAACCCACACTCCTCTGAAAACCGAGCAGGATCAACCGAGGTAGCCCATAATTTGATATTTGTTTAACTTGCAATAGCTTTTTGTGATTCCACATAGGAATCGTCTGGCTATAGTACATAGTACGGCAGATAAGTTATTAGCAGAAACCAGTTGTCTTGATCTAAATTTTCTCTATTATCTGTGCAAATTAAAGAACGGAAGGAGACTGCATTTCTCTTCTATGGCGGCTACTCAAATCTACAGTCTTTTACTGACTAGATAAAATTATTCATTCAAGGTACAAAATTCTCCTCAATGGAAAGCTTGAATATATTTTTCATTTTACAACTATTGTCTAACTTCTGGATGGTTGCAATTATTTTGTTTGTACAGTTTGTCCACTACCCACTATTTTATCACGTGGACAATGAGCATATGCCTTTGTTTTCTCAAAACCATCAATCCAGAATTTTGTTTGTTGTTATACCACCAATGATCGCCGAAGTTATCTCTTACATATTGCTATTAACGTTGTTGCCCGATTCAGTTCTGCTCCTACTTTCCGGAATTTGTTTGTTCCTCATTTGGGGTTCTACTTTCTTTTTACAGGTTCCTTGTCATCAAATTTTGCTTGAACGAAAAGAAGTAACCACCATCAAAAAACTCAATCAAACAAATTATATTCGAACCATTTTATGGCCAATCAAATTTATTCTTTTACTCGCCTTATATATCCGAATATAAGTGATATAATACGATTAAACATATGATTATTTTTCAAGAAGAAACCTGGGTTCCCAGACCACTGGATGAAACTTTTTCGTTTTTCAACACGCCTAAAAATCTTAGTAAATTGATGCCTCCCTTTATGAAGTTCACGCTAATTACACCAGAACCCATCATAATGAAGGAAGGCGCGGTCTTTGATTACAAGATTAAGTTATTTGGTATGCCTATGCGATGGCAATCATATATTTTGAATTACAATCCTCCTCATCAATTTGTCGACATCCAACTAAAAGGACCGCATGACTATTGGCATCATGAGCACTCATTTTTCGAACAGGATGGGGGAACAATGATCACAGACCGAGTAAGTTACCAAATGCCCTTGGGGTTGATTGGCTCCCTAGCAGACAAATTAGTCGGTAGTAAAATCAACCAGAAACTATTTAAACATAGAGAATCCTTCATTAGAGATCATTTCCAAGACAAATAACCTGATTAGTAAATAGACTTGGCATTTGACGAACCCTTGAAGTCAACTGATTACGGAATCACAACCCAATAGCCAAAGTGGGAGCAATACAGAATAGATCTTCAGCTAATCAACAAAGGTTATTTTTACGGGCACAAAAAATAGATATTCACTCACTGTGCTCGCCAAGCTGTAGTTTCTGATTTATTTCAATTCTGGACTCTTAACTAGTAGTATCAAAAATCCAATAACTCAAAGAAGTTCGAGGGCACTCATATAGCTTACCACTGTCCCGTTTTGTTTGACCACTCACGCTCATCATTAATAGTTAACAATTAATGATGAAAATCGGCATTTCACTTTTGCATAGTCAATTCCACTTTAAGATAATTTGAAATAGACTCAATTAAACAGTACATTATTATTGTCTTCTCTCCTAGAAGATTAGTTGGCGAGTGATGCCGAGTGTTTCACCTCCATGTTGTCAAAAGCACTCGGTGTCACTTTCACTCCACCCCCATATCTTCGACTAGCTTAGTCTTTTCTTTCCCATATAAAGCCGTTGAAGGCTGAATTCACAAAATTTACTAAACCACAATTACTGGTTATCGATTATTAGGGACACAATAAGAAAGACAGATAGCAGTCTAAAATCGATTGTTCCAAATAACCAGAAAGACTTGAACAAGAAGTCGGACAATCGGACATACAAAATAACAAGGAAGAAAAAACAAATATTAGAATAATATTTACAGAAGGCTTGAGAATGACCGTTTTAGGCCAACTTTTCGGTTCTTACGGACCAGTTTTCTATAAGCCCCAGTGTGGAATCATACCGTTAGTGGTAACACCAAGTTTAAGACTTCCTATTGTCTGAGATTTTTCATTTTGACCGGTCGTGAGTTTACTTAAATAGAAAAAAAATGAGCAAATGTATCCGGTCATATCAAATTATTAAATAAATGACCGACAGAAAACACCTAATCTTGGTAAATAAAATTGAGAGAATCTAATATGATCAGCTAAAATCTTCAAAAATCCGAACTATACAATATGCATACCATCAGTGAAAAATATCGGGTGATAGTAGATTAGTCTAAGAAGGTGAAGCAATTAGTATGAGAAAGCTGAGTTTAGCATCGTTTTTTTTGTTAGTACTTGTAATTCATTCTGCTGAAAAAAGAGTACCAGTGATAGAAAGTGCCAAAAAACTGGCAGAGGCCAAAGCTAGAAAATGCGTTTGGCAGAAGGATAGATCCATAATGGTACAAATACCTGAGGCATTTGAGGTAATTCCTTCTAAAGTTCTGCCTGCTGTCTATAATGAATCGGGTGATTTAGTTCACGCTGAAACAATTATCCCTGAAAAGAAAGTTCAAATTAGTAATACATTCTTTATAGATACCTGCGAGGTGACCGTGGGACAATTTAGGGAATTTTTGAAATCATCAGGTTATAGACCTGATACGGCGATTGATTGGAATGAAGTTCACAAATATGCTCCTAGCAGTAGGCACCCAATGATTTATGTGACTTGGCATGACGCTGCAGCTTATGCGAAATGGGCTGGAAAGCGATTACCATATGAACACGAGTGGGAATTTGCAGCTCGTGGTGGTTTGATAAACAAAAAGTACCCTTGGGGCAACGATGACAGTGTAGCCCGTGACTATGCTAATTATGAATATACCGACGGGAAAGATAAGTGGAGCTCGCAGACAGCACCTGTCGGTAGTTTTTTGCCGAACAAGTATGATCTACACGATATGGTGGGCAATGTCTACGAATGGTGCCAAGATTGGTACAGTAATGAACAAAAATATCGGGTATTGCGAGGTGGGTCTTGGAATCTCAGTACGTTATTTCTACATGTAACCAGTCGGCTTAACTATGTTCCATCTTTTAGGCATAGTTACCTGGGTTTTCGATGTGTAGTAGAAGTGCCTTAGGTGAAAATACTAATGTTCTTTTTTGTCGTCAGCAAATTATGGATCTTCAATAAAGACGTAGTAAAAGACTCGAGATACAATTTGCTAACTTTCCATCAGTCAAGTTGACTACCAGAAAACCAAGTAGGCAGTTTGTGGATAATAGAGTAACCCGTATTGGCATGCCAGCATGCGAATTTTGGCGCTTGAAATGAAGAAAACAAACACTGCAAGCGCCAACCTGCAAAGCAAATCTCAGATTAATACGGATTTTGAATATGAAAGGATTCTACTTTTTGATGTCGGCCCAATAACTGGCCAATTTTCCATTTGGTTGAACAGCAAGAAAGTCTTTCATTCCTGTTTTGACGATTTCTTTTACTTCATCTTGAGTTAAACCACGTTTCCAGATATTAAGTTCATCCATCTTTCCTTTGAAAGGTCGAGCGTTATCAATATTGAGACCAACTCGAGCACCTTGATCCCAGTTATTGGAAATCTCTTGATTCCCTGGCATTTTTCCGACTTCGACACCGTTGATATAAAGTACAGCACCTTCCCCTTTTTGGTAGGTTCCGGCAAAGTGGGTCCACTTTCCAAAAGTTGGTTTGCCGGCTCGCATGTCAAATATTGTTCCAGCTTTTGACCGAAGTAACCAGCGATAAATCGCAGGACGCACTTCAGGGTGAATTAGCCAAGTCCCATCAGCGGAACGGGCGTTAAAAATTGCTTGATCACCCGCGTTGTCGACATTAAACCAAGCTAAAACACTCATTCCATTCAATGGTAGATCATCTTCAGCTATAGATTCGACATCTAAAGCAATAAATCCATTTGCTTTAAATTCTGCGACGTTACCGCGTTCACCATCTTCGACAATTTTAACATTACCGTTAATCTTTCCGTCGTAGTTACGACCAGATTGATCAGAAATCATCCCCCCTTTTTCTTCTTCATAATCAAAGTAGAGGATGAGATCTTCAACATCTTTGGCAAAAGTAACATGTATGATGGTAGTGATGAGAGAAACAATTACAATAAATCTACCGAGAACCATTAGTTTAATTTCCTTTTTATAGTCTTGATTTACCGGATGACACCTTAAACCAACACCGCGTGATTGGTATTAATATATACGTCTTACCACTACCGAAGGCCCTAAACCTAGTAATGCAAAACATGAGAAATCCTTACTGATCAGTAATCTGATTATACCATTCCATTACTGACTAACTTATAATACCACTTCAAATTGTACTTAAGCTTTAGATTTTCGTTTTATTTATGTTCTTCATAACCAACCAATTCCACATATGCGAGACCTGAATGGGAACCGTTGACGAAACATCTACCTTCCCAATAGCTAAGCTGATTCAAATGATGAAGATTGAGCTCTTGGTTTGGTACTGATGGAGTTATTGTTACATCTATTCCGAGTTCCAGAACTTTTATATTCCACTTTGATGGATAGTTTATTTTTGATTCTTTACTTTTCCAATTATCGATTACTATTAGTTCAATCATCGACTGATCTATCCGTTTCTTGTTACCAGATTGGTCACTCCAAGTACCAAAGTAATAATGGCCTTTTGTCTTATCATTTGACCTAACTTGAGCTATCATCAAATTATTTCCGTCATCTAACTGCAGCGCGAACCAATCCCAGCCAGTATAACCTTTTCCAACGCTTTGTTGAAAAGGATTAACATTTTGAGAATTTATTTCGGAATCAAAAAACTCATGATCAAACCATACATTTGCGACGGTAATATTATCTGTTTTATTTCCGATTTGTAGTTTTCCAACTCCTGTTAGCTTAGGCATTGAATAATAGTAGGATGACTGCGAACCTTCGTGATTTTTTTTGCTATATCCATTTTCGCCCTGCAAAATTATGGGTGAAGCCCCATCTAATTGCAATTGGAGTTGAATCGATGACGTTTGCGCAAATATTTCAATTGTTTCCTTTGCTAATGTAACTCGCCAATCGCCATTCCAAACATGAAGTGTATTTAATTTCGCACCCGCCATTTGAAAACTATCTCTATTTAGGCGATCAAAGAAGTCAAAATTTTGAGCACTATCGTCAGTTAAGGCAAAATGAGCCAAGTAAACCTGACCGGGGATCCATTCATTACCCTCTAGTTTTTTGGCCGAGGTGGCAACTCTAAAAAATGTGAGTTCAAAGCCGTANTTTTCTTTNGTTGCAGACGTTAAGTGCCCAGTGAAGTACCACCANTCNGTNTTAAATTCGTGGTGNGCNCCNTGATCGGNAGGGAANTCCCATTNATAATGACNGGATGGTTNAGNATTGATTGNNAGTNCAAGNNTTAGGCTAACGAGAAAAATAATGTGTTTTAATTGATTCATGAATATAAATATTTTCGGTTANCTTTTTCCAAATATATCGGTANGCCANATAAGATGTGACTATAATGACNAAAAACATAGACANCATTAGATANAAAATTGGNGGAATNGATANTAACAGTGGAATCTTCCAGCCAAAATATGTTGGAGTCAGTTGTTTTAGGATTATCAAAGCTANTGAAAANCCNACNACAGTTGACATNATNAGACTAACTNATCCAATCCATANCGCATGGGAGAAAATNAGTTGCCGTAGGTGNAATCGCTGTCCTCCTATTGANAATATTTGCATAATCTCAGATCGNCTATCGATAGTCATCACTGACAACATATTGACTAACACAAAAAGTGCAATAATGCCGCTGATGGATGCCAGAATCCAAGTTAGGCCAAAAGTTTGTTTAAACATTCTTATGACATAGTTCTGTAGTTCAGCCTTAGTTTGAATCAGTAAATGACTGAATGAACTCAGTAATGAGGATTTCTGAGTTTCGTCAATCATCAGGGTAATACCATGTATTTGAAATTGATCCTGGTATAGTCTTTTCATGATTTTTTTTGAAATCGTGATGACCCCATGTTCCGAAGCGTAATCAATGTAAATCCCAGCTACTTGCCCCCTGAATGTTTCCNTTGGGGTTGGAATTTTGAGAGTTTGTCCNACCTTAACGCCCAGTTTTTGGGCAGCCGATTCGGATATTAAAATATCATTCTCTGAAAATACGTATTCTCGTCCATCCCTTATTTTTTCTATAAATTGAATTTGTTCGGNTATATGCTGATATGGTATCCCTCGTAGCATGATTTCTTTTTCATTCACGACGATATTATCTCTAGAAATACTTTCCCAACTGATCGTTGCTGGNTGGTTAATTAATTTGGTTATATCAGTTTCTGTCATAGGTACAGGACTGGGAATAGAATTATTTTTAGACTGGATATATACGTCTGATTGNGTGCTTTTTATAATCCACTCTGACACTGCATTTTGAAAACTATTTATGAAAATTGACATGGAAATAAACAACCCACATGCTAGGGCAATAGCGACGACCATCATGGTNGACAAAATAACTTCTTTNTGGATGTAAAATGACGCAGTCTTGATCATCATCATCCTATCAGATTTTTGATTAGCGAAAATATAACTAAGCCCAGAAACAACAGTCAGNGACATACAGAAAACAATAATTATGAGGCCGATCATCGAACGATAACCAATCCATTGGTCTTCCTGTCCACCAAAAATCAGAAAAATACCACAGCTGATAAAAATCAAACACATTATCCATTTTGCAACAGGCCTGAGTTTGAGAAAACTGCTCTCGATTTTTTGTACCATCGGACTCAGTGCAAAGGAAACTGATACAACTGATACTAATAAAGACTTTACAAAAGTCGGGGGACGAACAACAATATTTTGAATACTAATTGAGTAATATAGTGTGTTCATCGTTTTTGATAATATCTCGAGTCCAAATTGACTTAAGACTATCCCTAGGCCAAATCCAAGGCTGGTCGTTATAACAATGAAAAAAATAGATTCGATTATTCTTATCGTCCGTTTAATTTCTGAGCTGATCCCCAAGTTAATAAGGAGATGATCGGTTAATAGACGATGTTTTTGTATAAATCTGAAGAACAAGTAAATCAGTAACGTACTTATTACAGTTGATAATAATCCGATAAACTTCAAATTAATGAAGAAGGCTTCCGAAATTCTTTGCTTACCAGTACTAGAAGAAATAATTTTGAATTCTGGTAATTCATTACTATCAAAATTTTTTGCTTGATAATCTTCGACATATAGACGATCAATTTGGATGAAACCAAATATCGAACCAAGAGTACTAATATCCATTACAACTAGGGGTATCGGTTGATCCGAATTGTATACACTTACAACCTGATANGATTTTGAATTAATAGTGATCTTGGCTATTTTTTCACGAGATATATTCTCGTTNTTGGAAACAAGAAAAATGGCATCTTTTTCCGCAGGTCTAGAGTTTTGTGCCAAAAACGATCCCATATAAATAAGATCAATTCCAACTATATTGCAAAATTCTCTAGAGCCNTTAATTTCTATTTCTCTAGAGATATTTTTATATGGGTAACCATGAGATATNGACGTTTTTTGTATTAAAGCCGGTATTTCTTCATTTTTTATGCTTCCGCGCTGGTGGGAAACATATGATTGAGGATAGACTTGCGAGATTAAATCTTTTTTATCTAAATAATACTCAATGGTATCTATGTATACTGCAACTGTCGTAACTAGGCTGATACTCAATACCAAGCCAACTAAAGATAGGACAGTCTTGAACCAATATTTTTTATAATCTCTAAATGAGGTCAGATAAAATAGATATAGTGAGTTATTATCAAAGATCAGCTTTTCTTTCAGTNACATAAGTAGTTACTCAAGGTAGAAGAAAAAAGCCAATCTTGACTAGTAGCAGGACAGGAAAAATAATATAGTAAAACATTATTGATAATGGATAAAANAAATGACTTATAAATACTTCTGGCAAGTTGTTCATTATTTTACTGACAATAGCTTACCGTCTCCNAGTTCGACAACTCGATCTGCTATTTCGTAAGCTATAGGGTCATGACTTGTAAATACAATACTCAGTTCTTTTTCGTTTTTGATTTTTTTAAAAGTATTGAGGATAATATCTCGATTTGAGGTGTCAAGGTTTCCTGTAGGCTCATCAGCAAAAATGATTTTAGGTTGATTTATTAGTGCTCGCACCAAAGCCGCCCGTTGAAGTTCTCCACCAGATACCGACTGAGGTAGTAAATTTTGCTGATTTTCTATTCCCAGTTCCTGACATAANTGGTTGCAATTTTTTATGTATTGATCCCTTGGTTGTTTGGCCATTATGGCTGGAAGAACAATGTTTTCCTCTATTGTCAAACTGGGTAAAAAGTTAAAAGATTGGTAAACTATCCCTGTATTTTCCAACCTATACTTAGCCCGTTTGTTGTGGTTCATTTGGCAAAGGTCNCTGGATTCAAAGTTTATTGATCCTTTTTGTGGGACGATTAACCCAGCTATACAATGTATAAGNGTTGTTTTNCCTGACCCACTCCTACCAGTGATTAGTGTAATTGAGTTTTCGAAAATATCGAACGATATATCTTTCAAGATCTGAATTAATTTCCCTTCTAGGCTGATATGATAACTGCAATTTTGTATCGAAACTATTTGATTTGGCATTTATCGATTCACATTTCGTTCTGAAGCATTGAGCTTAAACATTACCCGAATTATTAGATATAATGGATATAGATACATGGATTGTATATTTTGATAGAGGATGACGCTGCATCTTCGATTCAAATTCTTATTGATTATTATTGTTTTTTATCACTCAGACTATAAAAACTACTTCAATTTGAGGTCGAAATCAAATATATAGAACGGGTAGGTTCTATATATGGTAAAAATTCATATGGATGTTGACATTTGTATTATTGGTGCGGGGGTTGCTGGTTTATCTGCTGCGAAATTGTTGTACGAAAAAGGTTACTCGATATATGTCGCAGAGGCTCAAGAGAAAGTTGGAGGAAGAATACAAACCGATTGGATTAATGGGTATCTTTGCGACCATGGATTTCAGGTGATACTACCATCATATCCATCAGCAAAAAGGTTATTAGACTATCGTTCGCTCAACTTAGGTACATATCCTCGTGGGGCAGTTATATTTTCGGATCAAATCGAGTGGTTTGGCCCTCCCTTTATGTATCCAAGAAGATGGCAAGCCGGAACGAAATTAAGCCCAAGTTTTCGTGATTGGATATGCTTTA
>PBVO01000058.1 GCA_002729015.1 Candidatus Poribacteria bacterium
CAAAATTAGTCCTGGCCAGATTCGACATCTCACTTACTCCAGGTCTGGGAATTCTGGAAGAATCAGGTATCTACAGGCACAAAAAAAGCCGAGGCAAACTCGGCGGGGGTGGGCCGTGGCTTCATTTTTAGTAAAGCTGACACGTATTCTCTCACAGTTCTTCCAATCTGTCAAGGTACAAACCTATTTTTTCTTTACCCCTGATTTTTTATTGTAACCCACGCAAAAGATAACGCGTGTACGGGGTAACCAGGCGGGTCTCAGTACTAGTTGGTGCCCTTTCTTCTTTTCTACTCTTCTCTTTTGATTTGCCAACTTTAAATATTCTCCATTCGCAGACGAATGTATGATACGGTTATGGTTGCTTTTTTGCGTCTTTGGTTTGGGGGGAGAAAATGTTGCGTTCATCAACAATCTTGTTTTTGTGTTTATTCTTTGTCTGTCTGACTATGGTTCACGGGAAGATTGAACTAAAGACGGCTACTGGTATCTGGTTATTTGATGAAGGAAAAGGAAAGATTGCTAACGATTTATCTGGCCATCAGGGTGATGGTAAATTGGAGAAAGGACCTAAGTGGGTGAAGGGGAAATTCGGTCAAGCCATTGAATTCGATGGAAAAGACGACTATGTTCAGATTCCACCTTCCGACCAATATAATCCTAAAAATGCCAATGGCGACTATGAGTTCACAATATCCTTCTGGATGTATCCTCACGAAGTAGGTGGTAATAATCCCGCTGGTAAAGGATCTGCTACCCTGGTTATTGCTAATGGAGATCCTGGTGATGGAGGTGGTGCCAATTGGTGGTTTGAGTATTGGAATCCAGGTAATTTTGAGTTCAAAAGCTGCCAAGCTGGTTGCAGTGGGGCCTCAATACCCCTACCTGAGCCGAAAAAATGGTATTTTGTCTCTGGTATATACAACGGCAAGGAATACGAGCTCTATATTGATGGAGAGTTTAAGTCTAAAGGTGTCAATGCTATTGGCACCCCAGCCAAAGGTTTACTAATTGGTAGTGGTTTATGTCCAGCCGGACATGGTTGCGATGGAGGCTATTTCAAGGGCATCATTGATGATGTATCGATGTTCAACACTAAACTAAGTGAGGCCGACTTGAAGAAATTAATGAACGACGGAGTAGGTGCCTCGTTGGGCCTACTCGCTGTCCAAGGCAGAGGGAAGCTTGCTATACAGTGGTCGTCATTGAAGCAACCATAGTCTGGTCCAATTTTTATTAATCCCAGTCGTAACAAATTAGTGAGAGTTGTCCAAGCCAATATTATATGTCCAAAACTAATCCCGATCATGATAAATTAAATCCGGGTGGTAATCAACTAACTATTGCTATATGCCACTGTCCTTTTCTGAGGGATATCCGCCGATAGCCAGAAAAGGACAGGTTGGAGTAGGTGTTAGCTATTAGGGATTCGACACCCCAGATGGGAAACCCAGAGGATTTATCTACTAAGCCAAGGATAAGTAGACAAGTAAGACAGAAAGGGTTCGCGAGAATGATAAGGCACCTGTCTGGACAGATAAGAAAGCTAACGAGAATATCTGGTTAAATGGGGTGATAGATGATCTCAATCTTTACGGGCACGATTCAGTAAAAAGAGAGAGTAAAAATGGCGGACGTTAATCAAGCCAGTCAGGAATGGTTATATAATTGTGCCACTCAGCAACAGTTAGACAGATTCAATAATGATGGTTACCTAGTGGTAGAAGATGCTCTGTCAGCTGAGATGATTCAACGGTTGACTCAAGTCGTCGATGGGATAGAAAATGAGGAGCGAAAACGACAAAATTTGGATTCTCACCAAATTTTACAAAAGTTCCGGACGGTACTTGAGGGCGATATCTTTCTCCAGTTGCTGGATTGGCCCAAAACCTTTCCTCTGGTCTGGGATATTCTGGGGTGGAATATTCAGCTTTACATTTCGCACCTGATCATTTATCCCCCTGAACGGGAGAAGGTCGAAGAATTAGGAACAGGTGGGTGGCATCAGGATGGTGGACGCCCAGTGCGGGAAATGGAATGGCCCCAACCTCGATTATCACTAAAAGTTAGCTATTGGTTGACTGATGTGGACAGCCCAAGTAACGGAGCCATGCAGATTATTCCTGGTAGTCACAAACTGGATGCTATGCCCCCCTCTTCAGATTTGGACGATGGAAAAGTGTTGGATTTGTGTGTCAAGGCCGGAACCGCAGTCCTGTTTGATCGTCGAATATGGCATCGGCGCGGATTAAATACTTCAAGTACCAGTCGAAAAGTTCTTTTTTTCGGCTATAGTTATCGTTGGTTGAGAGGGTTAGATTTCAATCTGATGCCGGAAGAAGTGTTAAATAAATGTGACCCGATTCGGCGACAATTATTGGGCGATGGAACTGATATCAAAGGCTGGTGGCAACCAACGGCAGCTGATGTCCCATTGAGAACCTGGTTGCAAGAGCATCGAGGGCAAGAGTTACCGATTTGGGGTAGGACCTAGTTTCCTTTGACTCGTTGCTTTTATCCATTCCGACTACCATTCTGAATATTGCCAGCTAACGACCTTATCCTGCTAAACTAACTGGTTAATTATTCCTATGCTTAAACCCAATTCCACCTCTGAGAGTGTAACTCTTCGGGCCATTATCATCTCTGCGATCTTGTTGCCGCCAAACTTTTATTGGCTGATAATTGGGGAGATGGAAATGGGGGGCGGCAGTTATATGCTGCCGACCTTTATTGTTCCACTCTATAATGTCATCTTCTGCCTGTTTATCCTGACTTTACTCAATTCACTGATAAAAAAAGTCTTTGGTCGTAGTGGCTTACATCCGACAGAATTGCTGTCAGTCTACGTTTTGCTTAGCTCAGCTTGTTCATTGTGTTCTATCAACACAATGGGCTTTTTATTTACAACCTTGGGTCATTCTACTTGGTTTGCCACACCTGAAAATGAGTGGGACTCGCTGTTTTCCTCCTTTATCCCAACCTGGTTAGTAGTAGCCGATAAACATAGTTTGAGCGGCTACTATCAGGGCAACTCAACTTTATATACCATTCAACATCTGGACAGTTGGTTAGTACCAACCTTGATCTGGACTGGATTTGTGTCGGTGCTATCTACCATGACGCTATGTCTCAACTTGATTTTAAGACAGCAATGGAGTGAAAAAGAAAAGCTAAGCTATCCCATCATACACTTGCCTATATCGATGGTTGGCAATCTTAACGGATTTTTCAGTAGCAAACCGATGTGGTTGGGTTTCTCTATCGCTTCGATCATCAGTCTAATCAATGGTATCAGTTTTCTCCACCCCGATTTCCCCTCGGTACCAGTCTCTCGCCGGAGTTTACTTCACCTATTTCCGGACAAACCTTGGAGTGCAATTGGCCAGGGTGGGTTTAACCTATCCCTCTATCCATTTGCTCTAGGGTTAAGTTTCCTAATGCCGCTGGACCTTACCTTTTCTTGTTGGTTTTTCTACTTGATAGGTAAGTTAGAATTGGTGTTAGGTAGCATGACTGGATGGAGTTCTTTACCTGGTTACCCTCATCATGCGGAGCGTGCCTTTGGTGCGACTATTTCCTTTCTTCTATTGATCGCTTGGATCGGGCGGAATCATTTAAAAAACGTTTTGTCCAAATTCTGGCAGGCCTCTGGTAAAATACCAGACATCAACACGTATCGCTGGGCTATTTGGGGGCTGATTGCCAGCGGTGGTAGTCTACTTTTATTTTCAATCTACTTAGGTCTATCTTTCTGGTTGGCGGTCCTGTTTCTCACTATCTACCTTCTGTTGTCAATTCTGGTAACTAGAATGCGGGCTGAGTTGGGGTTCTTTACACATCCGATGTGGGGCATCATGGCTCCTGAGATGACGATCAGCCTGACTGGTAGCAGAACTTTAGGCCCAAAAAACTTAACTGTTTTGGCCTTATATCGCTGGTTCAATTTTGGTTTTTCCAGTCACCAGATGCCTCATCAATTAGAAGCCTTAAAAATAGTGGACCGAATCGGGATGGACCGACGACAGGTAGCATGTAGCCTAATATTTATTACTGCCTTAGGTGGTATTTTGCTAGCTTGGGTTCACCTGCATATTTTTTATCGAGTCGGAGCCTTGAATGGTGGAGGGTGGTCCAGAGGCGGGGGTAATCATACCTTTAATAGTCTACAAAATTGGATTATATATCCGCAAGAACAGAACCCGTTGTCGATAATTTTCATGGGCCTTGGGCTATGGGTATCAATGTTTCTGTCAATCATGAGAATCCGTTTGATGTGGTGGGGGTTTCACCCGATTGGCTACATTGTTGCTAACTTAGAGTGGGCCATGAGGAATTTTTGGAGTTGTATGCTGATTAGTACTAGCCTCAAGTGGCTGGTACTCAAATACAGTGGGCCAACACAATATCAGACCGGCTTACAGTTCTGCCTAGGATTAGTGCTGGGAGATTTTATTACGGGGAGTCTATGGAATGTAATTGGTGTAGTGTGTAATTTCCGTACCTATAGTTTTTGGCCAGGCGCTTATCTGCCTTAGAATTGAAAGAAACTTCTAAGGCTAAGGTAGAAGAAAGAGTGGTCTTTTCTCATAGAATGACACTTTCTCGACGCCCCCTAACGGCATCGAAATAACGAATAATTTCCAGCCTATTATCAATCCTGATTCGATCATTTCTGATCACCAGAAAACCACCACTGATAAGAGATTGAGACAGTTGAAATCCATCCGTTACCAACGTCAGATCGATGGCATGGTTACTACTTCAGACTGTCCAGATCACTGCCAATTGTTAGCCAACTATCCCCCATTCAACACTGTAACCTAGACACTTTTCGAACTAGTTTAGCAAAAGGCAAAATAGAGAGCCTAGCTGCCGACACTTATTTTTATCAGATTCAAGCAGAAGACTGTACAAAAACATGAACGATGATGATTTTGTATAGTCTTCTGCTACGAAATACCCATTAAAACCCGAACAAAAGATAACTCGTGTACGGAGTAACCAGGTAGGTATCAGTACCAGTTGGTCCACTTTTTTCTTCAAAAGTTTCTTTTCCTGAAGATATATATTTCTTTATTAACCAATCGTGTCTTTTGTGTAAAAAGAGAACAACACCTTTTCTAATTTTGTTATACTGACCCCGGTAACTCCAAAGTTTTATATTCGGAGCTGACATATAAATGAACAGAAAGGAGATTGATAATGCGCTTGAAGGACAAACTTTTCTACATTGTAATTGGTGCTACTTTATTAGCTAGTTTTCAGATTGGGTTCTGGTCAAGTCCTAAACCAGCCTATGCTGATGGACACCTAGCTAGTGAGAAGACAGGCAAATCTGAGCCAGTTAAAATGATCTATTTCGTAAACTACCCTCTAGGTGGAAAAGCAGAATACCTCGAGTGGGTCAAAGAAGTTGGCCCGAAATTAGTCACCGAAGAGGTAGTAAGAATCAGATCCTATGATAACTTTGAAGGTGGTAATCCACACCGATTAGTTGAGATGGAATTCAATAGTATAGAAGATATGCAAAAGTATCAAAGGAATCCCACAATCAGGGCTATTATGCAGGATATGAGCAATCACACCTCAAATTCTGAAGGACATACTTTCATCCAAAGAAGTGATTACGTCAAACTTAGCCCTTAATTTAATCCTTGACTTAAGGCGAGGAGCATACTGCCACGTGTTGGGATCAACCCCACGAGGGAATATTGTTCCCATGGGATAATCATGAGGGAATCAATAANTGTTGTCCCCCTCATGATTATCTGCTGGCTGTGAAATAGAGACAGGATTCAAGTAAAATCAATAACAAAACTTTCTATCCTAATTTTTAATTCAATGAAAAGGCTAATATGAAATTTCAGGTTAATCGATTTTTTGCACTGTCGTTTATCAAACAGGCTTTGAACAGGTCCCATGTTTTCTCAATGTTCATTATACTTTCATGCCTCCTATTTTCATTGGCGACTTACGCTGTAGGAGTATCGGATCCATCTTTGGTTGGATATTGGCCATTTGATGAAAAAGCAGGGAAAAAAGCGGAAGATATTTCGGGAAATGGAAATGACGGTAAGTTGATCGACGGGCCGAAATGGGTTGAGGGTAAATTTGGATCTGCTTTAGAGTTTGGTGGTGGCAGCTATGTGGAGGTAGCAGATGACCCATCTTTAGATTTGATTAATTCAGCGACCTTAATGGCTTGGTTCAAGCTCACCGATAAACTCACCGACACCAGTCGGATGATGTCCAAGAATAACTCTATTTTTGTCATTTTTGATTTTAGCAACAAAAATTCCTTGGACTTTTTAGTCAAGCCAGATAATCATTTTGCTGAATCCAAAACTGTAGATTGGAAACAGGGAGATTGGTACCACTTCGCAGGTAGCTTTGCTAAAGGAAAGATGAATATCTACATCAATGGGCAACTAGAAGGCGAAAAGAAGAACGCAACTGGAATAGCCCCTTCTGACTTAGACCTGTGGATTGGTGCGGATGATTGGAAACTGCCAGCTAGTAGTTTCCCTGGCGTTATAGACGAAGTACGAATTTACAATAAAGCTCTTACCGAAGGCGAAATTAAGAAACTGATGACAACACCGATGTTAGTATCGAAGACACTAAACAAACTGTCTATCACTTGGAGTCANTTGAAAATTAAACACTGATCTTTAATCAGGCTTTTTGGCTTGCATTGAGAATAAAGTTTACGAACATCCGCACATTCGCCAGAAGTATCTGTTCTCTCCGCCGAATTCTTCTACATTGCTCTGTCTCTCTCTAGCAGCCATACCAGCAGACCTCTCAAACCTGCGCAAAACAGGGTATGTCAACAGTTGGAGGGCAAAGTTTTGCCCCCCAACTGTCCCGTCAATTTTCTACCCAACNCTGAANTTGGCTTCCACCTTACGATCAGGATAGGCCTGAATTCTTTCTATCATTGCACGCAAGGCTTCTTTATATGATTCTCCTTGTCTGAGATTCTAAAAGAACGAGGTATTTACAGGCAAAAACCCGAGGCNAACCCGGCAGGGTTGGGCTGTGGCTTTATTTTTAGTAAAGCTGACCATCATTCTCTCGCAGTTCCCCAATCTATCAAGGTACAACCTATCATCCCACAACCTGACTCTTTTTTTTGTAAAATTTATTTGAACAAAAAAAGATCTTTATTGTAAAATTGGAGTCTCCTTTCTCCTTGAGGGGAACTCCTAGTGAGATCAAAGTGCCTAGTTTGACAATTTCTAGGCACTTTTTATAGTCAGATTCTTAAGATAGATCAACTCCAGCCGACGAGGCAATTGTGAAGGTAATTGAAGCAATAAAACCCACCATTTTCTGATTGACGGTTTNGNTTGGGCACCTATCAGATATATCAAAGATCAGAAAAATTACAATAAACTCGCCTTTGTAAGGTAAAAAATCTTTTAGAAGGCAACACTAAATTACTTAATCCACGAAGCAATGGTTTTCAGATTTTTGAGTTAACAGCTAAATAATTANGGGTAGAAGATGATCATCCACAATGATACTGAACTAATTGGAACTATGGGTTTACTGATGTTAATTAATAGTTAGTCTCGTCAGGGCAGAGTTTTGGCTATTGTACCGATTGTTGACCAAGTAAAAGAGTCGTTTCGTGGTAGAAGGCGTTTATATGCTCGCTAGTAGTAAACATATAGATGTGATGGAAGAAAGATTCAAGACTTATCTATCAGTTGAAGATCAAGCCGAGTTGGATATCAGATCCAAAGATTTGTTAAAGGATTNGAAGGAGAGATGCCAAAGAGGAGAAATCGTTTTCTGAGGCCCACCGAGTGAGTCGTGAACTCACATTTATATGTCTAACCATCATTAAACCCAATCAATTATCGAATTGACTTACCAAACNTGTCTGTTATTCAATTTGAAGGTGATATCAGTTGATGAAGCAAACAAGAATTCTTATCTTATTCTCTTCGGGGCATGTAGCACAGTNGAATACCATGCATTAATTTTATTGGNAAACCAAATGCGCCTAAAATTCTCGTTATTGCCGTTATTTTTTATCACCATTCCGTGTGGGCAGTGCCCACATTTACCCTTAATGAACAAGCCGATCTTGAGATCGAATATAGTTCCTTGCTCAGATTGCAACTGCAAGCTGACATCAGTCATCCTGGGAATACTCTACGGCTTGAGCTATTTATCGATGCCGACAAAAACGGAAAAATAGAGCATGACATTGATGCTGATTTTTCCGCTTTAATGGGCAAACTACAGGTGACAGACGGGGGCAAGGATGGAGACATTCAGGTTTTATCGAATAAGTATGTGATTAAGATTTGGCTGAAGCCTATTTGCTTGTTTTTTGCTAGAGATAAGGTAAATGACCACAGGAAGGATTAAAGCTGAAGGGGAAAGGTCCCTATAAGTATTCTTAGAATGGAGAATATTCAGTAGTGTGGCTATCTACGTTTACAATGTATTCACCAATAGACAGTTTGATGCGGAGGAGGATATTTATTTTCTATTTCCTGGCTAGATAATATNCTACTCATCGACGACGATCCAAATATTCGGATAAAACAGCTGCAGCCTCTACCGTATCGATCTTCTTTAATGAATGAGTGGCAGCCCACCGAACTTGGCTGTTAGGATGTTTAAGAGCTAGCTGAAGAGTAGGGATAGCGTCCGGACCGATTTGTCCTAAAGCTGTAATGATACCACGACACACTTCGATGGACCCATCATCCAGCGTCTTCTGTAATTCAGGTATAGCCGATTTCCCAAATTGGCCCAGAACANCTATCACTCGTAACTGCATAATTCGATCCCCATTTTTGAGAGCGTTAATAAGACGTGGGATTGACGANTTGCCAATTAGGATTAAAGCGTTAATTGCGTTGTAACGAACACCTTGATGATGATCTACCAAAGCTTCAATCAACATAGGTACAGATTCTTGTGCGGCTTCCCCAATTTGTCCTAGNGCGTTGNCTACGCATAAACGAATCCATTCATCCTGCGACGACATCANTGGAATTAAATTTTCTACGGCAGTATCTGCTCCAATTTGACCTAGAGCATGAATAGTGCTCAAACGAACCTCCGTATCTGAATCTTGCAAATTTTGAATCAGGTTTGATGCCGCAACTATTGCCAATGGACCAATTCCTGCTAAGGCATAGGCTGAATTAGTGCGAATTGCTTGATCAGGATGAGATAGAAGTTCTGTAAGTATGGGTATGGCCGGATAAGATGCCGAACCGATACCACCTAAGGCATAAGCCGCNAAACCACAAACTAAAGGGNCTGGGTCTTCAAGCAATATCATTAAATCTGGCACTCCCGCCTTAGCAGCAGGCCCAATTAGACCTAAGGCTAATATCGCACTTAACCTGAGTGNTTGGTTTTGACTCGATAAAGTTTGAATAACCAGAGAAATAGCTGGNTCCCCTATCTTTTCTAATGCTTGCGCTGCACGTTGTCGAACTACTGTTTTTTCCTGAGACATTTCTTCCAACAACGCAAAAACTGCCGGAGCGCCAATAGCCTCTAAAGCGACTAGGGTAGCAGTTTCTACTTTAGAATCACCAGCATGGAGNGTTTTCACTAATTGGGGCAAGATTTCAATAATGGTCTGTTTAGCTTCGATTGAACTAATCTGACTCAAAGCGTANGCCCCAGNTGCTCTTGCCAAATCGTCTGTTCGACAGAATTCAACTAAGGCTGCTACAACTACATCAGNTGGTTGACCAATTCGACCCAGAGCCACCACCGCATTGCCACGAATCTGATTNCGGTCATCGCTAAGTGCTTGGATCAAGATGGGGGTTGCCTCCTGAGCAACTGGCCCCATAGCGCCAACGGCCAGAATGGTTGCGGCTCGAAGTTCGACATCATCTGACACCAAATTTGGATGATCTTTCAGGTCATTGATCAACTGTGGCAAGACACTTTCNGCGGCAGATTTGGCTATAGGAGATGTAATTCGACTTAAGGTGTATGCACTAGCAGCCCGTATTAGCCGATTAGTACCTTTCAGCGCTTCAACCAAGATCGGAACTGCTACTAGCGAATTAGTATGACTAAGAGCATAAGTAGCAGAGATTCTTGTNTGAAGGTTCTCAGATTGAAGTTGNTGAATCAAACCATCAACGGNTGNCNGNTCTGATTTNGCCGCTNTTTNCCAACCTGAAACCANCAGAAAAATGAAGATNAAAAACCNCNAGCAGCATTTGACACATTTAGTAGTCATCGTAGCACCTAGCAGGAATTATTTTGCACATCACTAACGCGCTATCGATTTTAATTACGCTTGCATATCAGCAGGTATCCGTTTGACAGCTGCTTGGAATGAAAACATCACTTAATTATCTTTAATCCATCACTTTTCAAAGGTTAAGGTAGCTGAACGATTTTTTATAACCAAGAAATCCGATTAACACCCGATACCAAATGGTTTATTTTTTGAGATTAGCCCATTTGGTGGCCAGTTTCTCTTTGGGATCAACCGCAAAAAAGACCCCATTTTCCATATCAGACTTAATCTCGTCTAATGTTAGAGCACGGTCATAAATAGCGACTTCGTCTATTTTGCCGATCATGCTAGGCAAACCAGTTTGTGCTTGACCAATATGAAGTTCCACCTTTTGACTAGTGATCTTACCTGCTGCAGCATCCAGAGAGGCGTCAAGTTTACTATCTATGTACTGTTTAATTTTCTTACCATCATAGGTAACTACAACATGATGCCATTGCTTCAATTCAGGCTCGATTTTCTGCAATTTTCGGGTTCCCTTCCAATCTGGTAAGGCAATCCAAGTTTCGATTTTGGCCGCGGCACCAAAACCGCTCCACTGCAGACAATATCCACCCTTGTTGGCTGCCGTACGTCGTCCCATCACATTGGAATCGTTCTGGTCTTCTAGAGGGAAAATCCAAGCTGCCATAGTGATGGACTTGGTAATATCAAGTTCGTCCGACGCGGGTACTTGAACCAAACAGTCTGAATCTTCCAAAGAAAGAGCCCCACCAAATTTCCCCTCTTTGGTAAACTTGGCGTTACCTGTTAGTTTCCCCTTCAATTTACTTTGGCTATGATCTTTAGCTGTGTCCCCTTGGCCTTCATCAAAAGTAAAATAAAGCTTTAAGGCTGGATCATCGTTTAGGGCGTAACTCTCTAGCGATAAAAGCCCTACTCCGAATGTAATCAAAAAAATTATCAACAAAAAACATTTTTTAACCATTTTCAACCTCTTCAAATTCCCTATTTTAAAAAAAAGCTAGTGCCGATTCTATACTTTCTAGATTGGTTGTCAAGGTTTAATGTCTCCATTCAAACAAGTTTCTTTTTTCTTTGGCTAATAGACAACTCAGATAAAGAAATGTTTTTAGTTGTTGTTGGCGTGGATCTAGTTCTTGGCTGACTTACAATTTAGACTAGCTCCCAAACAATTCCAACTCTCTTTGCGATGTAGTGTTCATAGTCAAGCTAAGTCTCAGTCTCTTCAACTCAATTTAATATATAACAAACTGAGGTATAACGCTGAAAATATACAATTTTCGATTGGTTATATTAAGGAGTTATTGCGTTCAGAGTCAGATAAACTCCGCCCATTGCATAATAGAGAAGTGTTTATGCCAGAAGTAGTTAACAAAGACTGAATTAGCTTCACCACAGGAAGCAGGCAGTACTTCATTGGTTGCACTGTCTAACATAGGAAGCGGATTTTCCTTCTAAGACTATTAATGGTTATAAAGATACCCACAAATTACTTTTAGAGATATTAGGTAATCAGCCAATGAGTCAAATCACCGATGTAGATGCTAGGAAAGTGGTAAATGCTATAAAACAATTACCGCACAATCGGAGTAAGTCTTATCCCAAGCTGAGCACTATTACAGCTAAAGAATGTCAAACTACCAAGTCATAAAACCATTCTGAAACATGTTGAAAGAATATCCACTTTATTTAAATGGGCTATAACAAAAGGATATATACAGCAAAATATCTTTAAAGGTATTATTTTTACACTTTATTGTAAACGTTAGAGGTTAGTTTTTTTACACATTTTCTGAACTTCTGTCCGATAGGATTCTTTAAATTTTTCATCTCCCATTACTTGAACGCTACTACCCCAAGCTAGAACTTGTCTGAGTAAGCCTTCCTGTCCATCAGTCTCAAAATGTAATTCGAGATAATCCTTTTCCAATTCTACTTTCTGTTTCAAACTGGTAAAATTCTGATGTCTAACCCAGCGGGAGGCTGGTGGGCCGACTCTGACTACTGCCGAAACTATTTCTTGATTACGTACGCCACCGAATCCAGCATCAGCGTAGGCATTCAGATCAAAGTCAATTGGTTCCTCAAATGACTCGCTCAGACTCTCTAAATTTTGTAATCGACCATCAAAATTAAATTGACGAATATCGCGTCGTAGATGACAGAAACCAACTAGCCGAAGCGCATTATAGGCATAATAGATTCCGTAAGGATCAACCTTACGTTTAGTTGTTACCCCATGTGTAGTTGATCGGTAGGTTAAATACACTCGTTGTCGCTGGCGATAGGCAATTTCGGCAATTTCGATCAAGGGGGATAATCGCTCCATATCCTTCAACTGAGGAAAACGGAAAGCAAATGCTTGTTTAGACTCATTGATAAACTGATCATTTTCTGCTGGTATCGATTGACGAATTTTTGCCATGGCTCGACGAAAGTATTGGTAATGNGGGGTGCCTGCCAAAAAATTTAATGCTTCTTCTGCCAAAATCAAGGCCAGACTTTCTCTCTGATTTATCTTCACTTCGGGGTAAGGTAGTTTATACCCTTCTTTGAGACGCCAAATGGTCACTTTACCATTTTTCCCTTTTAAGACCGGAAATTGAGATAAACTGAGATCTAGCATGTCTCGCTCAATCGTACGAATCGATACTTGGCATAAATCAGCTAACTGAAGTTTTGTGGCACCAATTTGGCCGCAACGATCTAACTCTTTTAGTATCATCCACTGTCGTTCAACTTGTTTTTCCTCAGCAATTTTGACTGGCAATTTTAGTAACTCCAAATTGTAATAAATTGTTGATGGCTTATTACTTCTAACTTAATCATGATTCTTTATATCCAATTAAAAAACCAAATGATTAATTCTGAGTCATGTCCAGTCTACAACTAGTATAGCCATCCAACCGTCGTTGAATATCATCAAAAAGTATGATTTTTATTTTAGCAAAAGTGATATGGCTATTATTTAGATCTATAATTTTACTTTTTGTAAACTATATTGCGTAAATATGGGACGTAAACTCAAGGACTCAAATTGTCTACAGTAATAAAATCAGCGAATTTAATTTACGGTTATGGTCTTCCCTTTCCCAATTATTCGACGATTAAGATTTATTTATGATAAAAATCCATGAAAGTTACTACCGTGTTATCACTTGCCCAGGTTCATAATCCAAATCTACTCAAAAGTCGGTCAGTTGACCATAGGCAACTTGTCGTAATTTTTCTAGGGGGTTACCTTCTACTTGGTCTATTCGTTGACGGCTTAACTCAAGTTGTTGACTAACCTTGGTTCGTGAACTTTCTGGTTAGTCGATAACCCAAAACGACGCTGTATAACCTCTGTTTCCCGATGGGTCAGTTTCTGGCGTAGGGCTCTATTGACTAGAGATCCTATTTGTTCTTTCAGCTCATTTTGTATAACCTNTTCATCAGGTCCAAGCTAGTCAATGGCGTAACTCGCGATTTCTAGTTCGCTACTATCGTCTTTGCGACTGCCCAGCGAATAGAACAAACGAGGCGCATGAAAAGATTGATGTTCTCTGGATTCGGATTGAGAATTCTCAAATCTGCTATCTTGCTTTTCAGATCGCAGTTCTGGTNTTACCCATTCGGCTAGTATTCTGAGACCTTGAGCATTGTTCTCTAAAGCTCGACTGATAGATTGTCGAATCCAGATCCACGCATGGGTANTAAATGTACCACGAGTAGGATTAAACCGGTCAACAGCTTTCATGAGTCCAATAGATCCTTCTTTTATATCAGATCTTCTTCCATCATTCCACTCTCTTCACCCTGGTAGTAATCTTGCTTTACCACCTTTCTGACTAAGCTTAGGCGTTTTTCAACCAAACGATTTCTGATCTGCTGGCAGCCACTTTCCTGTCCGGCTGTTTTGGCTGCAGCCAATTGACTGAAGAGCTCATTTTCCTGCAGCCAATTAATTTACGATTGTTGATGGTCCATGTTTGACAACCCCTTCATTTTGGATTGACAATCCCATTATACAACCCAATNACGACAAGTAATGTCGCATGAAGGTAATTAGCACTTTTAATTTCTATTCCTACACGAGAGGGCTATTGATGAAGATGGTTTTTTGATTAGTCAGAGACAAATTTGACTGGTATCTACTGATGAGACAATGACCTTGAAATGTACGATGTATCCAATTTAAATTTTAAATCCAAAAAGTATGAACTGACTTCGACACAGATTGTCATACTTGGCACGTACGATCCACACCGATAATCAAATCAATGAAAATTAATTCAAGTTCTGGAGAAGAAATATAGATGACTGTAGTTATAAATTAGGGAAAGAAAAAGGTTCCACGTTCAAGGCGGTCATTTCCAGATCTCCGAATTACAAGACATTGGTTTTCATCAGTCAACAATGGATAGTAAAAGGCGACTACCCCCAGTAAAGCTAATATAGCTACGGGGTATGGGATAAGAAAAGGGTATCAGCACCATCTGGTAATCTTTGCTTCTCCTTCTCTTCCTTGATTCTTCCTTTAATTCTTTCATCCTAAAATCTTCCCCAATAGTTTTGCCTCGGTATACAAAACCGTATTTTTCCTGTGATTTGTGTAACCAATTAAAACTACGCTCCTTTTCGTCCATACCTGCATAAACTAGAACTACGGAAAATTCTAATAATGGGTCGTTCCGATAATCCTTTTGGATTCTTAATATGATTTGATTTACCTAATTCTGAACGCAATCTATCTTTAATCTGGTCAATAGTAGTTCTCAGATGACCAGAGTTATCCCTCAATTGATCATAAATATATTGAGATGGATTTAAAGATAGAAGGAACGTAATGTGACTTACTTCAGAATTNCACATCTGAGAGAAAGTTGGAATTCTTTGGTGCTTAGTAGTGATTGTAGGTCTTTAGGAACTATTGAACAGAATGGATAGCTACTACCTGTTTGACGAAAGACCAGATAGGATTTTTGAATTCTTAACTGATTCTATAGTTCCACCAAACTCACTAACATTTCTAGAGATTGGTACACAAGTACTCTTGCCCTACTCAAGATAAAGGTGTGTCGTCAAGTGTTTTTATTCCTTCGCTTAGTTATTCATTAAGAAGTGATTTCTATTCGANTGGTTTTGAGATCATTATTTCGAAAAGCAATGAAGAAGATCTTTGGCTAATTAGCTAGATAATATAAGCAAACCACAAATTGCACTGCAATTGATAAAATCACCATAATTAAAGTGAAAAACGGGATTTATCTGATTGCACTCAACATTCCTAAAACTCCTTTTTGTACTCTTAAATAATTTTGTCTAAAGTACTTCTCTCAGTTGATGAAAAAAATTGTCAGGCAGATCAACGGGTAAATCCAACGGTTGTCGGATAAGTGAGCTATAATAGAGACTTAATAGCAAATTGAACTCAGCCAAAGACTGGTCCAAGTGGGTTGGATGAACCTGACTCTCATCTTCCAGCCAGTCGAAGACAGCTTCAGTTAATCCCGCTTGAGCATAGATATCCTGATCCCCNTAGTNTAAGTTGCCACCTTNATAACCACCGTCAGCAGTAAATCGTTCCCAACTTTCGTATCGCCAATGAATAAAACCTTTTGAACCGAAAATACAGATCCGCTTGTGCCGATCATTGCTCATTCCTTCGATCACTGAAGGTGCCATTTCGGTACCAAAAGCGACCGAAGCCTGAAGTCCGTTGGCGTAAGTGATTAGTCCACTGGCATGATCAGGGGACGGCTGAGCCGAGTTCATATGGTTCCGGCCTGACACCTGGCCCATGACTCGTACTGGTCGAACATTGTCGATGTAGGAGGAAATCAATTGTAGGACATGTGGGCCTTGATCAACCGGTGTCTGTCTCGCACTGGCTTCAATGAATTTGATATTTCCAATTTTTCCATCAGCCACGTCTTGTTTTAATACCAAATTTTGTGGATGAAAATTGAGTTGTGTATTGACCACAAATTTAGTTTTGGTTTCAGCTGATAAGCCACACAAATTACGCCAATCTTCTCCCATAACAGCAATTGGCTTTTCTACAATGGCGGCTGGCACACCGTAGTCGGAGGCAATTTTCATCAATGGATATCGAAGTAATTGATTGGTTTCCCGCAAAACGGGCGAAGTNACGATGTGAAGTAGATCAGGCTGTTCCATTTTTAGCATCTTTTCAAAATCGGTGTACCGTGTCTCGATGCNAAACTGATCACCCATTTTATTGAGTAGTTCATCATTCATATCGCAAATAGCGACCAATTTGCCTCGCTTGACATGTCGGTAAGCAGAAACGTGGCCTTTTGCTCGCCCACCACAACCTAAAATTGCACACTTGTACATAGTATTCTAGCCTCTTTTAATTTATCTCATCTGTCTAATCTAGGCCGATGCATCATATAGCTGTCAATAATTAAAAGCAATAAAAAAGACAAATCAAGAAGAACAAAACGGCAGTTAGAAAAACTATCTACTATCATTTTGAATGAGTAATTGGCTAATATATAGTAAGCCTGTTTAGAACAAAGAGAATCTGTTTTTCTGTTCTAGTAGTTGATAGAATTGGAAACAGGAAATTTAGTAAAGAATGAATTCAGGAAACCTTTTCCAAGTCTGCAAATAGCAGGATTTAAACAACAACGATTTACTANGACAATTACCTCAGATTGAGTCAGTTGCAACTGGCAAGATCGCAATGAATGGACGGAAAATAAAATTATCTAGGTTTAAGTGTTGAATCAGCGGTTTTTGCGGCTGGTCAAAAGGATCTGAACCAATATGGAATAGGATCTAGCAGCTCTAGATTGCTGAGTGGCAACCTGAATCTATAACTAACAGTTAGAAGACCAAATTTCTTGTTTGAAAGAAACTCAAGCAACCTTGTATAAGACACACCTTAATCAAAACAACGAAATTATGTTAGGACATCTAAGATTANTCGCTCATGAGTCCACAAGAATTAAAAAATAACCACAATAGGTAAGACCCTCTATAAGAATACTTATAGGGACCTTTACCCTCTAATTAGCGACACCCTTCTTTTGGTTATTTATCTTATCTATAGCAAAAAACAAACAAATAGTTTTCAGCTAAGTCCTGATTACACATTCATTATTGGGCATTTATTGAGACTAACCTAAAATTGATCCCTTGGCATGATGAGGTTTATTGATTTTAAATTGAGAGTCAAAAAACGTCCGAGAACTTAAAAANAAAGAATTTCATCAAATAAAAAATATAATACTGACTAGTGGGTAGAAAAAATGATGCATTGGCCTAAAAACAAACTAATAAACGAACTGGCAAAACAGTTCTACCACACTTTTTATCAACATTGTTGGCCAACTAATCAAAAACCTGATCTGCAAGAACTGAGTATTGANCAATCCTATCAAGTTCAGGACCTAGTCACTAACATGAGACTTGAAAAGGGAGAGGAAGTGATCGGCTTCAAAGTAGGTTGTACGAGTCATGCTATTCAGTCTCAGTTCCGGTTGAACGAGCCAATTTGTGCTCGATTGTTTTCCCCTCACGTCATTTCAGAAGGTGTCAGACTAAATTGGAAAAACTATCTAAATTGCGCGATCGAACCCGAAATGGTTTTCAAAATCAACAAAGATCTGTCGGGCGAAAATTTATCAGATGAGCAATTGATTTCAGCCATCAAATATGTCAGTCCAGGCCTCGAAATTCACAATTTCAAGTTTTGGGCTACGCCAAATTCATTATCAGAATTGATTTGTAGTGGTGGAGTTCATGCTGCTTTAATCATTGGTAAACAAAAGGTTTCGGCTCAACAGTTATCTTTTCAGCAGGAGAATTTTCAAGTTTTTAAAGATAACATTCTGATAACCCAAGCTACAGCTGATCAAATTATGGGTGGTCCGCTACATGCCTTGCGTTGGTTGGTTAGATTTCTAAGTCAAAAGGGCGAAGTTCTAAAAAGTGGTAGTTGGGTCATTCCAGGTTCACCGGTGGAATTAGTTCCCATTAAAATGGATACAATCTTGCGAGTTGAAATTGATGCCGTTGGCAGCTGTGTTACACGATTTTATTCGGACTAGATTTTAGATTTTCACCACACCCAAGTATAGTTTTTATATTGAGANCTCGATAAAAAACGATCTAAGGATAGAATTGTTGAGTCAAATTTTAATTTCTCTACCGCAGTAGTGGTGGAAATATTTTGCCAAATCCATTTNTTTTCGGGTCTACCGAAACCAGCAAACGAAATAGATATTTGGTAACTAGCACTTGCACTGTAGTGGTCAAAATCCAAGATTTAATTAAATACGTAGATCCAGATAAGATCTCGGTCAAGTTAAANCTGTTGGAATTGGACAATTTGATGGAGTTGAAGGCCAACTTTGACCCCATTCCGGGTAAATTGTTAGCTCTGGGTCTTTANCATACTCTAATTTGGCTTTCAAAATACCCAGATTGAACAAATCCCACAGCAGATTCCAACATTACCCCTTAGAATCACTTATATTATTTGGAATAGCATTGCCAGTTTCTCCATAAATTGGATCTTTTGTCGCACACCGAAAAGTGAAAGCAACTTCAGCCAATCTGTTAAATAAAAATATGATAAACTGGCACGTCAGCCACCATTCCNACGATCATCCAAAGTGCACCAGCCACAAAGTCGCCTAATATAAGTCCAAAAAAGAAAGGAACGACTCGCTGGTAACCTTTTACGCCAACCGTTTTCAAAACAATTGTCTTTAGCAACCAACTAATGAAAAAAGGACACCAAAAGTAGTCAATAGCAAAACTGACGGCTAAAGAGTAACCAGCTGGGTGAAGTGGCCACCAAAAAAAGAGAATCCGAAACCAGAACAGAATGAAAGTAAAAAAGGCACCAAAACTGATGAATCCAATTTGCTGCCATTCGGATGTGATCGGATTTTGTAGCCAACTTGACAGTTGATTCATAGCACCGTTTCCAACCCAAAGACGGAATCCNGTCACTTTAGAAGTTGCCCCATCTCGGTACATCATATCNAGGTTCACCCAAAATGCGCAAACTAAGCTAATGATGCCAGCCACTATCATTGCCCATAGAATTTGATTGTTTTTGATCCTAGCGGCCTCAGCTATTTTGAGTGCTTCAAACTGATTGGGCATTGGATGTGGCCGATAACCACGGTTAAACCAAAAAAAGAAGGTCATGCTCGTTAGCTCATCTGCCCCCCAACATTTGCTACCAAACACCGTTANCATCATCTCTAGTGGATGGTTGAAAATTCCATGGGGGGCACCAAATTCCGCCCTCAACCGAGTCACAGCAACCGCGATGGTAAAGTAAATGCTGAAGAAAGTAATAGTTGCCCAAACTGAGATGCCTGCTAAGCCACCAAAAANCAATAGAAATAAACCACCAACAATCAGCCCGATTAGTGCCAATCGATACCGCATCGGTTCGGCTTCATCGATTTGGGATGACGGTGATACTGCTACACGAAGTACCAATGCTAAATGCTTGCGGGTCAACCAAAAAGCAATTGTAGCCAAACAGACCCAAGCACCTGCAGACTGTTGATGAAAAAAGGGAAATCCCGGTATCTGGTTTAATCCCAAATAAGTCGATAATATTCGTGATAGCTTTCTTAAGAGAAAAAAAAACCAACAAGAAAAGGAAAGATCTAATGGTAAAAAGAAACCAATACCAATCATAAACGGGTAGAAGGAGATACGTGTTCTACCCATCGCATTCCAAGGTTTTTCGATGAAGTATTGTTGAATATCATGCAGTTTTAGGTGTAGGTGCGGTACGGAGGGAAACATTATGTTTAGACCGCTTAGAATGTCAAANACGGCTACTGTNGTGAAGCCAAGCCACAAAAAATGAGCCGAAAAAAAATTACTTGGTTGTACCAAATTCAAGGGAAGTTGAATAATCGGAAAAGATAACTTCTCATCTTGTATCCACTGACGGCGCAATATTGTATTCAGACAATGCATTATTGTTAGCAAAACTAGTGTAAAACTAATCCAAGTTATAATTGGGTATAACCAGCTTCGAATGTATTCCAATTGGTAGAAGNTCGATTCGCCTTCATAATATCCAATCAAGATTTTTGGGTTACTAACAGTGAAATGTGGCGGAATATAGTGAAAGAAAAGATCTTGCCATTCGTTTTCAACCGTAGAAAAACGATAAGGATGAACCACCACTGCAAATAAATCTTGCAACATACCGTAAGCCGAGATGGATGTACCAATAACCAACATTGCGTAAACCGTCAGCAGGTCAGCTATCGTTAAAAGCCGCCAGTTGCAAAAAGTCAATAGACCGTGATTAAGAATCACTAGACAAAACAAAATAAAAACAGGGTAGATAAACAAAGGAAGGGCTGTCGCTTGTGAACCATATTTCATCTCGGCGATTGTGACCCAATAGACCTCAAATGGGAGNAGAATCACCCCNAACAGAAACGGGCGCCANTTGTTAGTACTTGAGGTTGAATCACAATTCGACATTTGGCAAATTAATAATTTATTGACACAAAATTAACCCAAAGTGTTAAAAGATCAATGTTTAGNGGGTAGGAAAAATTACACNTAGTAAAATCGATAAAATCAGTTAAACNNGNTTAAATNGGACAAATTATGGCCATGCATTCTTTATAACCTGATTTGCCTTCCCGATTGCTCACTATAACCAAATTGTTTTAGTCAAAAAAAGGCAATACGGCACCTTTATATCATAGTTAGTCTATGATCTTTGNGTAGTATTAATTGTGATAATCGCTGGTCAATTTCTTAATATTTATTTATCCATGCACAAAATTCTTATACTGATCTGACGGATAACTGAAAAAAGAAAATATAACTGCTTCTTTTTATTGGCTACAACGACCGTAACCTTATAGGTCATATGAGTCGACAAACAAGGGAAGTATCTTATAGGGATCTTTACCCTTCAATTACCTACATCCTTCTTGTGGTTATTTACCTNAATCTCCAACAAAAAAAACACACAATAACCTATTTAGATGAATATGATCCAAAGAAAATCACTAAACATTCGGAAAATGCAATCAAAATAGGAACTACGGTTTATGACTATTTTTCATTTGGTTTGAATGGTAAATATATGACAACTTTTGTTGAGATTCTTCAAGAGATTTGCCAATTCGGCCAATCATCTAAGAAATAATATTTGCTATTCTATAAAGAAGAACATAATTCTCTTCATCATAAAGAAGTTTGGAAAAACAATACTAGGCCTAATACGGCCAAAAGGAGTAGACTGTTTTTCCGGTTATTGTGCCAAAGGCACAAAGGAATCCACCCACTATAAATTCGCCTAGCATGAGACCCATAAATAATGGNACTAGTTTTTGATATTTACTAAACCCTCCATGCTGCAAAACTAGTCCTTTGATCGACCACGCAATGAACAGTGGAAACCAAGAAATAGACATNCCCCAACTATTAGAGACTGCATAACCTCCTGGGTGAAAAGGCCACCATAAAAATCGAGTTCTCATCAAGGCTAAAAAAACTGTTGAAGCCATTCCAACCAGAATTGAAACTGGAGTGGCAAGACTAGGATCTGAAGGCTGAGTTAGCCACCTCTGTATTCGATCTATGCCTTCTCTACCAGGCCAAACCATGTGGCTATTCAACATTCCCATTTTATAGCTNCTATGCAAAAAAGACCAAAAAGTGGCAAAAATAGAAATCAAAATTGAGAATACAATTACGAAAAGGAGCACTTTATTATTTGTATTCGTCCGTTCCGCCATCTTAAACCCCTCTAGTTGATGAGGCATAGCATCACTATAACGAGTCCGATTGAACCAAGAATACATACCTAGAATGGTCAGATTTCTTGTCCCCAGCTGTCTTGTACCAATTGTGGGTGGGATTAGTAGATCCGGGCCTCCATAATGAATGTCATGCACAGGTGTCCCCATTTCCACTCGCATACGAGTAACAGCTACGCTAATCATGATGTAAATGGTAAAAAATACTAATGCCAAGTAAACTGACATACCAGCTGCCATCGAAAAACCAACCAAAAATAGAAAACTTAATCCTAACCAAGTAAGAGCTGACCGGCTGGAGATGGGTTCTTCTGATTCGATATCTTTATTTCTACCAAAAGCGGACTTCAAAATAGTAAAAATATGAGTCCGGCCCAACCATATCGCGATCAGGCAAAGGCTCAGATATCCTCCAATTGATTGCTCAATCAACGACTGATATCCTGCATATCCACCTCCACGAGTTGATAATCCGAAGCCAAAAATTATGATACGCTGCATCTTCCAGAAGAGAAAAAAAAACCAACAGGAAAAAAGTAAATCAATTGGAATTAGAAAACCTAAACCAATAACGAAG
>PBVO01000147.1 GCA_002729015.1 Candidatus Poribacteria bacterium
GGTGTTCCTGCCCGCCCCTGATCTCTTTTGATCTTGAAGCCTCGGCTAAAATCATTGGTCAACAGGTTGTCCTCTTCTCCTCGACCGGAGTCAGGATCATTGCGACAAGCGTCAATCACCGTTAACAGTTGTTGAGCTTGGACACGAGACAATATCTCTTTGGCCTGATTAAGATTAACCGCCGTAATGGTCAAAGTATCTTTGGTGGTAGTATCGCTATTGGTAGTTAGTAGGAAGGATTGGCCCGCCTTGGTAATGCCATGGCCCGAGAAGTAGAAGATAAAAGTATCCTCAGGCTTAACCCGTTCAGACAACAGGCTTAACTGTCGAATGACATTAACATGGGTGGGTTGTTGACGCCCCGTCATCTGGCTAGTCATCAGATAGACATTATCAGACTTGAAGCCGGCCGTTTCAATCAAAGCCTGCTGAGAAGCTTGGACATCAGCCACACAATACTTGAGGGCACCGCTATCATTCTGGTAATCATTAATACCTACCAGCAGGGCGTACTTTTCGGCCACAGTCAGAGAGGAAATTAATAACAAAACTAGTATAATTTTTCGCATTGTTTTATATTTTATTGATTACCGACGGCGTCACAGCAATAGACATCCTGACTAAAGCAGATCTGACACACATCGAAACCCGTAGGGGCCGTTCCTAGAATTCGGAGTGGACGGGTAATTTTGACAGCCAGCCAAGGAACGGAACTAAGTCAGGAAGACTCAGAATTAGGGCATGGTGTATTCACCTACTTTGTGTTAACAGGTTTGCAAGGAGCGGCTGATTTGAATGGTGATGGTTTTGTGACGGTGCAAGAAGTCTACCGGTTTGCTAGTCAAAAAGTACCGGAGCGATCGGACCAGAATCCGAGTTGGAAAGGTGAAGAGAGTGGAAGTATTGTGTTAGGCCGAGTTCGCTAATTGCATCCGATTATTTATTCAGTTAGACATGGTAGCGATTAAAACAATAGACTGACTAACTATGTTAAAATTACTATATTACTATTGACTGGATTTCTATTAAAAATTTTTTGGAAGATACAAATTTTTTCTTTTGATGTCAATAGCGAAAAGTTGATTGTTCTGACATTCCTAGTCTGACTTATTAAGTGGTCTAGTAAAGTCTTTGATTTCGTCGAATCTTACTTCTTTCGGAGGTGTTGCTTTCAATGAAGAACTAACCATATATACTGTTTCCCCTTGGAAATCCACCGTTGGGCAGATAATTTTGTTTAGTTTTTTACCCGTGGCTAAGAAAAATGGAAACAAATCTTCACCGACAGCAATTGATAAATCCTCTATTGATTCTTCCCAACTTAATTTTCGATCAGGAGTATCCACCCAACGTTTTGCTTGAACCCAGCGCCAGCGTGGNTACCANGTTGGNCCATAATAATCATCTAATTTCTGCCAAACATACCAAATCATTAATCGATCCCAACCNTCTCGCCAATTTTGGAGNTTTTCAGCTCTGAAAANNAGTTCAGGATTTGTTTCAGNAGGACTATAGTCAGGCAAAAANACNTGATCACACTGCCGGTTTGGCCCCGAAATCGTATTGTATTTGGCATCNATTTTTCCTTGAAACCANCCGGCATGTTCTTCTCCCTGGTTTCCACCAAAAGGGTGANTGGCAATNATTTCTCCNGGACCAGACATTGTATGTGCCTGTTCGTGGGCAAAAATGCTGCGCATTCCTTCTGGACTGNTNGAAATCGTACCCGTTTCTTTGGGTAAATAGGCGTTAACAGCCCAACCNCCACCACTACCACTACAAACCACTANGTACATTGGTTCTTCCGGTTTTGGTGANGGTATCCATTTATAGAGATCGTTAGTTATCGAGGTAAAGTCTTTTTGCACAGTAGATAATATTTTTGGTGTTTGATTTTTACTGTAGTAACAAACAATACCATCTAGCCGAAGTTCAGATTCTTGGTATATGCCACCACCACCGTACATTGGTGTCGGTAATCGAGGTTTACCACTAGCAGGGGGAATCCCGGCGCTCGCCCATTCTACTATCTGAGTTAGTAAGTCTAATTTCTGTTCCATTTGATTTGTGTCTTTGTTACTAAAGCGATACAAATCCGAAGATGCCAAGACAACAATTCTGCCCTTCCCCCAAGACCGGCGGGCATAAATTGGTTGGTTGTCGTCGTTTTGAAGAATAATTTCCCAATTTTCGTCAACTTGGACTAAGGGCCACTTATTTTCTTCATGAAGAATTTTCTCAGGTAAGATTTCTGCACCATAGCGAGATAATAATTGATTGAGAGACCATGAATTGTTCGGTTTATCACCATGCCAATTACCGGATATNATAAGCCCACCGCCATTGTTTAGGTGTNTTTCTAATGCTTTTCGTTCTTCAGGTATATAATCAGGATTTCCAAATTCGCCTTCAGTTAAGATAACATTCCACTGTGGAGTTGGCCACCAAGCAAAAGGGTGCAGTTTCGGCTCTATAGTAATTCTGATTCGAGCGAGAGATTTGGGAGTCAGTTGTGTGTCTAGAGTCGCATGGCTACCGACACTGCGAATCCCACGCTGGTGTAATNGCTCACTCAATTGCCAAAGTAAAAAAAAGTCACATTTATGGGACATATCGACCAGAAGATTAATCCCCGTGTCATTTATAAGTTTAATTGGATCTAGTGGGTATTGTTGGGTTACTTCCACAGGTAATGTTTTTCCGGCTTTCCACCACTGATCTATTTGTTTGCCTGTAAATTTCATTTAATTCCTTTGGGTTCCTAGNTGATAAAAATACATAAAACAATACTACATTAAGGAAATAGTTGATGAACCTAGTTAATAGTTGATCACATAATTAGTGAATACTTCAGTTCGAAATACTAATTGATTGTATCTTAATCACGATATAATTAGTGAGGGGTATCGATACACATATACTACAGATAAAGTGGATCTCTTATCTAGAGCAATTACCTGACCATATCAACTGACAAATTCTCATTGGTGTGATAGAATTATCCCAAAGTGGAAATCGGATAGCAAATGTTAAATAGCCCAAAAAGAGTTTTTGTGATTGGTGTTGATGGTGCAATGGGGCGAGCTGTAAAGTTAGCCAAAACCCCTAATATTGATGCTGTCATTGAGAATGGTGTTTTTACTTATCAGGCTCAAGCAGTATTACCAAGTGCTAGCTTCCAAAATTGGGGGGCCTTGTTACATGGAGTTGAAGCAACTGTCCACCAAATTAGCGACTCTAACCCNATTCAGGAGGATACTCCATTCCCTTCTTTNTTGAAAGTNTTACAACAATCGGACCCCACGCTGAGNTGNGCTGCATTTAGTTGTTGGAATCCNATTAATCAATACATTATAGAACAATCNATTGATTGCCATCGGGTNTCGCAACCGGACTCAGANTTGGTTCACACCGCTGCTNAATATATCCGNNAATCACCGCCTGATTTATTTTTNATGCAACTNGATGATGTNGATGCTGCTGGCCACCGAGAAGGTTATGGAAGTGAAAAATACTTACAACAGATTGAAAAAACTGACAGCGAAATCGGGGTAGTGGTACAGGCTATCCATGATGCCAAAATCTACTCGGAAAGCCTAATTCTCATTATTTCAGATCACGGCGGATTTGGGACTGGACACGGCGGTGATGAACCCGAATGTTTAGAAATTTTCTGGAGTATTCGTGGACCAGGTATGACTCAGGGAATGGAACTTGATCAACCTTTATCAATAAAAGATACTGCATCTATCATATTACATGCGTTCAATGTCCCTATCCCACATGGTTATGAAGGAAATGTTCCCGCCGCCATTTTTGAGAACTAGAACTAAGTTGTGTTTAACCATTTTTCCTGCTTAACAATTTTTCTCTCTGGTAGATATACATTTCTTGGTACTTATGTCTTTGCAAGTTGCACAATCTAATCCCTGTAGCTGCTCTTTTTTAATCTAGTTCTTTGGCCAGTCTGGTAATCACTTGATTTAGGTCAGGAAAATCGTCTTTTTCCTCTGGTGATAGGTTGGCCAATTCTGTTCGGCCGATGAATCGAAACATATCAGCGGCTCCAAGCAAAATGTCAGGCGTTAATCCAGTATCGGCAAAGGTGGTTGCAATTTCCTCCATTTCGCCTGTCCATCTTTTGGCTTTGGAAGGTAAACTTGGCAACCCATTCCGCATTCGCTGATAAAGTATAGGTTGGCTGATTTCAAATTCTGCTACCAAATCATCGAACACATTTAATACTTCGGCTGCGGTTAGTAGCTCAGCACAAAGTGCAGTCAAGCCTTTAGTTAAACCAGCATAGCACATTTTGATAGCGGATGCTAAACCTATCTGAGATCCTAAAGGTCGAATGTCTAAACCATGCTGATTCAGTTTACAAAATTGGTCCACGTTAGGGCCTGAGGTGTAAAATCGTGTCGATCCGTCTTTTCGTGGTGGAGGGCCAATAATTGATGCATCTAGAAAATTCCCCCCTGAATTCATAATATTTTGACCAATTTGTTTAACAGTATTAGGAGAAATCGCATTACAGTCAACATATAAGATTCGAGCCTGTGTTCTCTCAATGGCTTCACTTACTTGATGGGCAGCATCGATAGCTCGAGCTGGTACTAAAATAGACAAAATTAAGTCAGCGTTCTGTACTAAATCATCATAAGATGATAAATTCGTGATGCCAACTTTTCCAGCTAATTGTCTGGTTCTCTGGCTGCGTCCAGCCAAACAAGTGAAGACCTTCAACCCATTTTTAATTAAAACTTGACCAACGGTATGTCCCATATCACCGGGACTGACGATTCCAATTTTTCTTATCATTTCACACACTTTTTTGCTTTTAATAAAATACAAAACTCATTACCTGAGCTAAACCAATTTAATGAGTTTAGTGGAGTGAAGGAGATGTAAATTCTCATCACCTACTATTTCTATTTCTGTTTATTTAGTGTATTTGCCAAATTTTTCATATGTTTAGTTCACTACCTCTTCTAGTTCAACAATTTAACACGATAAATTACGGATAGGCTAGATTTAGCTAGTCATACAAATAGATAAAAAACCTGCAACTGTGTATTTATGTAGAGGTCCAATCAATTTTCTTGGTTATTATCGAACCTGTTTTGCTAATTGAAATTTTATCAATAGAGGAGTAGCCGAATGAGCTTTAAACGTTCGTTCACTTTGGATCTGATATCATCAATCTTAATCCCATGCAACAACTATATCTATTAGAAATGAATTTAATGGAAGCTATCGGATCCAGTTCGATTGAAATCCACGGTTAAAGTATAATATCAGTCTATCGGACACCTGTTTGAATCAAATTTAAGTCAGGCTGGTCTTATCTCACCTAGAGTTTTTTCTTCAAAATCTACGATTGACCATCTCAAATAGAACGGTCTAAACTTGCTAACATATAGAAAATATTATTCCATCAGTATAAAGCCAAATCAATTCCTAAGCAAAATCCGTCATTTATTTGTTGTGTCCACTTTTATACTAGATGAATATTAGCTTATATTTTTCCATAAGAATTTTTTTGTAGTATAATTTTTTTCAACATCATACACATATCGGGTCTGTTTGTAGCCTAAATGCTTACAAGTAAATTACGAACCAAACAATGAGTATCGAATTAACTATTGATATAAACAATACAGTAAATTTAACTACCCTCACCCAAAGAACATATAAATTCATAATTTTATTACCTATCCTCTGATGAACCCTACTAAGATTAACCATGTGACTTGGAGATCGATTATAATCGGCCTTTCTTTGAGCATTCCACATGGTTTTTTTTCAATTCAAACACCAACGCCAACGACTGTTTCTCTAATTTATACCGCGGTACTAACGCTTGCTTTTCTTGTTATTCTTAATCTTTTAATCAGGATTTGGCGACCAAAGGCTACATTAACACAAGGTGAGCTACTAACGATTTATACGATGCTCTCCTTATCTGTTGCTATTTCCGGACATGACATGTTGCAAGTTTTAGCACCAATACTGGGGCACGCGTTCTGGTTTGCTACACCTGAGAACGAATGGAGTACGCTCTTTTTCAGATACCTACCACGTTGGTTAGTCATCGAAGATCTACAAGTGCTCAAAGGTTTGTACCAAGGTGAATCAACGTTGTATTTCGCTTCTCATATGAAAGCGTGGCTAACCCCTGTTTTCTTTTGGTCTATATTTTTACTTGCTCTTATGCTGGTGATGGTGGGCCTGAGTATTATCATCAGTCGACAATGGATACAACACGAGCGTTTATCCTACCCAGTTATTCAACTTCCGTTATCAATGACACAACAAGGGGGACAAATTGCTTTTTTTCAATCCAAATTACTTTGGCTTGGAATCACCATCAGTGGTGGCATCGATTTAATCAATGGCTTGCATGCATTCCTACCAGTTGTTCCACTTCTGCCTGTACGTACTATGGAGATCGGAAACCTATTTACGGAAGAACCTTGGCAAGCCATGGGATGGACGCCGGTTTGTTTTTTTCCATTCGCTATCGGGCTCAGTTTTTTTATGCCTCTCGATCTCTTGTTCTCATGTTGGGTTTTCTATTGGGTTTGGAAAATGGAACTAGTTCTTGGTAAAGCGCTTGGGTGGAGAAGTTTACCAGAATTCCCTTATCTTAAGCCTCAAGCTTCCGGAGGTTACCTTGGCTTAGCATTGATCGTTCTATGGAAGAGCCGTCGTCATCTCCGTCAAGTTGTGACACAAATTTTTCTGCCCAATAACGCTAAAGATGATGTCTATTCGATTCCCAGTCATTTCCAGTCTTACTACCGTATTGCAGCTATACTTATTCTGGTTGGAACTACAACGATTGTTCTTTTTTGTGCCAAATCTGGGATGTCATTAGGTGTGATTGTTCTATTTTTTGTCTTCTATTTTCTACTTGTTTTTGCCCTAACACGTTTACGAGCTGAGCTTGGGCCACCAGTACACGAACTTTATAATATTGGTCCAGACCAAATGTTACCAAAAATCTTTGGTGTAAGGTTTTTTGGCCCCAAAAATCTTACCATGTTTGCCATGTTCTGGGGGGTTAATCGTGCTCACCGATGTAACCCAATGCCATACCAACTGGAGGGCCTAAAACTTGCGGATAGGACGAGGATATCCGCTTATCGCCTAGTCCTAGCTATGATTTTAGCCTCATGTGTTGGAATCTTGACTGGTTTTTGGGGGTTTTTACATGTTCATTATCGAGATGGTTTTGATGGTGGATTTGGGGCGGAAGCGTTTCGTCATCTACAACAGTGGCTATATTTTATGCCGGATTTTGATGGCCCATCTACTGGTTTTATGGGTATCGGTTTTAGTATTGTCGTCGCTCTAACAATGCTAAGACAGCGTTTTCTTTGGTGGACACTTCACCCAGCAGCGTATCCTCTAGCAAGTAGTTTAAACTGGTCTATGAGCTGGATGTGGTCATCAATCTTTGTTAGTTGGCTAGTAAAATGGATCCTGCTTAAGCATGGTGGTTTAACAGCCTACCGACGTGCGATTCCATTTTTTTTCGGACTAATTCTTGGTGATTACCTAGTTGGTGGATTTTGGAATATCTGGGGGATAATTTCTCATCGGTATATCTATACCTTTTGGCATTAGTTAAAGAGTCAAAATGTGTCAAATTCTGTTATCCTTTTGATTTGAGCAAAAACATATTCTTCTTTCCATTCAATAGATAGAACTTGTATTAAGTAAAGCTATGAAAAACAACGCCACACAAACATAAAAGAAAATACATATACACTTCAAATTTTGTCTCAATCATTCCGATTTATTTTCTCCTCTAGTTGTGTTACTTTTTTATTCTAAAATCTGACTGGGCTAATTTTGACCTAACCTAAATATATGGAAGAAAATATATTATGTATGAATCCAAGGCACATTTTGCCAATCTCTATGAGAATATTCCTTCAACTTTCTCTTTTTCAAATCGATTAAATTTGGAAGAACAAACTTTTAACGAGTGGCAAAACCAATTTAGATTGGCGCTTCATGATTTACTTGGATTGAATAATATGTTGGTCGACTTAGCCGGTTACCAACCTTACGCTGAAAAAAGAAGTACTGAAGAATTAAACGATCATATTCGTGAATCTTGGTATTTGTGGGTTGAACCAACAGTTCCGCTACCGTTCTACTTATTGCGTCCCAAGCAAGTAGCAGATGGTTTACCCTTGGTGATCACACCTCACGGACATAATCATCCTCACCTTTATGTTGGAATAGCAAGGAATAATGGAGAAAAATTGGAAATTCAAGAAGGGCAAAGAGATATTGCCTGCCAAGCAGTCCGACAAGGATATTTGGTTATTGCTCCTACGACACGTGGATTCGGTGAGACACGCACCAAAATCGACAAAGATAATAATAAAACTCACTCTTGCCGGACTGAGCTCATGCATGATTTATTAGTTGGGCGCACACCGATTGGTGTGCGCGTTTGGGATATGTCTCGACTAATTGATTGGGCAATTGATACACAGAATATTGATGAGAATAAAATCGCGATGACCGGTAATTCAGGTGGTGGAACAGTCACATTACATTCGGCTGCTATTGATACGCGCATATCAGTTGCAGTACCTAGTTGTTATTTTTGCACTTATGTTGATAGTATTGGGACTATAGCCCATTGTGACTGCAATTATTTACCTGGGATTCTTCGCTTAGGTGAAATGTATGATGTAGCAGGCTTAATCGCCCCTAGGCCGATTTCTGTCATTGCTGGCAGAGATGATAAGATCTTTCCTATTGACTATGTACGGTTCGCTTTTGACAAATTGCAAGCAATTTATCAGGCAGTGGGTGTAGCTGATAAATGCCAACTATATGTGGGACAAGGAGGGCATCGATACTACTCAGATGGCGCGTGGGATTTTATTCGACACCACTTTGACCAGGAAAACTAATCAGGCCTTGAGCCATAAACACCAGTATGAAAAACCAGGTGGTAACAGTGTCGAAAGGAAGAAAGTAAGCAAAATTTGAGAGATTAACCAGTAGATATAGTTTTGGATTCAGATTGATAGGGTTAGCTGTTACATGATTTCGGGCTCAAATTTAATTGTACATCGATTTTGTGATACTTTCTCCCGCAATTTTGAATGGGTTGTCTTCTATACCCAACCAGCTTCGACCATTAAGGTCAGTGGAGATTCAGGTTCTTCCAACGGTAAGTAAATTCGCTTTCGACGACGAGAAGATTCGTAAACCGCCATTAGCAATTCTAATGTAGCTAACCCTTGTTCGCCACTTGATCGATGAGGTCGGTCCGTATCAAGCGCTGCTACCATGTCTTCTACTGGACTAATTTCAGGTGGAAGACCAGGAGTGACCCATTTCCCATTGGTTGAAGACGTTCGCTGGCGTATCATTGGACCTCCTGGTACTGCCAACTCAATTTCTCCTTCTGTACCATAGCAAAAAATATGATGATACCCAGCTGCAGTATCATCTCCAGACTCGATAATACCTCGTATATTGTTGGAGAACTTAAAATACCCAAGGCTAAAACTTTCAGAATAAAGATCGTATTTTACCTCTGTCCCTTGCCGATCAATTTGTCCGATTACCCATTCAACAGGTAAGTCTCCCAAGATATATCTCATTAGATCTACAGTATGAGTCGCATTATCCTTTAAGTCACCTCCACCACAAATGGCATGTAACCGAAAGACGTCACCAATTTCACCGGCTTCTATTAGTTGCTTGGCAACCACATAAGGAGAATTAAAACGCAATTGATGGTCTATGGCCAGGTTGACCTGATATTTTCGGCAGATTTCGACCATCTGTCTAGCTTGGCCTAAATTTTCAGCCATTGGTTTTTCTGATAAAATACCTTTAACTTGATGTTTAGCTACTTCAATGACCAATGGTGCATGAAATTTAGGACGAGTACAAATACTAACGATATCCAAGTCTGATTGCTCCAACATGGTGACGAAATCGGTATAAGTTTCTCCAATATCATACTGTTGACTATAAGCTTTTAACCTATCAGAATCGATATCAGAAATAGCCACCACTTTTGTTCTTTCCTCCGCCAAATACCATTTGGTATGCATGTGAGAAATTCCACCACAACCAATAATGCCTACACGATATATCTTTTTCATGAATTATTGTTTCTTATTAAATCTATCCTAGTTACCCTAAAGTAATACCTTTGGAGATGATATAGAGCCTTTAGTCTTAGGTCTCTCTAATTCCAAATTTGACAATCAGGTAATGATTGACGCAATTCTTTCTTCGCCTCATTACTCATATTTGTTCCTCTTAAAACTAAACGTCTTAGAGTGGTCATTTCTTTGAGGTATGGTAGTGATTGATCTCCTACTTTCGTTTCATTGAGATCTAAAACGGTTAATTTTGGCATAATTGAAATTTCGGCTATACTCTTGTCGCCGATTGATGTTACGCTAAGGCTTAGTTCTTCTAGCTGACTTAGATGAGACAAGTAAACTGCTGCCTGATCTGTAATTGACGCGCCTTGTAGGCTTAGCCGTCGCAAAGAAGTTAAGCCCTGTAAGTGCGCAACCCCTTGGTCAGTTATAAGAGTAGGTTTTTTTTGCGGTTGGCCAGGTACAGTCTCAAGATCCCATTCAAAACCTCCCAGACTGAGGTCCTGCAGGTTTGGCATTTTTGATAGTTCTGCTAGCGTTTTTTCTGTGACCTCAGTTTGAAATAGGTTTAATTCGCGTAGATTTTTTAACCTAGGTAGATGCTTAGCAATTTCGTCTGTGATACCACAAGATTCTAAGTTAAGTGATTCTAATGTCTTAATTCCTGTCAAAAACTCGATTCCTGATCCTGTTACTCTGCTATTTTTTAATTCTAGTTGTCGTAGATTTTTCAGATTAGATAAATGTGCCAATCCTTCATCAGCGACTGGTGTTCTGTTCAGTTGTAACTTTTCTAGGTTGTTTAGAACTGATAGATGAACCAAAAATTGGCCTTGAAGAGGTGTAAAACTTAAGTTTAAAGACTTGAGATGTCGAGATTTCAAATAACTTAAACCTTTTCCATGGATCCTAGTATGACTTAAATCAAGTATTTGTAAGGATCTGAGATTAGCTAGTACACTTAGTCCCATATCACTGATTTGGCTGCTTTGTAGGTCTAAAAATTTGATCTTAACTAGGTTAGCCAGTGCCGGCATTCCTTTATCACCGACAAAAAAAGGGACGGCTAATTCTTCTAGCTGAGAATGTTTTTTCAAGTACATCAACCCAACATCACCAACATTAGTCTCTCTCAAACGAATTACTCTGAGATTGGTTAAATCAGTTAGATGACTTAGACCAGTATCTCCGACATAGGTGTCGTCTAAATTGAGTGCCTCTAGAGATTTCAGACCAGCCAAATGGACTATGCCTTCATCATTCAAGTTCGCTTCTTGCATATCTAGTACTTTTAGCTGAATTAAGTTCGTAATATGGTAAAGTTGATCTTGATCCTCCAAATCATTAAGATCTAAGCGATATAGACGATCCAAATCAAGATTAGCTATATCTTCCAGGTGGTTAGCAGTGTAAGGAGTTGTTTGTAATCTGATTTGTTGGCTCGAGTGTGTTTTTGGAATTATCATCTTTTTTTGATTTACCAGAACCCAACCAGTACGATCGTTTTCTATTTCTTTTTGTAGTCCCATCTGCATCCAAGAAGCGGGCTTCGGATTCTCAAACTCAGGCCAAGGTTGCTCGTTATCCATTTTCATAGTTCTGAGATAGAAACGCCCCCACTTCGCACTATTTTCTATATTTTCATTTACTTTGATTGAGGGCTGTTTGGTTGAAACTAGTTTGCTACAACCCGTAAGGACAGACAATAACGCGAGAATGCCCTGACATACACGTATCAGATTCAATTTAATAACCCACCTCATTTAAGGCTTGCCTCAGTATTTCCACAGATGATTTGAGGTAACTTTGACCGGCTAAGGCATTGGCCTGTCGAGGATCATTACCACCAACCCCCTGTGGCCATACGGATTTATCTTCTGGTAATTGAGATAAATCAACTAAATCGGGTCTTAGTGCCATCACCAGTGAGGTTTCATTTTCAGCCGCGTGATCCATTTGACTTTGCCAGTTTTGACGAAAATCTTCAGTCACACCTAGTAGTTTTAGCCCAAACCGTACTTCCCGCTCAATCAAATGATTGACCCAAGAATTACGAGATGGCCCATGCCCGTCAGCAAATACAACTTTGAAACCAGCTCGTTTCAACTGTATTAGAATATTGTCAATTAGCGACATAAATAGACCTTCTGACATCCAGTAACAACTACCGTCGAGCTGGCGATGGGGAGTAGTNACATCAGCNGTGTCCATTCCTTGCAATTGAGATCCGTTTGCTTGTAGCTGTGAACGATCTGGTCCCACATAGATTGGTGGCATTACAATCCCACCTAATTGTTCTGCTGCCTTGATCATCAAACCATGACTAATAATTGCATCTGATCCCAAAGGTAAATGCTCTCCATGCCATTCCAAAGTGCCCAATGGTAGGTAGGCTACGGGGTACTCTGCCAATCGAAGTCGAAATTGATGAGGTAAAAGATCCTCGTACCTGACAGTATCCATTATAGTTCCTTTTTGGATTCTTTTTGTATTACGAAGAAGATATTAGTTGGTTTTTGCTAAGTAAGGTTTATAAACTTGCGACCAATAATGACCTGATTTCAATTGATGTATCATAACATTGTAAATAGAGAAAGTGAACTCAGATATTAGACGTCCAAAAAATATTTGCGGTCTTAGNCCATAATCGTCATTCCCAGATTTTAATTTGATCCTTCCAACGGGAATAAAATCAATAATTTCTCATTGTAAAACATCTTACAAGATTATACACTGGCTTGGTATTTTTTCTTAATTCTTGGTGGTTTAAAGAATAATGGCTTTTTTCTTTAGGACTCCAATGACTCTAAAGAATAAAAACATCAAGTTGTATGTCTTTCTTATATTTACAAACGAGAAGTACAGATAATTGATCTGCTTGAACGCATTGTTAGGATTTGTCTAGCTGTTACTAAATTTCTCCTTGTGTCAAATTAAATATTCAGGAGTTTCGAAAAAAATATTATTCTTGATTGATGATAGATTATGATTAAAAAGGATACTGTACCAAGAACTATAAACTTTATTCGGAATTCAGCTACAGTCAAAGTTGCATCAATTGGTTTTTTGGTAGCATTACTACTAATTCCGACTTCTATGATTTCTGGTTTAGTCAGAGAGCGCTCTTCCACAAGAGATGAGGTAATTCAAGAGATTAGCCAGAAATGGGGAGGTCGGCAAGTTATCACTGGGCCTTTTTTGTGCGTACCTTTTGAATCAACTGAGACTGATAAAAATGGGAAGTCCAAATCTAGAATCCTCCACGTCAATATCTTACCGGAAAGCTTACAGATTTCCGGTCAAATTGTTCCTCATCTTAGGTATCGAAGCATCTATGAAGCCGTATTATATCAAACCCAAATTGACATAAACTGTCGTTTTTCTCTACCTAAATCGGATCAATTATCGATNCCAGTTGAAAAGTTTCTTTTTGATAAGGCAGCTTTTTCCATAGGTATTACCGATATGAGGGGAATCAAAGAAAACATTACCATTCAGTTCAACGANCAAGTCTTCAAAGGTGGGCCGGGTNTAAAAACAACCGATATTGCAGCTTCGGGTGTAAGTTGTGTAGTCCCTTTATTATCTTCCTCTCTCAAACTTGATTTCAATACTAAACTAAGCTTAAATGGNAGNCANGAACTCCAATTTATACCNGTCGGTGAAATTACTANCGTTCAATTGACATCAGAATGGNCNTCGCCTAGTTTTAANGGAGCTTTTTTACCTGAAAACNCAACATTGACNGATAAAGGGTTTTCNGCGAATTGGCATATTCTACACTTAAATCGAAATTTNCCTCAATTCTGGGTTGGNAATCAATATCAGGTTCANGNTTCGGCATTCGGTCTNAAATTATTGGTTACCGCNGATNTCTACCAAAAACTAACAAGAATNGTAAAATATGCCTTGATGTTTATTATCTTTACCTTTTCTGCTTTCTTTCTTTCTGAGATTATTCACCAAAAGAGAGTTCATCCGATCCAATANATGCTAATTGGGTNNGCTATCGTTTTGTTTTACGCNCNACTANTNTCAATTTCAGANCACTTGAATTTCAACCTATCTTATGCTCTATCAGCATTGGCAATTACGACAATCATTACCGGATACTCGAATGCAATTTTACGAAGCTACTATTTCGCTTTGACTGTTTGTGGTATCATGGTTACGCTCTATGGTTATTTATACATAGTGCTCCAATTGGCAGATTATGCCTTAGTAATGGGTTGTATTGGCCTGTTCCTAATACTTGCAACTATAATGTACATTACTAGAAAAATAGACTGGTATTCTCTGAACGAAGATAGCAAAGCATAAATGACAGACTTAAATTTATCCGGTTTGGGCTGGGGGTTTAACCGACCAAGCTATGGTATCTCGCCATCCAATAGGCCAAGAGGTAGTCGACGCCACTATACTGAACATGAATCCCATGATAGCCAGGGTGGCCAGGGGCACGTCGAGCTTCTTCGCCCACATAGTAATTCCAACCAAACTCTTTTGGTGGCCGATGCTCAATCGGCAAATAGCTCCCCTGTCCATTTGGCAGGTGATTTCTTTCCGCTAAAATATAAGCTAAAGATGTTCGTATAGGATGAGGTAGATCTCTATCTTTTAGTGAAACTCTAGCTTGCTGATCCCACCTCAAAACATTCAAATTTTCGATCTGAAACTTGTATAGTTCCGCCACGGCTTTTTGGCCTGAATCACTTTCCGGATGGGCAATTGATTGATCTATCATTAAGTACGCATTACCATGACGATGAGTGTCACTGTACAGATAGTGACAGATCCGCCGAATTTGTTGTCTTAGTTCAGTGTCATCTTCATATATTAAGAGGTGATACAAAGGCGAATCTTGGTGGTAATGTTGAAAAAATGGGTTTGAAGAAATTCTGGCTGCCTGCAAGGCATGGCCTAGAAAATAGTGTGGGTTAACTAATTCTAGATACTTATCTTGGTAGCTATCCTTTTGAGTGATATGATAAGCGGACTTTAGAAAAGAGAGTGCGAAAAGAGGAGAAACCCAAAAATTACCATGGATGCACGGCTGTCCGTCCAGATCGACAGCCATCATTTGATTCTCAATAATCAGATCTGTAATTGCTTCTACATCGGTTCGAATTATCTCTTTCTCCACGTCAGTAGCAACATGATCAAAATAGGTTGCTAATCCAAAAATATGACCACTGAGCTGATCACGACTAATATCACCGATCCAGTAGACACCATTGTTATTCCGATGCCATCTTTTTCGTCCTTCACCTAGTTTACCTTCTACTTCAGGAAGATAATACCTCGCTACGACACCTGGTTTACCGCTGATATTAGAAAGTTTATGTAGAGCTTCCCACGACTGACGCGCAAAATCAGCTGCTTCTGGTTTACCTGTTACCGCGTAGCGTAAGCTTTCTGCACCAACATATAGTCCTGTCATCCAGTCCGCGTCTTCTTGCCATTGATTCTGTGCGGACTTAATTGGGAAACGAGTATCTAAAACTGAAACGACTTGCCCATCAATTAGACAACGCTGTTGCAAAAATTGACCAACAGTATCTGCTTTTCGACCTAGTTGGTCAGCATTTTTCCGAATTGGAACGCCTGCAGTAGATCGACTAATAACAGATAAATCGTGATAGGTGAATCCAATCTGAGCGTCCGCGGGGAGTTGAGGGAATTCTTTATTTTTAGCATGGAGAGAGTGGCTAACCCACTTCTTTGTACGCTGCAAGTAGAATAGGTCATCTTCTAGGTCAGATTTTGTAGAAAGACCAAGTGAGTCGTTGATAATTAGTAAATCAAGTTGACTCTCATCTACAGCATGTTGCCAAGAGCGACGCCAAAGGTTTCGTAGCCTTTTTACTCGACCTATCCACTCACGGTCATTTGTATTGGCTTCATAGTGTAAACCTATTAAGTGAGGACAAGGAATAGTAGCCGAACACGAGACGGAATAACCAAGCTCATGACAGAACTGAGCAACTTCGCGCAGGAAACCGACACCTATTTTTTTAACTGGCTGATCTAGTTGAATGGGTATATAAAAACCGCAGAAAGAAGTAACATCCTGATAAAGTACCGACAGCTCAGTTGCGGTGATTTGACAACGTTGAAGGTACGATTGCATCATCTTATCGTAATGCCATTCAGTCGTTGTATAGCAGGAATCTAGACCAAGCCAGACATCAATTTGGCAGTCTTCAGCTGCTTTAAGACAGGTAGTAAGCCAGTTGGCGTCCCAATCCTGACCATAAGTTTGGGACGGATAAAAACTGCGACCATGACCACTGGTCCATTGGATTATTAAATTTTTGCCTCCCAAATCCGCTATTCGATCAATGTGGGATTTGGGGTTTTTCCATCTGAGAGCCAAAATCGGATTGATAAAAAAGCCATCGATCATTTCTTTGGTATCTCTCGGTATTACTCTCTAAAACAGTATAGGTAATAGTTAGGGGAAATTTTTATAAGTCCAAAAACTGAAAATTTTGTCAAGCAGTTCCTTATAATATCATAAAAACGAAAAGCCAGAAAAAGATTATTTTAGGGGGAAATTTAGGTGCGATTTTAACTTTTGTCTGAGGTGATTTTATGACAAACGCTACCACAAAGCTATCACTCACAATTTTATGAAAATCTACATTGTTGGAGTTGTATGGCTAATTTTATACGAATGAAGGATAGAAATAATATATTGGAAGATGATTGACCACAGAGATTCATTACGTAGGAACAACAGGTAGGCATCTATCTAAACGGAATCCTAAAAAAGAAACAAAAACCGTTAGCACAATATCTTTTTCACGGTTCTACTTCGAATAGGTAGACACGAGGTATCAATGTTACCAGCACAAGAAATTTGAAACATATGTAAGTCTGACTTAGGTGATATATAGAGATAAGAGAGTACTTGAGATTTTGTCTGGTTAAATTTATTGTGCAACTTTTGGAACCAGTTGGTTATTCTTAAATAATTGTTTTGGCCAATAGAGTATGTCAATCATACCCTACATACTTTCCTGTCTTAGGGTCCTTTATTAACGTCTTAAAACGTTGTTTCCCACTCAGCTTGATGTAATTTCGAAAAGAAAGGAATGAAACAAACCCGATGAATGCAATGGCGATCAGTATCAACCACAACAAACCGAACAAGAAGGTTAACCCATAGCTAATAATTATTCTCATCCTTAGACCTTCACCGTTGGCCAATTATGGGCTAAAAGATCGCTACTCGAGGAATTAAGGGGAATCTCATGTTTGAGAAGTTTGTCTTTAAGAGGTAAGCACACACCCTTAAATCGTATCGCCTGAATTCGGCTAATTCAAGTGAAGGATATGAGAATCTTTTATTGTCCGGCCCAACTGTTTGTTATTTATCTATGTAATAAGGGCATCATCTTCTATATAGATAATATTAGATTTTTTGTCTTAATTTCGATTGACCTCTTATCACTGAACAGCAAAGATTTTGAAACTTTCTAACTCAACCCATACATTTTTAGTTCACAGTCCAATGAGATAGTATGCTCCTTAAGCACTCTTAATTTTCTTTTTATTATTAGAAAAAATTGATACTTATAAAACAGGAATACTGAGTGTCGTAAGACTCAGAACGCGTGACTCTCTTCCAAAGTAAGAAATAGCTTGCCAAATAGAATACCCATGGCGGGAGAAATGAATTTTGGTTTATCCTGTTTGCTTATTTGACGAACCAGGAATCTGAGAGAGATATACAACCTTTCCTTTGAGATTAACCACCGAGAATACAAAATTAGTTGTACCATGAAGTAATGTCGTAGATACGTTTCGTTTGTCAGACTCAACTACACTTACAAAGATGTGAGAATAGCAATGCAATCGTGGCCAATTATCAATCCAATCAAAACAAAGTTAGCTACCCATTTTCAAAATGGGGATTTTGGAATCTCACAATAGATGGAGAATTTTATCGCGTCCACTAGATTTCATCGGACAAGCCCACGCTGACTAACCTACTTATATTTTTTGAATAGATCAAAATCAGAATGTACATTTTCAGTGTTTCTATACGCTTAAAGATACTTGTTAATAAGCCCCTTAATTCATTTTTATCTTTACTGATAGTCCTTCTTGTTTACAAGACAGGCAAGTACGAAATAGGTTGTCAATACAAATATGAAAGTTACACTTATTTTAAAAAATGTCCTGTATTTCTCGTCAAATACTTCATTTCCCTTCTTTCAGACAAATCAGAATGTCAAGCAGGCTTGTAAAAAAACATAAAATTACAATGACTTTGACAAGAACCTTATATTTCGCACCACAAGACATTTCGGTTATCTAAAAATAATTCCGTGATCTACAGTGCAGAGTACAGATCTATTATGCGAAGGGGCAACAAAGTTGTGGTGCCAACGGTTAATTGGTGCTACTCTTGTTATAGACTAGCTTAATGGTCGTGAAAATCAGGTAGGCACAATTGAGTCTAGGCTTAAAGCTTAGTGTGTTCTCATTTACCTTCGTGAATCAGGTCCAACACCTAGTAGTTATTGGTTCAAGGATTATCGAAATCAGTATTTTGAGTAATACTGAAGAGTTCGTTCATTCAGTTGATGTGGATATGGACTTCACAAAAATCGATATTCTAATTTGTGCCTTACTAAAGTGCCACCCCCAACGGAACGTTGAATACCTAGCGGAATTTCCTACTTTCCCGAACCATGCAGTCGAATTTTTTTAATATCGAGTATAGTGTAAAATTATAGTTAATGGTCGCAATACCATCGGACGAGCCACCTAATTTTTACTCTATATGTAATTCTTTCTTCAAACGCTTTTAAGCCGACACCGCCGGCTTTCTCTATCCTCTTATTTATAGCATCACAACATGCTATTTTGCTTACATCTCTCTAAAGAAATAAGCCTTAGGTTTCATAGCCTTCAACAGTAACCTTTAATCAGGTAAACAGTTGGATGGTCTGGCTGTTTTTAGTTGTTAACCTCATAATATCTAAACATTAGTCTTTATTTTGTTGCCAAGATTTGGTCAGAGAACAAAGTAGTTGTTTTATCTACTAGATGTTGAAGGTTAAAATTAATTGTGGTGCAATTCAAATATAACTTCGGAAAATCGTGCAGTTATTTTCAGTGGATATCCCCTTATGCCCTACATTATTCAGGGATGTTGTGATTTTATTTTTAGTATTGAAGGGAGCTTAGAATTGAAAGGTTTTATACTAATAGGAGTGCCTAGAGACTGGTATGCTAGGCACTCCACCTTGGCTTTTAGGCCCTTCATCTTAGAAGGACCCAAATGATATGGTTTAGATTACATCTTTTCAAATAAATTAGAAAAGACTAAGTTGTGCTTGGATTATAAGAGCTAAACTAATACTAGGCTGTAGGGCTTCATGGTGTAAATTAATTGAGCTGTGAAATATATTTCACTAAGAATAAACGAAACAATTGTGACGCCCAGGGCGGCAGGGCGGCAGGGCGGACACAACAAAATACGAATCAGTATAATGAACGGTCTTAACCTGCTATCTTTCTATTTAGAGTACTCTTTTGGCGACATTTCGTAATAAAATCATGCCTCAAACTGGTGGCAATGGCCGCCCGGTTGGACATCCTGGTTGGTTCCTACTCTCTATCTCTGACTCCTTCTTCAAGCGGGCTTGGGCCAATACCTTCGACTTTCTGCCCCTCTATTGGCA
>PBVO01000148.1 GCA_002729015.1 Candidatus Poribacteria bacterium
ATGGTATTCATGCCATCGGGAACGAGATCTATGAGCAACGTAACGGAAAACTTGTGGAAACTCCTTTACAATTACCACCTGCTGGATCTGGGCACCAGATCGAAATCGAGCGCTTCATAGAAGCAATCCAAAACGATTTACCATCGCCTGTAGATCCAGAGGAAGTATTGAATGTACAGAAAATTATGGACGCTATATATCAATCTAGTGAAACAGGACAATCCGTTCATATCGAATAAATTATTGGTTCGTTTATCATGGGTACTGATGATGGTATTCATGTCATCGGGAACGAAATCTATGAGCAACGTAACGGAAAACTTGTGGAAACTCCTTTACAATTACCACCTGCTGGATCTGGGCACCAGATCGAAATCGAGCGCTTCATAGAAACAATTCAAAACAAGAATGTGCCTTAGATAGTACGTGTGACATTTGATTCTGTTAGTATCATTGATATTTTGTATGTGTATAACGATCTTACCAATATAGCTGATCATGCCACCCACTGCGTAGATAGTATGACATTTACGCCCATAAATATCGTGTCAGCATTTTCATTTGATAAGGGGAATAAGCTGGCGATAACTTGGACTTAAACCAAAAAATTCTACGTTTTTTGTAATTTATAAATAATTAATTCAGTAACTCTCATCGTCTATGGATTAATTCCTTTCGTTCAGGATCTATTTAACAAAACCCGCCCCACCTTTTTCTTTTTTGCATCTTTTGTGTTTCTTTTATAAACTTTTGAAAGGCGCGCAAATAGCATGGTAGTCTTTGTGCTTGTTATTTAAAGTAATTGGCATGGGTATATCTGTGCTAGAAACAGACATTACTTTTGAAATTGCACTGATGGGTACAAGTAATATCAACTTCACTAGTTCTTTTGGCGATGAGTGGCCCACTAGAGGCAGCGCTTTTTGTGAGACGGTGGAATGTGAGACTATACAAGCGTTACTTAGATTAGACAACAGCTACCAACTTGTAAACTCTGTCGCTTAACTCTGAATCAGAGTACACGGGAGTAGATGAAACATAAAGGCGACTAACAAGAATTGTTGAGTGGAAACGAGCTATCAAAACTCCCAGTGATCTGGATTTGAATACTCTGGGGTTGGCTACAAGGTACAAGGTCTACGAAATATATACGGTATTTGATGCGTCTGCTGAACTGACCACAACCTCCGTAATAACGCGTTGGGTCTCGTTCACTAAACCTTGCAAAAATACTCTCATAATGCAGTTTATTCACTCCCGACATTTTTTGACGAAAGTCTCCTTCAAAAAACTGAGGATGAGTGATAAGTAATTGTGTTGAAGATCCTGCATTTTACAAAAGCTAGCTCCAATTTGAGTACCAGTTCAAGGGCAGGTGGTTTCTGGTCGGATAAAGCTTTCCTGATCCAGACGCTCACATGCTGTTCATACTGATATATAGCAGTTGCAGAGCAAAACTTATGGAATATGATCGAGAGATATTTTTGAAACAACATGGGGATTATCCACGATACGAACCAGACACAGTGCATGAATTTGAATACTTAGAGGACTGGTTGACAATCGCTGCCCGGTGAGAAAATAATAATTTGTATATCAGCTATTTGTCAGATAACACCTTTTCAAATACATATAGATAAGGATTAGTATGTTAGCTTTTTTAAAAAATTTTCGTGTGGAATTACTATGCGGGTTGACTGTAGCCCTCGCTTTGATACCAGAGGCAGTTGCATTTAGCTTCATAGCATATGTGGACCCTAGAGTCGGGCTATATGCTGCATTCATGATGGGATTAATAACTGCAATTCTAGGTGGACGACCGGGCATGATTTCCGGAGCCACCGGAGCAATTGCTGTTATCTTTGCGAAATTGATGTTAAAACAAACCACAATACACGGTCCTAGTGTAGCATTACAATACTTGTTCTTAGCAGTAGGCGTGATGGGGTTGATACAAATAGCTTTTGGCTTGTTGCGATGGGGCAAGTATATAACGATTATACCGCATTCAGTCATGATCGGATTTGTGAACGGGCTAGCCATAATTATAGCAAAAGCACAATTCGCTCAATTTAAAATTAAAACAGACACGGGAGTGGAGGAACTATTACCAATACAACCATTAGCGTTAATGATAGGTTTAATGATAGTAACAATGGCGATTATTCATTGGCTCCCTAAAATCACAAAAATCATACCTTCCACGCTTGTAGCCATAGTGACAGTAACCGGAGTGTCAGTTTACTTAAGATCACGCGGATACGAAATACGTAATGTGATGGATTTTGTACGTTCTATGGATCCCTCCCAGACTAGCTTGACCGCTTCGTTACCTACATTCATTTTACCTACAATAAATTTTGAAATGCTAAAAACGGTCTTGCCATACTCTACACTCGCGGCGGCTGTAGGATTGACAGAATCACTCATGACTTTAATGTTGATAGACGAGATCACAGACACTAAAGGCCAGAAAAACAAAGAAAGCATCGGACAGGGAATCGCGAATTTAATTAATGGATTTTTTGGTGGGATGGGCGGTTGTGCCATGATTGGTCAGAGCATGATCAACATACGAGGTGGTGCCCGAGGTAGAACCTCTGGAATTGTCGCGGCAGTCAGCATGATGGTGTTCATAATGTACGCTTCAAAATTAGTCGAGATGATACCATTGGCTGCCCTTGTGGGAGTCATGTTCATGGTGTCTATTGGTACTTTCGAATGGTCAAGCTTAAGGTTACTGAACAGAATACCTCGACCGGACGCAATAATTATTTTGGTTGTGACTGGGATCACAATCGTGTTCGATCTGGCTATCGCAGTGTTTGCCGGTGTGATAATTGCAGCCGTTGTATATAGCTGGAATCAAGGTCGAGAGCTAACGTTCACCAAAGACCAGACTCATAAAAAAAATGACAAATACATTTTCAAGGGTACATTGTTTTTCGGCTCAGCAGACAATTTCAAAAACTCTTTTGATTATAACCAGAGTACCGAGACAGTCGTGATTGATATGCATGATGCACGCGTGTGTGATTATTCTGGTGCTGAAACGTTGGACAACGTAAGAAACAAATATAAGGAACATGGCAGAAAAGTTGTATACAGGAACATGAACAAACAATGCATGGAACTAGTCAAAAATACCGGAGTCCAACTAGAATATTCAATTGAATAAATATTGGTAAAGGTTGAGTATGAAAATTGGTTTATCATGCCTGTAGATTTGGAGGAAGTATTGAATATACAAAAAATTATGAACCTTGTATATCAATTTAGTGAAACTAGGTAATCCGTTAATATCGAATAGTCAGTGCTATTTCTTGTNTTTTGATTAATTCTCGATTTNNTAGNCCNTTATANCAGTNGGTAATATGCNTCCAACTATCTGGATAATCTAGGAAGNTNGCAATCANNGACCTNCAATATTGGTTTAAATANTACTTTNGTTNCTGTGNNTTGGGNGCNGTAANGAGAAATCCTGCTCTTATCTATCTTCAGTATTGGATGGCGTTGGGATTATCCGTTGTTCTATTATCTNNTGCTATTTATTAGTTTTATTTCCTANGTAAGCGTAGGGACGAGTTATCTCTAGATTATCTACCGCAACAGGCTTGCAATGTGGNTTGAAAACAATCCATTCTATTTCGTCTTCTGCTANTTCCACACGCAGGATTGTAGTCTCAATGTCATCACGCAAAACTGAGATGCCAGACGCTCCGACGGTTGACTGTAAATCGTGTCTGTTTTCAACTTTAGCTCCTGGGTTGTTATTGCTCGTTCGAAATCGATAAGGCAAATGAGGATAATAGAGTTGAGTAAAAACCATTTTTTGCCCNACTTTGACTTTTCCTTCCCACGTATATCTAAGTTGAGCAGGACAATCACTGGTACGTGGATCCATTGATAGTCGATCTATTATCTGAAGTTGGCGGTCGGGACGTGGTGCAAACCAGACGAGCAAATCAACAGCCGGCGATTTCATACTAAAACGACCGTTACCTCCTATCGGAGCACTCAAAAATGTGTTAGCCCAATGAGCACCTATCTGTGGGCCTATGTTCTGAGTATTCCAGAGAGGAGATACCCTAGCTTGAAATTCTTCTTCAAAGTTTACAATTTCGCGTGAGACTAAAAATCGGTTTTTAACGAAGATAAACTCTCTTTCATAGATCANTGGCAAACCATCTGCGTTTTCCACCCTAATNCGTACATAGGTAGCCTNCTTGGTNTCCTNAAAATATGATACTTCAGATCGAATGTCCGGCATTTTACCCATCTTCCAATCTTCGTTGATTCTCAGTGGATCTAGGTGGTAACGTCTAGAGGCTGCATCATCTAAATCTTCGATTAATAACCTGTTTTCTTCAGAACTTCCTTTACTAGTCACAATCTGGGTGAACGGAGTTCCGTATCGGTTAATGCCCATGATGCCACCTGGGTTTGCAGGAAAACTAGTTGGGTGGAGTTCTATCAATGCAAATAGGTCTCCGGACTCCCAACCACTACGTAGAATCAACTTATTAGGCCAAACCTGATCATTAATGACCCAACTACAACAAATATGGCCACGCTGAGGGTGAGGAGAAGCATTACCTAATAAGCGCTCAGTTAGTGATTTATCAGTATGAGGTAATCGTAAGGCTAAATTTCTGTTATTCCAGAGTGAATGTGGTTCTGGTGGAATAGGATCTATGCTATCTTGGGTAAATAACCAAGCTAACGCCATCAGGCTAGCGTAATGAGGTTTATCGAAGTCTTTGGAATCTTTGTATTGATAAGAAAGGTAATTAAAAAGTTTGTGAGCACCGTAACGATATTGGCCATTTCCTGTTTTTCGTGCTACTTGTTCTAGGATAAATATGCGAAAATCAGCCGTACTATTATAGCCTCCATTAGGTCCATATGGGTTTATTGCTCCATCAGGCGTTATCTCAACTAGTAGGCGATCCCAAATACGCTTCATACCCGGATCGTTATAGTAACGATCATCACCCAGAATCTGGTCACTAATACAGGTTAACATGATCAGGGGACCCATCATATAGCCAGTATCGTTCTGAGGAATATCTTTGTTACGCCAAAAGTCACGAAAATTATCTTGGCCCAAATCGCGCCATCGGTTAGCTTCTGGAATATCGGGATACCATTTGGCAGCTAGCCACTTAGANAGNCCTTCTGGCATTGATCGATGACATCCACCACGCCACTCGGTTGGCTCAGAATCCCAAACATGAAGGTTTCGGCAATAGTACAGCCATATTTGACGAAACCAACTGGAATCTGCTTGCATTAATCCTCCTTCAATTAAATAATGNCGATGCAGAGCCATAGCAACTGCTGGCCACTCGAAATCCCAGAACCATTTTNTTTCTTCTACTGTTTCTTGTAGGGTTCGGTGATAGTTTTTCAGCATGGAGATAATAGCTTNACCCCAAATAGGATCTTTCGTCTGAGCATATTTGGCCAAGATTGGCANGTATAGAAAGGGACCTCGTTCGCCTTGATTNGTATTGGNAATTAAATTAGCCAGATCTATTTGGTCTAACACATTCATATAGCTATCCCTTGTCACCTTAACTGTTGGAATAGGATAAAAGTNAGGGTTTTTTAGATTTGGCTCGGAGAAACNATAACGTTCTACATCAACGAAATGGTAGGAGGGGGCTCCAATTCGTTCAACCTTCGACCAATCAGCTGAGAATGGGAACTGAGTATAAGTACTGGCAAGAATATAAGCATAAGTAATCGCTGTTATCATCTTACTAATCCTTCAGTTATTCAAGTAAGAGTTTATNAATGCAGGAGATTTTATCGTGAATATTCTGTCTTAAATCAAATATAATCACAAGGAAATACCATTTTATTAAAAGAGGAATACNAATTGAATTTGCTTATTTACACACATATTTTAGGNGTCATNTGGGGNAANATAATNAACCTACAAAANGATTGGCAACTTGTTTGGCATGATGAATTTGNCGGTGATCAGCTTGATTACACAAAATGGGGAATAGAAGTAAATGCACTTGGTGGAGGNAATAACGAACTTCAACTTTATACNGATTATCCATCGAATGTTCGAGTAGAAANNGGNAATTTAATCTTGGAGGCGNGGTCTGANTCNCCNAGCNTGATGGGNACTANACGAAAGTATTCTTCAGGCCGTATCCGTACGAAAAATCGAGGGGANTGGAAATATTGNTATCTGGAGGTCAANGCGAANCTCCCTGCTGGAAGAGGNATGTGGCCNGCTATTTGGATGCTNCCAACCGANGATAAATATGGAACTTGGCCTTTAAGTGGTGAAATTGATATTGTNGAACTTGATGGAGCNCAGCCGAATCGAGCNCANGGCACNATACATTANGGNGNNAAATGGCCACANAATCAGTCTAGTGGNAAAGAATTTNTTTTAGAAAAAGNTTCTTTNAGNGACACCTATCACNTTTTTGCTATTAGATGNGAGNAAGACTTAATTCGTTGGTATATTGATGGCGAATGNTATCANACGCAAACTAGGTGGAACACAAGTTCTGCATCTTTTCCTGCACCATTNGANNANCGGTTTCACCTNNTACTGAATTTGGCTGTGGGNGGTAATATGGTTGANGATCCAGATTCTAGNACCCAATTCCCCCANCAGATGTTANTTGATTATGTTAGGGTTTATCAGAGGAGATAGTATATCTGAATCACTTATTCCGAAGTCTTAATAAGGACCGTATAGATTGTGAGATTAGGACGCGTGGTGTGTTCACTAGAAAATATCTGGTCAGGTGTATACACCCTGTAAAAAGCGCTCTGGTGTGTTCCTATTAACTACTTGGTAGCATTTTCAAAGAAGTTGTGCTTTTCACTAGTGTTAAAATTGCACGATTTCCTAGGGACGAACTGTGCAGACTAACTTATTGAGGTACGATTCCCAAATGATTCAAGAATCTTCGTCTTTATCTTCCTTCTTTAAAATGAAGCTGGTTTTGGTTAGAATTGCTGGAAATAAAATACTAATTATCATCCACGGAATAAGTATATTGATCATTACATTCCTCCGGCTAGTAATGCTATATCTGGGTCTGCTTTTTATTAACCAAATAATGGTAGTCTCCTAACTTAGTAATTACAAATATTATCTATTACCCAAAAACACATCACCTTCTTTCTAACGAGTTCAAAAATTCAAGATTGAACAAACTTAGATGATTAGCTATTTCCCCTAATACCCAACCGAAACATCCACTAGTTAAGGTCAATGATCTTTCTAAGAGTTGACACATATCTTCTGACTTGAAAACCGCTGTAATTAGACCAAAAAGTAATATGATATACAGCAAATTTCTTATAGCATAAATCTCAATCCGGATAAATTCACAGCTAAGCTAGGCAGAAGATTAGCCTAATTTAATGAGTCTGAAACAATTTGAAAAACAATTTGAAATTAGAACCTCTAAGTTATAAATTTAATGTTGGTTTACTTCTAATCTGAACTGCAATAACTCCATTTGTGTTATTAGGACCTAATAAGTCAGGTTACCTGAACGATTTGTTAAATCGATACACACTTTGGCACCAAAAGCCAAAAATACAATGTAAAGCAACGAGCTCTAACCCGAGGTACATACGTGATATTACGTTCCATAACTAAATCTAAATTTATCCTTTTACTTCCTGTCCCTAGTTTCTTTCTTCTTACCTTTTGTGTAGCCGTAGGTGAAGACAACCCTAGGCTGACTTTCCACGTCTCAGATCCTCGAGACACCTTCCAATTTTCATCTGACGCTCCATTAGAAAAAATTGTTGGCACTACTAACAACATCGCAGGAAAAGTCATTGTTCACCCAGATGATATCACAGAAAATTTACAGGCATCTTTTGAACTGGACTTGGCCACAATTGAAACAGGAATAGCAGAAAGAGATAAACACCTTAGAAACGAATACTTAGAAACGCAAAAATACCCAAAAGCTATGCTGACTGTCGATGATATCATTAAAGTTAATGGAGAGCATACCAATGCATCTTGGAGACTAGAAGACAAGAAAAGCTTCTATGTGACTGCCCAATGTACACTAAACCTGCACGGTGTGCAAAAAAGCATTATTGTGGATAAGGTAAAAATAACTTACTTCACGGAAAATGATGAGCTGAGGGCGGTCAATATGTATGGGAACATATTAAAAATTGATGCTACATTCAAAGTTAATCTTTCAGATTATAATATAAAAAGGCCTCAGTTACTTTTTCTGAAGTTGAGCGAAGAATTAGAGATTAAGATTTCAATGTTAGCCTCCTCAAGCCCTCTCGGTCAATTCTGGCGTTCCTAGTTATTGATGACGAATTGTTGGAAGTTCCACAGGCATTTTGGCTCTACCTGTGTCCGTAAAAAGAACCGTTTTGGGCAAAATATTACCGATACCTAACCATCTTTATTACTCAGTCCTGTCTAAACGTAAATTGAGGATAGAATAGCAGTCGGAATTAACCCTGAAAGCAGAATACGAACTTAATGAAGCCACCATCAATAATCCGTTAACCTTTACCAGCCAATAATTTGCCGACATTTTGTATACGATGGGAGATAACCAGCAAGAAAAAGTAACTAACGAGGAAGTTTCCCAATGTTGTTTAATAATAAAGGCATATAATCTGTGCGAACATTTCCGTAGGCCTTTTCTACTCTTACTTAGCTATACTCAGCCCCCACTCTACTAGTTGCTCGAATGAACTCAATATACCCAAGCTATCTTTCTTCTAAAGTTGTGTGCTGCGCACAACTTTAGATTTTTTGGTTTCACAAGCTTGCTCCTAAGATCACCAAATAATTTTACCTCACACATTAGTATTGTCTATCGAAAATGATACGAATCGTTATTCGCTCTCTCTAGTTTCTGTGGATTCTTTTTCCGAATTTTTAATTTCTTACTTTGACTAACAGGTGTAAATAGCTTCATACCTTGTATATTTCACTATTTATTTCGCAACCCGATCCTCAGTGTATAAATCCGGGTGAAGAATTTATCTGATAGATAACATAACCATCTTTATTGAAGAGGAGATCGACACCAGCATTGCCAAGAGACATTAATTTTGTTGCTTCTAAGGCTGAAAATTCCACTTCGTTATCTATTTCTACCACAGGTCCAATTCCGCTACGCGGGACATTAGTCCTAAAATCTCCATCCACAGCTTTTATTTTCATTGTTGTAATGACGCGACCACTTAGGATAACCAAACGAATGCCGCGACCAAAGGAGTTTTCGATAAATTCGTGTGTAATAAAACTGAATCGATTATCAACTAGATCTACGAGTTCGACTAATTGCTCAAAGTGGTGACGAGTTTCAACTGAGAAAATACCTCGGCCATACGTACCACTCAAAGTTAATTACCGGAAACCCAAGAAACTCCTCCACATAATCAATATTTATTGAAGACCGGCCCAAAATGGTTTTCGGAATAGGTAGATTATGCTGCGCTAAGACCTAATGTGTATAAAAGCTTATCTTTTACTGCGTCGATACTATCCGACGAATTAAGAAAATTAGCTTCCATTCTTTCTAAATGCCGAAAAATCACATTCTGGTAATAGGTGGTTTCTACACCAATACGAGGCAGGTAGAAATTTGGAATATGTGTTTGCTAGCCTTGAATTAGGATGGATCAGCAGCCTTCCCGATGAACAAAAATGTCAACATCGTTTAGGTCAATGGCTTGACAGTCGATACCTATGTCTTCAAAACACCGAATAAGTCGGTCGGTTTCATAAGAAATGGGAAATTGAGTTGTGAGAATCCAGCCCTTCATGTCGATTTTGAAAAATTAAAAAATCTTTATGGGGTCATTTTTTTTAAAGAAAAAGTTTTTATAATCTTACGTGTTATTTATTACAATTCACCAATGTTATGCTTGTATATTTTCTAGCTCGAAATAGACCAAAACACTTTTGTATATAATGGCTAACTCTTGACTTTAGCTATCAACGAACTCGCTATCAGTAAAATTATTATGTAGTTTTCCATAACTGATATTTCTGACCCTCGATATCAAAAAGTTTACTGCTGAAAGACCAAGACTGACTGAAATTCAAAAGCTTTTAATTGATTCTCAATTTATTCTTGATCCTTTTATTAATCAATAAGATAATATGGGTGGTCAAAGTACAATAAAATCTTCTATAAATGATTGTCTATCTTTATCTATCAGACCTTGAGTAATTTTATAATCTCGTAATCAAAACAAATTAAAGGATTAATTTTCTATAAGAATAATTCCGAGGTACAACACGGTTATCGAACGACTATTATAGAAGACATATGATAAGTACACTGCACTGACTTAACATCTCTTGTACGAAAAATTAACGTCAGGAGATTTTTTGAATATTGTTATAAAAAAGAGAATTTAGACTAGGAGAAAACCATGTCTGGTAAGCTTAAGGTTGGTATTATTGGAACCGGAATTATTGGTAAAAGCCACATTTCCGGTTATCAATCGATGAATAACGATGTTGATATTGTTGCCATAGCAGACATTAATGAAGTTGAAGCGCAAAAAATCGCACAAGAAAACGATATCCCATATGTATTTTCGGACTACCGTGAACTGCTAAAGATGAACGAAGTAGATGGTGTTGACATTTGCCTTCCTAATTTCCTTCATGCGCCAGTCGCTATTGATGCACTTGAGGCTGGTAAACATGTCTACTGCGAAAAACCAATGGCAAAAACAGGGGCGGAAGCTCAAGCAATGTACGATACTGCGCAGCGGACAGGAAAAAATCTGTCAGTACAAATGGGAACAATTTTTTCCAAAGAAACCCGAACTGCAAGGCGCCTGATTGAAGAAGGCGCACTGGGTAGAGTTTACTATGTCAAAACAAGCCACTACCGCCGCCGCGGACGAGTATATGTCGATGGATACGCTACACCACACTTTGTACAAAAGGAGAAATCTGGCGGTGGAACATTGGTAGATATGGCTGTTTATCATTTAGCACGAATGGTATATCTCTTAGACAATCCAGAAATTGAAACCGTAACAGCTTCAACTTTCCAAGAACTTGATATGGATGAGAAACGTCGGCAGGAGAGCGGCTATGACGTGGAAGAACTAGGCACAGGATTTGTACGGTTTAAAGGCGATACTACGATGTTTGTAGAAGAAGCTTGGGCTGCACACATCGATGGTGGCCAAGGTGATCGTATAATGGGAGCTAGGGGAGGACTCAAGTTACAGCCATTTACATTCTATACGGACATGTATGGTATGGACGCGAATACAAACTTCAACATTGATGCTTATGAAGGGCGTATGAAATCTCTTGGACATTCCATTGAAGGTTATGAAAACTCACAGAAGCACTTCGTTTGGGGAGTATTAAATCGTATTGAGATGATTGATACCGGTGCAATTGNTCTAACTGTTGCTCGAATTACTGAGGCNATGTATAAATCTAGCCAAGAGAAAAAAGAGATAGATCTACGATCATGATTGGTTTTATCAACAAACCCAAAAANTATGTAATACAGTGATTTGAGTACCATTTNCGTTAATNTGGCANTAAATATGTAACTTTGTTCATTTTTTAATATACTGATTAGAAACAGTTTGGTGGTTGGTTTTTATGTCTTTCTNTTAACTNATCCGGATACAAAATTACTGTCGTTTGAAAAATTAANATTCGATCACNATTGATGGTATTTATCGGCACTTTGTTTCCCTTNATTTTCTTTTTATTAGGTGCTTATTTTAGTGNCTTTGAGTAGATNGTAGATTTCAGATGAAAAGAAAAACTAATTTGATTGTAATCGTTCTAGAGTCGGCCCAACTTATTGGCATTGTTATGTTGATATTTGGTTTTTTGTCTNGTCTCGGAANTGAAGAGGGATTTACTATTTTTGGAATCCATAGAGATCGGTTCATGATTATTGGTTTCACCATAACGATAGTTTCGTCTATAACTTCCATCCTGTATAAAACTACGCTTTATAAAAAAATAACCAAAGATGAAACTGATCATTTTGACCCAGATTGATATTGTCGATCCAATATCAATCTGGGTCAAAACGGATTCTTTTAGACTAATGTTTATGAAAAATGACAATACAAAAAGAAGATTCACATTCGGACAAATAGTTATTTGTTGAATCTAGGTTTACTGAAAGAACAGCTATTGAATTAGTTATTAGTTTCATTTCTTAGTTATCTGTTTCTACCGGAATTCAACTCGACCTATTGTATCGAGTTACGGAAAACAGAACCAAACGTATGCTAAAGAACATAAAGTCAAAATGCCTGAATTCTGAAATTATTGAAGCTTAAGAATAATAGAACTTTACTAATTGACTCAGAAAATCTAACCTCATTCTTTTCTGAAGAAAACTCTTCACTTTTCCATGCGTTTTCTCAAATTCAGTATACATATAAATTAACAAAAAATTATTGAATGTTTTTATAAATCTAGGGTGAGAAATATATTCTTCCGCATATCTGGTATGAAAATGGAGTAACAAGAGTCGTTAAACTCGACGAGGATGGTACAAATGAGCTCAATTTAAAACGTAGTAAACTGAGGATTGAAATCAAAGAAGTTACTACTGTATACAGAATGATGGAGAAAGTAACCACGTGATAAAAGCTTTTCCATGCTTGATGTCCAGACAAAATAGAAGATTGATAAAATAATTAGAATAAAAAGTAAGAAGCAAAACAATCTGTCAGTAATCTAGTCAAGTAATAAGGAGGTTAGATGTGAAAGTTCGTGATTTAGTATTTTTGCTGATCGGTGGATTGTTGGTTGTTCTTGGAATGCTGCTGAATTCCGTCTTGGTAATTGATGTAAATGCTCAAGATGATAGTCAAGTTTTAACTGTTAAGGAAATTCGATGCAAAAGATTAGTAGTTGGAGACGGAAATCATCAATTTTCCGTATTCAATGGATATGTACAGTGTGATGGTGTCGTAGTCAAAAAAAGTATTACTCTTGTTGATGATAAATTTAATTTCAGAGGTAAATTTGGTTTGGATACGGGTAGCAATGCTAATCTGAAAATATATGGCGATGACGGGAGAACCACAGTTGCATATTTGGGGTTAAATAACGGAAAAAATGGTGAAATGGTTCTCGATTTGCGATCAAAGTCTAAAATAGATAAGAGATCAGTCACTATAGGAATAAATAATAACGGTGGAGGAGTTGATATTTCAAATAAGTCAGGAGAAAGTGTGAGTTTATGTGATAAATTCAGAAACAAAAGATAAGGAGGCAATAGCCAAATAATATTACTTAATACCTATGGAATGTCTTCCTGTTTTCATTGATTAGGTTAAATGGGTGAAATGAAAATAATTGAAATTGTAGCTGCAGTCATAAAATTCAAGAACAATTTTTTTGTGTTCAAAGAGGTGAACACAAATACGACTACCTTTCGTACAAATTTGAATTCCCTGGTGGTAAATTAGAAAACAATGAAAAACCAAAAGAAGCTCTGATCAGAGAAATAAGACAAGAACTAGATTATTCTATTAAGGTTGGCAAAAAGTTAGTAACAGTAGACCATCAATATCCTCATTTTCAGCTGATAATGTCTGCTTATTTATGCCATGTATCAGATACCAACTTTGTTTTGAAAGAACACGTTCAGTACAAGTGGCTAGAAAGAAAACGGTTGATAGAATTTGATTGGGCTGCAGCAGATACACCTATTGTACAGATGTTAGTTGATACTGATTTAAATTCATAATTGATTAACTTCTATTCAGTCTTGATTCTGTAAACTTCTTACATAATTCAGCCAAAGAAACATCATCAGAAGATTTTTGTTTGTTTTGATCTAATTCCTGCTTCAGTAGTTCCTTAATTTGTTGATTTGAGATATGCTTAGACACAGATTCATCTCTAATTGAAGTATAGATCAACTGAGTTTTATTAAAGAGTTGAAAAGATAGAGATTTGGCTTGCTTGAGAATTCCGCATCTGAGAGAAAGTTGGAATTCTCTTTTGCCTAACTTGGGTTGTAGGTCTTTGGGAATAATGGAACGGAAGAAATAGGAACTTCCAGTTTTTCTATGAACTAGATAAGAGTTACTTTTTGACATGATTGAAGTGTGACCTCAAATGTGACTAAAATGGTCATCCCACTATCAAAATGTATCAAAAAGCGGTTAAATCCTTGTAACTAAAGGATTTGAAAAGAGAAATTGGAGGTGGCGGGAGTCGAACCCGCGTCCGAAAACATCTCAAAAAAAGCTACTACATGTTTGTCATCAGATTTTCTGGACTCTTAATCCTCGT
>PBVO01000059.1 GCA_002729015.1 Candidatus Poribacteria bacterium
CGCCAATTCGCAAACTGCAATTACATCCTTAGATCAAGCTATCGAGGGTGTAAATGACCAGCGAGCAACGGTAGGCGCATACCAGAATCGATTGGAGTTTACTTCCTCTAATTTGATGAGTTCGATTCAGAATAACAGTGCCAGTGTATCAACTATTAGAGACGCTGACTTTGCCGCTGAAGCGGCTGACTTGGCTAAGAACCAGATCCTGGTTCAGTCTGGCACTTCAATGCTGGCCCAGGCCAATGGTTTATCTCAGAATGTACTAGCTCTGATTCGCTAAAAAACCTATCTTTCTACTTTTTACTGGTCGCAGTTTAGCTTTCTGACCTAAACTGCGACCGTTTTTTATGGCAATAAAATTTAGAGCTTGTTCAGTTTAATTGCTATTGATAAAATGGAAGAAATGGAATTTTTCGAAGACTTTAATCTAGAAATTAACAGGTCAAATATTTTAGACAGAAATGCTAAGACTTTTCAGAGTCTTTCTCAAAAGTTTGTCATGTAATATAATGATGTACCACATTTGGGTGATGATGCTTGTGTTAGTGATCTTTTTTTAGAGCTTGGGTTCTGGATTTATATATTGAGTGAAAAATGAACTTGGATCGAAAACAGTTATGGCAAGAACTGGCCTCATCCGAAAAGGGACAACTCATTAACAAAGTACGCCAACCGACTGTCGCCATACCTTACCAAAACTGGCAAATTGTCTGCCAAATTTCGTCCCACAACAAAACTCGTATTTGGGCGGCTTTCTCTGCCCAAATTGATTTACATCTAAAAATCTACCGACCACTCATTTGGGGGTACCTGGCCAAATGGCTGTTCGCTATCCCGAGTGGATCAGCATCTCTGGATCAAAATTTGGTTATCACTGGTAATCATAGTGATAAAATTCAACAGCTTTTAGATTCAGATGCCTTGGTCGAAAGCATTGAAGCCAACATTTTGAGTAGTACTAACCTCAAGATTAAAAACTACCCTGACCGATTTGCTCATTTCCCGGATAATGTTGATCAATTATATTTTCAATGTCAAAAAATCATCATTGATTTAAATTGGTTAAATTCCCTGATTGATTTGTTTCGTTCATTATTGAATCGATTAACAGAAATTGGTGTAGCCTACCCTAGAGCTGTTAGTTCTCATTTGGTGATTATTGAATGAAATTATCTCCACAATTTTTTAGACGCTTGGACGAATCTGACGATACGCTTTTCTATTCACAACCGCGTATTACTAAACATATTGATGAGAATGCTAGTCAGGCTATTACGGAGTTCTTGAGACCGATTCTCCCTCAAAACGAACTAATTTTAGACCTGATGAGTAGTGCCTACTCACATTTTCCACTGACTATAGAACCGAAAAACGTAGTTGGTCTCGGTTTGAATAAAACTGAACTGGAATACAATTACATGTTGGGAGAATTTTGTGTACAGAACCTGAATCACAACCCAATCTTACCTTTTGTTGACCAAACTTTTGCAGTAGTAGTCATTACTGTCTCCATTCAATATTTAACCCAACCGACCTTGGTGTTTCAACAGATCAATCGTATTCTGAAAAACAATGGTCTATTGATTATCTTTTATTCCAACCGTATGTTTCCTACCAAAGCTGTTGCAGTTTGGCACCAGACTAACCAGGATCAGAAACAGAGTCTAATAGATAAATACTTTCAAGTAGCTGAGAACGAACTGGGTAAATTTATGCCAACTCAATTTTTAGATATTACGCCTTCAACTCGAGCTGATACTTATACGGATCCTGTTTATGTTGCCATGGCTGAAAAAATAGTTCATTAGTGTTTTGTTCGACTTTGTAATTGAATAGTATATTAGCTAAGATTAAGTTTATTTATAACCAAATGACGATTTATGGTTAGGGGTTGGAATGTCAGAAAATGATTTATCAAAATCGCCAATTAGCGCTTTGGATATTTGTCATGATGTTTGTTTTCATCGTCTATCTTATTTGGATCGCTAGTACTATCGATTCATGGTGGTTTATTTGGCTTTGGAGTACATTCACCATTTTACTAGGTGCTCTTTTCTGGTGTTTAGAAGTCAAGGTTAATGCCGATGAAATTCTCCTTTCCTATGGGTTTGGTTTTATCAATAAAAAAATCCAACGTCAACAGATCCTACAAGTAGAAGTCGTACGGAATGCTTGGTGGTATGGTTTAGGTATTCGCCTCACACCACATGGCTGGATGTGGAGCATTTCGGGGCTAGATGCTATAGAATTGACATATCAAGATGGCAACAAGTTCCGGATTGGAACTAATCAACCCCAAGGCTTATATCAAGCATTAATAACTGGTATTTGCTAATACGAACATCATACTCAAATAAGCAAAAAAGGACAGTTGAGGAAATGCCAACCGATCTAGAAATTTATCTATTTGACCTACGAGGCTATGTCCAATTGGAACAGGCTTTGTCAATCCAGGAAGTCGAAGTCCTAAATCATTCTTTGGACCAGATCCCATTCTTGCAACCAGGTGAATGGTACGGACATGTTCAAGCACATAGCTATGGTGGAGAAACCGGCTTAAATCTACAACAAATTTATGAAGCCGGCGAACCTTTTGAGAAACTGATTGATCATCCCGCTTGGATTGATAAAATCAAACATTTTGTTGGTGGATCTGGCACTTTTGATTATCATCACGGTCCGCTTTTTATCGATGAAAATATGGCCAATTTCCGGGAACCTGGTGAAGCCATTGGGCTCCACTCTGGAGGGTTTCCACCTATCATGAGGAACCAATACCGTTATCATGGTGGCCGCTTTATGTGTGGTCAGGTCAATATATTGATCGCTCTAACCGACATTGGTCCTGGTGATGGAGGGACAATGCTGATACCGGGTAGCCACAAATCCAATTTTAAACACCCTTACTTTGATGACTTTTCTATGGGGCAAGACCGTTCATCCGTCGATGGTATCGAAGGAGCAGTCGAAGTTTACATGAAAGCCGGCGATGCACTACTATTTGTGGATGGTATTTCACATGGTTCGGCTAAGCGCACCAACGAAGGTATCAGACGAATTGTGATATATCGATACGGACCATCTTGGGGCAATTTTAGGCATGGTTATCAACCATCAGCTGAATTACTCGAAAGACTAACACCGGAACGCAGACAAATTGTGCAACCCCAATCTTTACTACCACGCCAACCACAAGTTTACGTTTAAACCAATAAATTAAACAGGAATAAGATTATGCGCCCTTACATTGATTGCCACAATCATATCGGTCGGACTATCAATCGAGTGCCACCAGTTGGACAGAATACGTCCATGTGTTTAGCTCGATTTGCCGAAACTAATATCTATTCAGCTATCTCAATGCCAACAGCCGTTGGTAGTCCAATTAATCGTGGAATTGATGATATTTGGGACCAAAATCAGGTCATTTCTCGAGCCTGCCAGAGTTTTCCTGATCGTTTTCCGATTGGTTTAGCTTTGATCGAACCTAGATTTGGCAAAAGAGGGGTTGAAGAAGTTGAACGTGCTATGAGTGAATTGGACTTAGTAGGTATTGTTGGCCACCCACCGGTGAGAGAGGATGCGATCCCATTCATTGAGGTAGCTGCTGCCCGTGGAGGTCTTTGTAATTTACACTTGCATGACCAATTGATGGTTAATATAGCGCAAATGTTTCCTCAAGCACAGTTTATTGTTCATGCCAGCAGCTATGCTAGCGAAAATTTGGCTAAATTTGATAATGTCTGGTTCGAAGTAGTCCAATATCCGGACGGGCGGGGGTCCAAATGGGATTTCACTGCTCTCGCCAACAGAGTTGGCCAAGAACGTATCATCTTTGGAGCAGATTTACCTTATTATGACTACCGATTCTTGCAAAAAATTCTCGAGACAGCCGACTGTAGTGATCAACTAAAAGACCGAATTGCCTACCAAAACATAATCCCACTAATTCAGTATTATAATGCCAGTTGGCAACTACCAACTGAGCCGATCCAATCTCCCAGAATTTACCAAGCTGAACATTTATGGGCTTGTAATATGCAGCATACTGATCGTCTAACAGTCTATGCTTAAATCCCGATAGGTTGGCTCCGTTATTAGGAGGTGTCCTATACTCGACTTGGTAATTGGTCTGATGTCCAACGTTCCCCGGCTTGGAGTAATTGGTAGGCTTGACCAGTCGTTTCAGCCGACTTCACAAACAGCTCAGTTGAAACAGTGTTAAATGTGAACATCTGGTAGTGACATGGAATCACCAATTTGGCACCTATCGATTTAGCTAATTCAACAGCTTCTTTACCATCCAAATTGCCGGATACCCGCCGGGCAGGCACCGACCCGTTGATAGGTAAAAGGGCAACGTCAATTGACCAAGATTTCAAGATGTCTACTATCCCATCGTACAACATCGTGTCACCAGAGTGATAAACTGTCCAATCATCAAATTCGATCAAGTAACCCAAATAACGGTGATTTCCGTCTTTATCCTGTTCTAACTCTTCGTGGGCAGATGGTACCGCCGATACTTGAAAGCCACCAATTGCGGTTGATTGATTATCGTTCAGACCAATCAGATTTTCAGGGCCAGTTTGCAAACGTTTACTGGCAAAAAATTTATTGGCAGTTGGTACAATAATCTTAATTTCCGAATTTACCTCCATCAATGGTATTAGGGTTTCCCCATCTAGATGGTCGGTGTGATTATGACTGGAGGTCGCGCCATCAATGAAGTTGAGCTGATAAGGAGAAACTACAATTTCGGTCATTCGAATGTGTGGCTTATCAGTCTGAAAATATTTTTTGGTCAATGAATCAGATAGATAAGGGTCTAACAAAAGGTGTTGGTTTTGCCACTGCAATAAATATCCACTTTGTCCTAACCACCATAACCGAAACCCATCTTTTTCTTTTCTAGCTATTTCTACATCTGTTAAAAAAGCTTTACCTTGTAACACCGGTTGAATCATACTTGGGCAAACTTCTCCCATAAGATAGTTAATTGATCAAAAGTCAAAGGTTTAGTCTGCAAAACCAATCGATAACGATAGGCAACGGCCTCCCCAGTTTCTAAATTCATCTCTTCCTTAATACAAGGAGAAGGATTGATTCCACGTTGACCGTCGACTCTCCACTTGACAGGATGGTCAGGATTAGTTGGATGATCTAATATAGCAATACCACCACCTTTGCTACTGCCTTCTATCGGCATATGTAGACTTACCCAGCGAGCTGGTTGCTGTTCTGTTTCATCACCTTGTTGTCCAGCTGAGTTGAAAACACTGGCCTCGTAATATTGCCGAAATGGCATCCGAACAAAAAGTCCACCGTAACTATGTTGTTCGATACGAACATCAGAAATTGCCTGTAATTTCCAGATAAGGTCCAAAATCATATGTGCACTATCCAAACCGAGCGACCAATTCTGATGTTCTAGTAACAACGATTGCCCCTCAGTATTTCGCCAAATAGCTTCAATCGTCCAACTCGGATGAATCCGGTCGATAATACCAATCGAAATTGGTTCTATACTACCGATTGGTAGGTTTGCATTCTGTCCAGGATCTAACCAAAAATCACATCCATTGACACCATGGAAACCAGTTTGCACCCCGTGTTGCCAAGGGTGATGGCCGGGACTATCCTCAGTCAAACAGACCGTATCGTCTATCGTTCGAAGGGGATGAATATAAGGACGTAAGCCCGATCGAGCATTATGTTGTAAAATTACTCTTTTCTGACGGATATCATCAATAAACAGACAACTATTTTCGATTCTCATTTGCCAACGGGAATCAGTTTGCATCATGACCTCTGTTACTCTTAAATTATATAATTTGGCTTAAGAATTGTTTTGAGATGAAATTGATAGGGGATGAATCTCAATTTTTGCTAATCGTTCAGTTTGATGATAGTAACTTTCTAGCAAACTAACTGGTAAATTTACTAGACGTCACTAACTTCTTTTGACCGACAAGGATTTAGAATCGAACAAGAAAGCTGAAATTAAAGCTGTAATCGGAATTGTCAAAACCAAACCAAATGTACCAGCCAAAATCCGCAGAATCTCAGATGACATCATCCCAACGCTAAGCAATTCGACTAGAGGTGATTTGAATAATTGTAAATCGGGTGATGCAACTGCCATCAACAATAATAAACGAACACCAATATAGGCGAAAACCAAAGTATTAACCATAGTACCAAGAATATCAGTACCAACATTCATCCCTGAAGATGCCAGTTGCCAGCTAGACATATTAGGATTAGCTCGACGAATTTCTTCCATTGAGGAGGATACTTCAATAGCACCGTCGACAGCTACACCTAGTAAACCAATCAACATACCAGCTAGAAGAAGTTGCTGAAAATCGAATGGTGGTTGGCGTAAAGCTTCAACAATATCAACGGCAATGGCGTCTTCCATACCGGTGAAATGCAGGAACTGTTGAGAAAGAACAACAATCAGACCAGCAGTCATCACCCCGCCCATAGTTCCCAAAACGGCTGAAAAGGTTTTACGACTCGGCCCGATAACAAATACCAAAGAACAAAAAGCGATCAAACCGCTACTTAAAGTGACAATCAAGACCGGTGGTTTGCCTTCAGCAATCATTGGTAGCATAAAGAAATAAATCACTAAACCTGATCCGACCAAGGCACACACGGTCCGAATCCCTTCTTCTCGACCAACGACAATAACACAGATTAGCATCAAACCTAACAAAAAAACAATAAACTGGTCTCGACCAAAGGCCTGAACTTGTTTAACTAATCCTATTTGATCAGGAGAACCACCTAGTCGACAAAGAACAGTGTCGCCAGGTTCAGCTGGTATACTCAGCAACGGCATCTTGGTATTAACTACGTTTCTCATTACAATTTTTTGCCCGGTATACATGCCCGATAAGATTTCGACCTCCAGAACGTGGTGTTGACGAGTCAGATCATTTCCATTCTGTTCTAGGCGCTGTAACACCTTACCCTTAGCGTATTCGGACTGGGCTAAAATTTGACCTTGACTATCTGTTGAGCTTGAAATCACTGCAGATTGCTTCTGTAAATAATCTTGGAGCCAAAAAGTAAGGCCAATGACGATCAACAAGGAAATTGGTACTAGCCAGTTTGTAGTAGGTTCCGCTGGTTGGTCAAGTTCGGCAGGTGGTAGAGCTGACTTATCAAGAGTATTATCTGGTTTGGCCCACCTAGTCGTGAGTCCAGCTAATACGGCCGTGATAGGAACTGTCAATACCAAGCCAATGGTTCCCACAATGGCTTGAACAATTGAGGCTGAAATGGCTTCATCATTCAGCAAACGTAAAAAGGGATAGGTTGTACCGACTTCGGGAAATTCTATTTGTGGTAAAAGGAGGGTAATTATATCAGCACCTAGATAGGCAAAAATAAGTGTATCAGCCATGGTTCCCATTACGTCTCGTCCTACGTTTAGTCCAGCTTGAATGGCTTGTCGAACAGTAATATTCGGATTGACTGATTTAACCTCATAAACGGCGGATGAGATTGACATACCAACATCCATCATAGCTCCGACCGACCCCAAAATCATACCGGCAACTAAAATACCTTCAAAATTCCATCCGTGAGCTGCTGGGGTTCTCCAGAGTGCAATACCTAGCTCTAAATAGCCGAACTCTTCGGCTAGACCGGTTAGATACAAAGCCTTCTGGCTCAGAACTGACAGGATTCCCACTGCGACCAAACCACCTAGAGTACCAAACAGACCCGAAATCATTTTTCTGCTCAGTCCAGTAATAAATAAAAAGGTTATCAGTGTTAGAAAAGCAGAAATAGCTAATGAGATACCGATTGGGTTATACCCCTTTGCTAACAATGGCAGAAGGATATAAAAAACAGTCAGTGCAGAAGCCACTAGTGTTAGCAAAGCTCGTATGCCTTTCGCTCCACCAACTATGATCATCAGACAACTAAAGAAACCAGCTAGATAGAGCAGAAAAGGAGTGCGAAAACGCTCTAATAAGCGAACTGAATCAACATTCTGTTGGTCTTTAGTCCGGAGAGGGATTTCCAGGAAAACACGGTCGCCGATAAAAAAATCTCGATCACTAAAGACTCGGCCGATTTTTTGATTGTCAAAATCGACTATTTGCCCACGGAAGCGACCTGAAGTAATGCGCAAAGTAACCACTTGGTCAACTGATTCTGTCGTGTTCAAACGAATGACTCGGCCGATGCATAACAGCGTATCCAAAGCTCCATGCTGAACAATAGTGGAAAAACGTGCTAAGCTTAAGTGTAAAATACCAAGGACTATCATAATTAGTCCTATGCAAAGTATTTTGAGTCGCCAAGTATTCACTATTCTTTATTGGATGATTCACCGATCATCATTTGACCTAGTCGAGATAAGTTATCACGAAAGTCTGTTGCTAAAGTAAGTTGTCCGTCGAAGATAACAAAAATACGATCACTAAGAGCTAAAACCTCATCTAGTTCACTCGAAATTAGCAGAACCCCTCGCTGTTTTTGTCTCTGATCGAGCAGTTGTTGATGGACGTAGTCAATAGCTCCGACATCTAGTCCACGCGTTGGGTTAACTGCCAGTAAAAAATCAGGGTTAGTAGAAAGCTCACGGGCAATAATTACCTTTTGCTGATTACCGCCTGAAAGAGCATTTGCGCTAATTTCTGTACTAGGTGTACGGATATCAAATTTTTGGACTAGATCGGCCATCGAGAAACGAAGTGCATCTCTATCTAAAACGATACCAAGAAAACTAAACCAACTTTTTCTATTAAGATGTTTCTTCAGTTGATGTGGATTGAGCAAAAGATTTTCATTTAGTGAAAAGGGTAGAACGAGTCCATCTGTGTGTCGATCNCTTGGGATATAACCATAAGNTTTCTGACGNAGATGGTGGGTNGGNATATTAGTTACTNGNTCNGAGGANNTANCAGATTGANGNTCGTTTGANGGATAGAATCGAANATGGCCTNATTCGACNTTTTGCANNCCCATAATAGTTTGTGCTAATTCTATTTGACCATTACCATCTATNCCTGCGATACCAACGATCTCTCCACGTNTGACCGTCATCGTACAGTCANTAAGAGCNNGNTTTGAAGAGTCATTCAGTACTGTTATTNGTTCAATCTCTAAAACNGGTCGATCTGATTCNACCTCTAATCTTTGGTGGACTGGNGGTACNGGTCGGCCAATCATCTGCTCNGCNAAATCTGCTGCTGATGTTTCATTGACNTTNGTTGTCATTACATGCANACCCNTTCGTAAAACAGAGATTTGGTCGCTGATAGCCATTACNTCCCTGAGTTTGTGACTAATAAAGATGATAAGTCGACCGTCGGNNCTTAGNTGGTCNAGCACTTGGAATAAATCATCAATTTCTTTNGGGGTAAGAACTGCCGTTGGTTCATCTAGAATCAGGATTCGTGCTTCAATGGCCAAAGCCTTTAGGATTTCTACTCGCTGCTGCTGACCAACCGGCAATTGCTGGATTTTGGCTTTTGGATCAACTGATAAACGCCCTCCACCATGTCGTTGACAGAGCTCGTCCACCAGTTTTTCCGCTTGATTTGCTTTATAAACCCAATCTTTTCTTTGTTTTAGTGGCTGGCTAAGAAATATATTTTCGGCTACTGTCANTGTCGGGACTAGCATAAAATGTTGATGGACCATGCCGATTCCCAATTCTACAGCTACGTTAGGCGAAGAGATTTCAACGGCTTGGTCATCAATCAAAATTTCTCCCGCATTAGGTTGATACAGGCCATAAATCAAGTTCATCAGTGTTGATTTACCTGCTCCGTTTTCGCCTAGTAGTGTATGGATTTGTCCACCTTGGAAGGACAAACTGATCTCAGAAACGGCGATCTGCGGACCAAATCTCTTTGTAATACCACGTAACTCTAGCATAACATCATATGAGACATTATCAGGCTAAATCGATGGCTCTTCAGGTTTTGCCTTTNGCTCCAAACTGCGTCGTTTTTTTAAGAAAAAAAACATACCAGAGTTCAGTAAGGATAATCCAAGCAAAAATACCACAATTAGGCTAAACCAAATGGGAGGATTGATTTTGGTTGGGGTACTGGGTGCAGTTTTTCCTTTGTCAGATACATTTTCTGGTTCTTCTGGTTCGAGTGCATCCACAGATATCTGCCAACACCAACAGGATATAAAAACAGCAACAAAAAACATGNCCAGTCGAGGATGATAAAGATCTTTGTCTTTAAATTTTGACATCGGATTAGGATCCGCCATAGGTGAGTGTACGGGAATATCCCCTAAATTGAGTGATTAACTCTTCAATGATTAGTTTTATCATAGCTGTTAGTGGAACGGCCATTAGCATTCCAATCAAACCCAGAAATTGTTCACCTACTAAGACCACTATCACTGTCGTAATCGGATCTAATTCAACACTTTTTCCCACCAAAAGTGGGGTAACCAACGCGGTATCGATGATTTGCACACCTATTGTTATAACAATAATTCCGATAAAGCTTGATCCAACCCCAAAGCGAGAGTCAACAAAGACAACTACTAATGCGGGTATTGCTCCAATAAATGGTCCTATGTATGGAATTAGGTTAGCTAAGCCCGCAACTGTACCCAGCAAAATAGCGAAAGGCAAACCCAATATCAGATAACCAATCAGACATATAATGGCAATTATAACGGTTTGAACTAAACGGCTACGAAGATAATCACCCAACTGGCGATCAATACCATCCAGTAAAATCAGTGCCGGCTCAAAAATCCGGTTCGGTACTGCTCTGATCAGCCCTTTTTTCATCTCACGGCCACCACTCAGAAAAAAGCATGAGGTGAACAATATAATGATGCCATTAATAAAAGCCGAAAACAAGCCTTTGGCCGAAGTTGTAACTGCCCCCATAATTTGCTTCGACTGGCCCACGATCAGAGTTTCTATTCTTTTCATAGAAGCTTCAATCACTTGATGAGTACTAAGTTCATATTGTTCCGATTTGATTACATCAGTTGTGACTTCCATTCGTAGTTGATTAATTAATCTGTCTTTTAACGAAATCGGTAAGGCATTTAGTATGCGTTCGACTTGACCAACCAAAGCCTGGTTTTGATTAGTTTGTAAGTGGTCAATTTGACCAGCTACTTTGGAAATTGCAAAAATGGATCCAAAAGCAAATGAGGTTAAAATCAACAGAGGTACAACTGTGACCGCTAAGCCTCTAGGAAGGCCAACATCATCCAAATAATCGACCATTGGAGACAATATATAAGCAATCAGAAAAGAAATCATGATGATGGTCAAAGTATCCCGAATTAAGTAGATTAGCCCAGCAATAATTGCAATGAAAACGGTTATCATTGCGAGACTAATTAATCTCAGAAATATGTTCTGTTCGCGAATACCTTGCGATTGTCGACGAGACTCTCGGCTGATGGACTGACTATCTTGCGCGATTCGGTCTACAGTTATTGACACTGGTAGCAGCGTTTCCGTTAATATGTCTATTGAATCAGCTGGGNGTTCTGTCGTTGACTGATGATTCATGTTAGATGTATTTAATCATGTGGTNGGTTNGCTGCCTATTTCAGCTTGAAGTTTCTCAATCGTATTATGAGCTTCTTGGAGTTGCCGGTTAGTGACACGTAGTCGAGAAGCTACAATTTTGGCTAGAGTAAAAATCAGAGTGGAAGCTAAGCGCGAATGAGAATCGATTAACTTCATCAGTTCAGGTCGAAAAAAACCTATCATTTCTGAATCCTGAATTGCTTGAACTGTAGCTGTCCGTGGAGAGTTATCAATCAAACCGACGTCGCCGAAAAAGTTACCACTGCCTAGTTTAGCCAAAGAGACCACTGAACCATCATCACGTTCCTTTGTTACCTCAACGGCTCCTTCCATAATAATGTACATACCAGCCGCGTCTTGACCTTCGATCACTATAGGTTCGCCTGATCGGTAGGAGCGCCGATAAGCGATTTGAGCAATGTGCCGCAGGTCTCGATCACTCAAATCTTCGAAAAGATCAATTTGCTTCAGCAGACCAGCCACATCTTTCTCAGCCTGTTTTCGTTTTCCTTGTTTACCTATAGCTTGCCATATACCGTCGGGTCTATTCATATTAATAACATATATACCAAAATATTGAGTTGCACCATCTTAGGAGATATAGCTAAATTTAGCAAGGAGTAAATCAAACTAGTGCTAAGGTTCAATTGACTAAATTGTGATATACCTGTCTTAAATTTTCAACTATGGCCGGCCATCCATAATTTTTTTCTACTCGTTCTCGTCCCTTTTCTCCTAGCGATCGGCGNCGTTGAGCATCATCTAAAAGTTCAATGACTGCCCTGGCAAATTGATCTGGTTGATCCGCCAGAANAATTTCCTGCTGATCAACTAGATTTAATCCTTCTGCACCTATTGTGGTAGAGACTACAGCTTTTCTTAGGGCTAATGCTTCTAGTATTTTCAAACGAGTTCCTCCACCAATTCGTAATGGAACAACATAGACACTAGCCCGATTTATGTATGGTTTTACATCATCCACACGTCCTGTAATTATCACTTCNCTATTGGTATTTGCTAATTCGACCATTTGTCGCAGTTTGTCGGTTGGATGCTGACCCACCACCAACATCCGCACATTGGGATAACTCTGCCGAACATGAGGCAAAATAGACTTCAGAAAGAAGGTTACNGCGTCTTCATTAGGATACCAATCCATACTTCCAGTGAAAATTAANGTCTCAGGTTCTTCAATTACTTCAGAAACTTGATACAGATCGAGGTCAACACCATTAGCAATAACATGTACAGGTAATTGTGGGCAAGCTCGATTCAGAAGCTCTTGGTCATTAGCTGAGACACAAGTCGCTGCCGAAAATTCACCANAGCTCTCACGTTCACATCTACTGAAAGCCTTGGCTTGTGTCCAANAAATTAGTTTTTTTACCGGATTTTTGGTTTCTTTTGCNAAACGTTTCCAAATGTAAGAATCTATATTCTGGGTGGAAAGAAGCGTTGGTATTTTAGTTGGTAATGAATATTGTGCGGCATGAAACATTTCATAGTGAATTAGGTCAATTTTTTTCTGATCCAGCAACTGATGAAACAGCTTTTCCAATTTGGATGAGTAATAGCGAGAAACAGTCACTGGTTGTCGCTTTGTAATTGCCCGAATGACTGTATCCNTTGTAACCGATGGTAGAGAAGGCGAACGTTCGACCAAATGACAATCAATACCAAGGCCGGTCAAATAATCAATCCCAGATTGGTCTTCGGGTGTGGTTTGTAAGGCTAAGAATGTTATCTGCTCGGTTCTTGCTAATTGCTCAAGCAAATTCAGAACTCGAATCCGCCCACCATCGGTAGCTGGAAAAGGGACAGTAATAGAAAAAAAGAGGATTCTCACCAGTCCTACTACTAATCAGTTAAAAATCAGGAACTTGAACTTCGACCTCTTTCCCAAGGGATTGAGATTTAAAAATACCGTCCATGATGACATTGGTCAATACCACACCTTCTGGTGGAATTGGTGATGGTGTACCACTACGAACTGCGTGGCCGAAGGCTTCCATTTGGGCTTTCCAGACATCGACACCAGGTAAACCAGAAAATTTGATATTGACCATCTGTTGATCGAACCAACCTTTACCAGCATCTTCAGTCTCAACCCCATAACCTTGATCTTGAGCCAAATTTTGTACTTGTTCTGTTAAGCTATCGGCGTATACCACTGGGCCACCTAGTGATAGACCTGCATCTTTGCCTAAAAAGTAAGTACCACCCAAAGAATTCTGATGAACTGCCCAAGACACTTTGAACAATAACACTCCACCATTATCAAATCTGACCCAGGCCGCACCGAATTCTTCTACATCCATATCATCCCAGCGTGGGTCTTGGTGTGCAATATAGTCAGCTGTAACAGCCGAAACACGAACCGGTTTGGGGTAGCCCATCACAAATAATGCATTATGCATATTGTAGATTCCAATATCNACAACTGCTCCAGCCCCAGCAGTCCTCTTATAAATAAAGGTGTTGCCAGGGATTCCGCGGCGGCGAGTAGCCGTTGTTTCAGCATAATAGATATCTCCTAAGATACCGTTATCAACTAATTTGCGTGCCAATTGAATATCACTACTGAAAGTACTATGAATACCAATTTGTAGTATTTTTCCGCTAGATTTTGCGANTCTGACCATTTCCGTTGCATCCTCTAGGGTTGCNGCCATTGGCTTTTCACAAAAAACGTGTTTTCCTGCCTTCAAAGCAGCAATAGTTGGATCTTTATGAGCCTGGTTATAAGTACAAACACTAATAGTNTCGAGATCCACAGAATTTAACATCTGNTCTACATTAGTGAAAGTATTTTGAGCAGGAACTCCCCACTCTTCAGCAGCTTTCTTGGCTTTTTCTTCGAAAATGTCACAGACTGCTACGATTTCGAACCCGCCAGCTTTTTGGTATGCTTTTTGGTGAGCGCGGGAAATACCACCTGTTCCAATAATTCCAACTCGAATTGTGTCCATCTTATTTTCCTTTTTCTATAACCTACTAAAATAACGTAACTTAAAGTCAATTACTGACCGCTTTTTAGCTTGAAATCAGCCCAGAAATTGACCAATCTACCTCGATGTGAAACCAGTATTGGTAAATTGGCCAACTCGTCAAAAAACGCAGCTTTTGTTTTCGCTTGATCAGGAATGATCCGGACTTTTTGCATAGTGTCTCGATCGAAGTGTAGATTGGCATATTCATGCCCGCCGGATTCTCCACACCGATATACTAATACATTGTTACCAGCCTTCAAATCGACCTCAACGTCAAAATCAACTTCTGTGGGACTTCCTGTCCATTCAGAATCATTATGCCACTTTTGACCGTTGATCCAAATTTGTGCGTAATCATCTTGAGCTGGGGACATTATAGCCTTCATATTTTTTGGTGCATTTATAACGATAATTTGCCAAGTATCAAAATTGTTAAGATCTGCAAATCCGTAGCGCGAAGACATATTTCTGCCACCAGCAGCATCTGGTCTAGTTCCCAAATTTACAATCATCCAATCACCTTCCGTACCAATCATAGTATGTTTAGGAGGAAAATTAACCCTAACCTCTTTGGTCTTAAGTAAACCTTCTATGGTCGAAAGACTCGGTTGATCCAAAATACCGTTGGTCGCATTTTTAATATGGTCAACTCTCGCAGATTTTTTTGCTCCTCCATTGTTCATATAACCACTATCAGGTCCATACCAATTGAGTATCCAGAGTGCGTCAGGACGTTTTTGGTTTAGCCTTGATTGTTCCGGCTGTTGCATTTCTTTTTCTTTTGACAATGGTCCACTGGTAATTACTGGTCCGGCGAGAGATATCATAGGAATGAAAAGGCAAAAGGATAGTATATTTATAAGAGCCGACCATTGGGAATTGCCCAAAAGACATTTTGCTAAGTTAGGCAATCTATCTTGTTTCAACCTTTTCTCCTTGATTTTATCATCTTTAGCCAACGCCCACTACTTGGGAACATTGACCACACAACGAAACCCACCGGCATCGAATCGATGATCAGGGTTTGCATAATCCCGATAATCAACTCTAACATATTCAGCGCTATAGCGATAAGATCCACCTCTTAGAACTCGTCCAGATAACACTGTGCCAAAATTCTTTGTCAATTCTACTAGGCTCAAGCTTCCAGCCAATGGATCTTTTAGTCTGCTATTTTGGTAAAACTTATCATCAAATGCATCTAGGCACCACTCAAACACATTTCCAGAAAGATCATGTAACCCATAACCGTTGGCAGGGAAACTTCCAACTGATTGGAGTAACCGATTTGCATCATTGTCAAAATCAGTGTAGTTAGCTTGTTGCTGATTAATGATACTACCCCAAGGGTAAGATCGCCTGGCCAATCCTCCTCGTGCTGCATATTCCCATTCAGCTTCAGTTGGTAGTCGCTTTTTGGCCCAAACACAATATGCCATCGCATCGTACCATGTCACAAAAATCATTGGATGCTGTTCAGTAGGCGAAAAATTGGCAACTTCGGCCCAATCATTNTATTCATAGCCAGTAAGATNAGTAAACCGTCTATATTGGCCAACGGTGACTTCGTANGTATCCATATAAAAATCAGAAATTTCAACTTCGTGGATAGGTTGAGCGTGTTGCATTTCTTCACTACCCATCAAAAATGTTCCAGCTGGAACCAAAACCATTTCAGCTTCATCTGGCTGCCACCGAATTTTTTTTGTCAGTCGATGGTGATCGTCAGCAACAATTTCAACTACATATCCATCAGAAAAATGATACAGCGGGATTTCATCGGTAATTGTCCACAAAATTTCTTTCTGTTCACCACTCATTACACCTAACCCTACATCGCCACTTAGTTTTTTAGGTGAGATATGTTTACCATCTTTGGTTATTACTATCATTGAGATGGTTAATTGATCTCCATTTTGATCCATAGCAGTGTAAGTGATGCTGACTTCGCTCAGCCCTATCTGCTTAGCTATAACATTACTTACTCTAGGAACTCGGTTTTCGGGATCAACTAACTCAGATTGACTCACAATCGGGCAAAGAAGAATTAGAAACCAAAAATNGCGGAGAATGTGGATAACCAAATCCTTACAAAGAGGCATAGTCCTTCTATTTTATTAGTACCATTGGTTGGTATTGGCTACTCACTTTAAAATTTTCTCCGGTTTCCAGAACACCATAATAGACGCCGCTAGCGACGAGCTGTCCAGCTTGATCACGTCCATCCCAGTAAACTGCGTCTTTAGAACTATTATGAACCCCGGCAGTTTTATACCCTAAAAGTAATCTTCGTACCAATTTCCCATTCGAGTTATAAACTGAAAATCGAACTTTCGTAGGGAAATTTAACTGGTATGGGATCCAAGTTTCTGGGTTGAAAGGGTTGGGGTAGTTCAACATCAGCTGAGGATATGTACTAGTTTTAGTTTGCCAGCTTAAATCATCAAGCAAAGTTTCAACTTGCTCTATAATACTAGGATTTAAGTCAGATTGGGTTAAGCAATGAAAAGCTTGCTTTAACCTCACTTTTTCCTCAATCGTGACAAAGATTTTTTCGAATTGGTTTTGGTGTGGGGCCATTACGATCAGTTGGCTAAATTGTTTGACAATTACTACTAAATCCAAAATNTTAACAATCCCATCATCATTTAAGTCTCCAACTAAATCTTTACCAGATTGACCAAACTGTTTGGCAGCTATTACTAAATCTAAGACGTCGATGACGCGATCTCGATTGAGATCTGTAGGAGGACGGCGGTCGATGGCAAATGGCTCCGACCAACCTTTTCCTGCCTCTAAACGTTTGGCTTTAGCTGGCATAATACAGAAAATTACTATAATTAGAAAAATGAATGATAAGCGAGGAAGGACAAACATTTACTACTTTTCAGTCTTAGTAGTTGAATTTGGGGACAACGGACGCAATACCCTAAAACCAACGAAAGATAATTTCAATTTCGGATACAAATGGAGTCGCATCGTAGTAGTACAACGGTTGATATTATCGATCCATCCTCCACCACGGATTACTCTCCAGCTACCTTTCGTAGGTCCAGTCGGATTATGAGTGGGTGAGTAAGCGTAGTAGATTTCGCTATACCAGTCGCTTGTCCACTCCCAAACGTTGCCGGCCATGTCTAATGCACCGTAATAGCTTTTTCCTTGTGGGTATGATCCTACAGGAGCTAATCCATTGTCATACTGATCGTTACCATTCCAGCTATTAGCCAACGCAAATATTGGTCCTTTGGTCGTTGGGTTATTACCCCAAGGCCAAAGCCTATCAATTGGTCCTGCTGCAGCCTTTTCCCATTCAGCTTCAGTTGGCAATCGACCACCAACCCACCTAGCAAAGGATTCAGCGTCTGCCCAAGATACACCAACAACCGGTTGATTAGGATACTCTAAAGCCCGTTCCGGCCAGTTACCGATATTGTGTGGAAAATTTTGTGGCGTATGAGATTCGGTAGCTTGCCAAAATTGGTAATATTCCTGATTGGTAACTTCAAATCGGCCAATTTCAAAAGCTTCTAGATAAACACGGTGAGATGGTTTTTGATCCGGAGCTCTTTGGTCGTGCCCCATTGTGAACCAACCGGCTGGAACTTTTACAAATTCGGAATTTTCCAAATTGACAGATCTNGCAGCTAACGTATTTTCTTGCCCAACTAATAGCAAGTTCCAACCCCAAATGAGATAGCTTAAGCCTAATAGTTTCCAAAATGTCATTTAGGAGTTCCACCGCTGGTTGCATTTTTCAATTCTTGATAGGCGCTAAAATGATACTCTGCTGATTTTTGATCTCCCATTTGCTGGTGTAANTTACCAAGATTTAAGTGATAATGTGGTTCCGATGGATTTAAATCGACTGCNNGCTGAAAAGCTACAATTGCTTGTTGAATCTGACCTTGCATCGCATAGGTTGAACCAAGGGTATTGTATAGAATTGGCTCATCCGGCTGAATTTCGATAGCCTTAAATAACGATTCTCGAGCTGGAACAAGAAGACCTAACTCCATAAAGGCTCGGCTTAAACCAATGCGATGGGTTGCATTTTTGGGTTCTAGAGATACACACCGTTCAAATGCTCTAACAGCAAAAGGATAGTTCTGAGTTTCCATAGACAAATGTGCCAAGCCGGACCAAGCGGTGATATCTTCTGGATTTTCTTGTGTTAAACGTGATAATCGTTCGTGTTCGGCTGTCATTTTTTGTAGGTACTGAAATTGAGCCATTGACTTCTGCCCATCTTCTCTTTTCCCCAATCGTAAAAGAGCAGTACCCAAGCCATGATGAGGTTGAGGAAAACTTGGAGCTAACNGAATTGCTTTTTCAAAACACTCAGTAGCTGCTTTATATTCCCGCTGGTTGAGATATGCCATCCCTAGGTTATACCAGATGATAGTAGAAGCAGGATTCAGCTCAGAAGCGGAAGTTAGAGATTCGACAGCCCCTGCGAAGTCTTGTATCTTAATTTGAGTTTTGCCCAAGGTTTTTTGTGCTCGAACATGAAATGGGTCTTGATTAACGACTTGTTTAAGTGCTTTAGAAGCAGATTCCCATTGGCCTAAATTGAAGTGTGCCCGACCTTTTGCATATAGTGCTTCAATATCATCAATCAATAATTTAAGCATCTGATCTGNTGTTTCCACTACACCATTCCACAATTCTTTCTCAGAGTACCCCATACTGAGATAGTAGTAGACTTCAGGTTGGTTAGTACCTAGAGCTATCGCTTGTTCTAGTTCCTCTATTCCAGCTGCTGTTTGACCTTGAAACATCAGCATAATACCACGATCAAGATGTGAAATGTCAGCAGAGCTAGATTGTGCCCAAACCGTCGTGGCCGAATAAACAGTGAGGCTAAATACTAGTATAATCGAGATTAACTTTTGTTGAATGATCGGAGCTTTCGATGCTGCAATCGATCGATTTAAGATATTCATCACCATACCATTGTCTTATACTAGAAACTGTTTGTCAATATGTCGAAAGGTCCTAGGTGATTGACTCAACACATGCTTTTAGTTTCGATAACCCTTCGGCGGCCACCTCAACTGACCCTTTTTCCCAATAATTTGGGTTAAACAGCTCTAAAGATAGCATTCCAGTATAACCGATATTTTTCAAACTAGTAACGATTTGAGGCCAAGGTGCTAACCCATCCCCGGGATAAACACGATCTGCATCCGTAACATTATCCCGATTTGGTTGCTCCGGATAGTCGTTAACATGAACCAAGCCTAGTTTATTAGGTGGAAGGTAATCTAGACCATGTAGGTGTCCACTACCTTTGTACATGTGATAGACATCAGCCAACAATTGAGTGTCAGGATGGCCTGATTCAGCTGCNACCAATAGTGCCTCGCCCATTGTTCCTAAGGTTTGAGCAATCCCCCAAAATTCTAGCAAAGGTTGAGCTTGGAAGGCGGTGGTGGATTCACTCAATTCAGCATAANGCTGTGCNACCGAAAACAAATCTACCTTTCGATTGTGGATGCCAAATGGTGGGGCCGCTACAAATTTACAATCTAAGGCATCAGCCATCTCAAAACAACGCTGAGCTTCATCCAAACCTTTTTTTCGAGCGTCATCTTCTGGCACTGACCATTCAAAGAAAGCGATCAGATTCACAATTTTTAACCCACGATCGTTGGCTTTATCTCGCAAGTCAGATAACGAACCACCGTTCGAAACCCATTCATCAATCTCTTGTATCCAGGGTTCTATACCATCATATCCAGCATCGGCCGCGATATCGATTGCTGACAGAACTGAGGTTTCTGGATGACGAATTGTACTAGTNTTTAGGCAATACAAAAAACTCATGATTTCTTTACTCCTAGATCTTGAATGATAATTCTTTATGATTCAGCGTTGGCTATTAACTGTCGAAATTCTGTTTTATTGGCTAAATCAACGAATAATGGTTCATTGGCTGCTGCTGCTGCATAAGCCGCATCTTGGTTTNTAGCTTGTTTCAGGTACGACAAAACTAGATCGTATTCCTCTGAAATAGCATAGGCTTTTGCCAAATTGTAGAAAGCTTCGGCATTGTCNGGAGATACTTGAGTAGAAGACAAAAAGGCNTCAATTGCTTGCTGATATTGGCCTAGTTTGTTATAGGCGCGGCCTAATCCGTTATAGGCCCATCCGTGGTCCGGTCTAACTTGGATTGCTTGTTTATANGCCTTTACCGATTCTTCATATTTTTGGNCACAGTAGTAAGCATANCCTATATTGTTATAGGCCCACTCGTGAACTGGATCTATCTTTATTGCTTCCTGATAGGCTAAAATTGCTTCTTGGTATTTTTCTTCTTTTCGGTAAGCTATACCTAGATCAACATATTCATTCGCCGTTGATCGCTGGGGAATTAGTGGTTGCTCAATTAGTTCCTTTTGCTGATTTTTGTTGTCATTCTTTAGCGCTTCGATGGCCTGTTGTTGCTGTTTAAATTTAGTGGCAGCATTCTTTAACATACGAGTTTGTTCTTCGACAGTACTAGACAAGGCTAGTTTTTCTCGAGTTAGAGCCTGAATTTCATCATCTCTCTGTTGTAACTCAAATTCGATCTCCTTTTGATTTTTTTCTCTTTCAACCGAAATTTCTTGTACTTCTTCAGAAACAGTTGTTTCTAATTCGTCTATCCGATTTTTCAGTGTTTTTACTTCTGCCTGGCTGTAGTTATTGGCATTTAAGCTGTCTTGCAACTGTTGGGTCAGCATTGAGTTTTCATTTTTCAAACTCGTAAGTTTTTCTTCTTGGGCTGCCAAAGTTTTTTCAAATTCCTGATGTTTGTCTGATAGGTTGGATTGGCTGTTGTTTTCCTCTACTTGGTCCAAAAAATGTTGTAATTGTTGATTGCTTACTGAAACTTGTTCTTCGAGTATTGAAACTTGATTTTCCAAGGATTCAACAGTAGCCAGGCTATCTGCCTCTAACTCTTCTAGGGATTGTTCTTTCTGATTCAATTGTTGCTGTAAGCTATCCCGACTATCAGTTAGACTCAACAAATCAGATTCGAAATTGAGCTTTAAGGCTTGTAATTGTTCAATTTGTTCTTGTTTTTGTCCCAGCTCGTTTTCACTCAAAGATNGATGGGCTTGTAGCTCTTCTATTTGTGCTTCTAGTTTTCCTGTTGACGCTATCAAATCTTGGTTCAAATTATCTTTTTCTAATAAAGTATCCGCTTGTAATCGAAAGCCTGCTTCTANTTCTTCCACTTGTTGATCGATAAATTCTTTTTCAGCAACAAATTGCTTGATTTGTTCTTCTTTTATCTCTAAAAATGCTGCATTTTGTATCAATTGTTGTTCTAGATCGTGAACAGATTCTTTAAGNTCTATCCACTCAAACTGAAAGCCAATATTCTCCGTTTCTGCTTGAATTTGATTTTTCAATAATTGTTCATTTTTTTGTTCAGTTTGGTTAACCTGTTCTTGCCAGCTTTGCTCCAATTTTTGAAANACTTCTTTTTCTTTGCTTCTTCTTTTTTCTAATAATTCAATTTGTGAATCCTTTTTCTCGACTGTTTTTGACAGTTCTGACTGATTTTCTTTTAACGATTCTAATTTACCTTCAGATACTTCTAAGGCACCTTTTACTTCTTCGCTTTTTTTNCCTAATTCGTCCAACTTAAGCGATTGGTCNCTNAGTTCCTCAGATTGATCAATGACTTTTTGTTCTAGTTCATCTTTGTTTTTCTGAAGACTGTCCCGGTGCTCAATCAACTCAGAGTTTTTGGCTTCGAATTGAAATTTCTCTTTTTTAATTTCTTCGGATAAAANCTGAAGATGGTCAATGTCTTCTTCCTGCTGTTTTAGCTTAGTTTCTTGCTCTTCAACAACCTTATCAAGGTTAACTCGAATTTTTTCGAGATCAACAACCTGACCTNTCAGATCTTCACTTTGTTGGCTAATTTTCTCAATTAGTTTCTCTTTTTCTTCCACAAATAATTCAAGCTTCTCCAATTGTTGCTTATGCTCTTGGGATAATTCTTCAATCTCTTCTTTCCATTCTTGTTTTGTCGATTTTACCTCCAAATCAGCCGCCGAAAGATCAGTTTGCAGACGGTCGATTTTCTGATCTTGACTAAGTCGATCTCGATCGAAATTATCCCGTTCAGAGTCAATTTCTTCTTGTGATGTCGACATTTGACGGATTAATTCCTTCTGAGCTTGTACTTGCTTCTGAAGTGGCTTGATTTGAGCTAGAAGTTCCAGTCGNCCAATCTCACTAGTTGCGCGATGAAAAAGAGTTTCTGTTTTGGATGGAGCTAGTTCTAAAACTTTTTCCCATGACTCAATCGCTACCTCGAAATTGCCCATTGTAGTTTGTTGATCCGCAAGATCAATTTGCTCTTCTATTTCCGCTTGTTTTTTGAGATTTTGAATCGGTTGATTCGTTGGTAAGAGATCGATAGCTTTTTGCAGAGATTCTACCATCATTCGATATTCGCCTTGCTGCTTTTGGGCATTAGCATCTTCTATGCATATGATCGACTCTTGTATTTGAGTTACTTTGGCTTGCCAATCTGCTAAAGCTGTAAGTTGTTCCTCGAATCCAAGGCTGATAGAACTTTGAATTAGGTTATTGATTGTCGGTTCTAGTTCAGAGATTTCCAGCTCTATATTTGGTAGAGCAGATAAGTCTGGCCAATCGCTTAAGAGTTGCTGACGTGTACCTTGATCAATTAGCATNTCGAGTAACAATTGACCTATAGTATCCAATCCATCTNATTTGTTTTGATACCGATCCCAACTATCAACTGATCCAGACTCTTCTGAAACTAAGCAAAAGTCAGTTAATCGAATGATAGGCTCGCTTGTTTCTTGGTTTGGCTCAATCACCATGATATTAGACGNACATAATTTTTGACTTCCTAAATCGATTNCAGCTTCAGACTCTTCCAGATCAGGTTTCACTAACTTAGGCATCTGAGCAAACTTATATACATACTGCAAAGCTGTACAAATTTGATTGATTAATCGTAGTGTTAACTGAAGTGGTAGAGGAGAGCGAGCTTTTAAGTATTCATCTAACGATTGACCTGGAACTAATTCCATCGCCACGAAAGGTAATTCTTCGAATTGGCCATAGTGAAAAAAACGGGCGATATTAGGATGATTGAGGCGACCGAGAGTTTGGGCCTTCTGCTCAAATTTTTGATAGTCAATCTCTTTAGGAAACAAGTCGGAGTGGAAAACTTTCAGCGCAATTTCATTACCAAGTCTTGTATTACGAGCTTTATAGACGAATCCATTACCAGTAGAATCTAAGCATGAATCAATTTGATAATAGTTGGAGAATTTCTCTTCTGACTGAAAAATTCGCATAAAAGACCTAAATTTTGATTAGCCNTATAGGCCAAGGTAATAAAGTCAAAGGTACTTACCGATCAATAATTCTAATTTTTGTTTTGNTTCTTCCGGGATTACATTTGGATTTGTGGCGATTGACTTTTCCAATGCTTTATAAGCAGGACTCATTGATCGGTCCAANGGTAAATTCTGAATAGCTGAACGCACAATTTGCTTAGCCGTTTCAACGTTAGCTAACAGATTTTCGATTATCATTTCAGTTGTTACNGTTTCGTGATCCTCATGCCAGCAATCATAGTCAGTGGAGCAAGCCAATACCGCGTAGCTTATCTCAGCTTCTCTAGCTAGTTTTGCTTCTGGGGCTGCGGTCATTCCAATTACATCGAAACCGAATTTACGGTATAGGTTTGATTCGGCTAACGTTGAAAAAGCGGGTCCTTCCATGCAAATATAAGTCCCCCCAGAGTGTATGGTTGCACCAACTTTTTTAGCGCTTTGGTAAATACATTGACCCAAAATTGGACAAAATGGATCAGCGAAACCAACGTGAGATACGATACCATCCCCAAAAAATGTTGATGTACGGTTTTTGGTATGATCGTACAATTGGTCTGGTACTACAAAATGACGTGGCTCGATTTCCTCTCGTAAACTACCAACAGCACTAACACCAATCAACCATTCTACGCCTAAACTTTTTAACGCATAAATGTTAGCTCGAACATTGATTTCCGAAGGNAGAAGTGGGTGTCCAACCCCATGCCGAGGAAGAAACGCGACTGACTGTCCATCGATTTTTCCGACCACAACCGCGTGGCTAGGTGAACCAAAAGGCGTTTCAATCTCTATCATCCTTAACTCATTCAGACCATCCATTTGGTAAAAACCCGAGCCTCCAATAATTCCTACTTTTGCTTCCATCTTTTATACTCCAAAAACTTGTTACTGTTACAAACCTCTCTAAAAATACATGTACAATCCAATTCAGGCTAATGTATCATTATGAACCTTATCCAGCTAGTTGTTTATATGCTTGAATTGAAATGTGACGACCTGACTATTGAGGGCCAATCGCTCTCAGGTATCTCTACTTACTTTCGTATAGGAGAACTTGATCTCATTTTCGATTTAGGACGTTGCCCAATTTCTTTTATTGGTACCAACCATGTCTTTATCTCTCACTTTCACTTAGACCACTATTTTGGTTTACCCATTTATATCAGTCAACGTTGGATGGCCGGTATTTCACCAGGGAAAATTTTCGTCCCAGCCGATGGCTNNCAACAAATTAGCCAAATTTTAGACCAGATTTCTAAGTTAGACTGTAACAGCCTTTGGACATACGAACTCATACCNGTCAANCCCAATGACCGAATTGAGTTCCGAAACAATTTGGTCGCTTATGTTTTACCATTAACTCATCGGGTAACATCAGTTGGTTATTTGATTTGTGAAGTGAGAAAAAAGCTAAAACCCGAGTTCCATCAACTTAGGGGTTCAGAAATTGCCTCCCTAAAAAAATCTGGTGTTACAGTGACTCATCAAGTTGAGCTCCCTAAGGTTGCTTACTTAGGTGATACCAACACTATTCCGATNAATGACCACCCACTTCTAGCTGAGTCTCCAACTTTGATTTCTGAGTGTACATTTATCCTTCCTGAGGATCGAAAAAAGGCTAGCGACACCATGCACTTACATCTGGATCAAATAGTCGAGATAATGCCGAAAATTAAAAGTCGAAATGTGGTGTTAACCCANTTGTCNCGTCGTTATGATACTACAACTATTCAACAAACTATATTCAGCCGTTTTTCTCGGTCTGATCAAGAACGGATAAAACTGATCATCTAGTTGCCCACGACCGCGATTTTACCACTGATTTGATGAGATTCACCATTTCTTTGTGCAACTAGCGAATGAATATAGACACCCGCNGCAGTGTCGTTNACAGCCCAAATAAAACGGCCAGAACCCACTACTTCGGTTTCTAAGTCNGNGTGAANNAAGTCCCCGCCCATAGTGTATATTTCCCAAATTAACTGATCAGCAGTCTGAAAATCCGAGATTGTATAGGATAAAGTCAAGGTTCGACCAAGATAGACCGGATTGGGGAAGATCTTCATTCTAGCAATATTCAGTAGTCCGACTTGACCAACTAGTTTTTGAATACTGACTTGATAAGCTAATTGCTGACTGAATCCCGATTCTGATCGAATAGCCAAATATAGGATTTGTCCTGCTTTTGCTTGATATGCAACTTGACGGCTGGCTGAAAAAGAGGCTCCTGGGTCTATTCCTTCGGCAATTAAGATTTGGTTCTGATCATAAATCTGTAACCGATAATTATGATTCTCAGGAATATCTGTCAATTGAAAGAGTAAAGTNNCTGAATCAATCGGCTGAAAACGGTAATAATCAATATCACTAGATGAAAAAATGAAGGATGGATATGACTGCCCAATTTCCAATGGGAAAGCGGTAGAAAAATTATTATTAGGCTCGTAAGTATCTCCTGTCGCGAAATTCATCGACATGATAGTACCTTCTCGACTGATGTTAGTGATTGAAATACCCGTTGGTGTTCCATCATTAGCCTGACTGCTCGGGTTGGTTGATTGCATGAAGGATGTTTGTTCGTCATCTGCCGAATACGCCGCACCGTCGGAAATATAACTCATATTTCTCTGACTCGGATCAGTTGGGCTTTGNCCCATATGGTTGGGGTCGTTTGGATCCTCTAACCATATCTGCTGCGCTGCATCAACAGNGTAAGCCGAACGTACCTTACTTTCATCAATATGCCAAATTAGAAGTCCGGACTCAGGCAGATACCGATCAAATCTAGCTCCCGATCTGGTATGGCGATTCTCTAGCAGAAAAAATTCGTCTGGCCGATCCAAAATTTTAATCTTAAGTAAAGATGGGTTCAATTCGATACATGGCAATGAATAATTCAGTATATCTTCAGTGATCGTTGTTGGTTTCAACCATCCTTTTCGTCCGTTTTCTGGTCTGGCGTCAAAATCCCATTTCAAATACCCAATTATATGGCTGGGATTCATTCCGTCCCCAAGACCATTAGTTATATTTCCTTGGTAAGGACCATACATGCCCATTAAACCCCACTTGTGATCTCGAGCGTCGATCATTGGTGAACCATACACGTCGGGAGCTCCAAAATCGTGAAAAAATTCATGAAAATAGATGCCTAAATGGGGATGTTTAAAACTTGGTTCTTCAGCAACCAAGACAGCCGTATCTATTTTCACCCCATCAAAGGTNGTATTGATGTTAGGAACTAAAACCGACCATATATTTGGTCCAAATGTACCCGTAAATGTCGAAGCCTCATCATCTCCAGCGTGAACGATGAACAAATGGTCAATAATTCCATCTTTGTTTCGATCATAGTCAACGAAATTAATTTCTTTATCAATGCCTTGGCAAGCTTCTCGTACTAATTCTCGGTAGCGAGCGACGTTATGCTTACCATCTCCGTAGTATGACATTGGGTGTTTCGCACGAACCCAACGGTCTTTTTTCGGCATTATACCCTCGGCCGGTCCTGGCTGAACATCCATTTGGCCATAAGATACTTCTCTGTAGTAGGTTTTTAGAGAAACTCCTTGGTCATCAAATAAGTATCCGTTGAGCTGGTTTCCACGGCGAGATCCCACCTGGTCAGAGAAGTCGATTTTAATTGCTAGCACGAACTCTACACCGTCAGGTTGCAAAACCGTAGTAGGTCGTTGAAAACAACATCCATCAAGAGCTGATAAGTACTGCTTGTGTGATGATAACTTAGGTGCCTGATTAAGCCAATCGGATGAATACTCGACGGGACTTCCTGATTGATGAGAAAGGAAAAAATAGGGATTGGGGGGAGCTGCCAATGAGGAATTCGATTCCAAAAAAAACGACCCAAAAAACAGAAGAAACGATAGCCAACACCAACTAATCAAAGGCTAATTCCTGTTTGGTCTTTTTTTTGCAATATATGTGGCTTTCTCTTTATAATAACCACCGCTCCTACAAGGGTGAATTATATCATAAGGAAGTAAGAAAGAAAATGCCACTTTACGAGTATCAATGCAGTCAGTGTCAAGACCGNTTTGAATTNTTGCAACCTATGAATGTTACGACTGAGGAAATTGCTAAATTAGAATGNCCTCAGTGTGGNGCAATTAACCCCAAAAAGATACTTTCAACCTTCTGCGGTCAAACTACCAATTCACTAAGCTCAGGGGGAACCAACTGTGCTACCCCTGTCGGCTGAACCATTCCAAACTAGAACCGGTGGTTCTATCTCATTAGGTTTTAAGATTAGTATTAAGTATGCTCTACTAGTTACTTTTTTTCTATCAACTTCCGAAGCTGACAAAATTCAGCTAATAAAAAAGGAGCTTGAAATGACAGAAGAGATGGTTACTCAGAGACGAGATACACTTCTTTCCCCCACAGCGGGAGGAGAAGTTGTCGTTGGAATGGTTGCGCCTGATTTTCAATTAAAGGACGGGTCTGGTAACAAACAGAGCCTCAGCCAGCACTGGGGAAAACGGAACGTGGTGTTAGCTTTTTACCCTAAAGATTTTACTGGTGGTTGAACTTCTGAACTCGAGTCTCTCCGTGACGAGTTGACAAAAATTGAAGCAACAGGAACNGTGGTTTACGGTATTAGTGGTGATAGTNAAGAATCTCATTATGAATTTCAGGAGCAATATCGATTTGGGTTTCCTCTTCTATCTGATAATGATTTGGTTGTGTCTCGATTATATTCCAGTATATCAGCTGACAAACAAAAGTCGAGTCGGACTACCTTTGTTATTGATAGAGCTGGGTATGTTCGCTCTATCAATAACAATGTCAATATTCCACAACATGGAACAGAAGTACTGGAAACAATCCAGTCCATGACTAGCTATGAGATAAATGTTGGCCACNTAGCTCCTGATTTCGTAGCTTACGATGAAAATGGTAAAGGTTACCGGCTCAGGGATTTTAGAAATAAGCGAAATGTGGTTTTGTCTTTTTATCCTATGGATATGACTCCTGGCTGAACGGCGCAGGTTTGCTCTCTCCGGGATGAGATGAGTCAAATTAATGATTTGGAGATCCAAGTGTTTGGTGTTTCGGTGCAGGATGCCGAATCACACAGGCGCTTTGTTGACCGTGATGGACTTAATTTTCCACTGTTGGTTGATGTGGGTAGGAATCTGAGCTTGTTATTTGGGGCAGCAGGCGAAGCGTCTAGTAGGACTAGCGAACGAATGGCTGTATACATTGATATGCAGGGGAGAATTTTGAAAATCGAAAAACAATTGAACACCAAAACACACGGAACTGATTTGGTTGATTTTTTTAGCTCACAAAGATAGCTCTCAAAATTTATTGAAGGTGGAATCTACTATGACTCAACTCCATTTGTGTGATTTTCATGTGATCAACGTCAAGGTCGGTCGAATTGAGAATTAAAGAGTTACGTATTACAGTACCCTGCGGGTACTGTATGGAAATAGACAGTTTCCCAGACAAGTAGTACTTCAATGAACGACCTCTTCATGTAAGTTCTTTTGTTATTTTCTGCTTTGACTACATTGAACACTGAAAAATAATTTATAATCACAAGTGAGCTTTAAAACTACCTTATCAGTTTTTCTCGCTTTTGCTTTGGCCATTCTGATTTATTTTCGGCTTGAGCCTCAAAAACAGGAAATTGTTTTCACTTCCCAAACGATAGGCGAAAGATATCGTTTATCACACAGCACTGTGCGTAAGATTGAGGTGACCAGCCCTAAGTCGGATTTTGAAGATTATAGTTTGGCTCAAATTGAAGATGGTTGGGTTGTATCTTCAGAAATGAGTATCTCACCAGCTCCCGCAAAATCTGACTCCGTTAACCAGTTATTAACCGATTTTTTGGGAAAACAAATCAAGCGAGAGTTGGATATAGTTGATCTGTTTGAATATCAATTACAACCGCCTCAAGCACAGGTAAGAATATGGACTGATTCTCCTCATCCAATCATCTTTTCCGTTGGTATGAAAGCTGCCGATTACTCCGTATATCTAAAGGTTGAAGAAGAAACAACTGTCTTTCTCGTTGAATCTAGTCTTTTACAAGATCTGAATAGTCCTCTCTCTCAATTTCGACGGTTGGGAGGCAAATCAATAGCAGATCAAACAAAAAAACGCCTGCTGGATTTTCAACGTATTGCATGTAACCGAATTGAATTCAGTAAAGACAAAGACAAAGTCATTTGTCAAAAAACGGATGGGGGGTGGCAAATGACGCGACCCAAATTAATCCCAATTTCGACAAAAGAAGTGGATGACTTACTCTTTGGGATTGATGCAATCAAAATTGAACAAGAGTTAGAACTACCGTTAGAAGAAATTTCGCTTCAGATTGAGTTTTTTGTAGCAAACGAAGCAGTCGTCAACCTGAGGATTGGTAACACAAAGGGAGATTTCGTCGCTGTTGGTAATAGCTTGTCGACCCAGACCTATTTGGTTGACAACCGTTTTTTACAACCAGTTAAATCAATTTTGCAACAATCTGGTAGTAAGATGTATTCTGTTTGGCGAGACTAAACAAAACAAAACCTAAGAAAAGAGAACAAAAGCAGATGTACAAAAAACTGGGCGAAACTACTCTTAAATCAGGCGAATTAATGGAAGTTGGCGTAGTTACGACTCCGGATCTTGACTATGCGGACGAGTTGGGCGAATTCCTTGGTCATAAACCAGATCACTACAAGTGGCATATTGACCAATGTTTACAAAAAACACTCGATCAATTAGAAACTCGATTCTACATTGGTAAACTGAATGGTCAAATTATCAGCAATATCATGACCACTGAATTTGAGGGAATAGGCATCTTGGGGCACGTTTTCACTTTGCCAGATCAACGGCGAAAAGGGGCTTGTAAGGGAATAATGACCTATCAAATGGAGGATTTTGTAAGCCGAAGTGGTCGTATGCTCTACTTGGGGACAGGCTATGACTCAGCGCCTTACTGGATCTATCATTACTTTGGTTTTCGTAGCGTCTACCCTGAGTCAGGTTTTATGAAGTATAGTGCGCATATTGACTCCGAAACAAAACACTTTTTCTTTTCAGAATCCAATGTAAAAAAAGTTGAGTGGAAAGATTGGAGTAATCTCACAGCACTGATGGGTATAGTCGATGGCACGTATTTCAGAAGCACGATCTACGATATCAAAGGCCCAACTAATTTTGAAAGTGGATTTTTACGCCTAAAACACAATTTGCAGATAAAACCAAACCATTATAAATCGTTACTTTTAAAAACGGGAAACGGGGCCATCGTAGCATTTGCCCATTTGGATGTTAGTAACAATGAAAAAGCATACTTGGATTTATTTTCTCATCCCAGTTTTTGGTCTCAGACACCTAAATTAATAACCGAAATGGAATTTCCACCTGATGCTAGAGTCATTTGTGAGACTGGTTATGAGGACTATGAACGTATTGCTGTTTTGGAGCAAACAGATTTCAAACAAAGGTCCCATTATGAAACCGAAGACGGTCGACAAATTTTGATCTTCGAGAACTGATCAGAAAGGAATAAATTATGGATTACCAATCAATAACTAACCAAGAGAAATCGATGGTAGAAAGGTCGACTGATTTCATTCGACAGATCATCGAAAGCGACTTGGCTAATGATAAGCATCAAGGGCGAGTTCACACACGATTTCCACCAGAACCAAATGGTTATTTGCACATTGGGCATGCTAAAGCTATCACGATCAGTTTTGGAATCGCTAATGACTATGGTGGTTTGTATAATCTGCGGTTTGATGATACAGATCCAGTTGGTGAAAGTACTGAATATGTTGAGGCAATCAAAAAAGATGTCAGATGGCTGGGCTTCGACTGGCAAGATCGCGAATTTTATGCCTCAGACTATTTTGAGCAACTATATCAATATGCAATCCAGCTCGTTCAAAACAACGAAGCATACGTTTGCGACTTAAGCCCAGTGGAAACTAGCCAATACAGGGGTATTTGGACCGAACCGGGTCGTGAGAGTCCATATAGAAACCGATCAGCCGAAGAAAATCTGGATTTGTTTGAAAGAATGCGTGCTGGTGAATTTGAGGATGGGTCCAGAACTCTTCGTGCAAAGATTGACATGTCATCACCCAATATGAATCTTCGAGATCCAGTAATGTACCGTATTTTGAGAGCCCACCATTATCGGCTAGGCGATGCTTGGTGTATTTATCCAACTTACGATTTCACACATGGACAATCTGATTCCATTGAGAGGATTACACATTCTCTCTGCTCATTAGAGTTTGAAAATCACCGTCCGTTGTATGAATGGTATTTGGAGAAACTGGATATTTACCGTCCGCAGCAGATCGAGTTTGCTCGTCTCAACCTCAGCTATACGGTGATGAGTAAAAGAAAATTATCACAATTAGTAGAGGGAAAATGGGTCACTGGCTGGGATGATCCACGTTTGCCAACTTTATCGGGCTTGCGTAGGCGAGGGTATACACCAGAATCTATCCGTGATTTCTGTAGCCGCACAGGTATTGCCAAAAGTGATAATCTGGTTGATATTTCACTTTTAGAACATTGTCTACGTCAAGATTTAAATAAGAAGGCTAATCGAGTGATGGCTGTCTTGAAGCCCTTGAAATTAGTTATTGAAAATTATCCAAATGACCAAAATGAGGAGCTAGAAGCTGTAAATAATCAGGAGGATAATAACAAAGGAAAACGGAAGATCCCATTTTCTAAGCAATTATACATCGAACAAGATGACTTTATGGAAAATCCTCCCAGAAAATTTTTTCGTTTATCTCCAGGTCAGGAGGTTCGTCTGATGCATGCTTACTATGTAACTTGTAAGGATGTAGTTAAAGATCATGAAACCGGTGAGATTGTAGAGATCATCTGCACTTACGACCCTGAGACCAAAGGTGGTTGGTCTAAAGACGGACGAAAAGTCAAAGGAACACTACATTGGGTATCAGCGAAACATGCAATACCTGCCGAAATCCGTTTGTATGATAGGTTGTTTTCAAAGGAGAACCCCAACCAAGTTGAAGCAGATCAAGACTATAAAGATTCTCTAAATCCTAATTCAGTTGAACTGTTAACTGATTGTTTGGTAGAACCCAGTTTAGCAGGAGGCCAGCCTGGAGATTCTTACCAATTCCTTAGACAAGGATACTTTTGTATTGATCAAGATTCAACTGATCAAAAACTAGTTTTCAATCGATCCGTTTCCTTACGAGATACTTGGGCGAAGGTTCAAAAAAAAACTAAATAGGTGTTTCGTTCAATGAAACTGATCTACTACGGGAAATAGGTTTACCCTTCATTTAGCCTCAGTTCCTGCTTGTTCAAGCTACACCTTTGTGCTATACTTCCACCCATTTATCGAGTACCGCTGTGTCTACAATAGGAGTATCCATTTGTCCCGTTCTTACACGGTGATAGTCATGTCTTCGGATAATCAGAATATCCGAAAGTATGCCATCGGAAGAGGAAAGATTCTTCTTTTCAGTTTTGTCGCGTGTTTAATATTGGCAACAGTGGCGGGTGCAATCGGTTATGGTGTGAATGCTAGAAAAAAACTTGCTTCCACCGCCAAAGAAAACCTAAAACAAGGTGCCGAGATTGTTGCTCAAAAACAAAAGCTCCGATTCTACGAAAAAAAATGGGAAGAAGTCCGTGATATGGTTAAGGTTGTTCGCCGTGTATTGGGTTTAGAAGACGAAGGGTTGCTTGGGCAAGGCGGTAGCGACCTAGGCAGCACATCTTTGCTAGATGATTCTCAAATCCAACAAGAGACCACTTCTGATCATAAAACCGAAAAGAAAAAACCAGTTTCTTTGGCTGACAATCCGGAGTTAATTCCAGCTTTAAAGGAAGATGTTGGTGAAGTTTACCATGCGGTGATGGAACAATTGGAGAAAGTCACAGAAACCCCATTCATTTTGCCTATTCGACCATCTTACCAAGGAGACAAGCCTAAATATGGGGTTGACTACTACTTTTCATCAGGATTCAAGTATCGCTTACATCCCATTACGCGGAAGCGGCACTTTCACAAAGGTCTTGATATTGCGACTCGGAAAGGTACACCAGTAATTGCCACGGCTAATGGGATAATAGAAAAAACGGGTAATGCTCCCAAGGGGTTTGGTCTCTATATCCGAATTAGACATACTAGCAAGGACATGGATACTCTGTACGGTCATTTGCTCAGATTTGCAAAAGGAATTAAAAAAGGTAAAGAAGTCGTAAGAGGTGAAGTGATCGGATACGTTGGTTCAACAGGCACTAGTACTGGTTACCACCTCCATTATGGGGTCTACGTAAAAGACATTCCACAAAACCCGGAGCATTATATCCTTCCTGAATACTCCGAAAGCGATTAAGAGTTACTGTGTCGTCATCTGTTTAAATCATCTATCTCGACAATTTCTTCCGCTATACTTCTCTGCCAAGTCGGTCGAATCGTAAGTTCAGGAATATTAGTTCGGGGAGGTAGGCTAACGACCAAGTGGATTGCCGCTGACGTTTCTGCGACATCCACCATTTCTCTTCGTGCGCTTTCCTCTGGTGTAATAGGACGGTTATCCAGAATGGGTGTGTTTACTTCACCCGGAATTAATACACTTGCTCTAATACCGGTATTTTTTAAATCTTCGTTTAAAAATTGGGTGAAGTTGATTACACCGGCTTTAACTGCTCCGTAAGCAAATCCGCTGAACGGACCTGGCGAGACTGCTGCTAACGATGAAACGTTGATAATAGTACCTGATTTAGCTTGTAGCATGGATGGTACAACAGCTTGGGTACAGAAGAAAGTTCCAGTCAAGTTCGAATCAATTACCTGCTGAATTTCCTCTGGTGGGCAGTTTAGTAGTCGTCTGTTACGAGAGCTATGCCCAGCGTTGTTTATTAGGATATCTATTTTTCCGTAAGTTTCTACTACCTCATCTACCATCTTTTGGATTGATGACCAATCGGCTACATTTAAAGCGTAAACAACGGATTGGCCACCATTAGCCTCAATCTCGGATTGGACGGTCCTTATCTTACTTTCCGTTCGGCCGATTAAAATAATGGTAGCGCCATCAGCCGCCAATCGAAGTGCTGCTCCTCGACCAATACCACTACCACCACCGGTTATAATGCACACTTGANCTTTTAAACTCATNTNNTTCTCCATAAAANTTNATNNNCAAAACNATCAGCTTCCTTATTATAGCTTGTTAGTCCATTTTACANCAAAGTTGGAAATTTGACCGGACATAGATGTTTGCCGTACAATANNCTCTGTTTTTAAATCATTTTCTTTATGNATTCTACNAACTTTNTAGAGGTTAAATTANTTATGAGCCAGGNAATTCGGTTATATGTTGGTACTTATAGNCAAGAGATTTACGTGTATCGAATGGATTTAGCAAATGGGCAATTAGTTGCCGAGAGCCAAATTGATGGTGTTCAAAGTCCGTCATTTCTTGATATTCATCCGAATAATCAGTATCTATATTCGGTCAACGAAATCAGTAACTATGAAGGCCAAGATACCGGNTCAATTAGCGCTTTCTCCATCGATCGACAGTCAGGTCAATTAAGTTTTCTTAACCGGCAACCAAGCCATGGTACTGCTCCTTGTCATCTCAGTATTGATTCTACTGGCCAGTATGTTTTGGTCGCAAACTATGGCTCAGGCACGGTTGCTTCCTTTCCAATTGATACTAATGGTTATCTGAAAACAGCTTCGTCCATCGTTCAGCACGAAGGTTCTAGCATTAATGAACAAAGACAAACTAGTCCACATGCTCACGCTATCATGGTTGCTCCAAATAACCATCATGCATTTTCGCCCGATCTAGGTTTAGATCAAGTGATTATTTATCAGCTAAATAATGAAACTGGCAAATTAACTCCGAATGAACCTCCTTTTGTTTCTGTATCCCCTGGTCAAGGTCCTAGGCACTTTGATTTTCATCCTAGTCAGCGTACAGCCTACGTAATTAACGAAATTGGTTCCACCGTGACAGTCTTCAACTATCGACNAGAAGAAGGATATCTAGAATCTGTACAGACCATATCTACTTTACCCAAAGAGTTTAATGGTAATAATTCCTGTGCGGATATTCATGTTTCAACGGATGGCCAGTTCGTTTATGGTTCCAACCGAGGCCACGATAGTATTGTCATCTACGCTGTTGACCCCACTAATGGTCAACTAACTTGTATCGGCCATGAATCAACACGTGGGAAATCCCCCCGTAATTTCGGTCTTGATCCAACTGGTAACTATCTNTTGGCAGCCAATCATGGTAGTGATGACATATATGTGTTTAGAGTTGACAAGCAAAGCGGATTGTTAAATTACACTGGTTACTCAGCACAAGTACCAACACCCGTTTGCTTAAAAATGGTTTCTATAGATGGTTAAGTGAAGAAGGAGTTAGGTACATGAAGTCTGCTCAGTTGCTCAATGATCAGAGCATGCAAAAATTTATTCGTGAAGGTTATATTTCTGTCAAGGTTGATCTCCCTCAATCTTTCCATGATGCCTTATACCAAGATACTGANGCTTTATTCTCTTCAACTGGAAACCCTGGCAACAATCTACTACCTCGATTACCAAAAATCCAAAAAATATTAGACCATCCACTAGTACATGGTGCTTTGGTCAGTATTCTCGGTTCTGATTACTATTTACACCCACATCGGCATTGTCATGAAAATTTACCTAATACAGACGAACAAAGTATGCACAAGGATAGTCTTCATAATAGCCGATTTGCGGTAGATGATTGTCATAGGCATCATCATACTCGTTGGGCAATGGCTTTTTATTACCCACAGCATAGTCCAGTCGAGGTCGGACCTACTGCAATTTGGCCGTCTTCACAATATTATAATACACAACCTCCCTTTGATAAAGCTGATGAGCTTGCACTATCTGGTGATGCTGGCACAGTTGTCATAGTTCACTATGATGTATTTCACCGAAAAATGTTAAATTGTTCGGATCAAAATAGATACATGATGAAATTCCTATTTACTAGAATGTCTGAACCAACAGAACCTAGTTGGAACCATCAAGGTGTAGATTGGCAAGTAAGTGATGATCAACAGGAACAGANCTGGCAGCATTTGTGGAATTGGCATTTAGGTAAGCAAAACGGGAAACAGNCTATTATTGAGTCTCCGACTGAATTGAGCAGTCGGCTTGTGTCAGACCAAGAAGCTATTGCTATTGATGCAGCTTACAAACTTGGTCATTTGGGAAAATCTGGATTAGATTCATTGATTGAAGCAACGATCGGTGAGAGTAATACTGCCTGTCGCAATGCTCTTTATGGGTTTACTACCTCAGGCTCTCATGCAGTACCTTCATTAACAAAATTACTCAGTCATCCAGAGCCAGTAATCCGTACCAGAGCTGCGGACACATTNGGTGATATGGGGCTGAATGCCAGAAAGGCATTACCGAAACTAGTTGAAAAGTTGACGGATGAAAACGAAAAAGTTCGTCACCATGTGGCTGAAGCTNTTGGTACTGTTTCTTCGGATAGTCCGGCCGCTGTTGAGCCACTGGTGCAATCNCTTGCAGATAAAAATGATTTGGTCCGCCGGAATGCAGCACTATCNTTGGCAAGAATTGGACCANACAATAGCTCTGCTATACCAGCATTAACAGAGGCGCTTGAGGATTCGAATCACTTTGTTCGAGCTTTTTCTCTGCATGCACTGGAGCGGAACCAAACCCAAAAAGGAATGGATGCATTAATTAATCATTTACGGACCGCGCGATGGTGTCCATCTCATCGGTAAAATGCAAATTTTGTTAATGTATAACGGATACGGGCGGTAACTTTGGCTCACCATAAAAAGCAAAAAATAACCTTGATGGGTCAGTATAATGAATTGAAGCGTCAGTATGCTGATGCTATTCTTCTATGTCGAGTAGGTGATTTTTACGAGGCCTTCAATCAAGATGCTGAACTCATTTCGCGGGTCTTGGGGATCGCGTTAACTGGACGTGATAAGGATAAGCGCGGGGATCGCGTTCCGATGGCCGGAGTACCCCATCATGCATTAAATAGCCATCTTTATAAGCTTGTGGATGCAGGCCATAAAGTTGCAATTTGTGAACAAATGGAAGATGCGAAAAAAGTTAAGGGGATTGTTAAACGGGACGTGGTGCGTGTAGTCACACCTGGTACAGTTACTGACCTCGATGTACTGAACCAAAAAGCCAATAACTACTTATGTGCCATATATTTACCCAACCGCTCAAAGACCTATGGGTTAGCTGTGGCGGATCTGTCAACTGGTGAATTTACGGTTACTGAAGTAGAGGGGGAACCCAGTCTTTGGGCTGAAATTAACCGATTTTTGCCGCGTGAATGCCTTTTTTCTGATGAATATNTGAACAATGATCTATTTGATAGAATTCGCCTAGATTTAGAAACAACTATTAACTTTATGCCTGATTGGCGATTTCATCACCAAAGCGCTCGCACAGAGTTGCTACGACATTTTTCTACGACTTCGTTAGATGGTTTTGGCTGTGAACACTTACTCTCTGCCACTTGTGCCGCGGGGGCATTAATGTCCTACATAATGGAAACACAGAAACAATCTGTTGAACATNTAACAACGCTGCAGACCTATACTACTTCTAGTTTCATGGTTTTAGATTCCGATACTCAACGCAATCTCGAATTGACAAAATCAATGAGAGATAGGACGGAAACAGGAACCCTAATATCCGTCATAGATAACACTATTACGTCTATGGGGGGGCGCAAACTCAGGCAGTGGATAATGCAACCGTTACTGGAGGTAGATCGGATTAATTCTCGCCTAGATGCTGTGGGAGAACTTGAAGCACAGATTGATTTACAAGAAGAACTGAGAGATAAATTAGATCAAATTTACGACATTGAAAGGCTAATCACGCGAATCAACCTGGATGTCAGCAATGCTCGAGAGGTCCTTTCTCTGAAAAATTCACTACAAATGATTCTACCAATTCAGCAATTGTTGATTGAATTGGAAGCCGTGTTGTTACAAAACCTAAATGACACTCTAAAAAATATGGATGATTCGTTAAAGCCACTATCCGTCTTGATTGATGATGCTATCTATCCAGATCCTCCCGTCACAATTACTGATGGTAACCTTATCAGGGATGGATATCATCCTGAAGTAGATGAATTGCGCCAATTATCCAACTCAGGTAAAGATTGGATTGCTCAGTTACAGCAAGAAGAACGAGAAAAGACCGGTATTAGCTCACTAAAAGTTGGTTTTAATCAGGTGTTTGGCTATTACATAGAAGTGACTAAAACCAATCTTGATTTGGTTCCTGAGAATTATATTCGAAAGCAAACACTCACTAATTCTGAACGATATATCACACCTGAGCTGAAGGAATATGAGGATAAAATACTAAACGCAGAGGATAAATTACAGTCGTTGGAATATGACTTGTTTTGTCATATCCGAACTCAGATAGCAGAAGAAACAGAGTCTATTCAGAAAGTAGCGAGTGCTATTTCTACAATTGATATTTTGGCTAATTTTGCTTATTTAGCTTCTCAATTCGACTACACAAAGCCCTTGGTTACTGACAGCGATGAAATTGTGATACAAGGTGGTCGCCACCCCGTTGTTGAACAAATGTTTCAAGAAGAAGGNTTTGTTCCCAATGATGTCACCCTCGACTGTACTCAGCAACAACTTCATATTATCACGGGACCTAACATGAGTGGAAAGTCCACCTTTTTGCGTCAAGTGGCTTTGATTACACTTTTAGCTCAGATAGGGAGTTTTGTACCAGCTTCGGCTGCGGAAATAGGACTGGTAGACCGTATCTTCACCCGAGTAGGTGCTTCGGATAATTTAATAAAAGGCCAGAGTACTTTTTTAGTGGAAATGAACGAGACTGCGAATATTCTCAATAATGCAACAAGTCGAAGTTTAATTATCTTGGACGAAATCGGACGAGGAACNAGTACTTTTGATGGTATTAGCATCGCATGGGCTGTAGCTGAATACATTCTAGATCACGAATTGATCGGAGCAAAAACCCTATTTGCTACTCACTANCATGAATTGGTCGAGTTAGCAAACAAGTATCCTTTAGCGAAAAATTTTAACGTAGCTGTCCAAGAAAACAATGAACAAATCACGTTCCTGCGCCGCATAGTGGAGGGAGGGACTGATCAGAGCTATGGGATCCATGTCGCTCGGCTTGCTGGGTTACCTCGACCGGTCATAGAGAGAGCTTATGAGATTTTAGAAGTNTTAGAACAACANAATTTGAGTGTTGATCAAGAAAATCAAAAAAAGGAGGGGTTAACCAACTTCTCCAGATCAAACATTAAACCAAATCTCACTAGGAAAGCTACCCAANAAACCTTCAAATCCGATAACATACAAATGTCGATGTTTAGACCAAAAACGCATCCCATTGTAGAAAAGTTAAAGAACTTAGATGTAAACCAAATAACACCGATGGGCGCACTTAANCTTCTCTACGATTTGAAAAACGAAGCAAAAAAATAGGGANACCTTACCTCAGNATCCGAATCACTCACAGTAATGTTTCGCTAATTTCTCCACTTTTGGCATCTTTAAAAATTTGCTTGGTTTTTCCATCCGGCATAACTTCAGTTTTAATCAAGATTTTTCCGTCTATCTCAGTTATAGTTCGAACATGTTCGACATCTTCATCACCTTGCCAGATATCAAGCTCAATAGCTTCCCACTGCCGTGTCTTTGCCGATCGATAGCAAGCATCAATGATAGTATTAACAACATACCCATCATAGAAAGTTTCCATTGGTTCGGTCCCTTCATCTAAACAGGTAAACATTTCCTTGAACATATCGGTATAGCCAAGCTCTGCAGCCTCGTCTCCAACAGGAAACAACCAGCCAGTATCACCTTCTGCTTTTTCGGCTACGTATCCACCTTGTCCTACTGAAGTGAACATCTCATAGCCAGTCCTCAGCCAATGGTTAAGCCAAATGGTACCTTCAGAACCTGAAACCTCATCTCGTAAGTCCATTCCACCGCGGAAGGCCCAACTAACCTCGAATTGTCCCATAGCTCCGTTTTCAAATCGGATTAAACCAATTCCGTGGTCTTCTGCTTCAATCGGGTGNACCAATGTATCGGCCCANCACATAGCTTCGACTGGACGGACACCTTTNCCAATGAAATTACGNATAATCTCAACACAGTGNCAACCCATATCAATAATGGCTCCNCCTCCTGCCATTTCGTTATCCCAAAACCAATCACTGTGAGGNCCNGGGTGTGTTTCTCGAGACCGAACCCACAAGATTTTACCTAANGCCCCATTTTTTACTGATTGAATCGCTTTCANTGTNTTTGGAGGATANACTAGGTCTTCNAAATAACCGTGAAANACACCAGCTNCTTGTACNGCTTCNAGCATTCGTTTTGCTTCTNNGGCNTTTCGNCCTAATGGCTTCGTGCATAGNACGGCTTTTCCAGCTTTGGCAGCTGCTAAGACNGCTTCTTCNTGACGNTGATTAGGCAANCCNATAATCACNGTNTCAATATCGTCTCGANTGACAGTTTCNTCCANATTGTCNCTNCCATGCATGACNTTCCANTTTGACTGNAANGCTTCCGCACGNTCTTTTGACCTTGAATATACTGCTTGTACGCGATCAATNCNGCGTTGNTTGTGCANTGTGGAAGTATAAAAATCNGCTATAAAACCAGTGCCAAGCATGGCGATTCTGTGGGGAGATAAAGACATAAATCACTCCTGAGGTAACTCACCCATTATAGCATTTCAAACCAAAAATTTAAACACATGATGTGAGAATCAAGATGAATAATGCTTGTATTAAATACAAGCGTATGCTAAAATTCGCCGGTAGGCTGGGGTCGTTGATGGTTAGAGGTGGGTGATCACTTGATTTACGACTCAGTACAGGCTCGATGTTCTCTTTTTAACTATATTGCAAGGTTCTTTTCGAGGAGGAACTGATGAAAAAACCGTTTATGCTATCGCTTCTTTCTGTATTTGTGCTTAGTATAATTTTATCCGGTTGTGGCTGGATCAAAACTGAAAAAGAGTTTTCAAACTGGCTCGATGGATACACTGACAAAGAGGGGCAAGCTCACGAAGGGTTCCAGTCCAAAGTTGACAAAGCAGACCAAGCTCTAAGCGACCGTGTCTCTGAATTAGATGGTAAAGTTGATGCACAAAACGAAGCCTTGTCGGGCGATATTCAACAGGCTAAGGAAGCGGCCGTTGCTGCAGCGGAACAAGGTGATGCCGACACAATTAGCGCGGCGCAGGACTTTGCCAAAGGTCTAGATACTGCCGTGCGTGAAGAATTAACTGCTACTGCCAAAGGTGTAGCTGATAAGCTAATGAACGCAGTGGCTGACGGCGACAAGGAAGTCCTAGGTAAAGTTAGCAGCCTGAATGAAAAATCCCAGGCGCAAGCTGAAGCTTTGGATAGACTTGAGTCAGCAATCGCTGATACAAAGGAAGGTGTAACTGCTAACCAAGAATCCATTGCTTCAAAGCCCCAAACTATTGCTGTTGTTAACTTTGGCAGTGGTGGCGCAAGTTTAAATGCTGAAGCCAAAGCTACACTTGATGCTGTTGTTGAAGCTGCTCAATCAGCTCCAGCGGATGCCAGTATTCTGGTTGTAGGACACGCTGATGGAACACCTGTTCTTGGTGGACGTTACCGTAGCAATTGGGGATTATCACAAGCTCGTGCAGATGCCGTATCCAAGTACTTGAAGGATAATGGAGTACCACATTCAATTGAATCGGTTGGCAAAGGACACACTAGTCCGGTTGCTCCTGTAAATACAAAAGCAGGCCGTGCTGCTAACCGTAGAGTAGAGGTTATACTACAACCTGCCGGCTAACGATTACAGAAAATTGACATAAAAAAGGGAAATTGGAGGATCCTCCAATTTCCCTTTTTTATTATCTAATTCTAGAGTGGATATCGGATTATAATTAGGGGTTTGTATCTATTGTTCAACAATCAGCTTTAGGATAAGCAAGCAAAAGCCGAGGACTTCTCTAAACTGACATAATATGATTATTCTACTCTGGATACTAGTCCTTTGTATTCCAACCTTTATTTTTATTGCTCAACCCATTTTGCGTCATGATAAGACAAAAATAACGTTAGACGATTCTGAAATATTAGTGAAAGCTGTTGACCGTGAACAATATTACGGGGCATTAGTAGATTTAGAAGAAGATCACGAAGTGGGTAAAATTTCGAGTGAAGACTACGACCAATTGAAAAAACTATTATTATTAGAAACCGCCGAAATCCTACAAAACCTAGATTCCAAAACAAAAGAGCAACAACCTATTGATGATTCCCAGATAGTTTTAGCTGAAACGATTTTTGCCGAAGCTGAAATTGAAATTGAAAAGTATAAAAAAAATAAGTAGTGCAAAAAATCATTAATATTGCTTTTTATTGTTTGCTGATGTTTTCCTTGTCGTTGTTCTTTTCTGTTAGGGGTAATGCAAACCAAAAGGGTCAAATACAAGGTCGAGTCTTCGATTTTGGTCAAAATCACCCATTGGTTAATCACTCAGTGGTCCTAGAAGCGTTTCAGAAAAATCAAGAAGAAAAAGAAGGAGACTTACCTGATAGTAAAGAAATCAAAACGAACGAAGACGGATTTTATGAATTTCGGAATTTACCTCTCAGTTTCTCCATCCACTATACAATTTCCACTGAATTTGAAGGAAAGACTGAACAAGAAGAGGGTATCATGGTGACTAACTGGATACCTTCCGTTACGGTTGACCTTGACTTAAACTTAAACGCTTTTATAAATGATCCTCAGGTCATTAAAATACTGCGCCATTCGGTAATTCTTCGCCCCCTACCTGATCATGCACATGGCGAAGCAGTTCAAGCCCTTGAAATTTTGCGAATAGAAAACAGCAGTCAATTTGGATTTCAACAGGAAATTAACGGGCAACTACTAGCCTGTTTATTAGATTTACCGACGGGGGCAGAACAGATTCAGGCAGGAAGCGCAAGTATAGAATTTACTCAAGACAGTATGAGCGAAGATCCACTGAGAGTCCCAGCACCAATTCCTACAGGACAAACAGACTTAACAGTTACTTACATTTTACATACTGACAAGGTTATCGACTTGTCCCGAACACAGCCATTCCTAACAGAAGATTTTCAGTTGCTAATTCCCGAATCACTTCCCTTTTTTGTTCAATCACAAAGCTTAGGTACAAAAAGTTCACAGACGATTCATAATGTCGTCTATTCAGTCTACCAAGCGATTAATCCGGTTGGGATTGGGCAGACAATCCAGATAAAAATGAAGAACACTCCCTCTTCACCAACACTACAGATTATTCTAGTAATTGGCTTAGTGATTTGCTTAGCTGGGTTTGCTTTTACATTAGTATTGAGAATTCGAAAATCAGACCAAGTTGAATCTATTACGCCTGTAGCTACGGAAGTAGTGCCAGATGCTAGTTGGTTAAAGAAATCAAACACAATGGATTTAGAAGCGACAAAAAAAGTCCGGTTGGAGTTTATAGCTCACCTAGACGAAATGCATCAAAAAAGAGAGATGTCGGACCGAGTTCACAAGCGTATACGCCGCGAACAAGTTGAACGCCTATCAGCGACCTTAGCTCAAATACAAGAACAGTAAACTACATACTAGAATTGCCCAAGATTCTCATTTCTTGGACCAAGCTGGCTACCGGTAGACCCATGACATTGAAATAGCATCCATCAATCCGTTCAACAAATATAGCGGCTTTACCCTGGATACCATAGGAGCCTGCCTTATCGTCTGCTTCACCACTAGACACATAATCTTCAATCTCAGTATCAGTCAAAGACCGAAAAAAAACGTTTGTACCTTCACACCAGACCTTTCTTTTGTTTCGATTAACATCAATTAATGCAATACCGGTCAAAACCCTATGTTGACCATTGCTCAGCATTTTTAGAACTCTTTTAGCTTCAAATCGTCCCTTTGGTTTTCCCAAGGACTTTGATTGAAACACAACTGTTGTGTCCGAGCCGATTATTAATCCAGTGCCCTGTTTTTGAGCTACATAATCAGCTTTTTTCAGGGCCAATTCTTGAACCCCCTTTTCGATATCTTCAACATTTTTGCCATCAAGTTCTGGTTCTTGGATTTGACTTGGAGATACGGTAAATTTTAATCCAATCTGTTGTAGTAGTTTGCACCTACGAGGTGAAGCTGATGCTAACGTAATATTGGGGAATAGATCATTGAGTTCATTCATTAAACATGAGTATTATCAAGAAATTGGCATTAGTACTAGTTGAATTTGAAACACTTAACAACCTGTGTTAGAATAGCAGAACGTACGTCCTCCTTTCAAGTTCTCATTCTTCTTCGATGCAAATGTTGATTTCTTTAGTGATCTTGGCTACTGGTTTATTGATCGCCACATGGTTGTTAACAAGGTTTGGTCTGGCTGGTCTTGCTCCTAGCCTAGCTGTTCTATCCATTGTCGCTAAATTTGCACTCATTCCCATCCGAATTAGAAAACCAAAATCAAAATTCAAGAAAGAATTACCAGAAGAATCCTACCAAGAATTGATAGAAAAACTAGATGAAACTGGCAAAATTGACATTCAGCGTTTGATTGAACTAGAATGGGCCTTCAATGATTTAGTTGACAATAAAATTAGTCAGCAGTTCATTGCAGCTGAAATTCCCAATGCTTTCCAAGTTTTGAAATCAGAAACTGTCGTAGTTATTGAAAAACGAAATCAATACAGACAACAATTGTCCAAGATCGATGTATTGAAATTACGTTCTGAACTGGAAAAAACTCGTTTAGCTATGGCTAAGGAAGATAATACCCGATTTCAGTCGAAGTTGATAACCAAGGACCAAACTCTAAAACAACAATTAGCAAATTTGAAAAGAATCAATGTTAACTTAGAAAAGCTCGACGAAGATATCAATTCCTCACTAAATTCTTTGCATCAAACCGTTATTCTCTTAAGTGAGCCCATAACCGAGGATTACGATAACCGACTCAGGAAACAAGCTGATAAGTTAAAACGTGTGGTGGAAATTTCTCAGGAAATTAACACTGAATTATCGAGTTACAATTCAGACTAATCAGCAAAGTATCAAACAAATTTACCACAAAGTAGGAGTAAATAATGAACTTAAACGATCATCTATTAACAAGTTCCCAACTTCAGTTTTATATCGAAAATGGGTACCTTAGTCTTAAAAGTAGTCGTCCCGCTCAACTACATCAGAAAATTTTTGAAAAAATGGAAATGGTATTTGAGAAGGAAGGTAATCCGGGTAATAATATGGTACCTCGAATTCCTGAGATTCAGGAAGTCTTAACCGATCCTGTAATTGATGGAGCATTAACTAGTATTGTGGGGCCAAATTACTACGCCCATCCACACAGACATCCACATTTCAATGCGCCCGGTAGTAGTGGACAAAACCTGCACAAAGATTCATGGTCAAAGCGGCGACACCATACTCGCTGGGCAATGGCTTTTTACTATCCACAGGATACGCCGGTCGAGCAGGGGCCAACGGGTATTACACCTGGCAGTCATTACTTGAATCATGGCCCAGGCACGACGGATGAGATTGCATTAGATGGTGTCGCTGGAACTGTGGTTATCGTACACTATGACCTGTGGCATCGTGCAATGCCGAATGTAACTGACCGCAAAAGATTCATGTTGAAATTTTTATTTGCCCGGATGGAAGAGCCAAAGGAAATTCACAGCACTAACTGGCAAGTTAGTGATCCACTACATCGCGCAATGTGGCGATGGCACACTAGTAGCTCGGTACAAATTGAATCAAATGCAAGCGAAGTTTCAGTTCAAGATCTGGCACAATCAGATGAAGCTCTAGCTATCCGATCAGCGTATCAGCTCGGTGAACAAGGAGAATCTAGTATTTCTGATTTAATTTGTGCAATGACGGGACCTAGCGAAGGTGTGCGACAGAACGCCAGTTATGGTTTAGCTGCCATGGGAGCATTAGCGGTCGAACCTCTTGCGCAGCTAATGGATCATAATGATGAATCTGTTCGAACTTCTGCTATTGATACCCTAGGTGATCTTGGACTCGAATCAACTACTGTTTTAGATCAAATAATTTCGGTTGCCGGCGACGAGAATCCAACGATTAGACGTGCAAGTATTGATGCTCTTGGTCTAGCTGGTCAAAAATCTGCTAAGGTAGTGCCAGTACTTGCGGCAGCATTACAAGATAAAGATGAATGGGTAAAACGTAATGCTTCCCTAGCCTTATCTCGATTGGGTCCGTTGGCTCAATCAGCTACCACCGAATTGGAAAAAGCCCTCCAAGATGAAAATCGGTATGTCAGGGCCAATTCCTTAGAATCGCTGAAACGTATTGGGACTGAGCAGTCAGAAACAATTATGTTTGACTTTTTGTGTAGAGCTCGATGGTGCTCATCGACAACATCGCAAAGTACATTCTAAAGATCTTTGATGAACGTTTTTACTCCAAATACTTTCCAAATTGCCAATCGGCGTCTTTCAGAAAAAATGTTGATCTCGGTAATAGATGCCATTCGACAAGATGGTTATGCTATTATCGAGAATATTGTCAATCGTGAAGATCTAAGTCAAATTAGTGAACAAATGGACAAGGATTCAGCCATTTTAATCAAAGAAAAACGTTGGGGAGGAGCAGGAAGAATATCTGGACATTTACAACAAGGTCCCCCTCTTCACCCACCTTATGTTGTTGAGGATGTTGTCGCTAACCCCTTTGTAATTCAGATAACTAAGTCCTTATTGGGTAGCCGAGCATTCAATGGTTTTTATAATGGCAATACTAATTGCCCCGACAGTCAAATTCAACCACTACATCGGGACGGGCCAATCCTATGGACTAATATGAGTAAACCTCACCCGACAGCGTCTATTGTGGTTAATATCTCGCCCGGAGATACCAACGAAGAAAATGGTAGCACAGAATTATGGCCAGGAACTCATCTAGATACCACTCAAGAATTAACTAATATAGTAGAGAATCTCAGAAATGATATTTGTCCGCCAGTACGAGGTAATGTCAAAAAGGGAGGAGTTCTAATTCGCGATGTACGTCTCTGGCACCGGGGGGTAACCAATCATACTAACCGCCCACGACATATGATCGCCTGTGTATACAATATCAAATGGTTAAAGCGTGAACGGAAATTGTATTACCAAACAGGCTGTGAGTCAGCTTTTGTCAACCCTGACTTGGATCACAATGCTATTTTTGTTGACCATAAAATTGATTACTTGACTAACCCGTTTGCACACCAATAGATTATCTTGCTCAGCAATTGTCAATGTATTATTTGATAACTATTGTGGATCGGTGTATCGCTAATATAATGTAATGAGTTCCCGTGATCAATTCTCTAGCCGGAGCCTCATTTTAGCTATTTACCTGCCAACCTTTTTGCTAGCCTTCGGTCATGGCGTTGTTAATCCAACTCTGAGCCTCTATATCAAGTCATTCGATTTGTCGTATTCCATGACGATGTTTGTTATTGCAACAGCTGTCTTAGGTAATATTCCAGCTGGATTATTACTAGGTAGAATTGGCTATAAGCGATCCATGGTGCTTGGGACCGTGATACTCTCGGTGTCAAGTATCGGTATTGGATTAGCGACTACAATTTATCATTTAGTGTTTTTGCAACTCTTCAGTGGTATAGGTACTGCCTTATGGGCACTATCGCGGCATGCCTTTATGACCGAAAGAATTCCGATTACCAGTCGAGGTAGATCGTTGGCTATTTTTGGTGGGATTAATCGAATTGCTTCTTTCTTAGGACAAATAGTAGTAATTTTTCTGGGTGAAAATTTAAGATTGCCTTTCTTTGTTTATGCAGCCACTGCAATATGTACGGGTACGATATGTTACATTTTTGTTGAAGACTATTTCACAGGATCAGTAACAATTGATTCGTCTTCCCAGAGTTTGAAAAATATATGGGGAAACCAATGGAATTTGATAAAGACCAATTTTATCATTTTAATTACTGCTGGTTTTGCACAGGTTTGTATTCAAACTATTCGTAGAGGCCGGACTTTACTCGTACCACTTTTTGCTAATGATATAGTTGGGTTGGCACCTAAGCTTGTGCGGCAAGTTGTTGCGGTTTCATCCGCAGTTGATATGTTGATGTTTCCTGTAGCTGGCGCTCTAATGGATAAATATGGCCGTAAATCATCGATGATCCCTGGTTTTAGTATATTTGCTACTGGTATATTGGCTATGGCATTTACTCAAAACTTCTGGCCGTTATTGCTCTCAACGATTTTTATGGGTATCGGTAATGGTCTGTGTTCGGGAACTATGATGACTTTAGGTGCGGACTTGGCTCCCGCCGAGAATGTAAATGGTTTTTTAAGTTGGTGGAGAGTAACGGGGGATATCGGGGCAAATATAGGGCCGCTTCTGGTTGGTGGTCTTGCTGACTTGTGGCATCTACGGACATCAATTATATTTTTATCTGTCATCGGATATTTAGCCGTACTAATTTTTTGGCGATTAGTGCCAGAGACTTTACCTCGTCATTCTGATGACAGATTATAGAGCTGAGTGGATATTTAGTTGTGTTATAATACGGTGGGTTGTTGATCTCAAATATGAGAATAAAAAATTGTGCTCTGGGCTTTCCCAAATGGATTATTAACGGTAACTGTTTGGTCGTATGGATCATGAAATTCGACAATTCATCTTTTACATAAGCGTTTCATTGATCGTGCTGAAAAGATAGAACCTAGTTGAATAAAGCCTAAAAGAATGGTTTCATAATTTCAACGTAATCTGAAGATATAAACTAATACTAGTATAAGACTAAACCGATTACATAAAGGGATAAAAATTGAAGATAAATCAATTAAAAGGAAGGTCCGTTGGTATAGCCGTTTCTGGCGGACTAGACAGTTGTACAATTACTCGATGGTTAGTTGATCATGGAGTGGATGTATTCTGCTTCACCGCCGATTTAGGACAACCTGATGAGAAAGATATGAACGAAATACAGAATCGGATGTTGAACTGTGGAGCCCTCGACTCAACTGTGGTGGTCGCTGTTGACCAATTGGCTGAAGCGGGATTACAATTGATTCAAGCACAAGCAACTTACGAAGGTGGATATTGGAATACGACTGGAATTGCCCGGCACGTCACTGTTGCAGTCTTATTAGAATCCATGAAGAAGCGTGGGATAACGATCTTATCCCATGGGTCCACTGGCAGGGGAAATGATCAAGTTCGTTTTCAGTTAGCAACTAACATGATCGAACCCAATTTTGAGGTGTATGCACCTTGGCGCGACGAAGCTTTTTTAGAACAATTTGGCGGTCGGAAAGAAATGATCGACTTTTGTAACCAAAACAATATACCTATTACCGCAACCTATGAGAAACCATATTCAACCGATGCTAATTTATTAGGATTAACTCACGAGGCAGGTAAATTAGAATCCCTGCAGACCCCAGCCAATTTCATCACACCAGGGATGGGGCTGCACCCTAAAGATGCACCGGATAAAGCTGAGCACATGACTATCCGATTTGAGAAAGGTAGGCCTACCGAGATCAATGGGAAGTTGTGTTCTTTAGTGGAGGCCTTTGAATTGGCTAACGAAATTGGTGGTCGAAACGGTGTGGGAATCGGTATTCACGTGGTTGAAAATCGTTTTGTAGGTATCAAAAGCCGTGGAGTTTACGAGTCTCCAGGAATGGAGGTACTCGGTCAGTGCTACGAATATCTTTTACAACTGATTCTCGATCGACGTTCAAGGCGCGTTTTTAATCGGTTGTCTGATCTAATAGCTGAACAGATTTACGAGGGGTATTGGTTTGATCCTGCCACTCAAAGCCAGCTAGCAGCTCTTCAACCATTCAAAAGTTTGGCAAGTGGCAAGATTACCGTAACTCTTTATAAGGGAAATATTTCGTTTCACTCAGCAGTTTCTATACCTCATTCTCTTTATTCAGAAGAAACGGCTTCCATGGAAGATATCGGTGATTTTAATCATGCTGACTCTGAAGGATTCTTGTCAGTTTTGGGGGTTAGCGCTAAAGCCTTGGCAGTTGCGAATCAAATTGACGAGACACTATAGAGACAATATAAAATTTTAATTTTCTAATGACTTTACAGGTAATCAAACCGTCTTTTTCCCTATTTCTACTATCAATGATAGTTTTATTTGGTTGTAGTAGTGAGGGCTTTTTTGATCCAATTGATGAATCCAAATTTCAAATGCCGAGAACTGATGGACTTCATGCTCCTGAATTTCCAACTCCTACTGGAGCTAAATGGCAGTATCAGAATGTAGAGAATCCGGACCAGATGCACCAACTGTCCGTAACTGAGGAAACTCGTTTTGATGCAGGGTTTACTTTCCGTCAGATGACCTCTAAATATGAGAACGCTGAAAATCCAGGGGGCGAATTATACCTTTTCGATATGGATCAAGAGTTTGATCGGATTTTGGATGAATTATCTCGTATTGAATTACCGGAATTCGAAGAAGGGAAAGAGGACGAAGAACTCAATACTGGGCAGTTAGAAGATTTGGCAATCAAGCGGGAGCTAGAGACACTAATCGTTGGTATTTTTAACCGAAACGGTATTAGATTACCTGATCCACTAACTATCAAAAAGGCAAATACGCCTTCGGTCCAAGCAACAGCAGGCGATTGGTTAATACAAGATATTTTTAAGCCCTATATTATTCGCCGTGAAACCAACCAACTATCGGTCTATACCAGACAAACAACAGATCACTTGTCATCCAATGGCTGTTATTTCCGACAAAATGGAAAACTACTGGTTGGCGCAGCTCTTCCTATTTATGCCACTTATTTCTTCAAGTCATCAACTGAGTTCGCTGAACGAGCCTTTGACCTTTATTTTGGTAATACCATGCCTCCTATTATGCACAATGTACACCCCAACTTCCGTAAGTTATGGGTTTTTCCCTTACGAAAAGACCTTGAATGGACAGTATTAGAACAGACTGTCAGCCCTACCGTTAGAGTGAAACGACGTGTTATAGATGATCAGGTGAGTATAAGTGTTCCTGCTGGGTATTTTACTGATGGGTATTTAGTGGAGGAGATTATTGAGGGTAAAGAACTTTTCACATCTAGTAGCGACGAATCCACTAAGTTAGAAGACCTTGGAGACGATACTCAGCCTCCAGATGGCACTAATTTATTACCGGCGGCTCGATACTGGGTTATACCCCACGTTGGGGTAGTTAAATACGAATACTTTCCCACTGCTGATCAGCCTGTCACATACGAATTAACATCCTATCAATTATAGTAAAAACGCTAATTTTTCTGATTCCTATTAGCAATTAGACTTTCGATTCCGAACAGTAATAACGCTAGCGTGAGCAATTCGCCCCAAATTTCTTGTCCTTGCCGAAGTCTATTTAGTCTTTGACTTAATTCTTTATCTTCAACTAGTTGTTGTGCCGATATAGTTTCTTTAGCTCTTTCTATGTCAATAGGTCGTAAGTCAGATTCTTGAGAGGATACGTTGACAGTAAAGAATTCGCGCTCTTTTCTCCCTTGGGAATAAATATCGACTTGGTAAAAGCCTGGATGATCCGTCTGATCAAAATGAATTACTTCCTTCGCTTCGATAGTAAGTGGTTCTGTGGAATTGGGAGTAGTAATTTGCACCTGATCTACTTGCCCTCCAACGTCTAAGGTGAATTCTTGACCGACGATCAGCTTACGATCAATCACTTTTTGTCGAGACTTAGTATACAATACCGCTTGTTGAATTAAAGGAAGAAAGTGAGGACAAACCAATAGACTTGTATCAGTTAACGAATAAGCTGAAGTGTTAAATACTATTACAGTTCCTTTGTTGTAACCACTTGTGATTTCTGGTTTATACTCGACTAAAAATGGCGTTTTTGTTTCTTGGTTCTCCAAATAAGCTAAGACTTGAGCAGACTTATTTACTGATACTCTTGCACTATGGAAAAATCGTGGAGCTAGTTCACTGGAAAAATCAGCAGGTAAAAAAGGGTCAAAAATAGGATGTTGTTCTTCTTTTAAGACGATTTTAGAAGGTGGTATCCAATTGATTTTTCCTGATAAATTAACACCAAGCCAGTCAAGGAGTTTACTATCAATGTTCAAATTAGACCCGGTAAATAGGATAACACTTTTTCCATCTCTCAAAAAAGACTGTAACTTCTGAACCATTTCAGTTGAAAATCTATCCAAATCAGCTATTAGTAGTAGATCCCAATCTTCTGTTGAAATATCTATTAGGTTGTCCGTATTGATGATAGTTGGCAGGATGTTTGTATAGAGTTCCGTTTTGACTGTAGTTGATGAGTTCATTGAATCCGTAAATGAAGGGTTTAGTGCCGTTTGCAGGTAAAGTGAATTATCAGAAACACACAAAGTTCTGATTTCTCCATAAATATCAAAAACAACATACCTTCGATTATCTGTTTCGAGTCGGTCTGGTGGTAACTCAAAATAACCTAGATGTGTGCCAATGCGATTGAATTTGTGAGTGAAACCGACCGACAGCATAGAATTAGACTGGCTTGGAACTTGTAACTCACGTCGCTTTTGGTCATTAAAAAAAACTTCTACTGATGTTTGAGCCAATGGTGCATCTGTAAAATTACTTACCTCGACTTCAACGTGAACTGGAAGGTCAGTAGTAAACAGAGGTGTATTTGTGGTTACCGACGTTAATCCTGTGTTTTCAGCTAATTGTTGACCAATGGGCAGAATGAAAATTTTAGATTTCGATTGATTCGCGATGGGTTGAGTTTCTTCCCAACCAGCAAGATCGGTGATCAAATAAATTTCTCGATTACGATTTTTGGATTCGGCCAAAATTTCATGAGCTAAATCTAAACTATTTGTGATACTTGTAGTTTGATTAGTTAATTGAGACTGTTGTATTTCTGTTCTTATGGACTGGAGGTCACTGGTTAGTTGTGGGAAAATAGCTAAAGCCGTATTAGACATTAGTATCAGTGTAGCTTCGTCTCCATTTCTTAGGGAACCGAGAACATCAATTGCTTTTTCTTGAGCAAGGGAAAAACGTTGCCCATCGGCATCTTGGTAACCCATACTGTATGAGTGATCTAGGATAATAACACAACTAGTCTTAGTCCTATAGCCAGCGAAAAATAAATTTTTTTTCAGTAAGGGGCGACAAATAGCCAAAGTGATCAGGGCAACAATTATCATACGTAGAATCAGAATTATCCAATTGTATAGTTGTATACGTCGAGCTGTCTGCCTATGTGCAAGTGTCAAAAATATCAGACTACCGAAATTGATACGTTTAGCTTGGCGGCGATGCCATAAATGAATTAGTAAAGGTATCGTGGTTGCCAATAGAGCGAACAAAAAAGCTGGATTTAGGAAGCCCAAATTACGAGGCTCCTTTTATAAATTGGAAGAATTTAGGTTATCAGTGGCTTTCTGGTCAGGCATGTCAACTAGTTGACATAGAACTATCGAATTATATTCTCCGGTCAGAAAGTTAAGCAAAGATTGCAACGACAACTAGGGTAATTCTATCATTTGAATAACAGATACACAATTGTTCTATTTGTTAGTTAGAATCGACAGTAGCTGTAGTCATACTGTTGGGTAGCGTTATTAATCTTTTATCTAAATTCCTAATATTATAGTTCGTAGGTTATTATTGAATTTTTTAGGGTAATTTTCCTAGCAAACTTTGAAAAAAAAATTACATTGTGTGATAATTCTGAGGGATATTGCTAGCGTAAAACTGGTTTTTCTCTGTGATCGATGCTAATCATATAAATCTGAAAGTCAGATTATGGAAAAAGCCTCCTGTAGACCAGCGAGAATAATGAGCTTTCGCTTTTTGACTTTATGAAAACTAACTTACAAAAAAATAAGTAACAGAATGGAACAATTTTTTGGTTTAGTAGGTGTTTTTTTCCCATTAGCTTGTGCTTACCTTATGAGTTCTAACAGACGATCGATCAATTGGCGTCCAGTATTTTGGGGAATTGGATTACAGGTTACTTTTGCTATTTGTATTTTATACGGTCGAGTAGGTAATTTCAGATTTGGTGAAGTATTTTTTCGTTTGTTTGATGATTTTTTTACTAAGCTCCTAGCGTATTCTGATAAGGGGGCTGATTTTATTTTTGCCTCCTTCGTGACGGATTCGGTTGAGGCACCGATGTTAAACATTGCCTTCCGGGTTCTACCTACAATAATTTTTTTCTCTGCTTTCATGTCTATTCTGTATCATATTGGCCTAATGGGTCTGATCACTTCTATCTTTGCGAAGTTGATGCGGAAAACTATGCAAACATCGGCGGCCGAAACACTTTGTACATCAGCCAATATTTTTGTAGGGCAGATAGAAGCGCCACTTATCATCAAACCATTTGTCAAAGATTTGACTCAGAGCGAATTAATGGCGGTGATGACGGGAGGGTTTGCGACTATTGCGGGGGGAGTGATGGCGATTTATATTCGAATGCTATCCGATCAGGTTCCCAATATTGCTGGCCATTTATTGGCAGCTAGCGTGATGAGTGCTCCGGCTGCTTTAGCAATTTCAAAAATCATGATTCCTGAAACAGAAACGCCTGTTACCGCAAACACAAAACAAATTACAATTGAGCGGGCTGATTCTAACTTAATAGAAGCGGCAAGCCGAGGAGCAACAGAAGGAATGTACCTAGCACTTAATGTTGCTGCTATGTTAGTTGCTTTTGTAGCTCTAGTCGCTCTTGTCAATGGGATTCTTTCGATCGTTGATCTCAGTCTTGAGCAAATTTTTGGCTACCTTTTTGCTCCATTTGCCATCCTAATGGGAATTCCATACTCAGAAGCCCTATCTGCAGGTGCGCTGTTAGGTGAAAAGATTGTACTGACCGAATTGATCGCCTATAAAAACTTTGCACAACAGATACCTAATGATATGTTTTCGGAACGAAGCATAATTATTCTTTCTTATGCACTGTGTGGTTTTTCTAACTTTGCTTCGGTTGCGATACAGATTGGTGGAATTGGGGGAATTGCACCGGAACGAAGAGTTGACTTAGCAAAAATTGGTCTTCGCTCGATGATTGCAGGTTTTCTTGCAGCTAACATGACAGGAACTATCGTTGGCTTGCTAATTTGGTAAATAATTATTGGAGGAATTTCAGTAGGTGACCTATCTTGTCAAACTCTGTGGTACAACTACAGTAGATGATGCGCAAATGGCTGTTGACTATGGAGCCCATTACTCTGGGCTTGTAGTTGAGGTCTCTTTTTCAGAACGTTCTATAACAGTAGATCAAGCAAAACAATTACGTCAGCAAACCTTGATCCCAACTGTAGTGTTATTTTTTGACCAAACAACAGATTGGATTTTATCTGCAGTTGACAGGATTTCCCCATTTGCCGTTCAACTTTTAGGCTACGAATCCCCGGCCCAAGTAAATGAGTTGAAAAAAAATACTGAGGTTGAGATATGGAAATCTTTGTTCATGCCAGTCGGTAAGACTACTAATGCTGCTGAATTGACAGGACAGGCAATAAGTTACGTAGATGCTGGAGCTAACTCGATCTTATTGGATACTGTTGATTTAAGCCAAAATCGGTTTGGTGGTACTGGAAAGACAGCGGACTGGGAGGTTGCGGCAGAGATTACAAAAAACTGTCCGTTGCCAGTTTTTCTATCCGGCGGTCTCAATCAACAGAATGTAGCGGAGGCTATCCGAGTCGTGCAACCTAGCGGCATAGATTTATGCTCCGGGGTAGAAATGTCCAGAGGTAAAAGAGATAGAGAAAAGGTAAGAGGCCTAATGGCTGAAGTTGAACGAGTGACTAGGTAATTGTAATGTTATTGTTCTCAGCTACCGACCGAATGTATTTGGCTGCCATCCTATATTCTTCAGCAGTTGGTAAATGTTCCAACATAAGGGGGGTATCCGCGGGCAGCTTATCCAACTCTGTTAGAAAGGATACGTAGTCAAGTTGTCCTAGTCCTGGCCGGGTTTCATCTAGATGGACCGTAAGGCTAGATGATAGGATAATGTCTTTCCCATGGCAGCTTTTAATTTTCGGACCAAGCATTTCAAAACACTTTCGAATTAGGTCTCCTGTCGAAAAATAGCGGGCTGGGCTATTAATAATATTTACAGGATCAAGATGAACTGCAAAACGAGACCGATCTATGGCTTCAATTAATTGCACGTAACTTTCTGGGCTGTCAGGAAATATCCAGGGCATCATTTCCAAAGTGTAATATGTGTGGATAGGTTGTACGTAGTCTATGATTTCTTGGGTCGTTTCTACGATTAGATCGAAAGTTTCAGGCAACAGATTCTCAGCAAATGGACCATCCCATTTATCTCCCCTAGCCCCAGCAATGTTAACACAGCAAAATGCTTTCATCCTGTCAGCATGGGCCAAGGATTCTTTGCATTTTTGAATAGCAGTTTCTTTTTCCTTAACATCAGTACTAATAGGGTTACTCCAAGCACCTACTTCTGCGATGACAATATTGTTTTCTTTGGCTGCTGTCACATATTCTTGAACTTCACGTTCACTAGCGGAGGAACTGACTGGGCAATAAGCGGCACTGTAACCATGATTCTTTACTAACTTGATCCAACTATCTGCATCTATTGATTCACCAAAGAGTGGTCCACCAAGTCTCATTAGAGTTTCCCTCGCTTTTCTGAAGTTAAAATATACTGTTTAGCCTGTGGGTAATTTTGAGTTCATGTGCCCCAATAAATCAAAGCAAAACAACGTCGGACACTGCTCATATTCTATTTCTTTGTCGATCAAATCTCGGAGGCTTAATAACTGATCTTTTGCAATGTTATTTTCTAAGTGCCCGGAGTAAAGTTGTTTCGCTAGTTGAGCAATAATCCCTGTAACTTTCCCTTTACTCTCTAAGATTAGTTGCTCAGATTTGTAAACATAACGATACCACTCTAGTATGGATACTAATTGAGCTACTTGAAAACCTAAAGCCCGAAGACCAGAAGTTGAAAGTAACATGGACGTATGATAAACCGACATTCCAGTGGGTATAACCTGACCAGTAAGAAATAATTCAACGGCTAAGACTGAGTTGCCCATATTTAAATGATTTTCGATTTCAGTAATCATTGACGTGAATCCCTGGTCCGCGATTAGTATTATTGTATTATTATCTCTTGTGTCTCTTTCTGGCTTAAATTGGCAAAAAGCAGCTAGCAAGCCATTATCAAAAATTAACTGCCCCCCCTTGTCTTTCTGATGGGTCAGTTCGACTCGGCTCACTGAGGTTGATTGATAACGGAGGATATGTTGCAGTTTTGGAGGCAATTGGCTTGCTTCCAATTTTTTTTGATACATAATTTTGTTAGCTATTGTTTTAAAATTAGCCGTTTTATCAGGTAAGCCAACAACTAAGTCCTCAAAAGACAAAACCTCACTTTCTAATTCTAGGCCACCATCCTGAATTATTGGCAAATCAAAGTGCTTACACAGAAAATGGTACAGTTGTTTACGATTATCTTCGTCGTAATTATGAGTTCCAGGACTAATGTTTTTGTAAAAAACGAAGTTATTTGAAGTTCGGTAAATCGACTTTACTGAGTCGTAAATGGCTGGCTTAGCACGGTCAGCTACAAAACAACAATCATCTTGGTGATTGTAAATTAATAAGGCTGGCCGAGGAGATAAAAGAGCCGTCAAGTGAGTATAATCAGCCAAGGTCAGTAAATCATTTGGGTTCTGTTCCAAATCGCCAATATCACTAGCATGGGTTAACCGGTTAGAAATATCGATGTACCCGGCATTAGGTATAGCCACTGAAATTCGCTGATCCAAGGCACTCAAAAAAATTGTTTGCCATCCCCCTCCAGAAAGACCCGTCATAGCAATTTTCTTTTTGATGACAAATGGATGTTCCCATAGAAAATCTAATCCACCTCGCATTGCTAGATAGAAAACAGATAAACCACTAACTCCACATAAATCTAAATAGGCTAATCGATTATGTGTGTAGTTAGGATCTGTTAGTTCGCCAAAGGATAACCACTCTAGATGCAGGGTCATAATACCCCGTTTGGCAAGGTTAATACATCGTCGTTGAACAAATTCTATCGATTTACCAAGGGGACCAACATGGCCATTAACACTAAGTACAGCTGGCCTCAGTTTATGTAATTTAGGTAAGTGTGGTTGGTAAAGTAAAGCTGGAATCCAAAAGTCTGGCAAAATTTCCAGACGCAGTTTTTCGATCTGATAACCGTTATCTGTTTCTATACAATCAATCGTTTCAACCTTTGTTGGGAAGGTTCGCCAATCCGGTGGAGTACCTCGAAAAACAATCTGATCTAGAATGGTTTTTCGAAGTTTATTTGCTTCTTCTGGTTTCCAATGTGACGGGTTAAACGCAACTGCCGACTTATGAATTAGCTGATGGACAGCCGAACGCAACCCATCAGCGTCCACATTAACCGATTTTATGATATGTTGAATATCCATTTAATTTACTCTTGAAGAGTCATTTTCATTGCTGGGTAAATTTTACCATCGACTGAAAGTACTGCGAAGTAATTACCACTAGTAATAGCCTGACCTGATTTATCGCGACCATCCCAGTAAACGGCTTGATTCGTATCTAGGTAATCTCCAGCAGCACATTCACCAACTCGCAGTTTTTGGACTAAATAGCCCGCAAAATCATAGATGCTAATTTGGACATTTCCATTAGTAGGTAAGGAAAACGGAATCCATGTTTCGGCATTGAAGGGATTGGGATAATTTGGCCTAATTAATGGTGATTTGATTCGACCAAATAGAGTCTTTAGAAATTTTTTTTCATCAACGGGAATCGGTTCTGGTTGGCCCACATGAAGAAATTTATCTAGTAGCGACTGATGAGCCAATTCGGCACGAACTATACCATAACCAACTTCGTTATTAGGTTGAGCTGAATTACTTGCCGTATTACGAAGTATGGATACTAGATCAGTAGCTGCAACTCTTGGAAAAGCCTGAATCAACAGGGCAGCCACCCCAGAAATTAAAGGTGCCGAAAGCGATGTACCACGATGATTAGTAGCAAAACCAAATTGACTACGTGGCCGGATGCTAGCAATTCCCTCACCCAAAGCTACCAAGTCAGGTTTAATTCTACCATCCGCTGTAGGACCCGGCGAACTGAAAACAGAACGTTTTCCCCAACGATTGATAGAGCCAACGGCTAAAACATCAAATCCATCTGCTGGGACTGTGACACGACCTTTCAGGCCAAGTCTTTGATCCTCGGGTAATTTCGCCCCCAAATTTCCACTAGCACTGATAACAAGTACTCCTTTTTCTAATGCTATATTAGCTGCTATGGTAACTTTAGATGTTTTACCGTCGAGATCTGAAAAGCTATACCAATTAGCGTAACCAAGCGAGCTATTGACTACTTGGGCACCTTTTTGCTCTAACCATTCAAGCCCGGCGATCCACCAATCCTCCTCAATCTGACGTTCAAAGTCAATACCCTTATGCCAATTTTTTTCAGTTTTAGCTAACAAGTATTTTGCCTGAGGAGCTAGACCAACCAATTGCCGCGGTGTGTTAGCTGCCAAAACACCCAAAATAATTGACCCATGATCAGATTGACCAACATCATCCTGATCTGGTTCGTCCTTGGTTATAGGATCATTATTAACAAAATCCCATTGGTCTAGTACCTCAATTTTATTTAGTGATTGGTGGCTTAGATCAAAACCAGTATCTAGTATGCCAATTACGACTGTTTTACCCCAATATCCTTTTTTGTGTAAAAAGTCAGCTTGCAGGTGTTCGACCTGTTTTTTTGCCAAACCATATTCAATTGAATTCTCTTTTTCTTCCTTGCTAGGAGCAGAAAAGATATTGTGCTTTTGATTCAGCCATACTGGTGTTTCAACTATATTTCTGTAACTTCGAACCGGTTCAATTGATTTTACAAAAGGTAAAGATAAAATTGATTGGTGACTCTCAGATGGGATGTTTGCAGAAACGGCATTTAACCATCGACTTTGGTGGTAAATTTTAGCGCCCTGATCTTTGATGGTTGATAGATAGAATGATAGGATTGGCTCATCAAGGAATTTGACAGGACTCAGACTTTGATTATCTATCCCCTTATCCGAAAAGAATACCCAAGCCTTCAAACTGATCGAGGTTTGTGTTCTTTCGGTAGAACTAACTGTTGGACTCGACCAAAGGATAGGATTTGCAAAAAAACAGATAACCCCAAATCGGAAAAATAGAAATGAGAGTCGAGGAAACAGTAATGTATTGAAAGGCCATAGAAAAGCCATTAATCATTCTCTATCATAGGCTGCGGCAAGGCTCGCTCAACTAGGTCAATGTCTTCTTTGTCCTTTATCACAGAACCTTGCGGAGGATTGACGGGCTCCTTAAGATTAGATAGACTTATAACTGACTCCGACATTTTGGCAAACTCGATGAGCAATAATTTACCGACTTCAAACAGCAAAGGGAAGTCTTCTTCATGTGCAAATACGTAATTGACCTCTTGAATTTTTTCGATAAAATCTGCGCTCGAGTGCTCGCCATCTCCCAGCTCGGTATTTTGCAAAATTGATCGTAGATATCGTGGGAGTTGATATACCCAATCTCCCGACTTCATGGTAGGGAAGGAAGAATTGGCAATTTCATTAGTTCCCATGATTGCTATATCGTGTAAGAGACTGCGTTACCACTAAAAACCCCGTTTTTTGTGAACTAGGTTTTTAAGCTCATAATCACCTCGGACAAACCGTTTTAGATTTTCGAAAAAAATTTGGGTAACGTATTGACCTTCAAGTTGGGTTCCACCAGCTATATGTGGGGTAATTAACATATTTTCAAGATCCCACAAATCGCTGCTAGTTGATAATGGTTCTGGGCTGAAAACATCCGAAGCTGCAGCAAATAAATGACCATCTTTCAAAGCTTTGGAAAGAGCATCTTGATCAACAATTCCCCCACGGGACATTATGACTAACATAGCAGAAGTTTTCATTTCAGCTAACTCTTCTGTGCCAATCATGGCTTTTGTTTGATCAGTGTAAGGGACCATAATCACTACGTAGTCAGAAGTTTGAAGAAGGTCGCTGAGTTGATCAATCCCCCACAGATGATCAACATATTCCGGCTTATCACTAGGAAACATATCGACAGCTACGATCCTCATATCGAATGCGAAGGCTCGTCTTGCCAATGCACGACCTGAAGCACCGAAACCGATTATCCCCATTGTACTTCCAGTTAATTCTCTCATGTTGCTTCGAATATATCGATGCTCGCTCCACTGCCTGGTATTTTGGCTTTGAATACACTTTCGAATACCACGAGTAAAGGCAAAAATCATTCCCATTGCACTTTCCGCTAGGCAAGCACCATGCGTACCACTAGCACTAGTAAGTAAGATATCGCTATCCACTAATCCGGGAATATCCAAATAGTAATTTGTTCCAGAACTAATTGATTGTATCCATTTTAGATTTTTGGCGGCTTCAAGTATTTCTTGGTTTATCCAACCTACCATAATATCAACATCAATAACTTGTTGTGCGGCTTCAACATAACTAGTGGAAACCAGAAACTCGACGTCTGAAAATTGGTCTGACAATTCTGGAATAGAGCTTTCTAAACCCATATCTCCGTTAGGCCCAATTAATACTTTCATAAAATTCCTTACTTATCTTTTCCTAATATCTACTGATAGCAAAAATCGTCAGCCACTTTATGTTCCTGACTCGTGGAAATAATGATATATATTTTCTGCCACTTTCAGGTCAATTTGGCTGATGCTAAGTAGATCATTAATACTCGCTTTTTGAATTTGTTCAATTGATCCAAAGTGGGAAAGTAGAGCTTGTTTCCTTTTTTCACCCACCAATGGGATTTGGGTTAAAATCGATTTTTTTAAAGCTAATCGTCTCAGTTTTCGATGATAATTGAGAGCAAAACGATGTGCTTCATTCCGCAAGCGTTGTATGAGATGCAACGTAGGATTATTATGCCTTAATACTATAGGCATTGATCGATTTGGAATAAAGATATGTTCGTTTTTCTTTGCTAAACCAATGATTGGTAGGTCCGCCAATTCGAGCTCATTGAGAACTTGACATGCCGCATTAAGTTGACCTTTACCGCCATCAATCAGTATCAAATCGGGGAGATTATGACCTCGAAATGATTTATTAAACCTCCGTCGAATGACTTCTTTCATCATTTTTACATCATTTTGACCTTTAACTGTTTTAATCCGAAACCGGCGGTATTCCGAGTATTTGGGCTGGCCTTCGACCGCTACTACCATCGAGGCTACGGGTAATTGATCACCTAAGTTGGAAATATCGAATCCCTCAATCCGTTTGGGGGTTTTTGGCAGATTCAGTAGTTCTTGGAGGTCTTCTAACAGATCTATTTTGTCTGATAATCTGGATTGTCCATCAACTACTGTAGCATCTTTTTTTTCTAAAATTAGCTGGGCATTTTTCTGAGCTAGGCTTATGAGTTGTTGTTTTCGTCCTCGTTTTGGTACTTGTAATTTCACTTTGCTTGTCAATTTGCCCTCGGTCAATTGATTACGCCTTACGGTTAACCACTCTTGGATTGTATCAAATGAGTCAATTTCAGTTGGTAAGATAATGAATTTAGGGATAAATGCGGCCTCAGAATAGTGCTGCTGAATAAATGCTGTAAGAGATTCAGATAACCAAGTGTCTGATTGAGTAATAATATTAGAAAGAAAATATGTTTCTCTATCTACTAATGAACCGTTCCTCACAAGCATTAGTATCACACACATTTGTCTGCCAGATCGGGCGATTCCGAGAATGTCTTCATCTTCTGCCATTGGATCTTCAACGTTTTGTGGGTTAATGGCCTGTTGAATAGTTGTGATTTGGTCTCGATATTTGGCTGCATTCTCAAAATCAAGATCTGCTACGGCAGTCTCCATTTTTTGAACTAGGCTTTTTATGACAGAAGTAGTATTTCCATTGAAGAATCGCATCATATTTTTGACGACCTTTTCATACTCTTCCGGCATTACCAAATCTGCGCAAGGCCCACCACATCTACCGATATGATAATCTAGGCAGACTCGATGATTATTACCAGATGGTTTCAGGTCCAAATCACAAGTACGAACGGGAAAAANCTTNGTTAAATCTTTGACAGTTTTTCGGAGGGCNTGCGATTTCACGAAAGGNCCTAGATAATGAGCNCCATCCTCAGAAATTCGATTCACAACTTTTAAAGCNGGGAAAGGCGANTTAGTAGTNACTCGTAGGTANGGGTAACCTTTGTCATCNTTNAAACGAATATTGTATAGCGGCTGGTATTTTTTNATTAGGTTATTTTCTAGTATTAANGCTTCAACTTCATTACTAGTNATAAAAAAATCNATGTCNCTNACATATGGNANCATCAAANCNGTCAGGGCGTGAGGNTTAGAACCTGTGAANTANGANCTTACACGATCCCTTAAGGAGTTAGCTTTACCAANATAAAGTACAACATTNTCAGCACCCTTCATTAAATANACACCAGTCTTAGNGGGNAANTGGGTCAATTTATGGGTTATTTGTGACATTAGGCCGTGGNAGTATATTGAATACCATAACTTCAANAGCTAAATTAGTATTGACATTACGATTAATTCGATTTTTGGTCTCTAAAATAATTTCAATTGCTTTCTGCAAATGGATTCGAGAATAATTCCTGGCGATTTGTTTTAGTTGTGACAAATTTTGCTGGTGTGTGAGCANNTGGGGATTGACTTGTTGGTGGATGAGTAACAAATCTCTATACCATGTCAAAAGCTGGTCTAGTATTTCTGGGGTTTCACTTATGTACTCAGCAATTCTGAAAGCAGATAAACGATCAAGAGTAGTGAGAATTTCCGGAACCTGATCCACCTCGACAGTTTCTTCCGTTTGACAAATAGAAAAAGCTTTGCCTATTGCACCTTGCGTTCGCACAGAAACTGCCGTTGCCTTACCTAGATCAAGATCAAACTGATCAACTAGGATTTNCGCTAAATCGCTGACTTCCATTGGTTGAAAAGATAAGATTTGGCACCGGGAGCGAATAGTTGGCAACAGAGCGTCCATGTTATTTGCAACTAAAATTAGTGTTGACTCTGCGGGTGGTTCTTCCAATGTTTTCAGCAGGCAATTAGCAGCCTCTAAATTCATCTTTTCAACTTCTGTCAATAGATAAATTTTCCGTTTTCCTTCAAGGGGGCGAAATACGATTTGGCTTTGGATAGAACGGATTTGGTCTATTTTAAGATGATTACCATCCGGTCTAATAATCGCAAAATCAGGGTGATTGCCTGCTCTTGTTTTTTTGCAGGAAAGGCACTGTTGGCAAGCCCCCCCTTCTTCCTGATTGCTATTATGCTGATAGTCAAGGCAATTAATCGATTGAGCAAAATCCAGAGCCACTTTCTCTTTTCCTAACCCCTCCATACCAACGAATAAATATGCTCCTGCAACTCTACCTGTTTCAATTGCGTTGTAAAGTTGGCTTTGTATTTGTTGGTGTCCGAAAATTGAATCACTGGTCATGGTTAACCTTGATTAAAGGAATTTTAACTTTAAGTATGGACCAGATCTCGTTAAATATGACGTCAATCGGCTGAGTAGCGTCAATAATTTTTATTCGATTAGTGCCTTCTTTTGCAATAGCCAGATACCCCTTTTGTACCCGTTCGTGAAATTCAAGATTCTCTCGCTCAATACGGTCCAGCTCACCACGGCTAGCTGAAGCCCTCTGTAAACCAATTTCGATGGGTAAATTTAGCAAAAAAGTGAGATCAGGTACCAAGCCGCCGGTAGCAATCTGGTTTAAATGATTGATCAACACTAAGTCTAAATTGCGCCCATACCCTTGATAAGCAACCGTAGCATCACTAAATCGATCAGAGATAACAATTTTACCATTTTTGAGTGCTGGTACGATTACTTCTCGCACATGTTGGGCTCGAGACGCAGCATAAAGTAGCAGCTCAGAAGTTGCAGAAAGTCTTTCATTAACAGGGTCTAATAAGATTTCGCGAATTTGATTCCCAACATTTGACCCACCGGGTTCTCGTGTGTTTTGAACTGAATAACCGGCCTCTGATAGTTTATTGGCCAAATGGTTAATTTGAGTAGTTTTTCCGGAACCTTCTGTTCCCTCAAAAGTGATAAACATTTCTTCTAATTAGATACTTTTTGGTCGATGATAGCTTGGTGTTTTTTCTCTGTCAAGATCCAACNGTGTAAGTATAGTATACTTATTCCTGAGTTACTGAACTATTTTTTCGGGTTCTACTGCCATCAAGTTAATTACAAAAACACCACGAGGAAATTCGATTATGGACGAAGTTTACNNTATTTCCTCTAGAATAGAAANTTGGATGAAGAAATAGTTCAGCTATACCCAATTTCAGCTTTCCATGATTTGAATTTTGTTCTTTATTCATGATGTTACTTATTTCTGATAGCCTCAATTGGGGTTAGGCGAGCAGCTTGGCTCGCGGGATAATAACCAAAAGAAACACCTACTATCATGCCCATTAAGACACCAACGAAAATCGATTCTAAGGTTACTGACGAAGGCCATTCTACGCCAAAATCAGCAGAAAATTTATTGTTGAAAAATTGTCCCAAAACATTACTGAACGTGAATCCTGCAACCATGCCTAGAATGCTACCAATCAGACTAATCACGACCGATTCCACTAAGAATTGGAGCCTGATCTGAAAGCCTTTTGCTCCAATTGCCTTACGCAGACCAATTTCTGGTACACGTTCCACGACAGACACTAACATGATATTCAAAATGCCAATCCCACCGACAAGCAGAGGGAAGGTAGTAATTATAATCATTAGTATTTGAATCACTGTTAGTATTTTATTAACAAAATCTAATTCTTCATCGACACTACTAATTTGGAAAAATGTTTCATCTTTGTGCCGACGGAGTATTAATTCCTCGACTTCTGATCTTGCTTTCGTCAATAAATCAGGGGATTTAGCACGAACGCTGATACTACTAATCTGATTCCTTGGCCCGCTGTTGCCAGTACCAAAGTAAGTCTTACCTGTCGAAATGGGAATCAGAATTTTGTTGTCTTCATTTCCGTTGGGGTCGAGTCCTTTCCCTTTTTTTTCCATTACGCCAACCACTGTGTAGCGCTGATTATCAATCTTGACTTCCTGACCGATGGGGTTAAATCCGAAAAATAAGTCTTGCCAAACCTCGTTACCAATAACACACACTTTGCCCCATAAATCTAGATCAGTACGGGTGAGATAGCGACCATAGTCTGGAAACCATTGTTGAAAACTAGCTGATTCCTCGGTTGTCAGTTGAAGATCAGCTCTTTTGCTTTGACTGCCTTTTTGTATTTCTTTTCTTCCTAACCCATCTGTAGGAATAACACTTTCAACGGCTGAACAACCCTCTCTAATTGCGTTTAGATCGTCCATGGTAAGATACTCAGAGCTGGTATTACGCTTCCATTTCCCTCTTTTTCGGCTCCATTCTTCTCGAAAAACGGTGAATGTACCCGCTTGTTGATTCAGACTGCTGGTCAAAATTGTTTTTGCGTTTTTGCCAATAGTAAGGATAGAAATTACCCCGGAAATACCAATGGTAATTCCCAAAATTGTTAAAGCTGTCCTGAGCTTATTAGTCCCTAAAGTACGAAAAGTGATAGATAAACTTTCTGCGAGCATGTTTTCGATATCCTCTAGTCTATCCTAAGAGCTTCCACTGGTTGTAGTCCCGCAGCCTTATTTGATGGATAAAAACCAGAAATAACTCCTACCATGGTAGAAACTAAAAAAGCGACAATAGCTGATTGTAACGACACTGCAGCTGGCCATACTGAATCTTTAATTACAAAACTGGTAATAATTTGGCCCACAGAAAACGTTACCCCTCCAGCTAATCCTGTACCAATTAGACCACCTAACAGGCAAATAACCACAGATTCTATAAGAAACTGGAATCGGATATCATTTTTATTAGCACCTACTGCTTTTCTTAAGCCGATTTCGGCAGTACGCTCCGACACTGATACTAGCATAATATTCATGGTTCCAATTCCACCAACGATTAATGTAATAGCGGCAGCACCACCTAGTACCCACTGAATAACGGTTACTATCTTACTGATTTCTCGGATCATCTCAGCTGGTGACCCGTAATCATGATATATGTCAGCCCCAAATCTTTGTCGAAATAGCGCTTTAATTTGAGATATACTTTGGTCGACAGTTTCATAACTATTTGCTTTGGCCATGATAGCTAGCCATCGGTTCTGTTTGCCCCAATACTGCGCTACAGTAGTAACTGGAATATCTATCCCATCATCCAGTCCAATTCCTAGTATACGGAACAGACCTTTTTCCATACTTTTATAACTGCCTATAACTGTGAATCGGTGTTGGTGGATTTTGATTTCTTGTCCTACAGGGTTACTATCGCCAAACAAGTGATTTTTGACTTTATAACCTAGAATACATACTTTTTGTCCGCGTTTTATCTCCCAAGGCTGAAAATTACGACCATATTCGAATTCAAAATTAAAGAGTTTTTCATTTGTGTCCAATACGCCTGTGATATTGTAGGTTCTACTTTTAGTACCAAATGTAACTGTTTGTGCCCCGACCCAATTAAAGGCTGCTGCAGTTTTTATTGAGGGACATTTACGAACGATTTGATCAACATCATCAAGCCATAAATTCTCTTTGATTGGATTTTCGACCCATTTGTTCTGTTTCTTAATACGACTTTTTTTTCCAATCCAGATCATGGTTGTTCCGCTGAAATTCTCGAATTCGGAAACCGCAAATGATTCAATACTACCTCCCAGAGATACAGTAGTTACCACTATAAAGATACCGAGGATAATACCTAACATGGTCAATAGGGTACGAAATTTATTGCGTAGAAGTGCTTGCCAGCCAACCTGGAAATTGATGTCAGCCTTCAGTAAATTAGAAAGATTCATTTTTAATATTATCTTCGGTCTATTTTAAATTTGATACTTTATGATTTAAACAGGGAGTGAATAAGGGTAGCAACTGATACTTTTTCTACAAGACATAAATCAATCTAATATAGACCAAACAGCAGCAATGGTAAATACCCCCAAAGCCCCACCAACAAGGAATCTATAAGGATTATAATAAAATGAATCTTCTTCCCAGCCATAACTTGTTAATTCTTCCTCATATTCTTCTGTCACTTGATCTTTGGACGATATAGCTTCTGGAGGAATTAGATAGTCTTCATCATCGTCGTCGTCTTCTTCAGACCACCTGAGCTTAGTTTCTTCTATGCCTTTCATTATGATATCTTCCATTACCAAATTACCATCAATTTCTTCAGCACTTTCATCATCAACATAACTCAAATCCTCAGGCCAGAGATTGGTATTAACGATATCAACAACTTCTTTCCAAAAGTCTTCCGAGTATAAGTCAAATTGCCATCCAATTTCTTGCCCAATTCTTTTCTCAGATAAAAGAGACATAAAAGCAATCGTAAAAGGGTTGAGGTCAGTTCTTCTCCCTTCTTCTTGTGCTATTCGTTGTTTGTATATACAAACAGCTACACGTAGATCTTCCCATATTAACCGACCTTCTTCGTCAACCGAATCCCAGTCAGCATCGTCTTGAGCAAATTTACCATTAAGTAAATCAACACCAGCGTATATGTCATAAGACAATAGGAAATCCCACCATTGAGCGATGAAGTTTTTGTACAACATTTCACCCTTTCGGGTGGCGGCATAATTACCTGTTTCAGAATCAATATACCAATAATCATCGTAGTAAGCAGTTAATATTTCGTCAATATATTTGTGATTACCAGTTAGCAATGCTGGGATTTCTTCCTCATCTTCTATCATCTTGTATAGAATAAAACGAGTTTGTAGTTTGGTACGTAGATGATCTGGCAAATCTAACTTTCGGCTGACTATTTGTTTTTCCATCTGTTTAAGCAGTACTCCTTAATATTTCCATTGTCAAACGATTTATTCATTTTATTCATTCTGGTGATTTGTTTGATCATTTATAATAGGAAAGTATTTTTATCAGCTGGTATTATTTTCTGAGTAAATGGAATTTGATCTTAAAAAGTTGTTCTATTGAACACAAGCAATTTCTGTTAAATGTAGTAACGAAGGAGTTTACGTTTGTCTTGACTAACTTGGATGTGTTAAGTCATTTTCTTAGTTTGTATTTATCGACTATCTTTAGTTGGTTAGTTTCCATAGGTCGTAGGATTATATTTTTTAGTACGACCAAGTTTGAGTTATTGCCTATCTTATACTAAACTGTGACAACTAAACCGACTCATTGAGGACCTGTTAATAAATGAATAAAAAAAGGCCAAACGTTATCTTCATTTTAACGGACGACCAGGGACCTTGGGCCGCAGGCTGCTATGGAAACAGTGAAATCCATACGCCAAATATTGACCGACTAGCTTCGTCAGGCATGCGTTTCGAGAACTTTTTTTGCACCTCTCCTGTTTGCTCACCGGCTAGAGCTAGTTTGATGACAGGCCGAATCCCATCGGCTCATGGTATTCATGACTGGATTAGAGCAGGAAATATGCCACCAGCAACAGATCGTTACTTAGACGGACTAAGTTGTTATACAGATGTTCTACACGAAGACGGTTATATAAACGGTCTGTGTGGTAAGTGGCATTTGGGGGATAGCCTGAACCCACAACATGGTTTTTCACACTGGTTTGCTTTACCGACTGGTAGTAGTCGTTACAACAATGCAGAAATGATTCAGAATGGGGAAGTGGAGATATACACCGGTTATATTACTGATATCATTACTGACAACGCCATGAATTTTATCAGACAGAATGCCGAAAATCCATTTTACCTTAGCGTCAACTATAATGCTCCACATTCTCCTTTTGAAGGACATCCTTCCGAACTCATGGATTTTTACGATAATTGTCCTTTCAAAACTTGTCCGCAAGAGGTTGCTCACCCTTGGGCTACTGCAAACTCCCAGCGCCACTTAGGTAATCGGGAATCATTGAAAGGTTATTTTTCCGCTATTACAGCTATGGATCACAATATTGGTCGTCTCATTGATCTAATCGAACATCTTGGTTTACGCGAAAGCACACTTTTCGTTTTCAGTAGTGATAACGGTTATTCGTGTGGGCATAATGGATTTTGGCATAAGGGTAATGGCACATTCCCACTAAACATGTATGAAAACTCCATCAAGGTGCCTTTCATTATGAGCCAGCCAAGCAAAATAGCTGAAGGTAAGAGCACTACAGCTATGGTCAGCCAGTATGATTTCATGCCGACTTTACTTGATTATATTGGTCTGAACATTAACGAAGACAACTTAAGTCCAGGGCGGAATTTTACCAGCGTGTTATTCGAACAGCACAACGAAGTACAAGACGAAGTAGTGATTTTTGATGAATATGGACCGGTGAGAATGGTCCGCAACCAAGAGTGGAAATACATTCATCGTTACCCTTATGGCCCCCATGAATTATATCATTTAGCAAATGATCCTAACGAAAGGAAGAATATAGTCGACGAAAAATCAAAGTCTGCTTTGGTAGAAGAAATGAGACAATTATTGGCTAATTGGTTCGATCGCTATGTAATTCCGAACCTCGATGGTTCTCGTTATCCCGTGACTGGCGGTGGGCAAGTCAAAAAGATAGGTCCCTTTCGATCAGGAGAAACATCATTTTTAACACGTGGTTAATCAGTAATCTCATCTAGTTGTAAATCAAGTCTAATACTAGACGACCAACGATTTCCAAACTATTCGCACTACACTTGTCGACCGTGTCATCAACTGTATGCCAGTATGGATAGTTGAAGTCAATTAAGTTAATAGTAGGCAAGCCAGACCTAATTAGTGGTATATGGTCGTCCATAACGGCGGCCCCGATTTTTTTGGGAAAAAACTCTCTTAACCCTAAATCAGCAGCCCGATCCCATAGTGCTCCCATTAAGTCAGAGGAAGTTTGCCATGAATAACGTTCCATTGGAATTTGTAAGTCTTTGTCCCCGACCATATCTAATAAAATACCAAAGTTTGCATCCCAACCTTCTCGATTTTGGGCAAAGTAGGTCGATCCCAAAAACATATCGCCAATTTCGCGCCCATAATCTTCTCCATCAAAGAGTACAACTATCACTTCGTTACGAAGGGGATATTGATTAAAGCTATTTGCTAACTCCAGCAGAACAGCCACCCCTGATGCCCCGTCATTAGCTCCCAAGATTGGCTTTAGCTGATTTTTTGGATTGACATCTTTATCAGCAAAAGGGCGAGTATCCCAATGAGCACATAAAAGAATTGGGGAACCATTTCCTTTACCAAATCTAGCCAATATATTGGTCATAGTGATGTTATGTGCGGTAAAAGATTGTTCCACCACCTCGTCTGCGAGTCCTTCTAATTCATTCCGCAAATAGTCGCGTGTTTTTCTATGTGCTACAGATCCCGGGTTACGAGGGCCAAAATCGCATTGTTTTTGTAAATAAGAAAAAGCTCGATCAGCATTGAATATGGGGATTCCTTGTTCTCTGACTTGGCAAGCAAACTGGGGGTCTGAAAAACCAAGTAGGCAAAAGATCAAAACTAAAAAAACAAGATTGCAACGATATTGAAGGCCCAACATTATGATTAGCTAAAGTGAAAGTGTTTTTCTATTTAGTCAAGGCATGAAAACTCGTCTTCCTTCTAATGCCCTAGCTATTGTAAGTTCATCAATGTAGTCCAAATCACCACCCACTGGTATTCCTTGTGCGATTTGAGAAACCGATACACTGAAATGCTGTGTCAATTGCTGTGTCAAATAGAGACTGGTAGCTTGCCCTTCTGTTGTGCTACCAACAGCCAAAATTACCTCGTTAATTTGTCCTTTTTTGAGGCGATCGAATAAACCAGAAATACGCAAATCCTGAGGGCCAATTCCATTCAGTGGGGACAAGACACCCATTAGTGTATGATACAGCCCTTTATATTGATTGGTACGCTCAATCGCTAATAGATCATCGGGTTCTTCCACAACACAGATCAAATTTTGATTGCGCTTCGGGTCAATACAAATTCGACAAGGATCAATATCAGTGATATTACCACATAACCTGCAGTGATCTAGGTTAGCCTTAACATCTTTTATTGATTCAGCAATTCCTTTTGCGTCTCCCTCAGTCATTTTTAAAAAATAGAAGGCGAGTCGCTGGGCTGACTTAGGACCGATAGTCGGTAACTTTTGCAATTGGCTGATCAACCGAGCCATTGGTTCTGGATAAGGGCTCATCAGCTATTCTACATCATACCGGGGATTTTGATTCCACCAGTTAATTTACCCATCTCATCTCCCATTAATTCTTGCGCCTTGTGATGTGCTTCGCTAACAGCCGCAACGATCAAGTCTTCTAGCATTTCAATATCATCTGGGTCAACAACCTCAGGCGATAACTTGATTGAGACAATCTCACCGCTACCATTTGCCATCGCTGTTACCATACCCCCACCGACGGAAGCTTCAACTGTCCTATTGGTCATTTCTTCTTGTACTTCCATCATTCGCTTTTGCATCTTTTGGGCTTGCTTCATCAAATTATTCATGTTCATTATTATTACCTCAATTAGGTGAGTAAGTTTTTCTTGTAATAACAGAATTACTTAGGTTGGATTTTTAGGATCTTGGCATCGAACATACTTAAAACTGGGGACAAAGTTTCGTCCTGCATAACTTCTCTCTGGAGCATCAGTGGTGTTCTGTCCTGTTGTTGGCGTCGACGTGGTGTTTCGGTAACACGAGGAACAGAAGAATTATCTTCATCTGTTCCCGTTTCTTTTTTTACCGAGTTTGTTCGGCGTGAAACATTACTTGATCGACTTCCTTTTGTCGATGATCTCGATGATTTCACTACTAGGTTTTGCTGACGGACAAATTTCAGCTCAACAGTTCTACCAAGATGCCGGCTCAGTAATTTAGCAGTTAACTCTTTATCTTTATCAGCTAACAACAGGACTGGTTTCACTAAAGCCACTTGAAAAGTAAAAATACCGGATTTTATGTCATGTCCTAAAGTATTTGAATCAGATGAGGTTAACATTGCATCCTTGAGTAACTGATATGCAGACAAGCGCTGATTTTGCAAATCAATCAAGGTCTTTTTCCATACAGTATCAAGATCTGTATCTTCCAACGTACTTGTAAAATCGTCAGAAATTGAGCTTGCTTGACTTTCTGGATCTTCATCTTTTTTTTTGTCGATTTCGACCACCTGATTTTCAATACTCTCAAAACTAATTTCGACATCTTCGCCTTCGTTGGTCTTGTTATCCGCAAGCTCAACTTGCATTGGAACTGTACTGGCTAAATCGAGGCGTCTTTCGATTACTTTTAACTCATTAAGTAAATGAGTTACTTCACTCAAGCTTTGAATGCCATGGTTCGTGGCACAAATCTCAACCAAAGCCGATTCAAAAAGCAGATGTGCATATCCGTTTTTCTTAATCTCGTTGTATGTTTGAATCAATATCCTAAGGATACGGGATAGACGTTTCGCTGACACTTGATTTTGACTAGTTTGATCTATCATTCGTTGGATATCAGTCGGTGAAGCTTGAATCAAATTGGCCAATTTCGTATCGATAGCTAACCGTCGCAGATCACTAAAGTAAGCAATTAATTGTTGTAAACACTGAATTAAGTCAGCTCCAACTTTGGATAGGTTAGCTAAGTGCTGTATCGATGAAGTAACATCACCTTCGAGTATTTTTTGGGATAAGTTCTCAATCAACTGTGCCGCGCCTAAACCTAAGATTTGGTTAATGGCTTCGATCGAGAGATTTCTTCCTATTGATGCTGTTAATCTTTCAAGAATATTAGTCGCATCGCGAAGGCAACCTTCTGATTGGTGACTGATAACTGCAAGCCCGTCTTCGCTGATCTCGATAGACTCTGTCTCACAAATTTCTTTTAATCGCTGTATAACCAATTCTTGTTCCATAAAACGGAAATCAAAGCCTTGGCAACGCGAAACAATAGCTGGAGGAACTTTATGATGTTCTGTAGTCGCTAGTATAAAGATGACATGAGCAGGTGGTTCTTCCAACGTCTTAAGCAGAGCATTGAAAGCTTCTAACGACAGCATATGAGTTTCGTCTATAATATAAATTTTGAAGCGGCAACTAGCGGGAACTAATTGTGCATTTTCTTTCAGCTCTCGGATGGTATCGATGCCACGATTAGAGGCAGCATCCATTTCTCTTACATCGAAAGATCGACCGCTAGAAATCTCTTGGCAATTTACACAGCGGTTGCAAGGTTCTGGATCATTTTTTTCGACGTTTGTGGCACAGTTAACGGCTTTTGCTAAAACTCGGGCAACGGTGGTTTTACCCGTGCCTCGTGGCCCCCAAAACAGATAAGCATGACCTACTCTGCCAGTACTTATTTGGTTTTGAAGGGTGGTTACAACATGTTGCTGGCCAACGACATCCGCAAAAGCCTGAGGACGCCATTTTCGAGCTAAAACTTCATAAGACATAACAATTGCCCATCGGTGAGGTTTTCACAGAAATGAAGAAACACTTTGCTCTGAAAGGCGGGCGATTCGAATTTAGGAACTATTTGTAGCTCGTGAATCTCGGCTATGCAACCAAAGGTTGACCAACAACCCCAAGCGTTACAGTAGTCGTTGGCTCAAGCTAGGCTATCCTGTGTCACACTGTCAGGTTACCTACCGCTGCTTCCTTCCGGACCTGACGGGGTTCGGTAATATCCAGTTGCTCAGGACCCAGCTCTCAACGCCACATACTACTGGCAGTCCAAGAGAAAGTTCGCCGTCCAATGGTAATTCAGCCCTGCTATAGCGGATTGCAGGTCTAGGGCACCGCTACCTCCCCGCTTAGCATAACCAAGTCGGTCAAAATGGCGGAGAGTGTGGGATTCGAACCCACGGTACGGTTGCCCGCACACATGATTTCCAATCATGCCAGTTCAACCACTCCTGCAACTCTCCTATTTTGAATGGAGTAAACGGGACTTGAACCCGTGACCTCAACCATGCGAAGGTTGCGCTCTCCCAGCTGAGCTATTACCCCTTAACTACTTACTAAAATTAAAAAGATAAAGATATGGCCTTTATTCTTTCCGAATGGCGGAGAGTGTGGGATTCGAACCCACGGTACGGTCGCCCGCACAACAGTTTTCGAGACTGCCCAGTTCAACCACTCCTGCAACTCTCCATGAGATGCTTTTACTACTCTCGCCTACTTCGAAAAAACGATTGTAACAATTCCCTACTTTCCTTCCACAAAACACCTGCTGTAACCTCGGTCTGATGATTCAACCGACGATCACGGAGTAAGCAATAGAGGGAGTCGACTGCCCCCGCTTTTGGGTCGGCGACCGCATAGACCACCCGTGGGATACGTGCGAGCAAAATTGCACCAGCACACATCGGGCACGGTTCCAATGTGACGTAGAGGGTTGTATCTGTTAGCCGCCAACTGCCAAGATACGCAGAAGCCGCCTGAATTGCTAACACCTCGGCATGGGCGACGGGATTACTGTCGCTCTCTCGACGATTGTGCGCCATTGAAATCGGGGAATCACCCCGTACTACGACAGCACCTACAGGAACCTCACCCAAGCTATCCGCAAGCCTAGCTTGCTCTAATGCCACGGCCATCCAATCTGTATCTGAAATCATAAAAGCGCCGGAAGGGATTCGAACCCCCGCCCTTCTGATCCGTAGTCAGATGCTCTAATCCACTGAGCTACCGGCGCGAATACGGAGAGTGTGGGATTCGAACCCACGGTAGCTTTCGCTACAACTGCTTAGCAGGCAGCCCGGATAGACCACTCTCGCAACTCTCCACATAGACAACGGTGAGGGTGGGATTCGAACCCACGGTAGCTCTCGCTACAACGGTTTTCAAGACCGCCACGTTCGACCACTCCGCCACCTCACCAAGAGACGCAAATTGCGGGCTAATTCTAGCAGACCTAGATTTCGATGTCAATGTCAATTTGATTTTCAATTTTCCTATTTAAAGCAAGAAATTACACCATTTTCAGTCAAGATAAGATCAACAGGATAATCCCAATCTTCTGATGGTAGGAGGTCTACAATTTGAACAGAAAAAGCCAGACCAACAAGCAAAGCTTGTGGACAATTAGGAAGTAAACGATCATAGAACCCTCCTCCATATCCAAGCCTGTGACCAAATTTGTCAAAAACACAGCCTGGAATTAATATCATATCTAATAGATTGGAATCGAGAGAAGTACATTGATCAGGATTAGGCTCTTTCATTCCCCATTTATGAAATTGAAACTGTATATCTGGGTTTTGTATCCGATAAATTTTGAGATTTTGTCCCTCAACTCTTGGCAAGCCAACTAATCGATCACTTGACAATTGGGATTCCAGTAAATAGCTAGTTTCGACTTCGCTTCTCATATGAAGATATAGTAAAATACTAGTTGGTTGGTGAGTATCGATCAACTGTTTGGCAAGCCGACAAATTTTTTGACTTAGGTTTCGTCTAGTCTTCGCGGGCATTTTATCTCGATTATTTTGTGATTTAATGCGTAACTTTTGTTTGTCAGCTTGTTTTTTTTTCATCAACTGATTGATTGTTCTTAAGGATAATTTATTTACTGATACCAGAAGGTCAATTTAGCTAATAAGGCTCTATCGGTGAAGCGTAAAGCTGGCGGAAGTGTTAGGTCATATACTTGGTTTAATACCAAGTAGAAATTACTACCTGGTTGATAAATATAATTAATCAATAAATTCGTCGATATGAGTTGATTCCCACTATTCCATTGAGTGAACAGTTTTATATAAGCAGTCGTCGAGACAGCATAGACTACTCTGGTGTCAATTACGTTGGCGTCGAAAGAGCCTGTAGGCAGTTTAACTCTATTCAGACTATAACTGGACTCTAGTGTAAAGCTATTGCTCGGTTTAAATCTCATAAACCCATTCAGTCCTGACCGTTTTCCATTGTAGTATTGACCAAACCCAGCAGAGACTCTTGCTGATACTGAACGAGTTTGATCAGTCTGTGTAGTCAGCCAACAATTTGTATAAAAGTACTGGTCAGGTGGGATTTCGTGATCTCTATGGACCTTAAAAGGTTGTTCTAGTCTATCCAATGTTCTGCGAACATCAATAGCAAGCCAGTCATTACTGACAAAGTTCATCCAGTGTAAATATCGAAAAATGATAGTTTCTGGTTGATATTTGCTGTTCAAGGAAATATCGGTTTCTGGCCCGCTGAACATCTCTTTCAAATTCATAATTTTCAGTATAGGTCCTAACCAGCCACCTACATCTTTTACCCATGGAGACCAGCGGAATTCACCACGCAATCGTTGCCCACCGCCCCGCTCAGCAAAACCAATACCTGGTTTGAACTCGGGATCAATACCACTGTAACCAATAGAAGCTCGCCAAGAATCGCTTCGCCACCCACCAGCTAAGGCGTATGCCAGCCCACTTTGTTCGCTAGGGCTAGTCTCATTTTCTCGATTTACGTCAAGTGAACTTGCGAATAGGCTATTAACGGTTATTGTCTCAGTTGGTCGATAATTCAAATCCAGTCCAATTGTTCGATTGAACATGTCTTTGCTTGATTGTCGGTTAGTCGTTATAAACCCAAAATTTGACGAAGATAAAATGTCCCTCCGTATTCGAAAAACAGAGAAATTAGTACTTGGGATAGTGATTTCACTCGGGGTCGTCATCATTTCACTAGATAAGACATGTAGTAAACCAATTCCATAATCCCCAACTTTCCCAGTTACTTTACTGCCACCTACGATCGGAATCATTTGCCCTTGTTCAATTCCGATTCGACGACTGTAAAATAATAAAAGTGGTGGAGCTTTACTTAATGTGGCTTGTGGAATACTGAATTCGAAAAAATTCGATCCCTCCAGAAAAAAGGGCCGTTTCTCTGGGAAAAAAGTACTATATCGAGTCAGATTGATATACTCTTGATCAGCCTCAACTTGTGCAAAATCGGTATTGTAAGTCGCATCAAAAGTTAGATTAGGAGTAAGACTATATTTGAAATCTCCCCCCAATTCCAGAATCCTGTTTGGTTTATTATTTTTTTTCTCTTGTTGATTGACTAAACTAACTCCACTTGTCAAGTATGGTAAAACTTCAAATTTGCGTGTGGGTGAAATTAATGTCAAACCAGATAGAACTGCAAGGTTTTGTGTACGATATTTGGCCTTCGAACCATATTTTTTTGGTACAGGAACTAAAATTGCCTCCTCATGTAAACGGGCAATTTCGCGTCCAACATTCAATCCCCATTCGTTTATATCTTTCGGTTCAAAACGTAATTGACTGAAAGGAATACAAATTTCGGCTACCCAAAATCCTTCTTCATCGTTTGTTTTGTTAATCTTCGTCCTAGCGTTCCAAACCGCGTCCCAATCAAAATTTAGACTATCACCATTTTTGAATACCCTGGCATCTTGTAGTGCTCCAAGAGGATTAACTCGAAAGAAAAAACCATCCCGTCGGTCATTGTAACTGTCAATTAATACGAACACATTGTCGTTTTCGTGAATGTTTGATCCGTCTCGACGCATTTCGTTAGAGACAAGTTGGTCAATTTTACTGTCATAACAAGTAAAACCAAAGTATATGGATTCAGAATTATAAACTATATAAACTTTTGTCAACAGGGAAGCTGGTTGGCCTTGATCAGGCTGAATTTGTACTAGGTTGGAGACTGGGTTGGCTTTCGACCAAATGTCCTCTTTTAAAACGCCATCAAGTTCGATAGGCTGATCAGTGTAAGTAGCAGTCAGATCTTGACTAATTGAGTCAAAGACTACTGTTGTAAAAAACGAAATAAAACCAATTAAATACAAAAAAAGTATTCTCGAGAATATCGAGAGATTAGTTTCTCGATGTTCTCCATGAATTAGACTTTTCAATTGTTTATTCATAGAAAAATATACTTTTTTGCTCGGTACTCTGTTAGTTAGTTACCAGTTGGTAAATGAACCATCTGATTGGTGGAGTTGTGGCGGCATTTCCATACGGAAATGCTGATCTAGGGCCGCATTTTCATCGAAAACGATTCCTAATCCAGGCATCCTTGGTGGTAACAAATGCCCATCGACCAAAGAAACCTGAACCGGGAAAACGTCGGGCAAGATAGAATTAGGACTTCGAACTAATTCTTGAACACCAAAATTAGATGTAGATAAGTCTAAATGTAAACAAGCAGCTGTTGAAATTGGTCCCAAGGGGTTATGGGGTACAATGTTGATATAATGTGTCTCGCACCAATTTGCTACTTTTTTGGCTTCGGTCAATCCTCCAACAATACAAACATCAATACGTGCGTACTGCATTAAATCATCTTCGATCAAATGACGGAACTCCCACTTACTTGCAAATTGTTCACCAATTGCTAAAGGGATTGCCACATGTCTTGCCAGCTGTCGGTAGCTTGCCACATTTTCTGACCGAAGTGGATCCTCAACAAAATAAGGTAAAAATTGCTCTAGAGACCTACACAGAGGAATTACATATGGAGGATCTAAGCGAGTATGGATATCAATCAGGATTTCAACGTCGTCCCCAACAGCCAGGCGAATTGCTTCGCATTGTCTCAGCATTTGACGAGCAGCCTTCCTAGGTTCAATTAGTTGACCTTCGGTTGGCAAACCCAAACGTATAAAACTCCATCCTTCGTCTATTCTTTGCCGAGTATTATCAACTAACTTTTCTAAAGTATTTCCACCAACATGGGGGTAACAAACTACTTTTTCCCGAACCAATCCTCCAAGTAATTCATATACGGGAACACCTAAATGCTTACCTCGGATATCCCACAAAGCAATGTCAATAGCACTAATAGCTGAACAAGCTATTCGTCCCGCCGGAAAAAAACCACTTCTGAACATTACCTGCCAAAGGTATTCAATACGACTAGGATCTTGGCCAACTAACAGTGGCTTCAGGTGATCCACACAGCCAGAGGCTGCCATTTCACGCCAAGTTAAACCTCCTTCACCTAGACCATAGATGCCAGAATCAGTTTCTACTTTGACAAAGAAAAAATTTCGACCATTTTCCCAGACAACAAATGACTTAACGTCAGTAATCTTCATGATTTTCTACTCATAACACTAATTTTCAGAACTACCAAAAAGAGTATTGACAACTAACCGTTGGAAATTTGCAGCCAGATAACTGTATCCTTCAGCATTCGGATGTAGTTGGTCAGGCAGATACTGGTTGAGCTCAGGCCCAAAAATAGTCAGCCCGTCGAAATAGAACAGGTTTTCGTCATTATGTTCTTTTAGAATCATTACTGTTTGAAAAACCTCGTTTCGCATTTGAGCCAATGTGAAACCTGCTGCATTTTTGCTATTTTCTCTTGTTGGTGAATAAATTGGAGAAATTAAGGCAATCGGAATGTTAGGGTGCCCCTCCCGAATAGTTAAAATGGTGCCGATGATGGATTGCTGAAAAGCCCTAGGACCTAAACTACTTGCACCGTAGATATTAATACCACAGCAGATTGATATAAAATCGGCTGGCAGGTCGCGAATTAAGCGTGCAACCATTAGGTCTAGATGGCACTGGCCACCGAATCCAAGGCAAGTCAGGTTAAAATGGTTTTGTCGAGCCACGATGGCAGGCCAAGTAAAACTCGGTGACTTTGCTCCAGCACACTGGGTTATCGAGCTTCCATATGTAATCCATCGCAACTGAGTATCATCGTAACGCTTGATTGTCGAACCATTAGAAAGTTCCAAAGATTCTAACTGGAATTTGCTTTTTTGAGGCAACCACAACTCTACTAATTTTTGTTTGTCGGGAAGATTCTCAAATAAAAAATGATTGGTATTTTTTAGGTCATAACTTGTTATCCATTCACCATCACAATATAAATCAATTTGGCTATCATTTGGTGTGTTTGCTATTTGGCCTCTGATTATTTCTGTGTTAGAGTAAAAGGAAAGACGTACACCCGCTGGCACAGCCGCCCTTTCTTGGAGTTGCGAGTGATATAGAGTTCTTATCCCATGAGGAATCCGCCATGGCATTACACCTTTCTTATTAAACTCTAGGGAGACAGCACCAGCCCAGTTCAATCGAACATCATCAGCTTTCAGTTGCATAATTTCTTAGACCTTGATGATTCTTGAAGTTTGAGTGGATAACAATTCAAACGGTCGTGGTCAATTTTCTAACAGAAGAAACACCATTAACCACAAATGGCTCAGCATTACCCCATAGCCGACTACCGTCTCGAGATAAAATCGGTTCGGCTGAATATTGAGCCAAATAAGCCCGACGAGGTTTTTTAGTCGTATTATTTCCACTACTATGGAAATTTATACTTGTAAAAGCCACTATACTTCCCGCCGGCACAATTGCTGCGATGCCTTTATTCTTACCGAAATAACCAACTAAATCATTAGACCCCTCCTCTCGAATATGTTGAACCCAAGATCGGATACCTGAATGAGAAAAGGGCAGAATATGAACTGTTCCATTTTCAATAGTCATATCATCCAATGCACACCAACAAGTCAAATAGGGCCGATGATCTGGGTAGCCAACGTACCCTGAATCTTGATGCCAACTGAATTTCATACCTTCTTCGGCCCCCTTAACCACATATTGTTCCCAAAACAAATAGGCTGTATCCCCAAGGGTTGCTTGGCAGACTTCCGCCATTAAGTCACTGAATAAAAAATCTCTTAGTTTGGGTTCCTGCTGAAAACAATTGGCTATGAAATAGCGCTTGTGGCGATGATTAATACCCAAGACGTCTGTACCTTTCTGATCCATTTGCCAATTGACTTGATCAATAAATGCTTGGCACTCATCTTGTAATAACTTTAAAAAATTATTTGGGATCACACGATCTAGAATCAAATAACCTTCGTCCTGATAATGCTGTTTTTGTTGCTTTGTTATTTTCAGTGTCATGAGTTTAAATACCTGTTCAAATTAACAAATACATTGTGAATTGATTAATGTATAAATGTTTAGCTTACTATAGTACTAATTATCTGTTATCCACAGGCGTCACACTAATGGCTCTCGTACCATGTCTGAGATTTGTTCATATAAACGATTAGACCGAGCATTTCTTGCCCAACGTGCTCCACCTGGACCTGAATTTAAATTGCCGCCAGCGTTAGGGTGGCACTTAGGTCGGTTGTTGAAATCGATTGTCGCGGAAAGTACATTGTCCACTGATGACGTAGCTAGAGTTTCGCCAACCGAGTTGATAATTGCAGCTGGTGAATTCAGCGTCGACGCAACTAAAAAGACATTATTGTCAATTGCACGGGCTGGTAGGATTTTTTCTTCATAACCGGCATTAGGAAATAAGATTAGTTCGGCTCCTTTAAGTCCCAAAACTCGTGCTGATTCAGGCCACCAGCTATCGTAGCAAATCATGATGCCAACCACACCAAAATCGGTAGTAAAAACATCAAATTGATCTCCCGGTGATATGCCTTGTGGCCCTTCCGGCCAATAAGGATGGACTTTACGTTGTTTACCAATTAGCTCTCCCTGTCGATTGTACAGAACCGCCGAATTAAAGATGTAATTACCATCTTGTTCCAGCAAACCAGAACAAATATAACTGTTATAGGTAGCTGCTTTGTAACTTAACATTTTACAAAAAGGGCCAGGGACCTTCTCCGCTAGTTTCCACAGAGATTGGCCGTGGTTTTGAGGTGCTGAAGCTGTATTAGCAAACTCTGGTAATAGAATGATGTCACAATGGGCCAGTTGGTCAACTTTCTCTGCGTATAGTCGGATGTGATCGGATTGGCTCGCCGGGTGATACGGGCGATATCGCATAGCTCCTACAGTAACCATACGAGGAGGTAATGGCTCGGAAACTATGAGAGAAACATTATCAAACCATACTTGTCCTTGCTTTGCGTACCGCATTAAAAGACGGATTTCTGCTCCATTGCAATCATTAGGCGCCGTAAACGTGTTTTTTGCAACAACTTGTCTCGTGCCTTTTTCAAAACTGCGGAAGTCGTATACTGTGTCTTCGGAACAATTGTCTTCAACAGTTTCCTCTCGGCGCCAGACAATGTGCGGTGTAATATGCAAAGATAGATCTGAGATGTTTTGGCACTGAAATCGGACTTCGAGTTGATAGGTGCCTCCAGCCTGGATTTCCACATATTGGCACCAAGCTCCAAACACATTATGATTTCCGTTACCAGACAAAGAGAGACAGTTTTTTTTCGATTTTTTTTCAACGCTGAACAAAGGAGATAGGCTAGGCATCGGGGTCCACTGGTACCAACTATCAAAGTTTACTTCAGGATCCCAGGTTAACAAATTATGCATTTTCGCAGATTATTACTATCAATGAACCTAATACTTTCAATTTTTACGCCTCATTATACAACTGTTTAAGACTTAGTCAAATCGTTTTAGGCATTAATCTCAAGCCTTTCACCACTTGTGTTTGAATAGTGCCTGTGATATAATCGGCTGCCTATAGCTTGTTGTTTGGTGATCTTGGATTCACAGGTCTGTTACGTTCGATTTGTCGGTGGATAAGTCCACTGCTACCAAAAGGAGTAGAAAATGAAAAAAATTAATACGCTGGTCTTTGCAGGTGGTGTTATTCACGATTGGAAAGGGTGTAGTCAGGAAATCGTTAAATCATTATCAAAAACAGATGATTTCGAAATCACTGTGGTTGAGGATGACCTAGATGCACTAGTGGCACCGAAACTTGACCCTTACGATCTAATCGTTTTCTATTACACGGTAGGTGAAATCTCCGATGCCCAAAAAAATGGTTTACTGAACCATATTTCTTCTGGGAAAGGATATGTTGGCGTACATTCAGCTGCTGATTCATTTCGAGGTTGTCCAGAATATCGAGCCATGGTGGGCGGTCACTTCACTACTCATCCACACTACCGTGAATACCAAGTCAGCATCGTTGATTCTGAGCATCCAATTACCGAAGGTTTAGTTGAGTTTAGTGTGACCGACGAACAGTATATTTTGGATTATGACAAAAGGGTTAGCGTCCTGGCCTCAGCCCTACATCAAGGTGAGAAAATGCCAGTGGCTTGGACCAAAAGCTGGGGAGAAGGACGCGTTTTCTACTTAGCTTTGGGACATGATGCAGCTGCCTGCCAACACGAGAACTTTTCCCTTTTACTCCAGCGGGGTGCTGTTTGGGCTGGAAAGCCTGCAACTTAGGCAAACTCATCTGAAAAATGGATCCTGTACCGAAGATTACAGACCTTCAATTCCTACCAGAAGATCGATTACGTGTTGTGTTTGATGGAAAATTAGATGACCAAATTGTTCCTTCAGATTTTGTACTTATGCTTGGATTACAAGTCGGAACGAAAGTTTCCCCGAAAGTTTTAACAAAATTGGCCTTTGCCTCGTCGGTAATGGAGGCCAAGAAAGAAGGTCAATTAATTTGTCAAAATTCGGATAAAAATATTACTAGATCTTCGTTAAGAAAGATGCTAGCGCAGAGAGGATACCTACCTGAAAGCGTTGATCAGGCTATCGCTGATTTAGAAAAGTCAGGTTATATTAAGGGCGCTGTATTTGCCCAGAAATGGGTTGATAGACGACAAAAATCCTCGCCTAGAAGTAAACGTTTAATCCAACATGAACTCAGATCCAAAGGTGTTGACAACCCAGATATTGAACAAGTCTTGTCTGAGTTCAGTGAAAACGAAGAAATAGAATCAGCTTGGCTTGTTTATCAAAAATATGCCAAAAGATATCAATCACTAGAACCTCATGTAGCTAGACGTAGATTGCACGGCCTGCTAATGCGCCGTGGATTTAGTCATAGTACCATCCAGAGTGTTGAAGCCCGATTTGAAACTGAAGTATTTTGATGAGTATTTTAATTCGGTCCCTGGTTAGAAGAATGGTAATGTTGAGTTTCTCCCAACTAGACGTCAGAGAGTAACCTATGAAATCCCACGAAGTCCGACAGAGTTTTCTTGATTTTTTTCAGCAGAAGGGACACACCATCGTCCCCAGTGCGTCATTGGTACCGGCAGATGACCCTAGTTTGCTTTTTACTAACGCGGGAATGAATCAGTTTAAAGATGTTTTCCTTGGCTTAGGCAATCGCCCATATTCACGAGCGACGGATACCCAAAAATGCATTAGGGTTAGTGGAAAACATAATGACTTAGAAGAAGTCGGATACGATCAACATCACCATACCTTTTTCGAAATGCTAGGGAATTGGTCTTTCGGTGATTATTATAAACGAGAAGCTATTCAGTTCGCCTGGGAATTGGTCACAAAAGTTTGGCAAATACCAAAAGAAAAAATTTGGATTTCTGTCTATTTGGATGATGATGAAGCGGCTGATTTGTGGGGAGAAGTTACTGATTTGCCTTCAGGTCGAGTACTCCGATTTGATGCCAAAGAGAATTTCTGGGAGATGGGTGAGACTGGGCCGTGTGGCCCCTGTTCTGAAATGTTCGTTGACTTAGGGCCTCAAGCTGACCCCAACTTTACTGGTGATCCTAAAGATGGCGTTAATGTCTCAGATCGATTTCGGGAATTTTGGAATCTAGTTTTTATCCAATATAACCGGGATGAAAATGGCGAATTGCATCCGCTGCCAGAAAAGCATGTTGATACTGGGATGGGCTTTGAGCGAATCGTTGCCATCATGCAGGGAGTCGATTCCAATTATAAGACAGATGTCTTTAGACCATTACTCGAACATGTCTCTGATTATACTGATCAACCTTACTTTGATGATGAACGGGGTACGCCACATAGAGTAATTGCAGATCATATTCGTTGCCTGACTTTTGCCATTGGCGACGGCGTTTTACCTTCAAATGATGGACGTGGTTATGTTATTCGTAGAATTCTGCGGAGAGCTGTACTTTACGGTAAGCGTTTAGGCATGAATGTTCCCTTTATTCATAACTTTGTTGATCCTGTAATTGAGCAATTAGGCACAGCATTTCCTGATGTTATACCTCGCCGATCACTAATTCAGAAAATTATTCATAGTGAAGAAGATCGATTTCACCAAACTCTGGACCGAGGTCTTGAATTGTTAAGTTCGTCAATTGATAAGCTTGTGTCCAATGGAGACTCGGTCCTAGATGGTGATCGTGCGTTCGAATTATATGATACTTTTGGTTTCCCTCTTGATTTAACTCAGATTTTGACTCGTGAAAACGGTATAGTCGTTGATGAACAGCGATTCAAAGATAAGATGGTAGAGCAACAAGAACGTAGCCGGTCGTCTTGGAAAGCAGCTGAAAAAAATCAGGATAACCCCATTTTCAGCGAAATTCTAAAAGAACACGGCAGCACCGATTTTGTCGGATATAACACAGACGTCGTATCAGCTGAAATTGTAGCGATCATTCGGGGGCAAGAAATTGTGTCTGAGGCCACAGTTGGAGAGCAAGTTCAGCTAGTATTAGATCGAACGCCATTTTACGCTGAATCTGGAGGGCAAGTGGGTGATCAAGGTACTCTTGACGGAGAAGGTGTTACCCTCAGTGTTCTAGAGACGCATAGGTCAATTCCCAACTTGACAGTTCATATTGTTCAGATTGAAAAGGGCTCTATTGTGCCAAAGATGACACTTAGAGCCAAAATAAATAAAGAACGACGTCAAGAAACAGCCGTTAGTCATACGAGTACTCATCTATTACATAGTGCTTTACGAAACATATTAGGTGAGCATGTTGGACAATCGGGTTCGCTAGTTGAACCCGGGCGGTTACGGTTTGATTTTTCTCACTATGAAACAATCTCTAAAGAGCAACTAAGACAGATTGAGACTTTTGTTAATGATTGTATCCGACAGAATGATCCAGTCGAAACGAAGACATTACCACTAGAGGATGCTAAAGAACAAGGAGCCCTAGCTTTTTTTGGTGATAAATATGGTGATGTTGTACGGATGGTACGAACTGGAGATTATAGTATTGAGTTGTGTGGTGGTACACACCTCAATACCACTGGTCAAGCGGGTTTTTTCAAAATAATCAACGAAAGTAGTATTGCTGCGGGCACACGTAGAATTGAAGCCAAAACTGGCGCATCGGCTATACAGCACCAACTATTAGAGACCGAAACACTACAAGAAGTATCTAATCTACTAAAGACGCAGCCTAGTAAAACTTCCGACCGATTAACAAAGTTATTACAAGATAATCGAAGGCTTGAACGGGAATTAACTAGCCTCAAAAAACAACTTTCTTCTGCTCAAAACTCTGACTTAATCAACCGTGCAGTTGATGTTAAAGGTGTTAGTGTCGTAGCGGAATTTGTTGAAAAATTAGACCGTACGGAATTGCGAAATGTGACCGATGACCTAAGAAATCGGTTGGAGTCTGGAATTATGGTCTTGGGTTCAGGAAAAACGGATAATGTTTCTTTGATTGTTGCTGTCACCACTGACTTGGTTGGTAAAGTCCAAGCCAGTGATATTATGAAGCTTGTTGCCAATTTTGCTGGTGGTCGTGGTGGAGGGAAACCGGAACTCGCGCAAGGCGGTGCAAGTGATCCCAAAAAAGCCAAGCAAGCTATTAGTAAAGCACCTGAAATAATCACTAGTTTGCTCACTTAATTCTATATAGAGCCACAAATAAGTACGGATAGATAGAGGATAGTTGACTATGAAAGCGGAGTTACTATGGCAAGTCCCCTTAGCTATTTCTTTGCTTAGCTTAGCGTGGTTTCTGCTTTCTTTGGCCTTCCGGTTGGGAAAAACACTGAAATCGGTGGAGGCTGTTCTGGATGGAGAAGTCCTAACACTCTTAAAGCAACTAAATCAAACAATAGGAAGTCTCGATCGGGATTTACCCGAGCTACTGGAAAGTCTTAATGGGTTAATGGTAACTTTGGAAAAGATCAGTGCTCAAGAAATACAACCAACTTTGCACTCTTTGCAAGAAATAACCGAATTAGTTAACCAAAGAGTCTCTGAAATTGATTTGTTCATTATGGAAGTTAACAAATTTTCTAAGGAAACCGTTACTCGAGCGGAGTACTACAGAGATCAGTTATCAGTTCCGATCACAGATATTCTGAGTTTGTGGAGCGGTGTCCGAGCCGGAATAGAAAATTTACTTCATTTAATCAAGCAAAAAAATGAGTGATTATCTACTTATATGTAACTATAAATATCTTTTCGATGTAAAAGGAAAGGAGAAGAATTATGAGTAATGACAGTAATAATGGCGTTTTAGCTGTTATTTTAGCCTTTTTTACTGGTGGATTGATCGGCTCAGCCTTGGCTGTTTTGTTGACCCCTTTCTCAGGTCGAGAAACAAGAGAGCGTATTGTAGAATCAACAATTGATACCAGAGAGAAAACAGTCGAAATAGCTGGACAAGTTGGTGAAATAGTATCCCAATCGATTTCGGCTGGAACAAAAGCCTTTCATGATAAAAGAGAACATATTAAGGCAACTGACACTGCCGAAGAAAACTCAAGTGACCCCATAGAAGAAACAGTAATTACAGATTTAGAAAGTGAAGGCCAGGAAGAGGTTAACCTAGAAGTATTGGAACCTTTTGCTGAAAAAACTACTGGATAAAAGGTTTGACATTAATTGATTACGGGAGTCAGAGACCAGCTCTTTGGCTCTTTTTTTTTCCATATTTTTAACAATACATCATGATTATCTCATATGAACATAGATAAACTGACAACACTTCTAAACCAAGTTCAACAAAATCAAATTACCATCGATCAGGCAATATCTTCGTTGAGACAGTTACCATTTGAAGACCTTGGTTTTTCAAAGATTGATTATCATCGACAGCTAAGACAAGGATTCCCGGAAGTCATTTTTTGTGAAGGCAAGACCATTGAACAAGTAGTGAAAATAGCTGAACGCCTAGTAGATGTGGGTCAGCCTTTATTCGCTACTCGTGCAACAGTTGAGATGTACCAAGCTGTTCTTTCTATTGCTCCGAAAGCTATTTTCAACCAGGCTGGTAGAACCATTAGTTTACCTGCTGAAAAACTAATACAACAAACCGGGATTTTAGTCGTCTCTGCCGGAACCTCTGACATTCCAGTAGCAGAAGAAGCGGTTGAAACCGCGAGTATCATGGGAAATCAAGTCGATCGACTGTATGATGTTGGGGTAGCCGGTCTCCACCGTCTATTGAGCAACTATGAACAGTTGGCTGATGCTAATGTTCTAGTAGTAGTCGCTGGGATGGAAGGTGCATTAGCGAGCGTCGTTGGAGGGTTAGTTGATAAACCTGTAATCGCGGTACCTACTAGTATTGGGTATGGTGCTAGCTTTAATGGACTAGCGGCTTTACTCACTATGCTAAATAGTTGTGCCTCTGGTGTGAGTGTAGTAAACATCGACAACGGGTTTGGTGCCGGTTACAACGCGGCTTTAATCAACCGTCAAATCCATCAGCGAGTTACTAATGATGAAAACAATTATTGATACTGACCCAGGTATCGATGATGCATTGGCAATTATCTATGCACTTAGCCATGAAGACTTATCGGTTCATTCTATTACTACAGTTGCCGGTAACGTAGATGTTGATAGAGCGAGCCAAAACAGTCAGATAATTCTACATCAACTAGGTTTAACATTGCCTATATCAGTAGGGCAGAGTCAACCCATCTGTTACGAACTTCAGACTGCAACGCACTTTCATGGCCAGGATGGGCTTGGCAATACTACATCGGAACTTGATTTTACTGCTGGCACTGAATACGGACTTTCCTCTGCTGCCGAATCTATTCTTAGCTTAGTCCGTGATTCCTCGGATTCAGGTGTTCGTTTGATTTGCCTTGGTCCACTAACTAACGTTGCTCAAGCCATTCTAGCGAATCCTAAACTGATGAAACAAATTGACCAAATTGTATTGATGGGTGGGGCCTTCGAGTGTTACGGTAACGTTACTCCGGCCGCTGAATTCAACATTTACGTTGACCCACACGCAGCAGAAATTGTTTTTTCTTCCGGAATCCAAACCACCGTTCTACCATTGGATGTAACCCGACAGGTTGAAATTAGCGCAAACCAACTGGAAAAGTTAGCATCGAAAAGTAGTGTGCCATGGAAGAAATTCGTCCGCTCTATAACTCATCATTCCATGAACGTACGCCAACTGAAAACTGGAAACCGAAGATTATATCTGCACGATCCCTTGGTAGTGGGTTACGTCTTATACCCGGATTTATTCAAAACTATCGAAGCCGACGTCCGCGTCGAAACAGGGTCAAGCTTGACAAGGGGAATGACCGTAGCCGACCTGCGCCAGCCATCCGATAACTCTAATGTTCGAGTGTGTGTTAAGGTTAAGTCTCAGTCGTTCCTCAACGATTTCTTCTCTACTGTCTTCGGCCTTCCTCGAGGTGATTTTTGAACGAACCGATACACTCTCTCATTTGGTTTTATATAACCAATTTTTCGTACTAGTGCTTCTTGAGTTAGTAAATCTGATTCAAGACGATTTAGCTGATCCTTTAAACTATTTCTTTGCTGTTTGAGTTGTTTTAATCTTTCTCTTTGCAAAGATTGATAGACAGTTGCCTGTCTCCATTTTAGAAAATTCCCGACGGTATGAAATAAGCTTGTCGCCAGGAGTATTAGTAAGAAGAAAAACAAAGAGACTTTCAAAAAACGAAACACGTAATTTTCAATTTTGGGTCGCTAGGTGTATTTATCCGGTAAGCAAGTTGCTGAACCAGAAATAAACAACGTCATAACTCCAAGCTTGGTTACGCTCGCTTTTTGGGTTAATCGACTAGAATTGGTATTGTTTTAGCCTAAATTGTAGAAGACTTTTCTTCCGCTGAATACAGCAAAATCCCCTAGTTCTTCCTCGATTCTTAACAATTGGTTGTATTTACAGGTCCGGTCTGTTCGGCATAGCGATCCTGTTTTTATCTGACCAGCATTTGTAGCAACTGCGATATCAGAAATAGTTGTGTCTTCGGTTTCACCTGAACGATGGGAGATAACTGCAGTGTAATTGTTTTGTTTTGCTAATTCGATCGCATTAAGTGTCTCGGTTAAGGTACCAATCTGATTAACCTTAACTAAAATTGAATTGCCAACGCCACGCTCTATACCCAAATCAAGACGTTCAGTGTTAGTAACAAATAGGTCGTCTCCAACAAGCTGTACTTTGTCGCCAATAGCTTCGGTTAGCAATTTCCAACCATCCCAATCATCCTCGGCCATTCCATCCTCAATGGAAATAATGGGATACTTTTGGCATAGATCGGCGTAGAATTGAACCATCTCATCGGGAGATTTTTTCGATTGAGCCTCAGCCTCTAAAACATAATTTCCGTCCTTGTAAAATTCACTAGATGCTGGATCAAGCGCAATTAATACGTCATCTCCTGGTATGTATTTTGCTTTTTCAATCGCCTCCACAATTACTTGCAACGCTTCCTCATTGGATTTCAAATCAGGAGCGAATCCGCCTTCATCACCCACTGCCGTATTGTAATTTCTTGATTTTAGAACTGATTTAAGATGATGAAAAATTTCTGTTCCGATTTGTAAAGCTTGACGAAAATTACTGGCCCCAGCGGGCATGATCATAAACTCTTGTAAATCAACGTTGTTGTCAGCATGAGAACCACCATTGATAATATTCATCATTGGTAAGGGTAACTCTTTTGCATTTGTTCCACCAACATAGCGGTATAATGGTAAATCGAGACCGTTGGCTGCGGCTTTGGCTACTGCCAATGAAACACCTAAAATAGCATTAGCACCTATATTTTTTTTATTATCACTACCATCAAGTGCTATCATTTTTTGGTCGATAGCTGTTTGGTCATAAACTGACTCACCAACCAAGTTCTCTAATATGACAGTGTTAACATTTTTGACCGCTTTTTGGACGCCCTTGCCTAAATAACGATCTTCACCATCTCTTAGTTCGACAGCTTCGTGTTCCCCCGTAGAAGCACCTGAAGGGACCGCGGCCCTGCCCATTGTTCCACAATCGAGATATACATCAACTTCAACTGTCGGGTTACCTCTAGAATCCAAAATTTCCCGTCCACGGACGTCAACGATTTCTGACATTGAACAAATCTCCTTTTGTATCTTTCATATGTAGTTAAAAAATCTCCCACAGATCAGGATTATCAGTTAGAATCTCTGGTCCATCTGAGAGAATTGCGACTGTGTGTTCGAAATGAGCTGACAAGCTTAAGTCTGAGGTCGCAGCAGTCCATCCATCGTCCAAGGTAACTGATTGACTCGTACCAATGTTAACCATTGGCTCAATAGCTAATACCATACCTGGTTTTAACCTGGGGCCAGTACCGGGCACTCCCACATTTGGTACCTGAGGTGGCTCGTGCATCTTTTTTCCAATACCGTGGCCCACAAAGTTATCTGCCACGTAAAAACCATGGGTTTCGACATGAGATTGAACAGCATGACATACATCTCCTAACCGATTTCCGGGTTTGGCTTGTTCAATAGCTTTATAGAGTGATTCTTTGGTCACGCTCAGTAATTTTTGAGCTTCTGATGAGATCTGGCCAACCTTAAAAGTAAAGGCATTATCGCCATGAAAACCATCTAGGAAAATTGCAGTATCAATACTGGCGATTTGACCTTCCTGCAAAATTTGATCTTCTGTTGGGATACCATGAACAATGACTTCATTAATGGATGAACAGATAGTTGCAGGGTAAGGTGGATGGTTAGGTAACTGGTACCCTAAAAATGAAGACTCTCCACCTAGTTCCTCAATAGTTTGATGACAAATCTGATCCAATTCTGCTGTCGATATACCGGGTCTGACAGCTTCTCCTACCCGCTGTAACATGATTGATGCCGAGCGTCCACTTCGTCTCATTTTTTCGATATCTCTTTTTGATTTAAGCCGCATTCGGTTTCGCATATAAATTCTTAATTGACTATCCTATTAAATATTAAGGAGGAGAGTGAGGCAGGAGAAAATCTCAAAATTTGGTTTATTAATCGCTAATGTAATCACTGATTAACGGAGACGATGTCACCAATCAGAGTCTGGGCTGTGGCTGTATGTATTTTTACTTCTACAGTTTCTCCGACTTTAGTGTTTCTTCGAGGGAAAACCGTAGTTTTGAAACTTTTTGTTTTGCCAAAAAAATCTTCTGAGGATTTTTTCGATTCACCTTCAATCATTACTTCAACGACTTTACCTATGTAGGTCTGGTTAATCTGTCTGGAGATTTTGTATTGTTGATCTATAATTAACTGAAGTCGTTCCACTTTTACTTTTTCTGCGACATCATCAATCAATGATCTATGTGCTCGAGTGCCATCACGATCGGAATATTTGAACATAAAAGCAGAATCATAACGAATCTCAGCCATCATATCGTAGGTCTTTTGGAAGTCGGCTTCTGTTTCACCACAGAAACCTACAATAATATCAGTACTAATAGCTAAATTTGGCATAAGTTTACGCATCCGATTAACTAATGAGCGGTATTCGTCAGCAGTATAGGTACGCTTCATAGTTCGGAGTATGCGAGTAGAACCTGACTGTAATGGCAAATGAATTTGTTGACAGACTTTTTCACAACTGGCCATGGCTGAAATCATGGGTTCTGAAGCATCACTAGGATGAGGTGAAGTAAACCGAATACGTTCTAACCCATCGATTTCATTAAGGGAAATCAGGAGATCTCCAAAATCATTCTGTCCATCGTGATATGAATTGACAGTTTGTCCTAGCAAAACGACTTCTTTGAATCCTTCATGAACTAACTGGTAACATTCATCCACAAGTTTTGATAAAGCAATGCTTCTCTCTCTTCCACGTGTGAATGGTACAACGCAAAAGGTACACATCTTGTCGCAACCTCGCTGAATGGTCAACCATGCTCGGACTCCGTCCTTTCGGATAGGTGAGAGATCCGCATAGTCTTCCGATTTATCTAGCTTGAGACCAACGAATGGATCTTTAGAGCGAACCGTTTGAATAGCTTGTGGAAGGCTGCGGTAAGCATCTGGCCCTAAGATAATATCAACGAATGGTGCAGCATCGATGATTTGTTGGCGAAGGTGCTGCGCCATGCAACCACAAACTCCTAGAACAATATCCGGCTTACGTCGTTTTAGGCTGTTAAGATGTTTAAGTCGATGAAAAACTTTTTCTTCTGCGTTCTCCCGAATAGCACAAGTGTTGATTAAAATGACGTCTGCAGTTTCGGCATTGTTGACCATCTGGTAACCAATATTGGACAAGATACCTGCCATCAGCTCACTATCACTGATGTTCATTTGACAACCGTAAGTCTCGATATAAGCCGTGGCGGTCATTTGGGAGTATGATGGCGCAACCAAGAAAGTTGGGTCATCATAGTTCTGTTTATTAGTGTAGAGAGGAAGTTGCTTTTTCATTAGCACCTTGAGTCTTTATAGGTAATTAATAAGACTGAACCAAACACTTGTATTATACTTCAGAGCTGAAATTATCTGCAAGCTGATGCTGACCAATGCGGATTTGTATGGCTTTTCAGCCTATGATATAATTCATCGCTGTGAAGGTTACTGATGACGTCTAAATTGGCTCAAGAAGTTTTCGATCAGGGATACTGCGTATTAGAAGGTTTTTTCGACAAAAGTAGCAGAGAGCAAATTATATCAATCTTGCATCAAGTTTGGCTAAATGCTAATCGACCCAGCATGGGTGGCCGGTTTGGTTATGTATTACATCCAGTTCTAAAATTTGCTCCCGACCTAGCTCCCTTCTACGCTCAATCAGAGATAGTAAAACTGATGGCCGAAATTTTACAAGACGAAGTACGTCTTGCTCATAGTGGAGCTATATTGTGCGATGAAAGCCGAAATTTCTGCGATTGGCATTGCCACTTGAACGGCAGCGAATTCAATCAATGGTACCCAAAAAAAAATACTGATCAAAGGATAAATCGGTTGCTGTGTAATGTTTACCTACACGGTTCTACGTCAGAAACAGGAGAACTATTAGTCTACCCTCGCAAGACCACGGATTCTTGGCAAATCCCTTTCGAAAACTTACTATCAGAATGGGAGGGCCAATCGGTAGTGACCTGCCCTCCAGGATCTGCGGTGATTTTTGATACTGCTCTATTACATGCGGCTCGCCAGCCAACCCAAGCGGGTCTACGCTACATTTGGGGAGGGCACTACCAAGGTCGAAACAACCTAACCCCACATCGGGAAGACAATTGGTATGAAAGCAACCAAATTGAGCAGTACAGGCAAGAATACCCATTATTTGGGAGATTGACTGATCCAAAATATAAACCGATTACCATTCGATAGCATAGTATGGTGCCAAAAACTATAATATGTTATATCCCTTTAGCAAAAAACACAAAATACAAAACCTTATTTCATCCCTAGATAAGTGTTAGGCAAATGATATGGCTCGTCGAAATCTTCAAATCCCAAAAACTGTAAAGTGGATCGATAGTAGTTCACTAAAACAAAAAATTAATTACCAGGTATCAATTGATCGAAATGGAATCGTCCATTTTTCTCGTAGTTTTAACAACTTGATTGGCGATTTATCAGAGGTACGTGTTGGTTACGATCGAACAAAAGAAGATCTATACATCTTATTTGTTGCTGATGGGGGGGATGCGCAGATTCGTCAAAATGGGAAGCATAAACTAGTTTTGTATCGAAAGGCCTTAAGTTGTTTAGACTTAATGCCAGATCCCAAAAAAGGTCGTGAGTTGCTTTTTACTGAAGAAAATGGTCTTGAAGTTGATGAAGATCAGAAACTAGTTCGTCTTAGCTATGAACAAGCTACTTATCGTCAACTTAGAAGAAAAAAAATGCCCGAGTATTTATAATCAAATACTCATGGGATTTGGGTGGGTATTGAATAGATCGCGAACTTTTAAAAATTGCACACACAAAAGTGTTAATCAGGCTTAAAAGACAAGAAATTGGCCTAAGTAGAGATAGTTTACCAACAAAACTACCCTGAAAATTTCACATCGCTTCGGTTAGGATGACCGAAGCGCGTCGTTGCCGGATTTTCATGTTGATAATCTATTCTATACAAAGGCCTTGTGCATCTATTTTCTCCATTATCGTTTTTGTTCCGTTCTGTCACGGGAAGAAGGAATTTCGTCTAGAATTGGCAATACTTGATTTTTCTTTCGTAAGAACTCATATCCTCATTGGATGGTATTATATTGAAATAGTTGACATTTCTGGTTTGCCTCTACTAGTAAACTCGGCTATAGTATTACCCATATCTTATATGAATTATTAGCTGGTTACGTTGCCTCAGAAGATATTTAACAATAGAATTGTAGCGTCGCTTGGCTAAACTAAGTTTCAATTATCACAGACAAAGAGAGAAAATTGGATGTCTAAAAAATTGGCTATTGACGGTGGAATACCAGTCCGATCTAATCAACCTTGGTTGACTTGGCCCTTAGTTAACCAACAAGAATGGGAAACTGAAATCGAGCCCAAAATGCGAGCTGTTTATCTCAGCGCTAACGAAGGTTTACCTGGTACAAAATCACAAGAATTTAGTCAGTCTTATGCTAATTATACTGGTACTAAATATGCTACTTTTTTACCACATGGTACTGACGCCATTAGCGCTGCTGTTTCCGCTGTATTAGATCTTGATGGATTTGGGGACGGTGGGGAAATCATTACCACTAACTACACCTTTGTTGCTACCGCTTCAGCTGTTCTCGATAGAAGATGTTCAGTGGCTTTCGTTGATATTGATTCCGATAATTTTACAATTGACCCTACCGCTTTAGAATCTGCTATTACTGACCGTACGAGGGCTATCTTAGTAGTTCACCTCGGTGGGCACCCAGCTGACATGTTCACCATTAATCAGATTGCACAAAAACATGGTTTAAAAGTTATCGAAGATTGTGCTCAAGCACACGGTGCCGAATCCAACGGTAAAAAAGTCGGATCTCTGGGTGATGCTGGAGCCTTCAGTTTTCAATCATCAAAGAACTTAACCTCTGGCGAAGGAGGTATGGTTACCACTAATGATGAAATGACCCATCATTTAGTACACGCCTTTATGAATGTTGGGCGGGAACCATCCGGTGCAAGATGGGAATACCCAAGACTTGGTTGGAATTATCGACCATCCGAGTACTTAGCAGTATTACTAATGAAGAGGCTAGAAAAATTGGAAGTGCAAACCGATATTCGTAATGCCAATGCAAATTATCTGTCGGCCGAATTTAAACAAATTGAAGGAATTATACCTCCACACAACAGTCATTGGGTTACGAAGCATGGATATCATCTTTATATGATGCGTTATCAATCAGAAGCATTTGGTGGGAAATCGCGAGCCGAATTCATGCGGGCTCTCGAGGCAGAGGGTATTCCGGTATCCAGTGGGTATGGACAACCATTGTCCCAAGAAGGTGGCATGCAAAGAGTATTCGACCAATACCCACATCTGATTCGAGTATTACCTTGTCCGAATGTAGAGCGAGTTTGTTCAGAGAGTATCTGGTTATTTCAAAACATTCTGCTCGGCTCACAAAAAGATATGGATCAAATTATAGAAGCGACAACCAAAATCCAAGGAGCTTGGAGTTAGTAGCATATTACTACCCTGTTGTATGCGCATGTATTTAACTGCGTACTATGTTTTGTATCTTACCTTCATTTTATAAAAATGCCTGTAATCATTTATGAATGACTTGATAATTTGTAAAACAGAATTTCCGTATGGAAGTCCATCGGTAAATAAACACATCAGTTTAGCCTGACTGGTTTAATTCTGTGTATTCAACAATGGGTGAACTCGATCCTGTAATGGAATTTTCAGGCGAGAACCATTCGATAGATGGGAAAGGTAAACCCCTTGAACCATTTCAGAAATATAAATAGCGTTTTGTACGCTGGACAGTGGATCTCGATTTTCTTCTATTGACTCAATCAGATCTTGGATCAAAATCTGGTTGCCCAAATGAAGGAAAGTCTTCCAAAGCCTTTCTTCATCGTATAAATCATGCCAGCCGGGCACAAAAACCTTCTCCCAACCCAAATGAGTCTGATCAGGTAAAAAACGAGGGGCTGGATAAACAAAGTAATTTCCGGGTTCTCTTAACTCAATTCTGGCCAACTCACATTCTAAGGATAGACCAAATAGATTACTAAATTTTGATCGATTTGGAATAGCTAGGTTGGCGGTCGATTCGAAATAGCCGCGAATACCTTGATCAAAACCGAAGGTCGCACTGATCGAGTCGCCCATAATTGGACCGACGGGTTGTTTCCCCTGACGAGTATCACTAATAGTTGCATTTCGCCTGTCTTGCAGAATATGACCTGTAACCCAACGCGGCAAACCAGCAAAAGTAATCATCAGATCGAACAAATGTGTACCATGTAGTAAAAGTTCTTCACCACCACCTCTACTATCATCTTTTGGTCGAGCCCACATGCGTAAAAGTTGACCGTACTTATTGGATTTGACATCAATGATAGCCTTTTTTATAGCTGGCATAGCTCTCCACTGATGAGCAATTGCCATCTTAATATTTGCTCTATCACAAGCCCTCGCAATTTTATCTACCTCAGCTAACTCGCTTGCTACTGGTTTTTCACAATAAATGTGACTGCCTACTGACGCTGAGGCTTCAACCATTGCTAAGCGCTCGGTAACCCAACCAGGAGCGATACTCACCAATTCTGGTTTTTCCGTTTTCAACATTTTCTGGTAGTCACGGTATAAATTTGACAGCTGTAGCCGCCGTCCAGCCTGTTGTAAGCCAATAGGATTGGTATCCGCGATAGCAACCAATTCGACATGGTCCAAACCAGAGAATACACGGTCAAGGCCATGTCCATAATCGCCCTGCCCGCTTGATCCGATTATCGCAGCCCTATACTTTTTTCTCACTATCTTTTATTACCTTCCTACCTGTTCTCTATCTGTAACCTTCAGTTAATTGGAAATGTAAAGTTGACTAACTAGTTCATTAATTTACCTAATAAAGCGAGTATCAGTCCATAGGATACACAACGCCGATTTATCTTTCTATGCTCATATAAAGCAGGAAAGATAGATAATACGTTAGCCTCAAAAACATCATTGGCTTAATTTGGCTTTTGGTATCTCTTGAATACTGATGATCTCAAAGTACTTTTCCATGTCTACTTGAATAAAACTTGACTAGTTTTTTTCTTATTCAATTTCAATTACATTCTTTCTGGAGTCGAAAGGCCAAGAATCCTTAGCCCATTTCGCAGAACGATTTGCAAACATGAAACTAGTGCTAACCTTGCATAGCTAAGATCCATTTGCTCAACGTTTAACACCCTAGATTTGTTGTAAAAAGTATGGAATTGATTGGCTAAATCTTGTAGGTAGTTAACTAAGCGATGAGGCTGACGATTATCCGCAGCTGCAATAACTAATTGTGGAAATTCGGCCATCTTCCTAATCATTTGTTGCTCATCTATCGAATTCAGTAAGCTTAAATCGGCCTTTTGAAACCCATACGCCCCAAGCCCTCGTTGGGTCATCTCACGAAAAATACTACAGGATCGGGCATAAGCATACTGCAAATAAAAGACAGGGTTATCATTAGCTCGCTTAAGGGCTAGGTCAAAATCAAAATCAAGATGACTATTGTTAGAACGGTTTAAAAAAAAGTAACGAGCGACATCCACAGCGAAATGCTCATCAACCGATTCTGCCAATCGATCAAGTAGATTATCTAGGGTGATTAGTTGCCCTTTTCGCTTGGACATATCAACTTTCTGACCGGTGGAGTCGACCAAACTAACCTGCTGGATAATCAGGCATTCTAACCGGCTTTGATCATATCCTAAAGCTCGAAGTAAACACTCCAGATGCGAAATATGCCCTTGGTGATCAGGACCCAAAAGATCAATCAACGTATGAAAACCACGATTGAATTTGTTTTGGTGATAGGCTGCATCCGGAACAAAATAAGTGTACTCACCGTCGCTCTTAACTACGACTGTATCCTTATCATCACCAAAATCAGTCATTTTAAACCAAGTAGCACCTTCGGATTCATAGAGTAGATTTCGATCTTTGAATGACTGAATGATTTGTTCTGGGGCACCAGACTCACGAATATCTTTCTCGCTTGACCAGACATTGAACTCAACTCCAAATCGTTCTAGTGATTTCTTCTGATCAGATAGTAGCCGTTCAACGGCGAGATCACAAAAAATTCTAATTCGATTATTTTCCGATAAATATAGGTATTTATTGCCAACTTCCTGCTTTAATTTTTCTGCCAATTCAACAAGGTATTCTCCCTGATAACCTCCTTCAGGAATTTCCAGATTAGAGTGACCGAATTGCTGTCGGTATCGCACATCTAGTGATGCTCCAAGTCTCAGAACTTGTCCTCCAGCATCATTAATATAAAATTCGCTTGTTGCTTGATAACCAGCCATATTTAAAAGGTTGACAATAGTAGAACCAACTGCAGCAGCTCGCCCACTAACAATATTGAGTGGCCCAGTCGGGTTAGCGCTAACAAACTCTACAAGTATTTTTTTGCCTTGCCCGTGTTCAGTATGACCAAACTTGTCACCACGCAGATAAATTTCTTTTAAGGAAGAAGTCATCCAGTTATTATCAATGAAAATATTAATAAAACCTGGACCTGCCACGTCAATCCGGTTGATCAACGGTTGTTTTTCTAAATCAATTTTATCTACAATAATCTCAGCAACCTTTCGTGGCTTAATGCCAGCGGACTTAGCCAAAGATAAAGCAATTGGAGAAGCAATGTCGCCGTGTTCTGGGGTTTTGGTAGGTGAAAAGACAATCTTAGGTATTTTGTCTATTTTTAGCTCGTTGATGTTTACTGCTATCTGGATCGCTGTTTCTAATACTTTGTGAATATCGTTTTTGATCTGTTCAATCATTTCAATTTTCTCCGTTGGGCTTTTCTTTTTATTTCTACACACAGAGCAAAGAAAAATGAGTTAGTTAACGTATTTAATTTCTGCTTTATTGTGTATTTGTATTATTTGGGTTTACTTTTTATTTTTTGTTTCACACAATTTTTTATTTGTGTGCAAAGCCTCCAAACACAGCATAAAATTTGACGATAGACCAAGAAAAATAAAATAGCCCTATGAAAACACACCACAAAATTTTTAAGGAAACGACCCAATGCAAAAATGCCCAACCTCTTCTGATATTATACTAAGTAAAAAATAATTGTGATTTGTATAATCAGAAACTTGAGATATTCGCCCTAAAATACATAAATAAACTCTTTTAGGTTGAATATAGCGTGTGTAAGGTCGGTCCAAGACTGAAGGTATATATCCTTTTCTGAAGATGTGCCATGTATCGAAGAATACAGGGAAACCTGTTTTTTAAGAATTTCTGAAGCCATCTCTATTTCTTCAGGAGAGGGACTACGGGATAAGGCTTTCTCGAATATTTCTTGAATTTGTTTCTCTCGTTCTGTCTGTTGATTTAGCAAAATCTTCTTGGCCCAGAATTTAGCCTGATCCATGACAAAAGGATCATTCATCAGGGTTAGGGCTTGGGATGGAACATTACTTCTATTTCGGCTACCAATAGTTGCAAAAGGTGTGGGCATATCGAACGTCAACATCATTGCCGGCAGAAAATTTCGTCGTATTTCGATATATACACTTCTTCTACCATTCCCATCCAGTGGTCCACTCTCATTGGGTTTACCACGACCAATCATAAATGGCGTCAAATGTACTTTCACACTTGGACCATACATCTCAAGATTTAGACGCCCCGAGACAGCTAGCATTCCATCTCTAATTGACTCAGATTCTAACCGACGAACATTCATAGCCTGCAATAACTTATTGGTTGGATCGATTAATTTTGATTCAGCTGATTGGTTACTAGAAATCTGGAAAACTTGAGATAAAACAATTTCACGAATAACACTTTTAACCGACCATTTATTATGGACGAACTGATGTGCTAAATAGTCTAATAGTTGCGGATGACTTGGCTCTTGTCCCATATGACCAAAATTATCGACTGTTGGTACAATACCTCGTCCAAAAAGATGATGCCATATTCGGTTCACCATAACTCGAGCTGTCAAAGGATTTTCCTCTGAGATTATAGATTCGGCAAGTTCTAATCTACCACTTCCTTCAGAATTAAATGGCAATGTTGACTGGCTCAGAACTTCTAAAAAACGAGACGAAATAGAAGCACCCTCTTGCCTGTAATCACCCGAAACATACACCACTCCTGGTCGGTTTGGACCATCTGTCATAGCAACAACTCGTTGATCTTCGGGTATTAGCTTCTCAAGTTTTACATAGTCAGATAAGCTGATCTGTACGTTTTCTGCTGTTTTAAGTAGTTGATTAGACAACAAGAAGTTCAATAAATCAATATCACTCGAATCTGCTGACCCATTATACCAACGGTGAAAAGTGTGGATTAATGACTTCTCAAATTTTTCTGCTAGACTCGTTAGGCTCGAATATGATCCTAGATACGAAAGGGAACTCTCGTTTGGCTGTTGGTTAAATTTTACAGGTAATTGACCATTATGCAAAACTACTAAATCGGCTGCTATAAAGTTGTCATTTCCGCCGTCTTGTAGCAACTCAACATAGGCTCGGTGTCCTTTCCAACGACTTAGGTCAAACTTGTACCAAGTTGGTTTTTTACTATTGACAGTATGTACTAATCCACCATGCAGTGGACCTCGAATAATTTGCAAGTTATTGATGACGATACGAATCTGAGCACCATGCCCCATTGCTCTGATATGAATGAAGTCATGTTTTACATCAAACGTTGGTGAACGCAAGGCACCAGCTAGTCGGGTAGAAGATCCAGCACTATGCCAACTAGATGGAACTAGAGAAGAGATGTGCCGGTCAATACCACTAATTACTATATCTGCGTATTGGCTAGGTCGTACTGGGAAAGCTGTTGCCTCGATGCGCCAGTCTTTAAATTTCTCTCCAGATAAACTTCCTAAAACTCGGTATTCGTTGGTCGGATTAACGGTTGTCTTTGACTGTTGTGAATGGTTATCCTGCACACTTATTGGATCATTTGAAAGTCGGCGGACCTCCTTCCACCAATGAAACAATGGATGATCTTTATTATCGAAATCACTTTTCTGTCTCGTTTCATACCACTTTTTCAACAAGTCAACTTTCAAATTCTCATTTTCGGTAGCCAGTTGTTCAATCATTTGGTGATAGTAATGATCAATATCGGTTGAAAGATTGCTCTGAAAAATGTGGTCAATGAGAATATGCCCCCAACTTCCACTGTAATTATCGACAATCTCGAATTGAGCAATCTTACCCATAAAAGGTTCTACTGACCAGCTGACGGCTTCTAACTTATCCGCGTTTCTGCCAGTCTGGGTATGAACAATTTGACCTTCAATCCTCAAATTAGCACATGTTTTACCTTGGTGATTACCTCCGCCAATCAGAAAATTAATATAGGGCTTATTAATTTTGAAAGGTGAGGAAAGGAGTTTACCTTTCGGTTTGTCACTTTTTAAGTAGGAATTCGCAAATTGTCGACCTTGAAACCCATCTATGTCTTTTTGAGTGCTATTGTTACTACTAGCTGGGAATTTTCCAAAAGCTGTACCCGAAACTGTCCAACCTTCATACGTGCCTGACTCAAAGTCACTAATCAGTGAGTCTTCTTTTTTGTTATGCTGTTTTCTTTTTTCCTGATAGTTCAATAGCGTGCGTGTTTTAAGTTCAGGTAAAGCGGTAAGAAAATACCCAATTTGCTTTATTTGCTGTGGCCAAGTATCGATAAAATTCTGTTTCAGTTCATGTTTGGAATGTTTTAACCGGTCAGTCAAAGACTGTAGCTTTTCTGGGTGTTGGATAGAAGCAAACGTCATTCTAGAATTTGCCAACGTATTAAAAAGTGCATAGTAGTCTGCAGTTGAAATCGGGTCAAATTTGTGGTCATGACATTGAGCACAACCGACGGTCAACCCAAGAAAAGTTTTACTTAAAACGTCAATCTGGTTAGATAACCGGATGCTTTCATCTTGTTTAACATCTACTGGGCTGTGAGTAGCTTCTCCTAAGTGGTAAAACGCTGTTCCCATTACTGATTCATTGTAACCAAGCTGTGGATGAATCCTTGGCTCTGGTAGCAAATCACCGGCTATATGTTCACGAACAAATTGGTCGTATGGAATATCTTGGTTGAAGGCGCGAATCAAGTAATCCCGATAAGGCCACACATTCCCAATGGAAAAGTCTCCTTCATGACCATAAGATTCTGCGTATCGTACTAGATCCATCCAATGTCGGGCCCACTTTTCACCAAATCGTGGTGAGGCTAACAAACGGTCAACCAAATCCTCGTACGCTGTGGCAGATTTATCATCTTCAAACGATCGAATTTCTTCTGGCGTAGGGGGTAAGCCTATCAACGCATAAGTCAAACGACGAATTAACGTTTGTTTTTTCGCCTGGGGAGATGGTTTCAAGCCTTTCTTCTCTAGTTTATTTAAAATGAAATGATCTATTCGCGTGATGGGCCAACCAGTGTCAATAACTGTCGGCAATTTCGTATATCTTACAGGCTGAAAACACCAGTGATTTGATCTTGCCTGAATATCAAAAGATTTGATTTCTGGCTGATGGGAATCTCTTGGATCATTCGCACCTTTCTTGATCCAAGTCTCAAAATCATCAATTATCTTTTTCGGTAATTTCCCTTTTGGTGGCATAGATAAGTTAGGGTCCTGATAATTAATAGCTGTCATCAGAAGACTATTACTTGGCTGATAAGGAACAATAGCTCCACCCCTATTTCCACCAACTATCCAACCGGGTTTACTATCGAGTCTTAAATTTCCTTTGACTTGAAGTCCACTATGGCAAGGATAGCAATACTTAACTAAGGCAGGGCGAATACGATTCTCAAAAAAATCGAAGGATTCAGTGTTTGCAGAATTTGGGAGAAAAAGTACTACCAAGAAGGCTAGAGTAGGAATATTAACAACTATCGCAAATGTTTTATGCATCTTTCAGCTATTTTACAATTTAACTTTTTAAATCAATAACTCACTGCCAATTGGGTAGAATTTGTCAACTTGTCTTTGCAGATCCATCGCTGTATTATGTTCAAAAGCGATTACTTCAACACGTTTGTTCTTTTGCTGAATTAGTTCTACCAAAGGACAAAAATCACCGTCTCCACTGGCTAAAATAACCACATCTAGTATATCCAGCATCGAGACAATGTCGATAGCAATACCAACATCCCAATCTCCTTTTGCTGTTCCATCTCCACGTAAACGAAGGTTCTTAGTTTTTATTCGATACCCATTATATTCCAATAAAGATAAAAAACCAGATTGGTCAATTTCCGGAATTTGGACAATATATGCATAAGCAGCCACCAGATGTCGAGGCCCTACGGTGAAATCTAGTAACTTAATGTAGTCGAGCCGTGAGGCGTACCGATCTTTTGCTGCGTAAAACATATTCTGTACATCTACAAAAACACCCACTCTTGTTTGATGATCTGTAAAGTCTTCCTTAGGCGTTGTACCAGTAGTTTTTGTATCCCCTTCGCCTATATCAACATTTTGGATTGAGTCCGATAATCTACACTTAATATCTCTAAGCGTTTGGTTTGAACTCTTGTGTATCCACTCTAATTTGTCAATGCTAGATTCAAAATCAGATACCACTCTATGAAGTAGCTTCTGACTTCTAGACTGCAAATCTTCTAGAGTGGATAATTCCAGATCGAGTTCGTCTTTTTTTTGTTTTGTATTCTGAATAAGGCTTAATTCTAACGATTGTTTAGCCAGTTTTTGTCTGAGTTGTTCTTTTTCAAATTCAATAGAACTGATGTGTGCCTGATATTCTTCGACTGCAATCAGTTCTTCCTTCCTAATATCGTCAGATATTTCGAGATTAACGTACTCTTGAGCCGAAAATTCGAGCTTCCCTTTTAGCTGTTTATTTTGGTGTTTTATTTTATCGTTTTCGATCTTCAACTCATCGATTCGATTTTTTAGTTCATCGGTTACTAAATTAATTTGTTCCTGTTCGTGATTACCTTTTTTGTCGGTCAATTCTTGATGTATATCTGTATTTCTAAATCGATTGGGTACAAAATCTAAATAATTACAATTCTTAAGTAAATTGATTCCATGTTTCTGAACACTTTGGCGTTTATCAATTAGCAAAGACCAAATCGTTGTTCCACTAATTCCTTGCGTGCTTAATTCTATTAAACAAGAAAAAAAATAATATATTTCCTTTGTATTCATATATCCAATTCGTCGTATTAACAGGTTACTTTTCTGACTCAATTTTTCAGTAATCAAATGGAAACTGGATAAAGAATAAAAGAATTTTTCTACTAACCAGTGAATGAGGAACTCTCTTTCATACTCCTTTGCTAAATTCACTTCCAGAAAACCAGAAAAACAATCTTCGACTAATTTAGTCAATTCGTTAGTACTAAAACAATCATCCAAAATGAAGGCCAGCTGCTTTTTTTTAATTTCTCCTTTAATCCAAACTAAATTCTGATTTTTTTGTTCTGGCATGATTGTTTCTCCCTGATTTTTCTATTTTGTATTATGAATGATCCAAGAAGTTGCAGCCATTAGGTTAAGAGCAATTTGGTCTGGCACTACAGCTTTTGTGTTTTCCTGTCTAATAGGCAAATTTTGGCCAACGAGACACGTCTTACAATTGACCTTTCGGCCTGCTACTATATCTCGCAAGGAATCTCCGACCAGAAAACGATTCGTGGAATCAATACAAAAATCTACCAATGCTTTTTCTAGTAAACCTGATTTAGGTTTTCGGCAGAAGCAATCGTCCTTATCTTCATGAGGACAGTAGTAAATAGCGTCAATTTTTCCGCCAGCTATAACTATTTGTTCGAGCATTTTTTCGTGGATTGAGTCGAGCTTGTCGGCTTGAAGAATACCCTTGTTAACACAAGCCTGATTTGTAACAATAATCAACTGGTATCCTTTGTCGGTCAATTGGCAAATGGCATCAATTGCATCCGGCAAAAACTCAAATTCATTCCAGTTTTTTACGTAGTCGTTGGGGCGCAAGCGATTGATCACACCATCTCTGTCCAAAAATACAGTTTTCATCACAGGTTTTTGTTATTGTTCCCAAAATCGGTTTAATTTTTTTCTGTCTACTGCGACACACCCAACTTCAGTTACAACAATGCCTCCGGCCATATTAGCCATCTGTGCTGCTTGGAATGGTGTAAGGCCAGCTGATAAGGCCATAGTAAATACAGCGATAACAGTATCACCGGCCCCCGTAACATCAAATACGTCTTGAGCTTTTGTCTCAATATGTTGAACTTTTAACTGACCTTCAGAAGTTTTTTCAAATAGACTCATTCCATGCTCTCCTCTAGTAATAAGTAGGTGAGCCAAATCTAACCGTTCTAATATTTTTTGTCCTACTTTTAATAAGGTTTTTTGATCCAAAATTCGAATACCAACAGCAATACTTGCCTCTTTTTGGTTAGGTGTAATAGAGGTAACACCTTCATAACTCCAAAAATTTTCTACTTTTGGGTCTACTGTTACTGGTATACGGTTGAGCTTCGTTTTTGAGGTAACTGCTCGGATCAATTCACTATTTACAACACCTTTATCATAATCAGCAAAAATCACCGCATCGACCGTATCCACTTTTTCTAAAATGACGCTCAAAAGTTGGCTATGTAGGGGTTGAACAGAATATTGGGTTGACTCTTTATCTATACGCACAATCTGTTGATTGCCAGCTATGATTCTGGTTTTTGTGCTTGTAGGTCGATTGTTGTCAACTCTAACAGCACTGGTTGTGACAGACTGTTCTTGCAGAAGGCTGATTAACTTCTCACCATTTTCGTCAGCACCAACCAAACCAACAACTTCAACCTGTCCCGATAAACTAGCAATATTACAAGCTACATTCGCGGCACCACCCAAGCGAAAGGTTTCTTTTTGAACTTCTACCACTGGCACTGGCGCCTCAGGAGAAATACGATTAACATCTCCCCAAATATATTGATCAAGTACTAGGTCTCCGATAACCAATAACTTTTTCTGAGCCATTAACTCTAGGTCAGGATGAATTTTTGGTCGCTCAATTGGGCAGGAGTTCATATTTTTATCATTTCCCCTCAATATCACTTGTACTAAAAAGCCATTAGCTGACAGGAGTTCCAGTAGGTTTTCAATACAATTTATGTTTTTGAAGCCAAGGCCGAAATAACTTTTGCTGCTTAGCCTCATATCGTCCCCAAGTTTCTTCTGTTATGTAGGGAGGTTCATCCATTGTAGCAATGTTTTGTGACATCATCCAAGACGGCCCATAGCCAACATGTAGAGTTTTTCTTGTTTTTTGACTCCTGTTTGTAAACCCCCCATGTCTCAAATTTTCAGTAAATAGAATAGCATCACCAGCATCGACTTCCAGTCCAATCATGCCTGGCTCATCATTTACTGAACATTTATAAGGTGAATTGAAATTGGATTTGTGTGTACCTGGAACAACACAAAAAGCACCTTCTTCAGATTTGACTGNGTGGATGAAATAGATGATTCGTACCATCATACAGTCAATGCCTTTCGAATTAAATGTATATCTATATTTGTGGCTCAGGGGNCCACCCATGTGTGTACTACTGAAGTTGCCCGGATAGCGAATTCGTAACTCTGAATTATTAATTCCAATTTCTTCTTGTACAATTGCTGATATATACTCCATTGATTTTTCGTGACTGACCAAAAAATCAAATGCAGGTGAAAAATTGAAAAAGTCTTCGATAATCAAAGTTTCTCCACTCTCAATTCCTCCTTGAAAGTGATAACCATGATCAGGGCAAAGATAATATTTGGGTCCCCACTTGCTAATTTTTCTTTTGGGTTTATCTAACTTCGACCTCGCATGTGTCTCAAGTTGTTCGATGGTACACGATAGTGAATGGATTTCAGCCGTTGTTAGAAATTGGGGAATATGAATAAAACCTTGGCGATCAAATTCATATAGTTCAATTTGATTCATTTTGATTCATTTCTGTTTGATTAAATAATCAAATACAGCCTCTAGATTATTATCAAGTGAATACATTTGTTCAATTTGTATACGATTTTCTAGAACAAATTTTGCTATCAGTTCGTAAAATTGATTTGGCCTATGAGTTTCTACTATCAAACGATTTACATTTTCCTCTAATCGAACCGCAAAAACATCTTCGAAAGAAACACAAACTTCTGCCAATTTTCGAGGGTTTCGGCATATAACACAAATTTTATGCAAATGGCTATCCATCTGGTCCCGAATGTCAGAAATTTTACCCTTGGCTACTAGCTTTCCATGCTGCATCAATAAAATATTATCGGTCAAAGATTCAGCNTCTTGCAGCATATGGCTAGAAACAAGAACACAATGACCTGATTCTCCCAATGAGCGAATGAGCCTGATCGTTTCACTTCGTCCAACGGGATCCATCCCATTAAATGGCTCATCAAGAAGGATAAGATTCGGATCATGAACTAGAGTTTGGGCTAACTTAAGGCGTTGCCGCATCCCTTTACTATATGTTCCTATTTTCTGATTCATCTGTTCTGCTAATCCAACAGTCTTCATAATAGACCAAACTTTCTGATCTAATTTATCCTTAGGAATCAAGCTAAGCTGAGCAAGAAAACGAATCATTCCAAAACCAGTCATGTCCCAGTAAAAGTNTTCGCTGTCAGGACAAAAACCAATCCTGTGATATAAAGTTGGATTATTCCATATTGATTCACCCCAGACTAAAAGNTCCCCAANATTTGGCTTGAGCTGTCCTGCGATCAAACGTAGTAATGTCGATTTGCCAGCACCATTTGGTCCGACTAAAGCCGTAATACCCAATTCGAAACTGACAGTAACATCGTTTAAAGCAATAACTTGACCAAACCATTTTGACAACTTGTCCGTTTGAATTATAGCTTCAGCCACAAAATATACTACAAAAAAGCTCTTTTGAGATTCACATTAAAAGGCGGCTTTATTATCCCTTTCTCTGTTATTATAGANGTAATTAAGTGNGCTGGTGTAACATCAAAGGCTGGACTATAGACCTTAACGCCTTCTGGTGCTGTACGCAGGCCGAAACCTTCAGTTACTTCTTCGGCACTTCTTTCTTCAATAGGAATTTGATCACCATTCTCCAAAGACATATCGACTGTCGATGTNGGTGCTGCCACATAAAATGGCACACCATGTTGCAGAGCCATCACAGCTACCATGTAAGTTCCTATTTTATTTGCAGTATCTCCATTCGCTGCAATTCGGTCCGCACCGACAACAACTCTTTGAATATAGCCCTCTTTCATTACTTGACCTGCGACACTGTCGCAAATCAATGTAACGTCAATGCCCGCTCTCATGAGTTCCCAAGTAGTCAATCTTGCTCCTTGCAATAATGGTCGTGTTTCATCCGCATATACATGAATTTGTTTTCCCATTTCATGTGCAGAGAACATTACAGCTAGAGCTGTTCCATAGTCTGAGGTAGCTAAACCACCAGCATTACAGTGAGTCAGGATGTTATCCCCATTTTCAATCAAGCCCGCACCGTATTTTCCAATTGATCGGCTCATCTGTTGATCTTCACTCATAATCTCCAAAGATTCAGTTAGGAGTCGCTCCTTCAATTCGGGAACTGTCAGGCTTTGGTTTTCTTGGGCNACCTTAACCATTCTTTTAAGAGCCCAGAATAGATTAACTGCTGTCGGTCTGGAGGTTGATAGATAATCTGTTATATTCTTAAGCTCAATCTCAAAATCAGCGTAATTATCAGCTGTTGAGCGCCAAACCCCTAAAACCGTACCAAATGCAGCTGCAATGCCAATTGCTGGTGCCCCACGAACCTTTAAAGTTTTGATTGCTTGCCAAATTTCACTTACTTCATCACAATAAATTTGTTTAAATTCATTAGGTAATAATGTTTGGTCAATTAAGCGAATACGTCCATTAATCCATTCAATCGTCGGTGTGAACATTAGCTTTACCTCATCGCAGCTGGCATTGTAGCACAGACAACTAATGGTCGCAATAATGAATCAATGCCATTTATTATCTTTACCTTGCACGGTTAATTTCAATTTCATATACTTCCTGTAGTATATTCATATGTGTACAGGCAACTTAATAACCAGATAATGTGTTGACAATTTTTCTCGATCAAGATCGACTGAAAGCAGCTTTGCGCTTTTTACCCGAAGTGAAGAGACCCGGGTTTCAGCATTACAACCAGAATCTGAAAAAGGCGGATCCGATCTAGTAATTCTTTTGATGTATCTGACCAGTTCTTTNATTCCAGTTTAATTACTTCTGGGTGGCTAATTNAATGAGAGCTTGAATCCCACGCCTTTTACTTTCAGAGATCAGCTCTTAGGACGTCGAATCTCGACCATATTGATATCACTGATTTTTTGAATAACGGCTAAAAATTTTGATGTTGATCCTCAGAAAGAGTCGATCAACACACCACAAGAAGATATTACTTACTCTGATGTAAAAGCTTCGAAAACTGGAGCAGTTTTGNTAATTTATTTTCGTGAGGAATAATGGAAATTACACAGCTACTACAAAGTCTAAACCCAATACAACAAGAGGCTGTTAGGCAAGTTGAGGGACCTCTTTTGCTATTGTCTGGCGCTGGTAGTGGTAAAACACGGGTTATAACGTATCGGATTGCCCATCTTATCCATCACTATGAGATTTCACCATACAACATTTTGGCAGTGACCTTCACTAATAAAGCNGCAAGTGAAATGAAAAATCGTCTAGCTCACCTCATTAGTGAAGAGGTGAGTCAAAAAATTTGGGTTTCGACGTTTCATTCAAGTTGTGCCAGAATCTTAAGAAGACATATTGATCGTCTCGGTTACCATACATCATTCACTATTTATGATTCTGCAGATCAAATCACGTTAATTAAATCATTATTGAAAGAATTTCAATTTAGGGAAGAATTGCACAACCCTCGANCNGTGAAAAGCCGCATCAGCGATGCAAAAAACCAACTGATGAGCCCAACAGATTATGACGTCTCCATTCGATCTGAGTCTGGCTTTGTTAATCCCTTTGAAGAAAATGTATCTCAGATTTTTTCTGCTTACCAGAAAAAACTCAGAGAAAATAACGCTCTGGACTTTGATGATCTGATTTTAATGACAGTTCAGCTGTTTGAGACTTTTCCTGATGTATTGGAATTTTACCAAAAACGTTTTCAATATATTATGGTTGATGAATATCAGGATACGAATCAATGTCAGTATCGTTTGGTTCGAGCCTTGGCTAGAAAGCACAAAAACCTTTGTGTGGTTGGAGATGATGATCAATCGATTTATGCATTTCGTGGTGCAGATATTAACAACATTTTAAACTTTGAACAGGATTACCAAAACATAAGAATTTTACGCTTAGAACAAAATTATCGTTCAACGCAGAATATACTTGAGGCAGCTAACTTAGTAATTCAAAATAACAATCAAAGAAAAGAAAAATCGCTATGGACTGAAAATCAGTCAGGTGAACTCATCCGCATATTTGAAGCTAGCGATGAAGTTGAAGAAGCAAATTATGTGGTTAACGAAATTCGAAATTACAAACACAAAGGTAAACCCTACAGTGATTGTGTGATTTTCTACCGAATCAATGCACAATCGCGTACTTTTGAAGAGGCCTTGCGTGAAGAAAATATTCCTTACCAAATTATTGGAGGAACTAAGTTTTACGATCGGATGGAAATTAAGGATATGTTAGCTTACCTGAAGATTATCGTCAACCCTAGTGATTCAGTAAGTTTGCGTCGAATTATCAATGTCCCGGCCAGAGGTATTGGAGGGAAGACCTTAGCTCGCCTAGAAGATTTTGCTCAATCTAATCAAATTTCGCTGATGAATGCAGTTCGACGTGTGTTTGAAATCGAAAACATTCGGGCTTCTACACAAAGTAGAATTAAAGACTTTTCTGAGTTGATAAATAATTATCAACCAACTGATACACCAGCACAAACACTTGAAGATCTGATGCATCGTTCAGGATACCTAGCAGCTTTACGTCAGGAAAATACAATTGAGACACAAACTCGTATTGAAAACTTGAATGCTTTAGTTAACGGCGTATTTAGTTACGAATCATCTGCTCCAGAACTAACTCTGAGCGGCTATTTAGAGTCAGTAGCTTTGACTTCGGATATTGATAGTCTTTCGGATCAACATGATGTTGTATCTCTAATGACTTTGCATAATGCGAAAGGCCTTGAATTTCCTATTGTTTTTATGGCTGGTATGGAAGAAGGATTTCTACCGCATCAACGATCTATGGAATCTCTAAAAGAGTTGGAGGAAGAGCGACGTCTATGTTACGTAGGTATTACTCGAACCGAAGAACAGTTACACCTAACACATTCAAAAACTCGTCGGACATTCGGCAATTTTGATTATAGAATTTCCTCTCGGTTCTTAGACGAAATCCCTCCAGATTTACTCGAATCTGTTCAAGAACGCATGGAAACAAAAGTTGATCGAGTCGTTTCGACTTTTGACCCTGATGAATCAGGTTATTTAGAATGTTACCAAGTTGGCCAAATTGTCTACCATAGACGATTTGGCCGTGGACGCATAAAAGCAATCTTTGGCTCCGGAGAGAACAGCCGAATAACAATCCGTTTTGACCGCGCAGGAGAAAAAACACTGATGCAATCTTATGCTAACTTACAAATTACATGAGGATAATCCATGTCAAAAATTATTAGTATCGAAGACGTTCAACATATTGCCAATCTGGCTCGTTTAACACTTAACAGTGAGGAGGTAAAATCGAGTCAAGAACAGTTATCTCACATTCTGGGCTATATTGAGAAACTCAATCAGCTAGACACGGAAGATGTTCACCCTACTTCTCATGTAATACCCATTCGAAACGTAACAAAGGCTGATGATCAAAAAGACTTATTTGAACGAGATGAAATTTTGGCCAATGCTCCCTCCAGTGAACAAGGATATTTTGAAGTTCCTCAGGTTATTGAATAACCAGTCGTTAGATTAGAAAAATGGAAGTGCAACAAACGATAAAAGCCACTCGATCTTGGAGTCAACGTCATCGATATCAAGGGAAGTCAGTTGGTTTTGTTCCAACCATGGGTGCCTTGCATCAAGGACATCTCAGTTTAGTTCGCCAAGCCCGAAAAGATAATGATTTTGTTGTAGTAAGCGTATTCGTTAACCCAATTCAATTTGCACCTAATGAAGATTTTGATAATTATCCCAGAAAATTTAGGCTAGACTTAGACTTACTCGAGAAAGAATGCGTTGATCTGGTTTTTGCACCTAGCCGTGAAGAAATGTACCCACAAGATGATAACCGTATGAACCACACATGGTTGGACGTCGTTGGGCCAATTACTGAAGGACTATGTAGTATTAGTCGACCGACTTTTTTTCGCGGTGTAACAACTGTTGTGGCTAAATTATTTAATATCGTTCAACCAAAACGTGCTTACTTTGGATGGAAGGATGCACAACAACTAGCAGCAATCCGACAAATGGTGAATGACTTGAACTTTGATCTAGAAGTAATTGGCTTGCCTATAGTACGAGAAGACGATGGTTTAGCTATGAGTTCACGAAACGTCTATTTAACAAAAGATGAACGCCAAGAGGCCAAAATGGTCTACCAATCCTTGGAACTAGCAAAATCCCAAATTCTACGAGGGGGGCAGTCTGTAAAAAAAATCACGGATGAGATGAAACTACTAGTGGAAGACTCGCCATTGATTCGAATTGACTATATTACAATTGTCTCTAGTCAAACATTCAGCCTAATCTCAGAACTTGAGCACGGACAAGATATCTTAATAGCAATAGCTGCTTATGTCGGAAACACCCGTTTAATTGATAATTTTCGACTAAAAGTTCCCTAGTTTTAATTCTTTGTTACTGAAATTGTGTCATCCACAAAGAATCCCTTACTTGACTTAGGTGGAATGCGTAGTTCAACCAGGTTGTCGCTAACAGCAGACACCACTCCTGTTAATTCACGCATGACTCCCAATTTGATCATTTGTCCAGTTACTGGGTGAATAATTTCTTTGGGGGTTTTACTCAAAGTCAATTTGTTTCCACTCTCAACTTTATTAGGATTAATGCCCGCCATTTGTAGTATATCCCCTCTTATCGCAATGATTATGGCATTACCTAATAAACTTTTTTGTAGCTGTCCAACCAAGTTCTGAGGGGGGCGCTTAATTCTATCATATATTCCTACAACGTGCTGAGGCTTACTTTCTATCCCGGGTACGATAATAACTTCACGGTCGATTTTATGTAATAGCTCAAAGGATGCAATCCCCTCTCCAGCATTTTTACCAAATGCAACAGAAATTTCATTTCCATCGGCGTCTACTAAATTTATCTCCTGGTCTGGTTTAAATGGTACTTGTGGGCCGTTATCTAGGGATGCTGCTAGTTGATTCGTTTCGGTTTCAGCCAGTCTTTCTTCTATGTCAGATCCCGCACCTTCAAATTTTCTTACTAAAATGGAGTGCCGTCCCAGTACTAGCAAACACTTGGCAGGTAATCGAACCAGTCGGATATTAGTACCAATATCGATCAGTGGCGGGCTTGTTTTGCTCCGGTCATCTGTTGTAACTTCGAAATCAGAGAGATAAAGAGTTGACCGGTTCTGATCTACATCGATAACTAACCCCATACCCAGAGGCGTTTTAATCGTTTGTGTCAGATTCGCATTAGCATCATACAAAATCTTTGGCCTATATATCTCTAATGTCATACCACGTCTAACTCCATCTAATCTACCCAAGTTAACATTAACTCGCCGCGAGTTTATACTCAGAATTCGACCATCTTCGGGTGTAGATGAAATGGATCTTTTTTCTTCTTTTGCTTGGTGGTCATCCGATAGAGAACTGATGGTGATCATCATAACACCAATAGTGATGAGGCACCAAAGAACATAGTCTTTTTTCATGATTTTTTACCAACGGAACCTAACTTCTCCAAAGATACCACTTCCAGTTGTTAGATAGGATGTCTGAACCACCGAATCAGTATCTTGGTCTTGGATTAAAAATAGAACAGCGCTTGTAGTTAAACTCAAAACCGAAGCACCAAGTAACAATCCAGTTTGCCTATCGAGTTGTTGTGTTTTTGATTTGAACTCATCGGCTTTTGTTTTTACTAAAGCTTGTTTGAACATTTTATATGTACTATCTGCTCGATGGTTTGAGTAATATGCAGCAATGCTCAATGCTCCACCAATAGATAATGCCGTCCAAGCAAAGGGATTTGATTGGCGACGGTATGGCTGATCGTAATCAGAAGAACCAGCTAAATCTGGCAAATCTTGATTTAGAATACTAATACCATCTTTGGTCTGAACAACCTCTTGAACGGATACTAGGTCTGCAAAGCGTACCATTTTCCCAGTATCTGTCTCCGTGATTCTCGTTATAGCACTATGTTCATAAGACTCAAGGACCTCTAGGCGAGCTACAGGAGATAGCTGATGTTCAATAGATTCGTATGCATAGCAGATATCACCTTCCTGCAAGTCATAATCCTTTCCCATATCAATATAGACAAAGCTTCGATCAACTAGGAGAACGTATCCTTGGTCCCAACCATCGAGAGCCATAGCAACATCAGCGATCATACCAGCGAATAACAAGCAATAGAAGAAAAATCTTAACTTTAAACTCATTCTTAGAACTCTATTCACAAAGATCTAGTTTTCAATTGGCCTAACACAGCGAAAACCAATACCGGGGTACCCTGATTCAGGGGAAGCTTTTTCTCGGTTTGTGAGTGAAGTCATGAACCCATCTTCATGTAAACTTATTCCTCCGCGAACAGCTTTCAATCCAGTATTGTCAACAGGCCCCGTCGGGTTTGAAGATATACCACTTTTAGAGTAATAGGTAGCGTCATACCAGTCAGCGACCCATTCCCAAGCATTTCCACACATATTATATATATTGTTCCGAGTTTTTCCATCTGGATGACGGTCAATTGGAGCCAAACCTCTCCCCGTTTGGATATTTACCAAGCTCGTAACTATGCCATTCCAACGATTTCCCCAAGCCCATCTAGGGCGGGTTTTAATACCTGAAAAATTACCCAACACAGCCCGTTCCCACTCAGCTTCAGTCGGCAATCTTTTTCCAACCCATTCTGCATAATCATTCGCATCTTTCCAACTAACGTTCACAACAGGGAATTTTCCCATTCCTTTTGGGTACTTTCGGCCATTCCAGTGACTTGGTGGCATGCGATTAGTCGCATCCACAAAATCTTTGTACTCTGCATTTGTTACCTCATATTGATCAATATAATAGGCTGACAAATTGACTAACCTCTCAGGTTTTTCATCGGATTCCCCATTTTCATTTCCCATCATGAAAGGAATTGTAGTGGCTGGAACATAGACCATACTTAAAGGAGCTTCAAGGTCAATTACCTTTGTTATGATAGCACTTTCATTCCCAGCTCGATCCTTAAATTTAACGAAAACTTTCTTTGGGCCTGGAGTTGATTCAACTAACCAATTAAGGGTTGAAGTGTAAGATTCCCATTCATTAAACTCTTGAGTGTTAGAGACTGACATTTGATAAACACCACTAGCGTCAGTAACGGCAAACTCTAGCTTCAATTGCGGAGACTTCGTTTTTCCCTTTCCCCCATTAATTTCGAATTTATGAACAAACGGAGGTTGTTGATCAATCACGAGGCTACGATTAACAAAAGTTGTCTGACCGACCAAAACAGTGATCGGGGAAACCCTAATTTCATCAGTTCCCGATCGGTGAATAGAATAATTTCGATCACTTTCTAGATCCATGATAGACCAATGGTCTCCAGAGGTAATGGTTTCGACTCTCAAAGAGTTAGATAACTTTATATTATTTTTACGTAGAGCAAGAATAAAAGGTTCCGTGAGATGTTGGTGAATTTCAAATTCACGTGCTATCTCGTCCACATCTATGTCAATTGTTACAGGAGCCTCCTCGACCATATATTTACCCGTATCAATTTTCAGTTGATACTCTCCGGCAGGAATATCTCGGATAGTGGTTGGTGTTAGGTAAGGTTTTAGTTGAACTTCGGCGCGTCCAACCGAAAATTTCTCTGAAGCCGCTGGTGAAAAAATTAACGATCGCATCGGCCGTGGCTGGAGGCTAATATTAGCTTTGCCGACTTCAATTTGAACTTCGATAGGAGGCTCTATGTCGATTTCCGTAACCTGATCCGTAACCTCGGCTTTTTTTACGGTAAGTTCTTTTCTTTCCGATATTTCACCATTTTCANCCAACTGCTCTAAATACAGAGTGTCTCCTGGAAACACAGNCGTACCTTGTTCCACTACTAATACTTGACCACCTTTGTTGATCTCTTCTAATACCGGTATTTTTGGACCAACCCGTTGTTCTACGTTTTTAATTCCAATGATTTTATGATCAGATCGAAANGCCACTAAACCATCAGCTGTNCGATTCTGAAGCCAAACTTTGTCGCCAATTTCAAAAACACGAATCGTTTTGGGCACCATATGTGTATCTCCAGGTTCCACCCCTCGAATAAGTGGGATAGGATCAGCTACGAGTTTTTCTAATGCCGTAGAGTTATCGGTGAACTGTGGTNCTATTTTGATTACTGCATTTGAAGGATCNGACAAGATTGTAATACTACCTCTACCACGCTTTAAGGTTAGAGGGGGAAATTTGGTAACTTCGCCAGATTGTATGAGTGCAAGCTTTTGTTCTGGTAAGTAAAACGATTTTGAAACTGTAATCNTACTCAATCGAAAAACTTGAGCCATATTCGAAAAGTTTCTTCTGAGACTNTCCTTAAGTATNAGTCGAGTTTGCNTCTCACCNCGACTACTAGATACTAACTGAGGCTCCAAGACCTCAGCGATCTCACTAATTTTAATACGAAATATCTTACACTTTCCCGTTGAGTAAGTATTTTTTACAGGATATTTCAATGTGATTTTGTTTATTCTATCCGCTACTGATTCAATTTCTGGTAAAGATTCTTCTCTCGTGACTCCTTCTTCGATGCTAATTACATCTCCAGCTCCAAACTCTGATGTTGAAGAGACAAATAACTCTACATCCCCAGGTTGTAGATCCTTCAATAGACTAACGGAGACACCTGTGTTGTCAATTTCCTGAACCAATATATGACTTTCTTTAGGAAAATCAGCGCGCCACCCGATCTTTAGGCTGTGGTAAACCGATACCTTTCCGTCGCTCATTAAATAACTGCTATTTAGTGGATTTTTTAGTATGATTTTATTTCCTAGTTCAGTGACTGACTCAACTATAGGCAACGGCTTTTCAATGAATGANTTGACTCCTATCTCTTGCTTAATCGTAACAACATCTCCANCTTCGAACCCTATGATTGACTCAACGTATATTTCGTTTTCTCCGGAACGGACATCTTTTACTAAATGAGTCTTTACGGCTTTAGCATCTTCAACCAAATTGGCTGGTTCAACAACTGGCACNGCGATTACCTGGCCTTTATTAGGAGGTTGTATACGAAATACACGAGCCGTTTTTGGGTCACTGACCTCGCTCCTTTGCCCAACACNAAAACTATNTGCTAAAGCAGGCTGGACAAAGAGAGTTGGCATCAAATTAAGTACTCCTATTCGAATTACAGTGTGGTCAGAGTAAATTCGCATATTGTCCATTTCGTTCCCACTTTGAAGGATACGTATACGGTCTCCCACGGAAAATCCTTCAGTAGTTCGAACGGAAACTCGATCATCACCTTTGTCTGAAGGTCGAATTAGCGGGACAGGATCACCTAACATCGGAACCTCGTCCAAAAGTTGACGACTGCGTATTGGCCGAGGTTGTTGTTTCTGTGCTCGCTTCAAATTTTCATCAATTTGAATTTGTGCATCTGGAGGGTCTACCTCTATATAAAGATACCCATAACCGCTTGCGCGAAGNAACGACACAGGAGATAATACGCAAAGACCAATAATAAAAATAGAAATTATATTTTTCAAGTTCATAACACCCAACTAACTAAGCACTCCTACTTTCCCACTTCCGATCTATCGAATAGACAAAAGCCAAAACCTCAGCTACTATTTGATAAAACTCTGGAGGGACTTCAGTTCCAACTTCAAGTTTGGCCAAGGCCTCCACTACGTCTGGCTGTTCGTAAATCGGTACGTCATGTTNCCTTGCTAATTCAACTATCCGATTAGCAATTTCGCCATCACCACCCGCGAGTATTTTGGGCGCTGAGTCAAATTCAGGTTGATAACGCAGAGCAATAGCCTTCTGTTTTTTTCTTAGTAATATATCCTTACTATTTTCTATTATTTCAACATCGCTGAGATTTTTTNGTTCGCTATGCACTGACATCAATTCGTCCCATGTTTACTGATATTTGTGAAANGTCAGTAATAACCTCTACTCCANTTCTCTTCGAATCAATAACTTGAAATGCGACATCATCCAAATTGTAACGGATTGACTGCATACGTTCAAGGAGGTCAACTTTCTCATCAATAATGAAACTATTATACTGTTGTTTCTCTGACATTATTAGACAGTTCATCTGTCTCTTTTGAACACGCAAATCGAACTTTAAGCTGCCAAGATTTTCTGTTTCAATTGACATTTCCAAGTGCATATTTTCCGTATCCAGTTTGTCTTGGTCGTCTAAGTTATACCCCAAAACTTCCGCTGATAAATCCTTCTTATTTACACGGTATGGAATCTGAAAATAAACTTGGCTTCGTCCCGTAATCAATGGGTTCATAGCTAATTCTAACGCATCAATCTGACACAATACCGAATCGATGGCTTTATGCACTCGACTCAAGGATTCATCGGAGTACGGCATTTCTAATACTAGTTGGGTCTTGAATTGAATCAAATTGGCTTTTAGGCTTTTTCTCTGCAGGAATGCCTCTGAGGCATTTGACCTTTGACCAGCTAAAAACAATTTTCGTTCGTATGACAACCCCAACAGGTTCACAGATTCAGNAATTTCTTCAGCTAAATTGTTTGAATTANGGGCAATTGAACGCGTTGCTTCCATGATCTGTCGAGACAATTCGCTCTTACTACCAAAAGAATTAATCGAATCTTTAATTGAAGCCCTCAGTTCGCTTCGTAATAACCTAAATCTCTGGTGTAATTTGTCTTGCCGATAATAAAGATTTTTTAAAGCTCGAAACAGATGAGATTTAGGCGGAAAGTTTAACAACCAGCTAGTAAAGAGAAAGTTTGTACTGTAGCTCGTTCTTGATATCGAATCAGCTTTTTGAGCATACTGAGCGAAATCAATCACGATACAAGGATCAATTGGAGTTTTATTCTGATACAGAATTTGAGCAAAATCGAGATGTCGCTGATTAGAAGGNAAACCAGCATCGTTAAGTAGAGATGTAATCTCAGAGTCAAATTTAGAGGGCATCGNACTTGTAGGAATAAAACTCATTCGTACTCCTCCTTTCAACGATATGACTTTTGCCTCAACTTCTTGACCTCGTCTGAGCCTAGATTTTATTTCAGTGACTAACTTCTGTCCCTTAAAATTGATTAGGAATTGATTATTACCCAATACACGAACAACAATACCCTTTAAGATTTCGCCAGATTTTAATCCGGATTTAAATGATGAAATCGACGGGTCTGTGACACGACCTAAAATTGGAGTCAATTTCATCTACCTAGCAAGCCTTTGTAGTTCTTTTGCTAGTGCATCGGGGGGCAAATCAACATTTCGATTAACAATTTGTCGGATTTGATCATTGGATTTGTTGAAGTCCCCCGAATAAAAGTATGCTTGAGCCAAAATCAGATGTAGGTGCCTNTTACTGACTCTAGAGTTAAAAACTGCCTGATAGTCANCANTTGCTTTTTCCAGTGCAACGTTCGCATGNTTAATTGCCTCGGGAAATTGATTTGTTGANAGATATATGCTGGCNAANCCAGCATTCGCATCAACATTANCCTCATCTTCTTTGAGTACTGCAGTGAATATACCCATGGCATCATCAACTTTACCTTCGGTTATTTTCTTCCCNGCTTTTTTCAAGTCGGCAGNTTTATCAANAACAACAACTTCTTCTTTTACTAAGTTNTCATAGTTCCTATCGTTACAACCAAAGATATACAAGCAAAAAATAGTAACAAATAAACAACTCTTTATAAGCTTATTTAAAGCAAAATGCCGTACACGAAACACGATTTCTCCTACCTTAAAGTAAAAGTACTCATTGAAGGTGNAATATCCCGACCTAGATTATCTCTACCAATTACAGTGGCAACGACTTTAACCCCATCTTTTGGTAAACTATCGAGTTGGTAACCTACAGTCCAAACACTCTGTGTCTGATCGATTCTTTTCATCATCAATGTTCGAGGCNTTAAATCAGGCGATTCTGGGAAAGTCAAACCAACAGTGAGGTCTGCAACATTATCCAAGATCGATACAATTTTAAACTCGTAGCGCAGAATTGGATTACGAATTAATATAACNGGAAACGTTTTTTCTGTATCAGTAGGAAGATCAAAAACAGATATTGTTATAGCNGTCTCTTCCACTTTCTTGTTTTCAAATTTAGCAATTACTTTGACTTTTTCAGAAGCCCCAACCCAGTCCCTTTGAGGTCTCAATGTCAAAATTCTATTCTTAATAATAACCGACACATGTTCAGAAGAGATAGCTTCCCACACAATATCATTAAAAACTTCCCTAGGTTCTATGTCTAAATAACGGNTCAGATCGATATGGTGTTCTTCATTCTTAATCAATGACACCGTATTTGGAAGAGTTAAGTCAAGTTTTACAAAAGGAAGTGGTTGAACTGAAACTTCTAACTCGCCACGGTCAAAATTACCATCAGGATCTGTAACAATGACAAACATTTTAAACTTTTTTGTATTGGCTACTGGATTCAATGACCGAAATGTCAGACGTGGTGGATTATCAATAATACCTTTTGACTTGTCTAAACGATTTGCGCTGACGCCACCGATGACAAGTGCAGTTGGCATCCCATCAATAGACCAGCTTAATTCGGCGTTCTTATGATCCATATCTTTGACAAAGTTGTCTAGNANCAAAATCTCCTCTGAACCAGCACGAAAACTTAGCTCAGGAAAACGAATCAAAACAGGAATCCCCTTATTATCAAGCCATAACGTTGCGGTGTCGATAGCGAGCGAATCACCAATCTTCAAAGAAACCCGCAAGTCAACTTTGACGACTTCGCCTTTTGATTTGGGCAAAAGGTCTCCAACGATAAGCTGGTTGGCTACATTCAATTCAACTTTCTTAGGTCTTCCTTTATCATCTTCTGCATTCAGTACCCAATTAAGTTTTGGTCTTCCTTCTGTTCCTGAAATTATCACAAATTTATCTAATGGAACATTCTTGCCTGGATTTTCGGAAACAAATCTCTGAAGGTCATATCGATCAATTTTGACTAACGTGTTCTTAACCTCAATATTNGCATCAACTAAATCTTTAAATGATCTCAGGCGAGGCTTNCCATCCTTAAGTTGTGTGAATAGAGTATATTTCCCTTTGTTCCAGTGTACTTTTGGATCTCGGTTGAATAGGATACGTGTTTTTCCACTTCCACGACCAACAAACTGAACTTTTGCAACAACACCACGTCCTTTTGGGTAAGGAGCAGCATTCGAAATGACAGCAAACCCGACTTCTGTTGTGGATACAATCTTATTCAGGACCACAGTCCCTGTGTAAAATGGCCCTTGAACAAAAGGCGTCTCTTGGTTTACCAACCGTAACTTGTTAGGCTCGTATGTTAAATATACTTCGACACCAGCACTTGGAGTATCACCTACATCAACAAAAATCTCGAGATCTATTAAATCTCCTTGTTGAACTGTGATATCACTTTTTAGACTATCAGTACTACGAAGCCGAATCTCTGCTCCACTGGCTGCAGTCTTAAACAATAGAACTAAAAAAATATAGGAGAGTAGTTTATTCACTGCGCTTCTAATGCTCGTTTGATTTGCAGTACTTTCTCAATGTATCTCTGCGTTTCTGAAGGTAAACTGTTCCTTTTTTTTACCCGAGTAGGTCCGGCATTATAAGCCGCTAAAGCTAACGAGACCTGACCAAATGAATCTATTTGCTGTTTCAAGTACCTAGCACCACCTGATATATTTTGTCGTGGGTCGAACACATTTGTAACACCAAGATCCTTCGCCGTACCCGCCATAAGTTGGGTCAATCCACTTGCTTTTTTAGGAGAAACGGCACGACTATTTCCACCAGACTCAACATAAACAAGTGCAATCAACAATTCAGGGTCTAAGTCATTATCCCTGGCCGCCGATCGAATTAGGCTCTTGTACCGATTTACTCGAGCAAGTATTTTGTCGTTTAATTCTTGCTTCCTTTTCGATTTTGCGTCAACTGAAGTGAGTTTTTTTTGCTGATTTTTTTTAGGCTTTGTGTGGACGAAGCCTTTTTTTGCTAATGACAACTTCTCAGTTAAGGAAGGCGGGGAAATAAAGGGCTTCGCTCCCGAACTTTTCACCAAATCGATGCTGTTATCTGCTTGAGACGATCTAGATTCAATTGATGATTTGACTAGCTCTGTCTGGGATTGGTTATGAGGTT
>PBVO01000164.1 GCA_002729015.1 Candidatus Poribacteria bacterium
TCGATTTGGCTTCATGCACTAAAGTCGCTTCTCCAAGCAGGGTAATTACCGGAATTGATGTATCACCAACCGTAACAACCCTTTGGACTTCTGCTGCAGCGTTACCTGCTGAATCTGTCACATTATAGGTAATCGTATAACTTCCTATTTTCGAAACATCAACGCTTCCGGCAGTTACCACAGTCAAATCACCATCTAATGAATCCTTTGCGGTAGCACCTTTATCCACATATTCGGTTGCAGCCTCGTGAGAAACTGTGCCTTCGCCTATTAGTGTTATAATTGGCTTAGTTTTATCTGATACGACTACGCTTCTAGTAATCTCATCAGCTTTATTACCAGCTGAGTCAACTGCACTGTAGGTTACAGTGTAGTTCCCAACTTTATTAACATTAACTTCGCTATTAGTGGTTACACTTATGGAACCATCTAAACTATCTGATGCAGTAGCGCCAGCATCGATATAAGTTGTAGCCGCTTCATGGGTAACCGAGCTCTCTCCTGCTAGGGTAATCACGGGTTTTGTTGTATCAACCACAGTGACTTTACGAGTTACAGCAGTCGCCGAATTGCCAGCAGCATCACTCACGGCATAGGTAATTGTATAGTCGCCAACAGAATTCACATTAACTGAGCCACTGCTTGTCACGCTTAAACCAGCCCCGTCATATGTATCAGATGCAGTTGCACCTTGATCATTATAAGTTGTGGCTGCCTCGTGAGTTACCACGCTATTTCCGGTTAGAGCAATCACGGGTTTAGTTGTATCCACCACATTAACAGTACGATTTACAGTAGCTGCTGCGTTGCCTGCCGCATCACTTACAGCATAGGTTATCGTGTAACTCCCTATCTTATTTATGTCCACTGATCCCGAAGTTGAAATAGAGCTAGTTACATTACCATCCCGATCATCTGAAGCACTTGCGCCATCATCAGAATAACTATCCTTCGCCTCATGGGTAACTGTGCTGGCGCCTGCCAGTGCAATTACCGGAGAAGTTTTATCTACAGAAGTTACAGTTACATCTACGGTCGATGAATTTGTTCCATCTGTTGCTTTAACTGTTAATGTAAAGCTTGATGTTGAAACCTCATTAAGCGCCTTTGCTGTTTTTATAATCCCATCACTCGAATTAATTGTGAAGCGGCTGTCGGAATCGCCTGCCGTAATACTATATGTAATAGACTTAAAGCTATCTGATACATCCGCATCAGTGGCATCTATGTCAACAACCGACGTGCCAACACTGGAATTATTATCAATAGAAGCGGTATAGCTAGATGCGCTGAAAGTCGGTGTAACATCGTTCACATCAGTAACTGCAACTGTTACACTTGCCGATGCACTTGCGGAGCCGGTATCTGTTGCAGTAACAGTTATACTATGACTTGTTGCAGCCTCATAATTTAATGCCTTTGCTAAAGTTATTGCACCACTGGTTGAATTAATCGCGAACAAACCTGAATCATTCCCCGATGTTATAGTGTAGGCAAGAGTATCACTATCAGGATCAGTACCAGTTTTAGTCCCCACTGCACCACCCACGGCAAGATTCTCTGCAACGGTAAATGTGGCCGCACTAATACTTGGTGCGGTGTTTGTGGCAACTTCATCTGATTGAGGCGCGGTTACAGACCAGGATGAAAAATGGTCCACTGTGGCAAAAATCTTATCATTATCTGAGTCAACAGTCACAGACTTCGCTTCTTCCCACGCACCTTTGCTTGAAGAATAAAATGAAACCTTAATATCATCCTCATTCGTCACCTGGCTTGAATCGTACGCAATTGTGATAATTGCATCCTTTGTGAAATTACTTGTAATCGCCTTTCCGCTACTGTCCAAAAGCTCAAACGAATAACCATATCCCACGGGTTTTGTGGTTGATGTGCTAGAAAGCCCGGTTGTGACTGGTGATATATTAATAGTAACCTTGCTCGAAGTATCTGAAACAGGCACTGCGTTAGCAGGAATATCAATTTGCGTCCCATCGCCCAACACCTTGGTGTATCCGCTTGAAACAGTGAATGTATCTGCAATCGATTCAGGCAATGAATAGCTTTGTTCAAATATTGCCAGAGTTTTACCAGTTATTGCTTGGGCACCTGAGGTTAAATCAACTGAAACCTCCTTAGCTGTCTTGAAGTTCTTCGGTGTGCCATCATCGGTGATCTTTTGATAGTCAGCTCCGACATACCATGTAGCTCCAGACGGTACTTTTAGGGTATAACTACCATCACTACTACTATTCCCTTCGACAGCTTGCCCCTTACTGGACCAAGCGTAAACATACACTTCCTCTTCCACTGCCGATCCGTCAGATTGGACAATTGTTCCTGATATTGAAGAGTCAGCAGACCCTAGAACCAATTCAACACCACTTGCAGTACTGCTTGATGTTAAATCAACTTCTACAACAGCTGGCTCTGCGTATTCAGAATCTGGATCAAGAAATACGCCAACCTCATATTTAAAGCCATTAGCTAATTTGAAACTAAATGCGCCACTTGAAGTCTGAACATCATCAAAATATGGATCCTCGTTGTCACCTGCATTACGGTTAACAAACACATACACCTCATTGCTTATAACCGAACCGTTCGGAAGCTTGACAGTACCAGATATCGCACCGCCTAAAGTGGAAAGAGTTATATTCTGNGTCGCAGAGCTGCCTGAACTTAAATCGACACTATACGGNTTAACTGGTGATCTCATATAGCTGCTATCACTATCGACCTCGAGATAATATCCAACATCCCAAACTCCAGCAGTTAGACTCAAACTGTAAGTGCCATCCTCCTCGTTAATAGTAGTCCCGACCCAAGTGCTACCTCGGGCACCACCTTTAACAGCAAATACATCACCTTCAACACCAGTAACCGTGTTCCCTGATGAATCTACTAACTTACCAGTTATAGTCTTGTCATTCTTGCTTACGGTTATTGTGACACTAGTGGTTGTGTCTTCAGTAACCTGTGAGAAATCAGCATCACCTTCTGCCGACATCGTGTATCCACTCTCGGGACCAATCCATAACCCAACCTTATAATCACCAACAGGCAACTTAAGAGTGAATTCACCACTATCCACCGGCCCATCTGTGATGATATCAAACCCATCATTATCCGTTCGAGCATAAGCCCATGCCCACAAACTGGAAACCAACGAACCAGATGAATCACGCACCACACCTGTGACCGTGTTACCTGCTGCACTAAATGAAAAATCCTTTGTTACAGTTTCGTTATTCTTAACTTTTACTCTTTTTGGTGGTTGCGGGGCATAAGCCGAATTCCAACCCGGGTCGGCAACAACTTCCCATTTTCCTGAAGCGACAAACATTTCATATTTGCCATCTTTATCAGTCTGAGTATCAGCCCAACCGCCCCCTTTACTCCATGCAAAAACATTGATATTTGCCATGGCAGAACCGCCGCCAGTAACGGTACCTGTAATTTTCGAATTTAATGTAGCAAATGTAAGTGCCTTACCGCCTGAATTTGCATCGATCAAACTCGATGCAAATGGACTATTTGAATCCGTTAGGTCGACAGTCTGACCAGATTTAATTCTAACTTCTGCTGATCCAGGCGAGCCTTTCCCCGGAAAACTGGAAGGATCGATCCAGAAAAATACTTCATAAATACCAGACGGCACATTCACAGAAAAAGTCCCATCGGAACCGAGCGGCGCCCAGTTACCAAAGCCACTTTCACTCCAGATTTCAACAGAAACTCCATATCGCTTATCTTCTGATATTGCACTACCATCAGAGTCAACAAATTTACCTGTAATAACCGAATCAGATACAGTAACTACAAAATCAGCCTTAACAGTTTCAGTGATTTTAATAGTACCACTTGATGCCTGAGTCGGGCTGCTATCCATTTTGAATGTGAATTCCTGGCTTTTTGCCGACGCCACATCAAAAGATCCATTATAAGCAGCCGGGCTTGATCCTGAGATAGTAATCTTATCGCCCACCTTTAAGCCATGAACAGCAGATGTAGTAACAGTAGCGGTACCATTTGATGTTGATATACTTGAAATTGTTATATCATCTTCGAATCTTGCACGCTTTGGCCTTCCGGTATATTGCCAATCTGCCCCACCTTCCCATGGGGGATCAATCATGATTTCCCACTCACCAGCACTTGCATCCAATGTGAATGTTCCATCTGATCCAATTTCCGCATTCGCCCAACCATTACCATCCACACGCCAAGCATGGGCATGGCCACTTGTAATAGCGGTTCCATCTGATTTTTTAGCCGTACCACTTATGGTTTTTGTAGTTTTACTTAGCGTTATAGTACCAAAATCTTTTTCTGCAGAATCTTCAGAGTTTATGCTAAAGCTGCTAGTTGAAATTGGTTCCAATCCATTGAAATGAGGAGGCAGGTGAAATTCAATGCCGTAACTTGACTCGGCTACAGTTACATTGAAATAACCATTATTATCCGTTTCACCATCATATTCTCGTTTAGTTTCTCCATCCCAATCAAAAAAGCCATCACCATCTGTATCCTCGAATATCCAAAAATGAACATGTTTAGCAGGATTTCCATCAGGCTTTAGAATACGACCAAACACGTTAGCTGAGGCAAGTGTGAGATCCTGAGAAGCCGTTCCACCCTCACTTAAAGAGACTTCAGTTTCAGATGAAGCGCCAAACTTTTGGTATGCCTCTACTCCTGAAGGCGGAGTTGCTGTTAATATATATTTGTTAGCTGGCAGTTTACCGAATGTATATTTACCATCATTGTCAGTCTGACTTTCTGCGAAAACCAACCAATCTTTACTTCTAAGACTAACAGATGCCCTTGGAACCGTATCCTTAGACGCAGTACTTACTGTTCCTGATATTGTTCCAGTGCCGCCATAATCGAAGGATGTATCAGCTTGGTAGGCCACCTTGAAATTAATATTTTCGAGCGTAACACCCTCCGTCACTGTAATCGTCGCTCCGTCCGACCATGCACTACTCGAATCACTATCTGCCCCTGTATAAAAACTTTCGGGGTAGTTTGGCCAAGACTCAGCCATGACCTTCCATGTTCCTAGAGGTGCTTTTGCGGTATACTCCTTTGTGGAATTATCTATTTGCACATTTAAGTGCCTCCATTCACCCCACTCCTGATCAGCACCTCTCAAAATTACCGAATACCAATCTCCACTAAATGAACCAGTGTCTTTATCAATAAGTTTACCCTTAATAGTACCAGTCGGGGCCTGCGAAAGATCAAAATTAATATTGGCTAAAGGCGAACTCTCTGTATGAGATTTTGATATTGTTACAGTTGTCGCATCATCAAAAGAGGAAGTTCCAAAAACACCATCACCACTTGCCGCCTTATAATAACTTGTCTGGTATGACCCGTCCCAAAATTGAATTTTTAATTTATAAGAACCAACCGGCGCAACCATTGTGTAATCATTTGAATGGTACCCTCCCTCAGGATCATTATTTGGATTCACCCATTCTCTATGCACTCTACCAGGCCAATAAACAACATCTTCATCATCAGGATCATGAAGCGTGATTTCCGGCCAACCAATAGATGCGTTGGCATCATTTTTATCCTTTAAAGTCCCGGACAAATTCCCGGAAGGAGCAGCCCCAATCTCAACATCTATACCTGTTGTATCACTTTGCAAATTGATGCTATACGCATCCTCCCATCTAAAGACATCATCCGCTCCATCTGAAGGGCCCTTATACCACTCAGCCTTATAAGTTGACTGATGAGAATGGATTTTTACCTTGTAGCTTCCTGGCGGAAGGGTGATTTCCCAATCCCCACTATTATGGTGCTTAGTATGTGTTCTCGCAATTGGCTCATCCCCGAAATTATAGTCAGCAGCATAGATATGAATTTCCAGGAAGCCATAATCAACTGGCTC
>PBVO01000033.1 GCA_002729015.1 Candidatus Poribacteria bacterium
CCACATAACTCCGGCGATACCTTGATTATTGTTAGATATAGCACCTACAATCCCAGCAACGTGAGTACCATGCTCACCTTCGTTGGGCTGGTTATCTTCTGAATGGAAATCCCAGCCATATACATCATCGATATACATATTTCCATCATCATCAATGCCATTTCCTGGTATTTCTTCGAGGTTTTTCCACATGTTAGTAGTTAAATCCACATGATTGTAATTTATACCTGAATCGATGATAGCCACCACTATATCGTTGGATGAACCTGTTTCATAATCCCATCCGGCAGTAGCGTTAATTTGAGCCAACCCCCATTGGTTTGAATACTTCATATCATTGGGGACCAATTTCTGACGATAGATGTAGTTGGGTTGTGCAAATTCAATTAGTTCGTGTTGTACTAGGGACTCAATCATATTTGATAACGGTTGATTCAAATCGAACTCCAGCCGGTAGAAACTTCCTAAGGTGCCAAGCTGTGTACCAAAAACAGAAGTTACCTGGCTTATCGATAATTCTTCAAAAAGCTGGTTGAGAGATGGTGAGCTAGTGAAGTTAGTCCCATTCTTCGACTGTTCAGGGTTACTAATTAAGGCGTTATTCGCAATTTTTATAATCACTTCGTTGGGTGAATGATCACTGTCTAAATTGGGAGGTAAGTATATAGAAATTGATGATGTATTAGCTAAGCCGACTGTTTCGGAAAATGTGAGAGAAGTTGGTTCAATTCTAATTGCAAACAAGACATCATTATAAAGACGAATTTCGTCAATTTGACCTTGAAAAAATTTGTTGTCGTTCGATGCACCGTCGGGAAATTCTGTCCACTGATTGATATTTCCGATCCCAATGTTTCCACTATGGCTATATAGTTTGCCGCCGGCAGCGGTTGCTCTCAGTTCACCATCCAACCATAATTCTAATTTGTCCGAAGATACAATATCAGTAGTCTTTCTTAACACCAGTGCAACTTCATACCAAACATCAGACTCAATTGGAGTAGAAGGCCATTCTCCAGACCAGTTACTTTCACTTGGATTTTGATTCCATCCTCCAGCATACAATCTTCCATTTTCTATATAAATGTTCAAACCACGAATATTGCCTCCTTGCTCATAAAGGATTTGCTTATTGGCTATTGAAGTATCATCGGCTTTAAATATGATAACAATGGTTTTACTAGACCAAGGGCCTCCTGTATTTATCAAATTATGATTAGGTACTGACACATAGTCGTTTATACCATCAAATCGAAGGGCCTTATTACCAACATCATCGTCAACGGGTCTCTCTACCCATTGAGGACTGCCTAAAATTATCCCATTAGGTCCTGTTCCTGATTCAATTGCTACCGTTCCAGAACTTTGGTTAAATTTCCAAACAAACACCGGATCGATAGCTCCATCGACCCTGATTGATAACGCCAACGAAAAAATAAAAATGATGACCGAATAATAAGGATAAAATATCTGATTATTGCTTTCTCTCGAAACAATCTTAGGCATTTGGGTATAAGTTTTCATTACTGTAAATTATTCTTGAAAATTCAATTTTTCCGCTGATTCAGCACCAAGCTGTGTCAAATCAAATGATAATTTAGTGTAACTCTGAACATCAATCATCGTATTTATCGCTGTCTCTGTTGCTCTATTTTGTACAAAGACCGACTACACAGAGATTTACATCATATTAAACCAATGATTTGGTTCACTAAACTAAGTTAATTGTACTTTAAAGGAGTCCGAGTGTATGTCCACTCGTCGTCAACTATTGGTTTGGGCGTCCGTAATTATAGCACTTAGCTTAATTCTTATCTCTAAAGTTAGAGACACTNCGGCTATNGNCCAGACGATCGATACAACTGACCAGGTTGATTTAGCNACTATATTGGGTAATGAGACCAACTTTAGGTCAAAATTTGAATTGGATTCGAGTACCGGTAACAATACACCAGAAGTGTCAAATAGCTCTACATTTCCTAGNCCTCTAGACGTTGTACCTGAAGTNGCCCCTCAAAAAACATTCGACGTNAAAAACATCCCGNAAGGAAACCGNCAGGANGATGTTAACCCTTCAGAAAGAATAACCAAATCAATTACNGAATCCCCAGCTAATCGACCTTCTGTCGCACCAAAAATCTATCATATCAAANAGAACGATAGTCTGTGGAAAATTGCAGACCGANATAACTTAGATATATATACACTATTAACTTTCAATAAACTCAAAAATGCTAACTTAATTAAAAAAGGNCAAAAAATTCGTATTCCCAGTACCAGAGGTATTTTACATACGGTCGTCAAGAACGAAACACTAGAAGATATAGCTATACGTTACCAAGTTGGATTATCGGTAATTATCTCAGCTAATTCTATTCAGGANCCTGACTTTATTCAAGCTAATACCGATTTGTTCTTGCCGGGAGCAAAATTAACTAATCGCCAAGTAAGAGAAAGGCTTAAGAGACGTTTGACGGGAAAAACTGTCAACCCTAGGTTTATTTTGCCCGTTAAGGGGCGTATGTCTGACGGGTATGGCTATCGTATTCATCCTGTCTTGAAACGTAGGCGATTGCATAAAGGGTTAGATATAGCTGCTAAGACCGGAACTAACGTTCGGGCCTCAGCCAGTGGTCGAGTTGCCTTCAGTGGTGTTATGGGTGGATATGGAAAGTTAGTAATTCTCGAACACGTTGGTGGATATGAAACAAGATATGCTCATAACTCTCGAATTTTGGTCAGAGAAGGTCAACATGTTCGACAAGGACAAAANATCGCACAAGTTGGTAGTACTGGTCTTTCCACAGGTCCACACCTTCACTTTGAAATACGAAAAGGCCAAAAAGTTCTAAACCCGATTGATCACCTAGAACGTTGACCCAATTTTAATTACTCCAGGGAGAAAGTAATATGACCCAAATCAACANATGGCCTCGAAAACTTAAACTTTTCGTTGGTTGTTTACTGGTNGGCTTATGCTTAGGGTGTGCCAGCCCAGAAGACCGAGTCGAACGACCAATCTTAGGAGATGAAGATCCCAGAGAAGTTGAGGTGCAAGAGGCATTTTCTATAGCACAGTCGGCCATAGATAAAACGGGTTTAGGTATTGATCTGTCAGAACTTGGTGATTTAGGTAATCTGGAAACCATTTTAGCCAGTCCAGAAGAGCTTGAGAACATCCCTGAGCCTGCCATTCAAGATGCGATAGCTGCGATGTATTTGGTACTAGATGCTTCGGGCGATGAAACNCCTATTATGACTGATGTCGCGATAACAGCTNGTCCATTTCAAGTAGTAAATAACTCCATTCTTTCCAAGACTGATCAAATTTTGATGCACGTCAATTTAGCTCATTTCTATCTGTCAGATGCCTTACGTAAGTTACAAACTGAAAAAGGAGATCTGTTCGAGATTGACTTTATTGAGGGGCAATACGATTTTCACCTGAGTGAATCAGCAAAAAAACAATTTGATAATTTGCAGCCCGAAGAATACCTTCTTCAATTTAGTATGAAACAGCGGCAAGTCATTATTGATGCTGTAACACTTTTGACTAGTGCTAGAATTAGAGTTATAGAACAACCAGGTACCAAAGATATATACGGGAAGTTAATTCAAAATCAGGCGACTTTAATAGATCGAAGAATTAGTAGGCAAGACGCATTATACCATTTAGACCAAGGTCTAAAAATGGCGAAGCAATTGGCACCCGATTTGGCGACATCAATTCAAAATCTAAATAAAAATGTGGCTGATATATTTACAAACAAGTTACTCGACAAAGTCAGTAAATGGGGCTTTTCGATCGGTAACCGAGACGAAGTTGAAGCTCGAATCCGTCAACTGGTGAGTCAATAAGGAGTTGTAGAACATGAGCTATCAAAAATTAGCAGCCTTTTTGAGNCTAANNGTTTTAGGCTTCTCTATTTTTTTTCTATGTNTNCCANGNCNNGTTTCAGCNGNTGAAACACCANTATTTTTGTATCGAGGATTGAGACCTGCTAGTTTGGGAAATGCCTATGAAGCTATTGCTAATGACCTTTCAGCTATTCATTATAACCCAGCAGGTTTAACGCAAATCAACAAATTTTCCTTTCAGTTGTTACCAATTAGAGGAGGAATAACACAAGATATTTTCGACCAAGCATTGAGTATGGAAAACTTTCTCGATGATGTTGTTTCTCCGTTAACCAATTCTGCTAACCCACTGTTTGACCCAACAGTAGCATCAGCTAGGTCAAAATTAGTAGAAGAAGTTGGTAATTTGTCTTCAAAGCATCTAGGAGTTAACATCGATTTTCTCGGTTTTGGTTTATCTGTTCCTATGGTTGATAAACAGATGGCTCTCGGTTTGTCTCTCTACTTCCAAACCTTGACTGAGTTTCGTTTAGCTAAAAAAGGAGTTCCTTGGCCGGATCCAATCCTACAGATGTTGGATGATGAAATTATCTACCGATCAGTGGGTCAAGGTGCTTTGGCTACTTCTCTAGCTTATCATGTAGATTTAAACCAGCCGTTTCTCAAATCTGTTCATTTTGGTACTACAGCCCGCCTAATTGGTAGGGGCGAATTTAGCGATGTAGATGATCCTTTTACGATTTCAGATCTTCTTAATCCTAAGCAATTTACGGAAGAATATTTCGATCTAGGTCCCAACCAAAGTGTTGCCGATTTCATTCAAGAAAATATTGACCGCAAGTTTGGCTATAGTATTGACTTCGGTACAATTGTCATACCATTTGATGGGCTGAATTTGGGTGTGGTTGGTCGAAACTTAGTTGGAGGTATTGGTGGTGAAGAGACATTTCCACCCAATGTCGCTATTTCAATGGCGGTACGACCTTTGAACTTGCTAAAAAAAACCAATACTCTGTTAGATATGACCCTTGCAGCTACATATGATGACCCTAATGGTGACGATGCCTTGGGTGGTTATGCCTTAGATCAGCTAAGTGACAACCTTCATTTAGGGGCTGAGGTCCGTTTGTTGCCTGACCAGTTTATTGAGGCTGGCTTGCGAGTTGGTAATAATCAGGGTTTTTTAACCATGGGGGGGGATCTTCGTTTACTAAAATTCATCCATCTGGAAATTGCCCGATATAGCAACCTACAGAGCGATTGGTGGATAGGTGCTGCGAGTCTTGATTTCTAGTTAAGAAACAAAGTTCAAATATGATTATCTGTTGTCGAGATAATTTTCAGGATTAGTGGGCAACATTTTAACAACAGGATTTGCATAAAG